>DATFZM010000009.1:0-30560 GCA_035314465.1 Solirubrobacteraceae bacterium | reverse complement strand
GTGAACGCGACCAGATCAACCCCAGCTTCCCGGTCCGGCTGAGCGACCTCCAACCCGTCTCCCATCAAATCAGCCACGAGAACCGCGCGGCCAAGGATCTCAGTCTATTGGGTGTCTAGATCCGCCATCATCCGCCCAGCGTCGCGGCGCGGTATAGCTCGCTCGTGAAGCTCCTGCGACGGGCCATCAGACGGCCCTCCTGTAGCGTGAGAATCGCATGGGAGTCCTAAACCTCCCGTGCCATGCCCCCGGCCGCGTCAACGGTGCGGGGGCGCTTTGCGGATGCGGTCATTCTACGACTCCGACCGCGTTCATGGTCCGGGCCCGTCGGTCCCCCGGCGACCCGGCAGTGAAGACACTGGCCGCCAGGGAACCACGAGCTATAGGCCGTCTGACTGATCAGCCGGTGACGGCCCAGGTGCCATTGCTGTAGAAGTGACCTTCTTTGAGGGTCGAGGTGACCACTAGGCCAGCACCGAAAGCGCTCGCGTCTGGGGTTCCGGTGGCTGGTTCGTAGATGTTTACTTCTTTGACTTCCTGGAGACCACCCTCGTAGACGCAGAGGTTGCCCGACAGCGCCTTCGGATGCGTCACGGTGCCGGGACACTGGGCCGGCGGCGTGGCGCCAGCGGCGATGAAGTGTGGAACGGGCGCGGCAGCCAACGGGAACTGAAACGAGATCGAGGCTCCAGCGATCGCGGTTGCGGTGTTGCTGTAGTCGGCGCCGTCGGCCTCGTACGCCCCGGTTAGCGTCTGGCCCGCGGGTAGCGTCGAGGGGAAGGGACCGGCGGGCCCTTGTTCGCCTTTGGGCCCCTGCGGTCCTTGCGGACCCATCGCGCCAGTTGCTCCCGTGCTGCCGGCCACGCCGGCAGCACCTCGGTTGCCCTTGAGCTTCTTGAGGTAGTACTCGTCTTTGCCGTGGTGGCGTTCATGTCGCAGCACCACTCCTAGGGCGCGCTCGGACGGGCCAAGGCCGCGTGTCGGTTACGGCGCGCGTTTCGAGAGGAGGCGGCTACGCGTCTCTCAGCTCGCAGAAGACATCGAGAGCCACAGGCCGGTCGCCGAGAACGGCCCCCACTGCGCCACGGGATTGATTGAGAGAGGAACACCATGGCGACGATCACGTTGACCGACCAGCAGAGCCTCCGTATCGCGGAGCTGACTGAGGACTACCGGGTCGTGGGAGTTGACCACAGCGCGCCCTTTGTCCGCAAGCGCAGGGGGCAAATCATGCGGATCCAGCAAAATGGCCGCCTGACCGCGGCCACGGTCGCGGAGAAGCGCAGGCTCGCTGATCGCCGCGCCAATCAGGCGCCGCGCCGCGGCGTGAGGGCGACGACCCCGTACACAAGCGTCATCGGGGACTAGGGCGAATCCCAAGAACGAAGTCGCGGAGTACTGAAACAGGGGTTGCCCGGCCCTAGGACGCCCGAAGCCCGACTCGGTCGCCGGGCTTGTCTCTGCGCTTGGCCTCCTGGCGGTCGGGCGGCAGCGGTCTCCTAGGCGTTGGCCCTTGCGCTCTGTGCGGGATACGCTCACCGCTGCGGCTGTGAGCTTCAGATGCACGCCGCGCAGTTTGATCCACCGCGCCACCGCCGACCCTTCCCCGGCGCCGTAGCGGCCGAGCTGAAACGCTTTGAGAGCCGCGAGCAGGTCCCGGCGGTTTTTGATCGGGTAGTGAAAGCCGCCTCCCCGGAGCTTTTTCAGCGCTTCACCGTTTTCGCCGGCCCGCTGTACCTCCGCGTCGGTGTACGTGTGCGGGTCGCCATCCGTGGCGTTCGTGCGGTGTTAGAGCCCGAGCGGCGCTTTCCTGTTCTTCGCCCACTCCACGGCCCCCACGCTATGGGCCCGCACGATCTCTGACCGGCGGACACTCAGCGGCCGCGGGTCCGGGGTCCGGTAGGGGCCGCAGACCCGCTCCCCGATCCGCTCGGTGAGGTGGTAGCGCAAATGTCTATGCCCGGCCGTCATGCGAAGAGGATACGCGGGCAGCTCTGCGCCTTGTGAACTTCGAGCCCTCTTTGGCGTCACGGGCGTTCAGCCTACCGCCAGTGCCGCCAGCCCCGTTACGCCGCGGCCACTGCCGGTTCGCTGGAGATCGGCGGCGGGGCCTCCGTGTCGCGGTCGATCGGCGTGGCAGGGGCCTGCGGCGCCGACCCGGTCGGGCCGAGACCGAGCGCCGCGTAGACCTGGGTTTCGATCTCCTTCGCGATCTCCCGGTGCTCGTCGAGGTAAGCCTTGGCGTTCCCGCGCCCCTGGCCGAGGCGCTCGTTGCCGTAGGAGAAGAAGGATCCCGACTTCGCCACGATGCTGTGCTCGAGGCCGAGGTCGATCAGGCAGCCGGACGTCGAGATGCCCTTGCCGAACTCGATGTCGAACTCCGCCTGGCGGAACGGCGCGGCCACCTTGTTCTTCACGACCTTCACCCGCACCCGGTTGCCGACCGCCTCGGTGCCGTCCTTGAGCGTCTCGATGCGGCGGATGTCCAGCCGCTGCGAGGCGTAGAACTTCAGCGCCCTTCCCCCCGGCTGGGTCTCGGGCGAGCCGAACATGACCCCGACCTTTTCGCGGATCTGGTTGGTCAGCACGCAGAGGGTCTGCGTGCGATTGAGGTTTCCCGCGAGCTTGCGCATCGCCTGGGACATCATCCGCGCCTGCGCGCCGACGGTCTGGTCGCCCATCTGGCCCTCGAGCTCCACGCGGGGCGTGAGCGCCGCCACCGAGTCGATCGCGACGACGTCCACCGCCCCGGAGCGCACCAGCATGTCGGCGATCTCCAGAGCCTGCTCGCCGTAGTCGGGCTGGGAGACGAGCAGCTCGTCGATGTCGACCCCGATCTCCTTGGCGTACAGCGGGTCCATCGCATGCTCGGCGTCGATGAACGCGCACACCCCGCCGAGCCTCTGCGCCTCGGCGAGCACGTGGTAGATGAGCGTGGTCTTCCCGGAGGACTCGGGTCCGTAGAGCTCGACGATGCGACCCCGCGGCATGCCACCGATGCCGAGCGCGAGGTCGAGCGAGAGCGCGCCCGTGGGGATCACCTCGCAGCGCACCTGCGCGCCAGGGTCGCCCATGCGCATGACCGAGCCCTTGCCGAACTCGCGCTCGATCTGCGTGAGCGCTCCCTGAAGGGCGGCATCGCGCGCCTTGGCGGCCTTCTCCTGGTCGGTCACGGACATTGCTCTTGACTCCTCGGGTCGGATATGGAACGAGCAGGCTAGCCCTGGGCCCGGATGGAACAGTTGTTCGTATTCGAGTCAGCGCCACCCGTCCGCCGCCGCCCGCGCCCCCTTCTGCCCTCCCGGGCGCCCGCCGTGCGCCAGGCGGCGCACGATGGGCCTGAAGGCCTTTTGCGAGGCCGGTCGCGTCCAACGAGCGACATCGGGACTCGCCGGCTGAGGCCGCCGTGCCGATGGGGTACGGGTCAACGCCCCCAACCCAACCCCTTCTATGATCCCCATCCCCGCAAGCCGCCTCGCCCGCCTCATCGTCCTGGCCCTCGCCGCGGCGGCGCTGCTGATGGCGCTCGCGGGCACCGCGCTCGCGCGCAAGCCCGCTTGCACGTCCTCGCGCGCGCCCGCTCTGCGGCGTGGCGCGCGTGCCTGCGTGCAGTCCCACCGCCGTCGCAGGACCTCCGCCCGACGGCCCCGCAGGCGCCACCGTAGCGTCGGCGCGCAGAGCGGCGGCTCCGGCGCCGCGGCAGCCCGTGAAGCCCCGACCTGCGAAGACGGATCGAGGTCCGCGCGCACGGCCGGCGGCCCGCCGACGTGCCCCGACGGCAGCGAGCCGCAGTGCACGGTCGATGCGACGCCGATCGTCGCCGGCAACGGCTCGATCCTCTACTGCGCCCCCTCCGGGGAAGCGAGCACCCCGTTCGGCGAAAGCTGCCTCAGCGAACTGCACTCCCGCCCGGGCTGCGCCGGGGCACCCGAACAGGGAGGCTCGGCTTGCGCTGACGGCACGCCCGCGAGCGCGAACGCCGAAGGCGCCTTCGTCTGCGACGACGCTAGCGAACCGCGCTGTCCAGCAGGGTATGAGCTGACGCTCTCCGAAGGCGGCACGACGCTCGTCTGTGACGTGCCCGAAGAGGAAGCCGGCTAGAGCGCACGCGCGCGGCGGCGATCAGCCGTCGGCGAGATCGGCGCTTGCGAGGACCTCGTAGCTCGCGCCGGCGGGAGACAGCCGGGAGCGGTAGAGCGAGATCGTGCGCGCGCTGAAGCGCAGCGCGGGCGTCGGCGGCAGCACCGCTCCCTCCAGCCCGGCTGCGCCGCCGCGGCGTCCGCGTAGGCGCGCGACCGTGACGTGGGCGCGGAAGCGGCGTCGCTCGGGCTCCCAGCCGCTGGCCAGCGCCAGCGCCAGCGCCAAACGCGCCTGCAGGCGTTCGAGCCCGCCGGCGTCGTCGGTGATCGCGACCGTCAGCGCACACGGGTTTCGCGGCGGCAGCCACACGGGCGCTCCGAGCGCCAGCTCGCACGAGCAGCCGTCGAACGCCGTGAGCGCCGCGATCAGCCCGTCGATCTCCGCGACAGGACGAGCCCCGAGGAAGCAGAGGGTCACGTGCATGAGCTCGGCGTCGAGCAGGCGTACGCCGTCGCGCGAGCCCTCCCGCGCTCGCGCAGCATCGTGTGAGAGCGCGGGCAGCGCGCCGCGACTCCAGCCGAGCAGCGCCTCGCGCACCGGCAAGGGCATCTCGAGCGCAGCGAACAGGCGCGCCGTGGGCGCCCTCGTCATCGCGTCGCCTCAGGCGCCGGCGAGAACCCGGCGCAGCAGGTGCAGCGCGACGGTTCCCGCACGGTCGCGAACATCGCCGCGGCCGCCCGGGAGGTTGACCGAGCGGGTCAGCCCGGCGGCGCCCGCATCGACGCTCAGCCACACCAGGCCGACCGGCTTCTCGGCGCTGGCGCCACCCGGGCCGGCGATGCCCGTCACGCCCACGCCCACGTCCGCGCCGAGGCGCTCGCGCGCGCCGGCCGCCAATGCGCGCGCGACCTCTTCGGAGACGGCGCCGTGTTGCTCGAGCATCTCGTGCCGGACGCCCGCGAGGCTCTCCTTGGCGGCGTTGGAGTACACGACGAGGCCGCCGAGGAAGTACTCCGAGGAGCCCGCGAGCTCCGTGATCCGAGCGGCCAGCAGCCCGCCCGTGCACGACTCGGCCGTCGCCAGTGAGCGAGGCGGTCGCGAGCCGTCGCCGCGCAGCAGCGCCGCGACCTGTTCGTCGATCGTGCTGCCGTCGTCGGAGAACAGCGTGTCGGGGTGGCGGTGGCGGACGACGTCCTCGAAGGCCTCATAGACGTCTGCCGCGGGGGGCTCATAGCGGGTCACGATCTCGACCTCGCCGCGTTTGAGACAGGTCGTGATCTCCAGCCGCGCGAGCTCGACGCCCTCGCGTTCAGCCACGCGCAGCGTCTCCGCGATCTCCGACTCGGGCAGGCCAAAGAGGCGCAGCGTCCGCTGCTCGTATGCGGTCGCCCCCTGCAGGACGCGCGCGAGCGCGTCGGTCGCGAGCGCCTGGCCCCACATCGGCTGGAGCTCGCGTGGCGGACCGGGCAGCACGACGATAGTCGGCGCGGCGCCGTCGAGCGGCGGCACGACGAGCCCTGGAGCGGTGCCGACGGGCTCGAGCACGGTCGCGCCGAGCGGGATCGTGGCCTGCTTGCGGTTGGCCGCGAGGATCGCGTCCATGTCGAGATGCGGCCAGCGTATGGCGAGCGGGCGCACGATCTCGGCGATCCGCTCGGAGAGCGCCTCGTCGAGCACCATCTCCCGGCCCTGGAAGGCACCGACGACGTCGGCCGTGAGGTCGTCGGCGGTCGGGCCGAGGCCGCCGCTGGTAAGCACCACGTCGACGCCGCGGGAGGCCATGAACTGCAGCGCCGCACTCATGTCCTCGGGACGATCCCCGACGATCGTCGTGTAGGCGAGGTCGACGCCGAGTTCGCGCAGCCGTTCGGCCAGCCACGGCCCGTTGCGATCGCTCACGCGGCCGCTGAGCACCTCCGTGCCGGTCACGACGATGCCGGCGCGCGCGCTCATCCGGACCCGCTCATTGGCATGTCGGCAGCTGGCCCGGCGCAAGCGGCTGGCGGCCGCGCGCATGGGTGATCGAGTAGCCGATCGCCTGGCTGGAAGGCGGCACCGTGCGCGCGCGGCCGTCCACGTACATCGTCACCGAGCTGTTGCCGAGCGTGAGCTCGAAGCGCCTGGCGTGGAACGTGGCTGTGCTTTCGCCCGCCGCGAGCTCCAGGCCGGGCACGAGCACGCGGCCGTGTTCGCCGAGCAGGCACACGTATACGGTGGCGGTCGGCTTCAACGAGAGGGCGACGATCTGGGTGCTGCGCGCCGGCGATTGCGCGGTGTGGTGACGGGTGCTCGGCCTGCGCGTGCTGCTCGTGGTGGTCGCCGAGGGAGCCTTGGAGGGGCTGTTTCCGCCCGTGGCCAGCAGCACGATCAGCAGCACGATCACCGCGGCGATCACGCTCACGGTCACCATGTAGCGCCGTGAGGCGCTGTTGCGCGGCGGTCGCCCGCGGGTGCTGCTGGGCGCCGAGACGATCGGCTCGAACATCTCGCCGACACTCTCGTGGTGCAGCCGGTACTCCTCCACCAGCGCCTTGCCGTCCAGCCCGAGCGCCTGCGCGTAGGTGCGCAGGAAGCTCTTGACGAACGTCGGGCCCGGCAGCAGCCCCCACTCTTCATTCTCGAGCGCGCGCAGGTACTTGGCCCTGATCTTCGTCTGGGCCTCGATCTCCGACACGTCGATACGCGCGCGCATGCGCGCCTCGCGCAGCGTTGCTCCGATCTCCGGCATGCAAGAGCAGAGGCTAGCCGGCCGTCTGGCTCGGCGGGCCTTCGAATCCGCCGGCGGGCACGCCGGACTGGCTCGATGCGCCTTCGAGTCCGGCCAGCACGCGCGGAAGCTCGGCCTCGGTGATCAGCACCTGACGTGGCTTGGAGCCCTCGTAGCCGGAGATCACCCCGCGCCGCTCGAGCATGTCGATCATCCTCCCCGCCCGCGTGTAGCCAAGGCGCAACCTCCGCTGCAGCATCGAGGTGGAGGCCGTGCCCATCTCTGCGACCAGCGTGATCGCATCGCGCAGCAGCGGATCCTCGTCGGGGTCGAACCCGTCCGAGCCGCCCTCGGCGGCCTCGGGCTCCACATCCTCGAGCAGCTCCTCGCGCAGCTCCGGCTCACCCTGGCGGCGCCATAGGTCCGTTAGCCGGGCGATCTGCGCCTCGTCGATGAAGGCCCCCTGGATGCGCTGCAGGCGCGAGCTTCCGACGGGGCTGAAGAGCATGTCTCCCGCACCGAGCAGCGACTCAGCGCCGTTCTGGTCGAGGATCACGCGCGAGTCGGTCTGGGAGGAGACCGCGAAGGCGATGCGCGAGGGCACGTTGGCCTTGATCATCCCGGTGATCACGTCGACGCGCGGGCTCTGCGTGGCGAGCACGAGGTGGATCCCCACGGCGCGAGCCTTCTGGGCGAGGCGGATGATCGAGTCCTCCACGTCGGCGGGGGCGACCATCATCAGGTCGGCGAGCTCGTCGATCACGCACATGATGTAGGGCAGCGGCGGCTCGCCGCGCTTGGCGCGCGCGCGGTTGAGCTCGACCAGCCCGCGCGTGCGCGCGAGCGACATCACTCCGTAGCGGTGCTCCATCTCCTTGACGAGGTTCTGCAGCGCGTTCGCCGCCATCCGCGGGCTCGTGATAACCGGCGTGAGCAGGTGCGGGATCGACTCGTAATGGTTGAGCTCCACCTGCTTGGGATCGACGAGCACGAGGCGCACCTCGCGCGGCGTCGCGCGCAGCAGCACGCTGGAGAGCATCGCGTTGATGGCGCCCGACTTGCCGGCGCCGGTCGTGCCCGCGACGAGGATATGCGGCATCTTCGCGAGGTCCGCACCGATTGCCTTGCCGGCGACGTCCTTGCCCAGCCAGACGGTCAGCGGCGACCAATCCTTGGGCGGCTCCTGGAAGACGTCGCCGAGCCTCACGATGCGACGGTGCGCGTTGGGAACCTCGACGCCGACCGCCTGCTTGCCGGGGATCGGCGCCAGGATTCGGATGTCGGTGGCCGCGAGCGCGTAGGCGAGGTCGTCCTTGAGCTGGGCGACCTTGGCGACCTTCGTGCCGGGAGCCAGGCGCAGCTCATAGCGCGTGATGTGCGGGCCGGCGACGGTGCCGATCACCTTCGCCTCGACTCCGAAGTGCCCGAGCGCCTCGACCAGGCTCGTCGCGATGCGCTCCTGCCCGGCCGTGTCGGGACGGCTCTGCTCGCCGCTGGATCTGGTCAGCAGACGGGCCGCGGCGGGCACCTCCCATGCGAAGTCCGGGTCCTCGGTGACGCTGCCGCGCAGCCTGCCCTGCGGCGTCAGCTCCGCCGTGTCCACGAGCGCCGCTCGCTGCTTGCCCACCGCGGCGAGCTCTCCGCTCTCTTCGCTGTCCCCGCGCTCCTCGCGATCATGCCACGCGGGCTCCTGCTCGGCCGGGGCGTCGAGATCGAACGGCGGCGGGCTCGCCGAGCCGTGCGGCTCGCGCTCGTCCTGCGACGCCTGCTCTTCCTCGTCCGTCTGCCAGTCGCGCGACGGCGCCTCGACGTGGGTCGCGCGCACGATCAGCTGCTCCCTCCCTTCGGGAGGACAGGCGGGTGCGGGGTCGGGCGGGTGCAACTCCGGGGTCTCGCGCCGGGCGTCCCGGCCCGCCGGCGCAGCGTCGTGCGCGCGCGCGCGCCGTCCGCCGGCCGTGCGCACCATTCTCGTCGTGTCGATCAGCCCGCTGCCGGTCGCGCGGATCACGCTCGCCAGCGACGCGCCCGTCAACAGGACGAGCGCGGCGAGGGCGAGGAACACGACGAGTATCTGCACGCCCACGTCCTGCACGAGGCGATGAGCGAGCTGATAGATCGCCTCGCCGGCCGCGCCGCCATGGCTCTGGAGGTGCGGCGAGCTCCATGCGTCTTCGCCCGCGCGGGGTCCGCTGCTCAGGCCGAGCGTGCCGGCGGCGAGCGCGAGCATGACCGCGGCGAACAGGCACACTGCGCCGGCACGCAACGGGCGCAGCGCCGGCATTACAGGCCGCAGCAGCAGAGCGCCGCCGCCGATCGCGACGGCGACCGGCGCGAGCCCGCGCGCGCGTCCGAGCGTCCAGCCGAGCGCGACCGCGATCCCTTCGCCGGCGCGCCCCCCTGCCGTGGTGGGACCCGACCCGTAGAGCACGAAGCCGGCGAACACCGCCAGCGCGAGCAGCGCGAGACCGAGGATGTCGCGCTGGCGCTGATCGAGTGTGGGCATGCGCAGGGGTGCGAGCAGGCCTGCGAAGGCGCGCGAGGAAACCCCGAGGCGGGCGAGCGCGCCGCCGCGGCGCGAGCGCCGCGAGCCTCGACGGCTCGCGCCGGAGGAGCGGGTGGAGGTGCGCTTTCGGGTCGCAGGCATCGCGCGCAACTTCGACGCCCGGCCACCGGAACCTGCCTGGGGGCCTTACCATCGCTTTACGAGGCGTAGATAAGAGAGACCAATGAACGACTTCTCCCGCGCACCACGGGTCCTCGTCGTCGAGGACGACGAGGACATCGCCCAGGCGCTCCAGCGCTCGCTGCGCATGGAGGGCTACGAGGTGCGCACCGCCGGCGACGGCGAGCAGGCGCTCGAACAGGGCCGCGTGTTCGCACCCGACCTGGTGATCCTCGACCTCGGCCTGCCCAAGCGCGATGGGCTCGAGGTGGCGCGCGAACTGCGCAGCGAGGACGACGTTCCGATCCTGATCCTGACCGCCCGCGACGCGCTCGAGTCGCGCGTGGAGGGCCTGGACGCGGGCGCCGATGACTACCTCGTCAAGCCCTTCGAGCGCCAGGAGCTGCTCGCGCGGATGCGCGCGCTGCTGCGGCGCCGGCCCCCGCGAGGCTCGGCGCCGCTGCGCGTGGCGGACCTGTCGCTGAACGCGGACACGCACGAGGTCACGCGCGCCGATCGCAGCATCGAGCTCACGCAGCGCGAGTTCGAGCTGCTCGAGTACCTGATGCGTAACGAGCGCATCGTGATCTCGCGCCAGCGCCTGCTCGACGAGGTGTGGGGCTATGACCCGTTCTCGACCACGAACACGATCGAGGTCTTCGTATCGAACCTCCGGCGCAAGCTCGAGGCCGAGGGCGAGCCGCGGCTGCTGCACACGATCCGGGGGGCGGGCTACGTCCTTCGCGCATAGACTCACGGCCGCGCTGCAGCGCGCGATCTCCCGCGTCTCGGGCGCTTTCGACGGGCTGCCTATCCGCGTACGCCTGGCTGGCGTCTCGGCGCTGCTGACGTTCGTGATCCTGTGCGCGTTCGCGGTGGCGATCGGCTCGCTGACCGTGCACCGCATCCGCTCGGACTTCAACCGCGAGGTGGCGGACACCGCCACGCAGCTGCCATCGCAGATGCGGATCACGGTCGATCCCCTACACAACACGTTCAGCGTCACTCCGCCGCTGGCCGATCTCGCTGCCGCCGATCACGCGGTGATCAGGATCCTGGCCCTCGAAGGCCACGTCGTCAGCGAAACCCCGACTGGGGCGCCGCCGTTCGGACCGCCCAGCGGCGAACCGCACAACATCGACGGCTACCGCGTAGCCAGCCAGCGCGTGATCGTGCGCGACGACGTCGGCGCTCCGATCGGCCAGCTGACCTTCCAGTACGGCAGGCCCGTCGGGCCGACCGAGGCGACGGTCAAGCGCGTCGAGCTGTTCCTGCTGCTGGGCGTCCTCGCGGGCAGCGCGCTGGCGCTGCTCGCGGGCATGGCGCTCGCGCGCCGGGCGATGGCGCCGATCGCCGAGCTGACCTCGACGGCGGCGGAGATCGCGCGCACGCGCGACCCCTCGCGCGGTGTGGCCCAGCCGCAGGCCGACGACGAGGTGGCCGAGCTCGCGCGCACGTTGGAGGGCATGCTCAAAGAGTTGGACGCCGCACGCAGCGAGACCGAATCTACGCTCGCGCGCCAGCGCCAGTTCGTCGCCGACGCCTCCCACGAGCTGCGCACGCCGCTGACGAGCGTGCTCGCGAACCTCGAGCTGCTCGCGGAATCGCTCGCCGGCGACCAGGGCGAGGCCGCGCGCTCGGCGCTCCGCAGCTCTCAGCGCATGCGCCGGCTCGTCGCCGACCTGTTGCTGCTGGCGCGCACCGACGCAGCGCGAGTCGTCCCCCGCGAGCCCTGCGACCTCGGCAGGATCGTGGTCGAGGCGGCGGCGGAGCTTGGTCCCGTCAGCGGCGCGCACGAGATCTCGCTCGACATCCACCGCGCCGTGGTGCTCGGCGCGCGCGACGAGCTGCACCGGCTCGCGATCAACCTGCTCGAGAACGCCCTGCGGCACACGCCTGCCGGCACCGAGATCCGCGTCAGGACCGCGGCGGCCGGCGACCAGGTCGAGCTCGTCGTCGAGGACAACGGACCGGGCGTGCCGGCCGAGCTCGCGCCGACGCTGTTCGAGCGCTTCGTCCGCGGCGCCGGCGACCGCGGCGGGTCATTCGGCCTGGGCCTCGCGATCGTGCAGGCGGTCGCCCAGGCGCACGGCGGCAGCGTCAGCCTCGAGGCCTCTCAGATCGGCAAAGAGCCCGACCACACGGGCGCACGCTTCGTGGTGCGGCTGCCCGCCGCGTCAAACCTCGACGACGACAGGGAGCACCATCGGGCGCCGCTTGAGGCGGTCGTAGACTAGCTTCGCGAGGTCGTCGTGGAGGATCTGCTGCAGCAGGTCCACCTCCCGGATCTGCTCCCCCGCGGCCCTTGCGAGCGAGTCCTCGACGGTCACGCGGATCTCCTCCTGGAGCTCGTCGGCCTGATCGAGGAAGGGCACGCCGCGCAGGATCACCTCGGGATCGGCGACCGAGCTGCCGTCCTGCTCGGCGATCGTGACGACCACGATGAAGATGCCGTCGGCGGAGAGCATGCGCCGGTCCCGGAGCGCGACGTCGGCCATCTCGCCGATGTCTACTCCGTCGACGAAGATCATCCCCGCCTGCTCGCGCTCGCCGAAGCGAGCGCCGCCCTCGTCGATGTCGAGTGGGAGCCCGTTGTCACCCTGAAAGATGTCGCGCGGCTTGACGCCGACCGCTTCGGCAAGCTGGGCGTGCAAGCGAAGCCGCTTGAAGTCGCCGTGGAAGGGCATCACGTAGCGCGGCTTGACGAGGTTGAGCATCAGCTTGACCTCCTCGGCGTAACCGTGGCCGGAGGCGTGCACGGGCGCCTCGCGCGGCGTGATCACGTCGCAGCCGATGTGGTAGAGGCGGTCGATCGTCTCGTTTACCGCGCGCTCGTTGCCCGGGATCGGGGTCGCCGAGAAGACGACCGTGTCGCCCTCCTTGAGCTCCACCTGGGGGTGGTCGCGGTAGGCCATGCGGCGAAGCGCCGAGAGCGGCTCGCCCTGCGATCCGGTGGAGATGATCACGACCCGGTCGTCGGCGAGGTCGCTGATCTCGCGCACCCCCACGAGCTGCCCTTCCGGCACCTCGATGTGGCCGAGGTTGCGCCCGATGCCGACGTTCTTGCGCATCGAGCGTCCTACCAGGGCGACCTTGCGGTCGAGCGCGTGCGCGGCGTCGACCACCTGCTGGACACGGTGGATGTTCGAGGCGAAGCTCGTCACCACGATCCTTCCCTCGCAGCGGGCGAACACGTCCTCGAGGTGCGGCCCGACGACCGACTCCGAGGGGGAGAAGCCGTCGCGGTCGACGTTCGTGGAGTCGCCGCACAGGAGCAGAACGCCCTCGCGGCCGAGCTCGGCCAGGCGCGACACGTCGGCCGGGGGCCCGTCGACGGGGGTCTGATCGAACTTGTAGTCGCCGGTGATCAGGACCGTGCCGAGGTCTGTCGTGAGCGCGACCGCGGCCGAGTCCGGTATCGAGTGGGTCATGTGCACGAACTCCAGCCCGAAGGGGCCGAGCTCGAGCGTTTCGCCGGGCTCGACGTCCTCGAGCTCAACGTCCCGGAGCTTGTGCTCGTCGAGCTTCGAGCGAGCCATCGCAACCGTCAGCGGGCCTGCGTAGATCGGCGGCGTCCCGTGCTCGCCCAGCTCGCGCAGCACCCACGGCAGCGCGCCGAGATGATCCTCGTGGCCGTGCGTGACGACGATCGCCTCGATGTCCCTCGCGCGCTCGCGCAGGTAGGCGAAGTCGGGCAGCACGAGGTCGATGCCGACCATCTCCGGCGTGGGGAAGCGCAGGCCGACGTCGACGACGACGATGCGACCGTCGAACTCGACGACCGTCATGTTCTTGCCGATCTCCCCAAGCCCGCCTAGCGGCAAGACACGTAGCGCTGAGCTCACGCGTGAAGTGATGCCCGCCCGCCCCGCCCGCCGGGCGGGCCGGGCGTGGTCGGGCCCGGTAATAGGCCGTGACGCTGGAGCATCGCGCGCACGGCAGCAGCCTCCTCGTCGGTGGCGCTCACCAGCGGCAGCCTCAGCCCGCCGACGTCGTGGCCGAGCATGTTCAAAGCCGCCTTCGTGCACGTCGGGTTGGACGTGAGGAACAGCGTCTTGTAGACGTCGGCCAGCGAGGCGTCGATCTCGGCCCGGTTCTCGGGCTCGTCGACCATGCGCCGCATCTCCCTGCCGACCACGTGGCTGGCGACGGTCACGCCGCCGGCGCCGCCCATGTCGAGCGTGCGCGCGAGCGTGCCGTCATCGCCCGCGAAGAGCGCGAGCCCGTCGATCATCTGCAGGTCCGCGGCGTTGGCCTGCTTGACGCCCTCGATGCCGTCGATCTGGGCGAGCTCCGCGAGCAGGTCCGGGGGCATGTTCGTGCCGGTGCGCGCGGGGATGTTGTAGAGCAGGACGGGTTTGTCGGTCGCGGCGGCGACCGCTTCGAAGTGGCGCACGAGCCCGAGACGGCTCGGGCGGTTGTAGTAGGGCGTCACCGACAGCACCGCATCGACGCCGAGCTCGGTTGCTCGTTCGGTCAGGAAGACGGCCTGGCGCGTGTCGTTGGTGCCCGTGCCGGCGACGATCGTCTTCCCGGCCGGACGCTCTGCCACGGCGAGCCCGATCAGCGCGAGCTGCTCCTCGTCGGTGAGCGTCGAGGCCTCGCCCGTGGTCCCGGCGACCACGAACCCGTCCGAGCCGTTGTCGGCAAGATGGCGCATCAGCGCCACGAACGACTCCTCGTTGACGCGCAAGTTCGCGTCGAAGGGCGTGATGATCGCCGTGAGGATCGCGCCGAGGTCGATCATGCCCCGCAGTATCTCACGCCGTCGCGGTGCTATCGCGCTCGTCGAAGAGCAACCCCTCCAGCCCAATCGACGGCGAGCGATCGAGCGACCCGACGCGCCGCACGGCGAGCAGCACACCGGGCATGAAGGACTCGCGGCTCATGCTGTCGTGGCGGATCGTGAGCGTCTGGCCGAGGTCGCCGAGGATCACCTCCTGGTGGGCTACCAGCCCGGGCAGGCGCACCGAGTGGATCGGGGGAGGCGGCCCGCCGCTGGCCCGCGCCATCAGCTCGGCCGTGCGCGCAGCGGTGCCGCTGGGCGCGTCGAGCTTGGCGTCGTGATGGAGCTCGATGATCTCGGCCTTGCGCATATGGCGGGCGGCCTGCTCGGCGAAGCGCATCATCAGCACCGCGCCGATCGCGAAGTTGGGCGCGATCAGCGCGTTTGCCGGCCTGCCGCCGGCGTCGGGCAGCACGCCGGCGAGCGGCGCGGGGTCGAAGCCGGTGGTGCCGACGACGACGTGCACGCCGGCCCGCAGGCAGGCGAGCGCGTTCCCGAGCGCGCTTTCGGGCGTGCTGAAATCGACGACCACCTCGGCGTCGCCGAGCACGTCGGCGAGCGCGATGTCCAGCAGCGGATCAGCGCGCCCGACGAGCTCCATGTCGGGCGCGGCGGCGACCGCGTCGCAGACCGTGCTGCCCATCCGCCCCGCGGCGCCGGCGACGGCCACGCTGATCACCGTGAGGCGCCACCCGCGTGCAGGGCGCTCGCCTCGGCGCCGTCCAGCAGCGGTGCGAGGCCCGCGCGCAGCTGCGCCTCGTCGGGGCCGACAGCGGCGACGGACAGCCTCGCCGGCGCGAGCAGCTCGGCTGCGAGCGCGCGCAGTTCGTCGATCGTGACCGCGTCGATCCGCTCGATCAGCTCGTTGAGCGAAAGCAGCGGAAGCTCGCCGAGCAGGGAGGCCCCGAGGCGGCTCATGCGCGCGCCGGTCGACTCCAGGCCGAGCACCATGCGGCCCTTGAGGTTCTCGCGCGAGCGGTCGAGCTCCTCCGGCGTGGCGGGGTCCTCGATGCAGCGGGCCAGCTCCGCGGCGACCACCGCTAGCGCCTCGCCCACGTTCTCCGGCCGCGTGCCGAGATAGAGCCCGACTTCGCCGCTGTTCGCGAACAGGTTCGAGAACGAGAACACCGAGTAGGCCAGACCGCGACGCTCGCGCACCTCCTGGAAGAGACGCGAGGAGGACGTGCCGCCGAGCACGCCTTCGAGAACCCGCAGCGCGAAACGGCGCTCGTCGTTGCGGGCGATACCGGGGCCGCCGATGCACACGTGGTACTGCTCGGTGTCTTTCTCGAGGAAGCGCACACGCGCGCGCGCAAGCGGCGCGGCGCTCGCATCGGCGAGCGCCGGCGCGGTCTCGGGGAAGCGCGCGGAGGGTGGCTGCAGGCGCCCTGCCATCTCGAGCAGCTGCTCGTGCTCGAGCGAGCCCGCAGCGGCGATCACGATCGCGCTGGGGACGTAGCTCTCGGCGTGGAACGCCGAGAGCTGCTCGCGCGAGACCGACCCGACGACCTCGGCGCTGCCGATCACCGGCCGCCCGAGCGGGTGCGAGCCGAAGATCGCGCGCGCGAGGAGGTCGAAGACCTGATCCTGGGGATCGTCTTCGTACATCGCGATCTCCTCGAGGACCACGTCACGCTCGGCTTCGAGGTGGCCGAAGCGCGGCTCCCAGATCATGTCGCTCATCACCTCGAAGGCGCGCTCGAGGTGCCGGTCGAGGACGCGGGTGTGCAGCGAGGTGGCCTCCTTGTCGGTGCCCGCGTTGACCTCGGCCCCCATCGCGTCGAAGATCTGATCGATCTCCTCGGAGCCGAACCGCTCGGTGCCGCGGAACAGCATGTGCTCGAGCAGGTGGGAGATCCCGGCCTGCTCCTCCTCCTCGGCCGCCGAACCGGTCGCGATCCAGAAGCCGAGCGCCACCGAGCGCACGCCCGGCATGCGCTCGGTGACGACCCGCACGCCGGACTCCAGCGTGCTGATGCGATGCTCGCTGCTCAACTCGAAGCCGTGCGTCAGTCGCGGTCGCGGCTGTGGCGCGGGCGCCCGGAGCCGCGCCGCGGTCCGCCACTGGATCTCCGCTCCGAGGGCCGCTCGCGGCCGTTGGGCGAGGAGCCGCCCCCGCTCTCGCGTCCGCCGCGCCCGCCGCCGCCGGTGCCTACGCCGGCGAGCTCCTCGACGGTCTTGCCCGCGATGTCGGGGTCGTGCGAGAGACGCAGGCCGATGCGGCCGCGCTCGCGGTCGACCTCGACGACGCGGACGTTGACCTCATCACCCTTGTTGAGCACGTCCTCTACGCTCTCGACGCGCTCGCCGGGCGAGACGTTGGAGATGTGCAGCAGCCCGTCGGTGCCCTTGGCGAGTTCGATGAACGCGCCGAACGTCGTCGTCTTGACGACCTTGCCGACGTATTCGTCGCCGACCTCGACCTCCTTCATCATCATCCGCACGCGTTCGACGAGCGCGTCGCCGAGTTCGCCGTTGGCCGAGTAGACCAGCACCTGGCCGTCGTCGTTGACGTCGATCTGGGATTCGAACTCCTCCGAGAGGCCACGAATCGTTTCGCCGCCCTTGCCGATCAGCAGGCCGATCTGGGACGGGTCGATCTGGATCGTCTGGATGCGCGGCGCGAACTGCGAGAGGTGCTCGCGCGGGGCGTCGATCACCTCGGCCATCTTGCCGAGGATGAATTTGCGCGCGTTGTTGGCCTGCGTGAGCGCGTCGCGCAGGATCTCGAAGGTGACACCCGAGATCTTGATGTCCATTTGCAGGGCGGTGATGCCCCGCTCGGTGCCGGCGACCTTGAAGTCCATGTCGCCGAGGTGGTCCTCGACGCCGGCGATGTCGGTCAGGACGACGTAGTCATCGCCCTCCTTGATGAGACCCATCGCGATTCCGGCGACGGGGCGCTTGATCGGGACGCCGGCGTCCATCAACGACAGCGAAGACCCGCATACCGAAGCCATCGAGGAGGAGCCGTTGGACTCGAGGATGTCCGAGACGACCCGGATCGAGTAGGGGAAGTCCTCGGTCGAGGGAACCATCGGCACGAGTGCGCGCTCGGCGAGCGCGCCGTGGCCGATGTCGCGGCGTTTGACACCGCCCATGCGGCCGGCCTCCCCGACCGAGAAGGGCGGGAAGTTGTAGTGGTGCCAGTAGTACTTTTTCGTCTCCAGGCCGAGCGTGTCGAGGCGCATCTCCTCCTTGAGCGTGCCCATCGCGACGACGCTCAGCGCCTGTGTCTGGCCGCGCGTGAACAGCGCCGAGCCGTGCGTTCGCGGCGTCACGCCGACTTCGATCGTGATCTCGCGGATCTCGCTCTCGGCGCGCCCGTCCGGGCGCTTCTTGGCGACCGCGATGCGCTCGCGGATGATCGACTTCTCGAGCTTGTCGAAGGCGAGCTGGACCGCGGCGCGGCGCTCCTTGGCGGCCAGTAGTTCGTGTTCGGAGGCTGCCTCGGGCGCCGCGGGGGCGTAGTGCTCGAGGATCGCCGCCTCCGCCTCCCTGGTAGCGTCCTGGCGCGCGAGCTTGTCCTCCACCTGTGTGGCGGAGTCGAGCATGGCGCCATGCGAGGAGCGGATCTCCTCCAGCAGCTGCTGGTCGACCTGGATCGCCTCGAACTCTTTCTTCTCCCTGCCGACTTTCTCGGCGAGATCGCGCTGCAGCGCGCACAGCTTCTTGATCTCGGCGTGAGCGATGTCGAGCGCGTCGAGGATCTCGGCCTCCGGGATCTCGTTCGCGCCGGCCTCGACCATCAGGATCGCCTCCTCGGTGCCGGCGACGATCAGGTCCAGGTCGGAGGGGGTCTCGGCGTCCTCGAGCAGATCGGGCTCGGCCGGGTTGACGACGAAGTTTCCGTCGACCTTGCCGATGCGCACCGCGCCGACGGGCGTGGGCAGCGGGATGTCGGAGATCATCAGCGCCGCCGATGCCCCGCTCATCGCGAGGATGTCGTAGGGGTGGACGTGGTCGATCGAGAGCGGGATCGCCACGAGCTGCGTGTCGTAGCGCCAGTCCTTCGGGAACAGCGGGCGGATCGGGCGATCGATCATGCGCGCGGTGAGCGTCGCCTTCTCGCCCGGGCGACCCTCGCGCTTGAAGAACGAGCCGGGGATCTTGCCGGTCGCGTACATGCGCTCCTCCACGTCCACCGTTAGGGGGAGGAAGTCGACGTCGCGCAGGCTCCCCGCGACGGCGGTCGCGAGGACCATCGTGTCTCCCTGGCGGACCACGACCGCGCCCGAGGCCTGCTTTGCCATCCTTCCGGTCTCGAACGAGATCTCGCTACCTGCGATCTCCACGGAGATCCGCGTAACGGCGTCGCTACTCATATTCACTGCCTTCCTGTTCCGCCCGTCGGTCGGCGGTCCGTTTCATTTTCCTTATCTCCGAACTAAGGCAGCTTAGCGGACGCGCATCCCGCCAAGGGCCCGGGCGCAGGCGGCGCAGGCACCGGGCTCGCGTGTTGCGCTCAGGCGCCGCCGGCCGCCGCGAGGCCCTCTCGCAGCAGCTCGACGCCCGGCAGCTCGCCGGGCGAGGGCGCTTCATAGCTCCAGCGCACGACGCCATCGTCATCAACGATCACGAGCGCCCGCTGGGGGAAGCCGCCAGCGTGCAGCACGCCGAAGGCCTCGCACGCCGCGCCCTTCGGCTCGAAGTCCGAGAGCTGCTCGCTGCCGACGCCAAGCTTCTCGCGGAAGGCGCTCTGCGCCCACGTAGAGTCGCACGAGACGCCGTAGAGGTGCCCGCCCCGGTTCTCGAGCTCGCGGCGCACGTCCTCGTAGAGCTGTAGCTGGTCCGTGCACACGGGGCTGAACGCGAAGGGGTAGAACACGAGCACGCCCACGCCCTCGCCGCGCAGGTCCTGCTCGGTGAAGCTATCGCCGTCGGCGCGCGCGAGCGTGAAGCTTGGCACCGGCGTGCCGGCTGAGATCACAGACACGTCGGGACCCACCGAGCGACCGAGGACGACGCATCCGCGCTCACGGTCGCCTCAGCTCACTTGCGCAGGCCTAGCTCTTTGATCAGCGCGCGGTAGCCCTCGAGATCCTCGCGCTGGAGGTAGTCGAGGAAGCGACGGCGTTTGCCGACCAGCATCAGCAGCCCGCGGCGCGAGTGGTGGTCTTTGTTCTGCTCGCGCAGGTGCTCGGTGAGGTGGTTGATGCGCTCGGTCAGCAGCGCGACCTGCACCTTCGTGGAGCCGGTGTCCTTCTCGGAGGCGCCGAACTTCGCGGCGATCGCGCGCTTGCGCTCACTGGTGATGGCAGCCATCGGAACCCGGCACGGTAGCAGACGCCCGCCGCCCGTCCGGCGCCTCGGCGCCCTGCGATCGCGCTATCGCAGCCGGTTGTGGAATCGGTTCTCGGCGGGCGCGCGTGAGCGCCGCACACGGCCGCGGCCGCGGCACCCCTCAGCGCGCAGCCGCAACGATATCGCGCGTGCGCTGCACGTCGAGGCGCATCTGCTCGACGAGCGCCTCGACGCTGTCGAAGCGGCGCTCGCCACGCAGGCGCTCGAGGAAGCGCAGCTCGAGCACCTGGTCGTAGAGATCGCCGAAGAAGTCCAGCAGGTAGGCCTCGATCAGCTCGCGGCGACCGGTCTCGAAGGTCGGCCGCACACCGATGCTGACGGCCGCCGGGACGTCCCCGGCCAGACACGCGTAGACGCCGTGGCCGGGACAGGCGAGCGCCTCGTCGGGTACGAGGTTGGCCGTCGGGAAGCCGAGCTCGCGCCCGCGCTCGTCGCCGTGCACGACCACCCCCGAGAGCTCGAACGGCTCGCCGAGGAGCGTGTTCGCCTCGTGCATCTCGCCGGCCAGCAGCAGGCCGCGGATGTGGCTCGAGGAGACGACCTCGCCGTCGACCTCGAGCAGGGGGTGCACGACGGTCGTGAAGCGAGGATCGGCGGCGAGCAGCTCGGGGCTGCCCTGAGCGTTGTGGCCGAAGCGGAAGTTCTCGCCGATCGAGACCTGCGTGGCCCCGAGCGCGTCGACGAGCACGTCGTTGACGAAGCTCGCCGCCGAGCGCATCGCGAAGTCGGCGTCGAAGGGAATCACGATCATCTCCTCTACGCCGAGCGAGGCGACCAGCTCGGCCTTGCGCTCGGGCGTGGTGAGCAGCTTGGGGGTGTGTTGGGGGGCGACCACGGAGACCGGGTGCGGATCGAACGTGAGTACGCTGTCGGCGCCCGCGATCACCTCGCGATGGCCGAGATGCACGCCGTCGAACGTCCCCACGGCGACGCTGCGCGAACGTCCTCGCTCGACATCCGGCAGGCGCGTGACCCTCACGGGCGCAAAGCCTATTCGCGCGGGCCGCGCACGGACGGCTGGCGGGCGCGCGGCGCGGACGGTGCTGCGCGCGCGAGCTCCAGCGCCGCGGCCGTCGCGATCAGCGGTGGATCGCGCCAGTTGGCGCCGCGCGCGGGCGGCGGGTGGGCGTGCTCGACGTCGAAGGGACCGATCGCGGTGCGGCGCAGCTCCAAGCAGTAGGCGTCGCCGAGGTCGGCGATCAGCGAGCGCACGTAGGTGCCGCTGGCGCATTCGATCGCGAACGCCGCGCGGGGATGCTCGTCGGGCCCGTTGCCGTCGACGCGCCAGAGCTGGGTGAAGCTGTGCACCGTGACGATCCGCTCGGGCATCTCGACGTTCTCGCCGCGGCGCGCGCGGCGGTAGGCGCGCTCGCCGGCGATCTTGACCGCCGAGTACGCAGGCGGGCGCTGGCGCACCTCGCCCACCGGCAGCGGCGGCGGGTCGGGAGGGATGCGTCCCGTCTCGGTGATCTCCCCCTCCGTGTCGCCGGTGCTCGAGCGGGCCCCGAGCCGGGCGAGCGTCTCATAGCGCTTCGGGAGCGCCATCAGCGCCCGCTGGGCCTTCGTTGCGCGGCCGACCAGAACCAGCAGCAGGCCGGTCGCGAAGGGATCGAGCGTGCCGGCGTGGCCCGTCTTGACGCCGCCGAGCGACCGCCGCACGGCGGCGACGACGTCGTGGGAGGTGATCCCAGCCGGCTTGTCGATGAGCAGCACGCCGTCGTGCTCGCTCGCGTGCGCCCGACTGGGTTCGGCTCGCGCTGCGGGCAAGGTAGCCCTCAGGCGAGCGTCGCCGCAGCTCGTCCGTCCGAGCTCGCGTGCAGCTGCTGGGCGATCGCCTCGCGCAGGAAGGCGATCAGCTCCTCCCGGGGAAGTTCCGTCGAGAACCCCGCCGCGCGCCGATGGCCTCCCCCACCCTGGGCGCGCGCGATCACCGAGACGTCGACGTCGTCGTCGGTCGCGCGCAGCGAGACTTTGTGCTGGCCCTTGCGCTCGCCGGCGCTGAGCTCGCGCACGAGCACCGCGACCTTCGTGCCGGCCACGGCGCGCAGCTGGTCGATGATCCCCTCCGAGTAGCTCTCTTCGGCCTCGGCGCGGTCGAAGTCCTGCGCGCTCAGCGCGGCCAGCGTGAGCTCGCCGGAGTCGAACCTCTGGATCGTCTCCAGCGCGCGTGCGAGCAGCGTGAGCTTGCCGATCGGAACGCCCTCGTAGAGACGCCGATAGACACCCGGGACGTCGACGCCGGCCTCGATCAGGTCGGCCGCCATCGTGTGAGCCCGCGGCGTGGTGTTCTCGTACATGAAGCGCCCGGTGTCGGTGATCAGCCCGATGTAGAGCGCTTCGGCGAGCGCGGTCGTGGGCTTCGCCCCCAGCCCGTCCATCAGATCCCACACGATCTCCGCCGTGCACGAGGCGTCGGGGACGACGAGGTTGACGGTGCCGAAGCGCGTGTTGTCGTGGTGATGGTCGATGTTGAGCAGGTGGCGCCCGTCGCGCAGCACGCCCGCCGGGTTGCGGTCGATGTTGCCGCAGTCGAGGAACACGACCGTGCGCTCGGCGATGTCCTCGGGGGCGTGCTGGATCAGCCCTTCGAGCGAGAGCATCCCGTACTCGTCAGGGAGCGGAAGGTCCGAGGCGCCCATGAACATCGCGCTGTCCTTGCCGAGCATCGTGAGCAGGCCCTGCATCGCCACGAGCGATCCGAGCGCGTCTCCGTCGGGGCTTTCGTGGGTGGCGAGCACGAAGCGGTTGTCCTCGCGGATCCGCTGCAGCACCAGCTCACGCGCCTGAGCCGTGGTCGTCGAGCTCACCGGCGGCTCGCCTCGTCGATCAGCTGCTCGACGCGCAGCGCCCGGTCGGTGGTCTCGTCGTAGCTGAACTCGAGCGTGGGCGTGCGCTTGAGGCCGAGCTCGCGCGCGACGAGGCCCTGCAGGTAGCCGTGGGCGCTGCGCAGCCCGGCGAGCGTCGAGGAGCGCTGCTCGGGATCTGAGGCGTGAGCGCCCTCGCCGAGCACGCTCACGTACACGCGCGCGTGGCGCAGGTCGGCGCTGGTCCTGACATCGGTCACGGTTACGAATCCCACTCGGGGGTCCTTCAGATCTCCCGCCAGAGCGTCGCCGATCACCTGGCGAACCGCCTCATCCACCCTCCGCATGCGTCCACTGCTCATCCTATTCGTCCAGTTCCCTACGGCGTTCGATCTCCCTGCAGTGCAGCCGCTGTCGACCCTGCGGTCCGCGCCGGTGATCAAGAGGACAGCTCGCGCTCCACCTGGCGCGTCTCGTATGTCTCGAGCACGTCGCCCTCGTGCACGTCCTGAAAGTTGGCGAGCACGATGCCGCACTCAAAACCGCTCGCGACCTCGCGCACGTCGTCGTTGAAGCGTCGCAGGCTTTCGATCGTCGTGTCGTAGATAACCGTGCCGTCTCGCACCACCCGCACCCTCGCGCCGCGCGTGACCTTGCCCTCGGTGACGAACGAGCCGGCGATCGTGCCGATGCGCGAGGCGCGGAACAGCTGGCGCACCTCGGCCTGACCGAGTGGGGTCTCCACCTCGGCCGGCTCGAGCATGCCCTCCATCGCGGCGCGCAGCTCCTCGATCGCCCTGTAGATGACGGCGTAGGAGCGGATCTCCACGCCCTCGCGGTCGGCGATCTGGCGGGCGTCGCCCACCGGGCGCACGTTGAACGCGAGGATCACGCCGTCCGATGCCGCGGCGAGCATCACGTCGGACTCGTTGATCCCGCCGACGCCGCGGTGGATGATGTTGACCTTGACCTCCTGCTGAGGGAGCTTTGCGATCTCGTCCTCGATCGCCTCGAGCGAGCCCGCGACATCGGCCTTGACGACCAGGCTGAGCTCCTTGACGGCGCCCTCCTGCGCGAGCTTGAAGACGTCCTCGAGCGAGACCTTGCGCCCGGAGCGCCGCGCGAGCGCCTCCGTCTTGAGGCGGTTCGCGCGCTCGCCGGCGAGTTGGCGCGCGCGCCGCTCGTTCTCGACGACGCGAACGTGCTCGCCGGCCTCGGGCACGCCGTCGAAGCCGAGCACCTCGACGGGCTGGCCGGGCGTGGCGCGCTTGAGGCGCTGGCCGATGAAGTCCTGCATCGCGCGTACGCGGCCGAAGTGGGCCCCGGCGACGAGCGCGTCGCCGACGTGCAGCGTGCCGCGCTGGATCAGGATCGTGACGACCGGCCCGCGCCCGGGGTCGAGCTTGGACTCGATCACCGCGCCGGAGGCCTCGGTCTCGCGGTTGGCCTTCAGCTCCTCGAGGTCGGTGACGACCTGGATCGTGTCGAGCAGCGAGTCGAGGCCCTGGTGGGTCTTGGCGCTCACGTCCACGAACTCGGTCTCGCCCCCCCACTCCGAGGGCTGCAGGCCGTGCGAGGTCATCTCGGTGCGCACCCGTTCGGGCTGGGCGCCTTCCTTGTCGATCTTGTTGACGGCGACCACGATCGGCACTTCGGCGGCCTTGGCGTGATCGATCGCCTCCTCGGTCTGCGGCTTGACGCCGTCGTCGGCCGCCACCACGATCACCGCGAGGTCGGTCACGCGCGCGCCGCGCGCGCGCATCGCGGTGAACGCCTCGTGGCCGGGAGTGTCGAGGAACGTGATCTCCTTGCCGGCGTGATGGACCTGGTAGGCGCCGATGTGCTGCGTGATCCCGCCGGCCTCGCCCGCGACCACCTCGGTCTCGCGGATCGCGTCGAGCAGCGAGGTCTTGCCGTGGTCGACGTGGCCCATGATCGTTACCACCGGCGGGCGTTCGACGAGGTCGTCCTCGGAGTCCTCGAAGAGCGGCTCGACCTCGACGTCGTCGGCGGCGTGAACGATCTCGATCTCCTTCTCGAACTCGTCCGCCAGGACCTGGATCGCGTCGTCGGAGAGCGTCTGCGTGAGCGTCGCCATCTCGCCCAGCGACATCAGCTTCTTGATCACCTCCGGCACCGCCACGCCGAGGTACTCGGCGATGTCCTTGACCGTCGAGCCGGAGTTCACGCGGATCAGGTCGGTCGCCTCCATCGCGGCGGTGTCGATCGGAGCGATCGTCTCGTCGTAGGTGCCGCGGCGGCGGCGCCCGCGGCGGGGCCGGCGCTGAGGCTGGTTGGAGGGCCCGCTCTGCTGACGGCGGGAGGCCTGCGAGTCGATCACCACGCGCCTGCGCCCGCCCGGGCCGACCTCGCCCGGCGTGCGCTCGCCCGTGCGCGAGTCGCGCGTGGGGCGCACGCGCTCGGGGGTCGGCGCGGAGGGAGCCGGCGGCGAGGCGCTCGCTGGCTGGGTGCTCGCGGCCGTGGCCTGCGCGGGAGGCGGCGCCGCCTGCGGCGGCGCGGCGGCTGCGCCGCGCTGAGCAGGCGCGGCAGGCGGCGGGGCGGGCGCCTGCGCGCGCGCTGCGGCGCTCGGCTGTGTCTCGCCGACGCCGGGTGCGCCCGCGGCTCGGGACTGGCCGTCGCCTGAGGGCCTTGCGGGGGCGTTCGCGGAGCCATCGGGCGGCGTCGCCGGCGGCGAGCCGTTGGAGCTCGCGGCGGCGGGCGGGCGGGCGTCGGATCCAACGCCGAGGGCCTTCAACGCGATCGTCTCATCCACGGAGGAGGCGGCGGCCTTGGCCTCGATCCCGGCGGCGTGGAGCTTGTCGAGCAGCTCCTTGCTGGAGATGCCCTGGTCCTTCGCAATTTCGTGCACGCGTCGCTTGCTCATCGACTCATCGATTCTACGATCTTGGGGTCCAGCGTTACCGGCGCTCGGAGCGTGCGCGCGAGCGCGCCGCGTCGTAGCGCGCGCGCGAGGCACTCGGCGGCGGGATGCGGCGCCACGTCAGAGCGGCACAGGTAGGCGCCGCGGCCGGGCATCGTGCCGGAATCGTCGATCACCGCGAGCGGACCGGCGGCGTCGTAGCGGCGCGCGGCTGCGAGCCGCACGAGCTCGCCCTTCGCCGCGATCCGCCCACAGCCGACGCAGGTACGCCGGGGCATGTGACCGCCTATGTCGTCTGCTCCTCGGCCGGCGCCGGCCCGCCCTCGGCGGGCGGCATCGTCGGCCCGGGAGCGCCGAGCGGATCCTCGGAGTCCTCGATCGCGATCGCGGGCTGCGGCGGCTCGGCGGCGGCGAGGCTCTCGGCGGCGCTCTCGCCGGACGGCGAGGCCGCGAGGTCGGCGACGTCGTCGCTGGCGATGTTCGCGAGCGCCTGGTGGGTTTCCAGGCCGCAGTAGCGGGAGCCGGGCAGCGCGGCGTTGGGACAGCGGCGCCCGTTGGAGAGGATCGCGGCGCAGCGACCCTGCACCTCTTCCTCCTCGTAACCGTGCTCGGCCTCCTCGGCGGCGAACTCGGTCTCCGAGCGGATGTCGACGCGCCAGCCGGTGAGGCGGGCGGCAAGGCGCGCGTTCTGCCCCTCGCGCCCGATCGCGAGCGAGAGCTGGTCATCGGGGACGATCACGGTTGCCTGCTTGGCGTCATCGTCGACGAGCACCTCGCGCACGCGGGCGGGCGAGAGCGCCTTGGCGACGAATCGCGCGGGCTCGTCGTTGAAGGGGATGATGTCGATCTTCTCGCCGCGTAGCTCGGAGACGACCATCCGCACGCGCGAGCCGCGGGGGCCGACGCAGGCGCCGACCGGGTCGACGCCGTCGGTGTGGGAGATGACGGCGATCTTCGATCGGTAGCCGGGCTCGCGCGCGACGTTGGCGATCTCCACGAGGCCGTCGGCGATCTCGGGAACCTCGAGCTCGAACAGCTTCTTGATCAGCTCGGGGTCGCGTCGCGAGACGATGATCGCGGGGCCCTTGGTCGACGGCGAGACCTCCTTGATCACGGCCTTGATGCGCTGCGAGTGGTCGTAGCGCTCACCCTCGACCTGCTCGGACTTGGGCAGCAGCGCCTCGACGCGTTCGCGCAGCTGGACGAGCGTGTAGCGCGAGTCCGACTGCTGCACGATGCCGGTGATCAGCTCGCCGACGCGGTCGCGGTACTCCTCGTACATCATGTCCCGCTCGGCCTCGCGGATGCGCTGCAGGATCACCTGCTTGGCGGTCTGCGCCGCGATCCGGCCGAAGTCGTCGGGCGTCACGTCGCGCTCGTCGATCTGGTCGCGGTATTCGGCGAACTTCTTGGGGTCGATTTCCGGTTCCTCGGGTTCGCGCATCTCCCCCGTCTCGGGGTCGATCGTCGTGCCCTCGTCGATCGTCTCCACGATCAGGTGCGCCTCCAGGCGCTCGGGGATGATCAGTTCGATGACCCTGAAGTCGGCGGTGTCGCGATCCATCTCCACGCGCGCGTACTTGGCCGAGCCGGGCTGCTTCTTGTAGGCCGACAGGAGCGCGTCCTCGAGCGCGATCATCAGCTTCTCCGGCTCGATGCCCTTCTCGCGCGCGAGCGCGTGCATCGCTTCAAGGATCTCGCGTGACATGGCCTACCCCTACTCCTCGATCAGATTGGAACGGCGGATCTCCGAGTAGGGGATCGCGATGACGCCCCCGTCGGCCGCCAGCGTGACCTCCTCGTCGGAGGCGCCGACGAGCTCGCCGGTGAAGCTGCTCACGCCGCGCCTCGCCGCTTCGGGCTGGCCCGCGGCGCTCGGACGCGACCGATCAGAGATCGACCAGCGCGTGCGCACGCGCGCCCGACGCCCGACGAAGCGGCGGAAGTGCGCGGGCTTGGTCAGCGGGCGCTCGACGCCGGGCGATGAGACCTCGAGCGAGTAGCGCTCGCGCAGGTCGTTGAGGTGCATCGTGACGCGCTCGCAGGTCGCCAGCGTGACGCCATGCGGGTGGTCGATGAAGACGCGCAGGCAACGCCCGCCCACGACCTCGGCGAGCAGCACCTCGACTTCCGGCTCGGTCTCGGCCAGACGAGCTTCTATGTCGTTCTGGAGCGCTGTCATCGTCGTTCTCTACTTGGCTCGTTACGCAAAAAAAGCGGGCGGACGCCCACTCTCGGTACTGCTGTCGGGGCCTCTACCCCGACACGAAAGCTGTCGATCGAGCATAGCATCGGGGCCTGCCCCGCCTCGCTTGATCAGGCGCGCGCGGCGTCGCGCCGCGCGCGATCCCGGTACAGCTTGTAGTCGGCGCGCTCGGGCCGTAGCGAGCAGGCCAGCGCCAGCGGCTGGCAGGCCTCGCGGTGGCGTCCCATGAGCTGCATCGAGCGCCCGAGGCAGAAGAGCGCGTAGTCGTCGGTCGGCGCGCGCGCGGCGACGGCCTGGAACTCCGCGGCGGCGCCTTCGTAACGCTGCGCGTGAAACAGGGCGCGACCGAGCGCCTCGCGGATCGAGGCCTTCTCCGGCTCGAGGTCCCGCGCTTTGCTCAGCGGCACGATCGCGGCGAGGTGATCGCCGTGGTCGAGCAGGTCGCAGCCTCGCTGATAGAGGTCGTAGACGCTCTCCATCCGCACATTTTATCCGCTGCCGCGAAGCCGCTCGACGGCGTCGAGGACCGCCTCGGCCACCGCCGTCTTGCTCGCGCGCGGTACGTGGTGCTCGTCGATTTCGCTGCCGTTGGCAGCGGTCAGGATCGTGACCTCGTTCTCCTGCGCGTCGAAGCCGATGTCATCGCGCGAGATGTCGTTGACGACGAGCGCGTCGAGGTGCTTGGCTGCGAGCTTGCCGCGGGCCGCCTGGACGGCCTCCTGGCCGTGCTCGGCGGCAAAGCCCACGAGCGTCTGTCCGGCGCGACGGCGCTGGCCCAACCCGGCGAGCACGTCCGCGGTCGGCGCGAGCACGAGCTCGAGCTCGCTGCGACCGGCCTTCTTGAGCTTGCCCTGCGCGGGCGCCGCCGGGGTGAAGTCGGCCACGGCGGCGGCCATCAGCAGCACCTCGCACGCGGGGAACTCGCGCTCGCACTCCAGCTCGAGCTCGGCCGCGGTGACGACGCGCCGCACCTCGGCCCCGGCCGGCGCCGCAAGCGCGACGTTGGCCGCGATCAGCGTGACCTCGGCGCCGCGGTCGAGCGCCGACTGTGCGAGCGCGAGCCCCATCCTTCCCGAGGAGCAGTTGCCGATGTAGCGCACGCTGTCGATCGGCTCGCGCGTCCCGCCGGCCGTGACGAGCACTCGCGTGCCGCTGAGGGCGCCGCGTGCGCCGGGCGCGGCGCCGACGCCGTGCTGCCCGGTCGCGTCGGCCGCGCGCGCAGGCGCTGGCGCGGACGGCTGGGAGGCACCCTGTAGGGCACGGGCGAGCGCCTGCTCGCAGGCCGCGAGCAGGGCGGCCGGCTCGGCCAGGCGACCGACTCCCTCCTCGCCGCGTGAGGCGAGCCTGCCGCTACCCGGCTCGATCACGCGCACGCCGCGCTCGGCTAGCGTGCGCAGGTTGGCCTGCGTGGCGGGGTGCTCGTACATGCGGTTGTTCATCGCCGGCGCCACCAGGACGGGGCAACTCGCGGCGAGCGCGCTGCTCGTGAGCAGGCAGTCGGCGTGCCCGCCGGCGAGCTTGGCGATCGTGTTGGCGGTCGCGGGCGCGATCAGGAAGAGGTCTGCGTTTGCGACCAGCTCGAGGTGGCTGAGCGGTTCGTGCGCCGGAGCGGGCTGGTCGGGGAAGGCGCCGCGAGCCGGGTCGCGCTCGAACTCGCTCACCAGCACCGGCGCGCCCGTCAGGGCGGCGAACGAGGCCTCCCCCACGAAGCGTCTGCTCGCGGGCGTCTGGATGACGCGAACGGCGTGGCCCGCGCCGGTCGCGAGCCGCACGAACTCGAGCGCCTTGTAGGCGGCGATGCCGCCGCTTACGCCGAGCAGGATCCGGGACATGGACCTGTGATTGTGGAGCGAGGCGCCCCCGCGGGCAAGCGCTGGCCGGGGGCTTGCGAGGGACTGCGGCATGCCCGCATGCCCGCTGGCGAGGCTCCCGCCAGGACCCCGTGTGCCGCCCGCCTGCGGACGCGACTCGCCGCGAACGCGCCAGGGCTCGGTCTGCGTGCCTCAGCGGTAGTGGTACTTCATCTTCCCGGCGGCTACCTCCTCGAGGGCGATCGTGAGGTAGTTTTTCGAGGCCGTGTCGATCATCGGCGGCGGGAACTCGTCGAACGTGCCCTCACCGAGGTTGTGGTAGTAGCTGTTGATCTGGCGCGCGCGCTTGGCGGCGACGATCACGCCGGCGTAGTTGGAGTCGACCTCCTCGAGGAGGCGGTCGATACGGGGGGAGATCACGGTTTAGAGGCCTCGCTTTCGGGGTTAGGAGACGCAGTCTAGTAGGCGTCGCGACAGGCACCGGGATCGGCTGCCGGCGGGCGGCGCCGGGAGCACCACGCCGACGCGCTCGCCGTCACAGCTCGGCGGCGACGATCTCTTTGAGCTCGGCGAGCGCGTCCTCGAGGCGATCGTTGACAACCACGTGAGCGAACTCCGGCCGTGCGGCGAGCTCGCGCTCGGCGACCGCCAGGCGCCGCTCGACCTCCTCGGGCTCATCGGTGCCGCGGCCGATGAGGCGCGCGCGCAACGCCTCCAGCGAGGGCGGCGCGATGAAGATTTGGACGGCCTGGGGCATCGCCGCGCGCACCTGGCGAGCTCCCTGGACCTCGATCTCGAGCACCACCGGAACGCCCGCGCGGGTGCGCCGCTCGAGCTCGCTGCGCAGCGTGCCGTAGCTGCGCCCGGCGTAGTCGGCGTGCTCGACGAAGTCCCCCACGGCGACGCGGCGATCGAAGTCCTCGCGGCTGAGGAAGTGGTAGTCAACGCCGTCGTGCTCGCCCGGCCGCGGATCGCGGGTCGTGGCCGAGACGGACAGCTCGAGCTCTGGCAGGCGCTCCATCAGCCCGCGGATCAGCGTCCCCTTGCCCACGCCCGAGGGTCCCGTTATGACGAGCACATGCGCCACGCCTGCAACCTACTGGCGGGTTCGGTGGAAGTTCGAGACGAGCGGCACCCGCACCGGCCGGGCGCACGCCGTGTCCGGGCCCCGTGTGCGGGTCTAGATGATTGATTCCACGGGTTTAGGCGCAGTAGTCGGCGAGTGCGCGGCTGGGGCGGCCGAGTTGGTGGTTGAGGGTGATGGCTGCGGCGAGTGTGAGGAGGCGTTGCAGGATGCGCTCTCGCAGGCCGGGGAGGGT
>DATFZM010000008.1:0-47578 GCA_035314465.1 Solirubrobacteraceae bacterium | reverse complement strand
CGAGGACGCCAACGAGGGGCCCGGGCGCGCCGCTGTCGTGTCGACGCTGCTGCTGGTCGTGATCTACCTGCTCGTCTCAGCGGGTGCACAGTCCTACCACGGGACGGCCTTCCTCGCCAACGAAGAAAACGCCAGCGACGTCCTGCACGCGCTCGGCACGGGCGTCCTTGGCTCCGTCGGCGTGAAGTTCCTGATCGTCGCCGTCCTCACGTCCGCCGCCGCATCGACCCAGACGACGATCCTCCCGACCGCGCGCACGACGCTGTCGATGGCCCACTGGGGCGCGATCCCGTCCGTATTCGGCAGGGTGCACCGGCGCTTCCTCACGCCAACCGTCTCGACGTGGGGCTTCGGGGTGCTGTCGATCGTGATCGCGGTGCCGCTGATCCTGATCTCGCACACGGTGCTCGAACTCGCCGTCGTGGCGCTCGGAATCCCGGTGTGCTTCTACTACGGCTCGACCGGCTTCGCGAGCGCCTGGTACTACCGCCGGGAGATATTCAGCAGCCCGCGCAAGTTCGTGCTCGTCGGGCTCGGCCCGGTGCTGGGCGGGCTGATCATGTACGGCATCGGCATCTACGCGATCAAATACTACGGCCACAAGGCGCACGCCGAAGGCAAAGAGTACCTCGACCTCACGCTGCCGATCTGGTTCGGGGGGATCGGCATGCTCGTGGGCGTGGCGCTGATGCTCGTGTCGCGACTCCACTTCCGGACGTTCTTCTCGCGCCACACCGAAACCGCCGCGCCGGGCCTGCTCGACGCACCCGTCGAGCACGCCCCCGCCCACCTGATGGGCCCCGAAGCCGTCACCCACGGAGTACATATCATGACGCCCGAGGCGGACGAGGAGACGACAACGCCCCCGGGAGGGGGCGGGTCTGGCTGACGCTTCGGGCCGGGCTGGGGTGCGGTCAGCGCCCGAGCGCGGGCGCCGCGCCGGGATCGAGCTCGATCCGCCCGGTGGGCGCGCCGTAGTCGGCAAGCAGCGCCATGAAGGGCGCGGGCGGAAACGCCTCGGGGCCGAGCACGCCGCTGCCCTTCCACTCGCCGCCCGCGAGCAGCTCGAGCGCGACCGCGGGGTTGATCGCCGTCTGCCAGACGACGGCCTGGCTGGCGTACTCGCGCATCGTGGCCTCGTTGTCGACCACCTGGTAGAGGTAGGTCGAGCGGGGCGAGCCGTCGCGACCGGTCCCGGTCACCCACGTTCCCGCACACGTGCGCCCGCTCATGCGCTCGCCGAGCGTCGCCGGATCGGGGAGCACCGCCGCGACGACGTCGCGGGGGGAGACCGGCACGCCGCGAACGCTGACCGGAGTGGTCGAGTCGAGCCCGAGCCGGTGCAGCGTCTGCAGCACGTCGATGAAGTCCTGGCCGAGCCCGTACTTGAACGTAACGCGCTCACAGGAGACCCAGCGCGGGACCAGCACGACCTCCTCGTGCTCGACGTTGACGCATTCGACCGCGCCGATGCCCTCGGGAAACACGAACACCTCGGGCTCGGAGAACGGGGCGGTCGTGTAGAAGCCGCGCTGCCGCTCCCAGATCAACGGCGGGTTCAGGCACTCCTCGATCGTCGTCCAGATCGAGAACGTGGGCGCGAAGTCGTATCCCTCGACGACGAGGTTCGCGCCGTCCCTGACGCCGACTTCGGCGATCTCCGAGAACAGCTCATCCGCGGCGTGGCGCGCGAGCACGTCGGAGAGGCCCGGCTCCACACCGATGCCGACGAGCGCGAGCAGGCCCGCGCCCTGCCACTGCTCGTGGCGCGCGAACTGGCGTTCGCCGAGCATCTCGCCGGGCAGCTCGTAGGGCCGCTCGGGGTGAGGCTGCGAGAGCGTCATCGCCATGTCGAGGTAGGTCACGCGCCCCTGGAATGCCGCCTCGAAGATCGGCTCGTTGAAGCGCGGGTCGCATGCGTTCAGCAGCGCATCGGGCCGCACTCGGGCGATCAGCTCGACGAGCTCGGGAGCGCTCGAGGCATCCACCCGCTCGCCGCGAAAGCGCTCGCGTTCGCCGAGCGACTCGGCGATCGCCTCGGCGCGCTTGCCGGCGACGTCGGCCAGCACGACCTCCTCGAAGACCTCACGCCGCTGGGCGATCCGCGCAAACGCCGTGCCCACGCCTCCCGCTCCCACGACGAGTACCCTCATCGACGCCAGTCTGACGCAAACCGCGACGCCAGGAGGTAGCGAGCAGCGCCCGCAGACGCGCCGCAATGTCGCAGGTCGCTCCCGTATGCTGCGCCGATCGGCGCGGCCCCCGACAGCCCAAAGACCATGAGCACAGGTCTCCCAAGTCCGCCCCGCACACCACCCGCACCGCAGGAGCCCGCCGGCCCCGGCGCCGAGGGCGTCTTCGATGCTTCCGCGGGCGCGCGTTCGGGCGCCGAGCGCGAGCGGGCGAGCAGCTGGGCGCCCTCGCCGTCGTTCACGCGCAGAGAGCTGGTGCTGGTCGTGCTCGCGAGCGTGCTGCTGGCCGTGATCACGAGCTGGCCGCTGGTGCTGCACCTGCCGAGCCGCATCGCTCCCGATCTCGGCGACCCGGTACGCACCGCGTGGGAGGTCGCGTGGGTCGGCCACGCGATGCTCCACAACCCCCTGCACCTGTTCGACGCCAACGCCTTCTACCCCCATCCGCTGAGCCTCGCCTTCTCCGACTCGCTGCTCGGCTACGGGCCCGCGGGGTTCTTCGGATCGGGCACCGTGGCCGCGCTCGTCCGCTACAACCTGCTGTTCCTGTTCGCCTGGTCGCTGTGCTTCGTTGGCGCCTACCTGCTCGCGCGCGAGCTCGGCCTTGGGCGCGTCGGCGCGGCGGCAGCGGGTGCGGCGTTCGCCTACGCGCCCTACCGCGTGACGGAGGCCGGCCATCTGCACGTGATCTCCTCGGGGGGCCTGCCGTTGGCGCTGTTCCTGCTGCTGCGCGGCTACCGGCGCAGCTCGCGCGGGCTCGTCCTCGCCGGCTGGCTCGTGTCCGCGTGGCAGATCAGCCTCGGCTTCACGCTCGGGATGCAGTACGCCTATCTGCTGCTCGTGCTCGCCCTGCTCGCGGTCTACGCGTGGTGGCGCGGGCGCCTGGAGCCGAGCCGGCGGGCAGCAGGCCTCGAGGGCGAGGGCGCCGGCGCAGCGGAGGCCCGTGCCGAGGAGGCCCGTGCCGAGGAGGATGGCGTGGACCTCGAGCAGGAGACCGTCAGCTCCGCCGCGGCCGAACGCGCCGCCGAGCGCGCCGCGCGCCGGCGCGCTCAGGCCAAGCGCGGAGGGACGCCGAGCCGCGGTCCGCTGATCCCCCGGCACCTGCTCGTCGTGACCGTGATCGGGATCGCGGTGCTCGGCGCAGTGACGGTCTACCAGTCTGTGCCCTACCTGAAGGTGGCCAGCGACTATCCGACCGCGAAGCGCACGATCAAGGAAGTCAAGAACTACTCCGCCGGGCCGGCCGCGCTGCTCGCGGCCTCCTCCGAGAACCGGGTGTGGGGCGCGGCCACGGCCGGCGCGCGCGCGCACGTACACTCGAAAAACGAGAGCGTGTTCTTCCCGGGCGGCCTGATCCTCGTGCTCGCGATCGTCGGCCTGGCGGGCGTCGGCGGCGCGCTGCTCACCAGGCGATTGCGCATCGGCCTGGCGCTCGGCATCGTCGTGGTCTCGATCCTGGCCCTCGGGATGGGCCTTACCGGCGCCGGCTATCCCTACCGGTGGGTCTACGACTATGCCCCGGGTTGGAACGGGGTCAGGGTGCCGGGACGCATATTCACGCTCGCGACCCTCTTTTACGCGCTGCTCGCCGGCGCCGGCGCGGCCCAGCTCGCGGCTCTCGCGGGGCGCTGGGGGGAACGCAGGCAGCTGCGCGGGCTCGCGCCGCTGCTCGGTGCGGTGCTCGCGATCGCGATCGTGGGCGAAGGCGCCGGGCATCTCGGACACCCGGTCGTGCCCCAGCCGGCACGCGCCGAGATCGGGCTGCCGGGTCCGTTGCTCGACCTTCCGACCGACGGGGCCGCCGATCGCGTCTGGCAGTACTTCTCGACCGACGGCTTCTACGAGATCCCCGTCGGCAACAGCACGTTCGACTTCCCCGCCGTCGATGACCTGCGCGGGGGCATGAGCGGCTTCCCCGACCGCGCGAGCGTGGAGAAGCTGCGCTACTACGGGATCCGCACGGTCGTGCTGCATCTGCACATGCCGAAGCTGCCGGGGATCGTCGGCTATGCGCTGGCCGAGCCCCCGAACCCGGCCGCCGCAGCCGCGAAGCCGATCGCGGGGCTCGGCATCACCCGCGAACGGGTCGGATCGCTCGTCATCTACCGCATCGGTCCCGGGCCCGCCGCTCTGCACTCTTGATGGACGCGCGCCAATCGGAACGAGCCCTGCCCGACGGCTACCCGGCGAGGACCCGCATATCGGGACCCCGCAGGCCCCCGGAGTCTCGCGACGCCGCCCGGCGGATGCGCCTAGGGCTGCTGGCGATCCTGCTCGTGGGCGCGTCCTACGCGACGATGATCCAGAGCTTCTCCTGGAATCAGACCTCCCACTACGACCTCATCCGTTCGCTGGACAAAGGCGGCACGACGATCGACGCCTACCAGCAGAACACCGGCGACAAGGTGTTCTACCGGGGCCACTACTACTCCGCCCGGGCCCCCGGGCTCGCGCTGTTCGCGCTGCCCTTCTACAAGGTCCTCAACCTCGTCAACGCCGATGCGCTGGCGCGCAAATCGCACGCGCTGCGCAACGACGACACGATGATCTACTTCATCGGCCTGTGGGCCAACGTGCTGCCGGGCCTCGTCCTGTTGCTGCTCGTGTGGCGCGTCGCCGAGCGATATGAGGCCGGCTTCGGCGCGGCCACGGCAGTGATCCTCGGCCTCGGCACGATGGTCTTCCCGCTCTCCACGCTACTGTTCTCGCACGTCTTCGCGGCGATGCTCGGCTTCGCCGCGTTCGCGATCATGCTGCACGAGCGCGACGGCCCGCCGCGCCCCCTGCTGCTCGCGCTGGCCGGCCTGGCTGTGGGCTACGCGGTCGCCTCGGAGTACCCGCTGTTCTTCGTCGCGGTCGTGCTCGGCCTGTTCCTGTTGAGCAGGCGCGACGCGCTCACCCCGGCCCTGATCGCGCAGCGAGCCGGCGCCTACATCGCAGGCGGGATCGTCGGCATCGTGCCGCTGCTGCTCTACAACCACGCCGCGTTTCACTCCTGGACGCATCTGGCCTACTCCGACGTGCCGCGCCAGCACAAAGGCTTCTTCGGGATCGGCGCCCCCAGCCTGAAGGTGCTCTCGACGCTGCTGTTCGACTCGCGCGGGCTGCTCACGCTCTCGCCTGTGCTGATTATGGGGGCGGTCGGGACGGTGCTGCTCTACAGGCGCGGGCGGCGCGCGGAGGCGCTCACCGTGACGGGCATCTGCCTCTGCTACGTGGGCTACAACTCGGGCTACTACCTGCCCTTCGGAGGCGGCTTCATGGGACCGCGCTTCCTGACGACGATGCTGCCCTTCCTCGGGTTCCCGATCGCGATCGCGCTGAAGCGCTTTCCCGGTCCCACGCTCGCCCTCGCGGGCGTGTCGCTGACGACGACCGTGATCGCGACGATCACCCACCCGCTCGTCGGCTACGAGACCGAGACGGTCACGTGGATGCGCTATTTCGGCGAGGGCTTCTTCCAGCCCACGATCGCGTCGGCGTTCGGGCTCGGGCGCAGCTGGAGCGCGATCTGGCCGTTCTTCCTCACAGCCGGCGCCGGGCTGGTGCTGGCCGCGCGCAGCCTGCCGCGGCTCGCGCTCTCGGGCGCCGAGCTCGGAGCGGGCGTGCTCGCCCTGCTCGCCTGGGCGGTGTTCGCCGCGCTCGCGCCGACGCTGCTCGGAATCGACCACCAGGGCCTGCTGGACATCGTCAAAGCCGGCGACAACACGGCCCTGAACCTGAAGCTCCACGACGGCAGCACCTACCCGCTGCGCAGCCTCGTGCCGGTCGCCGCCGTTGCCGGCCTGCTCGTGCTGGCTGCGATGCGCCTCACGCGAGATGCGCCCCCGCCGCCGCGCCCGCGCCGGCGACGCGACACGCCCGCGCCGGCGCTCAGCGGCTAGCCGCGACCTCAGCGGCTGGCCACGAACCTCCTCGGCAGCTAGCGGCCACCCTCTTCAGCGGCCGGCGTCGATCCTCCTCGGCGGCCGGGGACGAACCTCGGCCGCCGCAGCGATCTAGTGCGAGCTGACCTTGACGTTGCACTTCTTCGCATGAAGCTGCTTGCAGACGGCCACGTAGCCCTGGCGCGGGCGGAAGTGGGAGTCCATCAGCCCCGCGTCAAAGCGCGTCGAGTTCAGGCCTCCGGTCCAGTCGTAGATGTACAGGCGCTTGACCTGGCTCTGCGAGCCCGCGACGCCGAACATGTACTTGATCACCTTCGCTGCGCGAGACAGGCCGGAGCCGCGGTGGTTCGGGAAGGCGCCGCCGAACTGAACGATGCCGCCGGTCTCGGTGAGCCACACTTCCCCGCCCATCGCCTGCGAGATTTCCCGCGTGCGCCAACTTTCGAAACGGTTGACGTCGGAGTAGTCGTGCAGGCCCCAGATCCTGGGCATCACCGTCTGGAGCTTCGAGATCTCGTGCTTGAATTCGGAGATATAGGTGAGCGTGGGGCCGATGTTCTGCGCATCGAGCACGTCGAGCCCGATCACCGTGCAGCCCTGGCAGACGCGCAGCAGCGCCTGGTAGTACTGCGCGGCCGTGCTCGCGGACGGGCTGGAGAAGGCGCCGCGGACGTTGCCGCGGTTGGCCTCGTCGTAGGACTGGTACTGCCGGACGTGCGGGAACAGCCGCACGAATTTCTGCACGTCGTGTTTGTACTGGGCGACGCTCGGGAGCCTGGTGGGCGTGTGCTCGGAGTGGTAGAAGGCGACGAGGACCTGCACGTGCTGCGCTTCGGCGTTCGCGATCCATAACCGCGCGCGATTCAGCGAGTCCACGTGCACGGCGGCGTCGTAGGGGGCGATGTAGCGCGCGATGCGCGTGTGCAGCTGCTGCCAGAGCGGGTTGCCGAACATCTCGGACTGCTCGTCGCCGATGCCGACGAGGTAGGAGGAGGCGGCATGTGCGCGGGCAGGGCGGCGCGTGGCGGCGGCGGCGGTGCCGATCGCGGCCACGGCTAGCGCGGCGAGGAGCGTGAGGATTGCGATGGGGAGGAGTCGCTGGGCTTTTCTCATATCCACGTCAAACAGGCTAGGCGCGCGATGGTTACGGCGAGGCGGCAAAGACTTAGGCGCCGTTTAGGGCGTCGGCGCGCAGCGGGGCTGCGCAGCGCCGGGGCGCCGGCCGCTCAAACGTTCGTCACGCTGTCGCGGGAATCCTCCTCGGGCAGCGGCTGCTCGGATACCGCAGGGCCCTGGCGCAGCGCGGGGTCGGCGACGACCCGCACGTCGACCCCGGGCAGGCCGTGCAGCAGCCGCGACAGCAGCGAGCGCTCGGAGCGAGAGCCGAACAGCGACAGACCGCGCCGCGGCGAGGGCGTTCCCATCAGCACGTAGGTGCTGCCGAGCTCGCGCGCGACCCTGATCGCGACCGTGGCGACGTCTTCGCCCTCCTCGACGCGCAGCCGCGCCCCGAGCACGGATGTGAGCCGCCGCAGCTCCTCGAGCTGCTTGCGGTCGGCCGCATTGGGAGCCCGTCCCGGCGGGCGCACGACGAGCACGTCGAGCTCCGCGTCCAGGCGCTGAGCCGAGCGCCACGCCCGGCGCACCACCCGCTCGGAGCTCTCTGCGAGCGTCGCCAGCGCGAGCAGGCGTTCGGCGATCGCCTGCGGCGCGACCTCTCGCGGCCCCAGCAGCCCCTCCTCTTCGCGGCGGGTGCCGAGATCCTCGAGATCGGTTGCCGTTCTGCGCACGAGGCGCTTGACCTCGACGTCCTCGGCGACCTGGCGCAGCGCCGTCTCTCGCAGCGCGGAGAGGTTCTCGATCTTGAAGAAGTTGCTGAGCGCCGCGCCGACGCGCTCCTGGGGGTAGACCTTGCCGGCGCGCAGGCGCGCGATCAGCGCCTCCGGCGTGAGGTCGATCAGCACGACCTCGTCGGCCTCGGAGAGCACCTCGTCGGGGATCGTCTCGCGCACGTGCGCGCCCGTCAGCTGGGTTACCTGGTCGTTGAGGCTCTCGAGGTGCTGGACGTTGACCGTGGAGTAAACGTCGATGCCGGCGTCGAGCACGTCGCGGACGTCCTCGTAACGCTTCTCGTGCTCGAGGCCGGGGGCGTTGGTGTGGGCGAGCTCGTCGATCAGGCACAGTTCGGGCGCTCTGGCGAGGACCGCCGGCAGATCCATCTCCTCCAGCGGCGTGCCCCTGTAGACGACTTTGCGGCGGGGCACGATGTCCAGGCCCGCGGCCTGCGCGACGGTCTCCTGGCGGCCGTGCGGCTCCAGGTATCCGATCACCACGTCGCGGCCGCTGGCGGCTTCGGCGGCTCCCTCCTGAAGCATCCGGTAGGTCTTCCCCACCCCGGGGGCCATTCCGATGAAGACCTTGAGGTGCCCGCGTTCGTCAGCCATTGCGCCCGCGTAGGACGCTACAGAAGTGGCCCCCTGTCAGACCCATCCGCGCTCGTGCGCGCTCCGATCCGCGCTCGTGCGCGCTCCGATGCGCGCTCTGCGCGCTCTGCGGGCGCGCGCGAGGCCGTTGCCGGCGGGTCGCGGGCGCCCCTTAACACGATCGTTATGCCGCCCTGCGCAATCGTCATGAGGACTTGACGCCCGGCCGCGCACAATCGAAGTCGGACGAGACCCTTCGAGCAATCGCAAATGTCCTCGCTTTCGCCCCACCTCTCACGCGCACCCGAATGGCCGGCCCCCGCGCGCACGCGCCCAATGCTCGCGCTGCGGCTACGCGTGCTCCTGCACCGGACGCGACTCGACGCGATGATCGTCGACGGCGCCGACACCGACGCGGACCTCGAGCTGGCGCTGCGCGCGCGGCAGCTGACGGCGATGCCCTACCGCCACAAGCTGGCCAACGGCCTCGATGCGGTGCTGTCGATCGCCGAGGGCTATCACCGGCGCGTTAGCTCGGCGCCGCCGCTTGCCAGGCGCGACATCCGCGCCAGCCGGGCGGCGCTGCTCCAGCTCTCGCGCGCCCTGCGCCACGATCCCGTCGTTACCGCCGCGGGCGTCGTGCGGGCACGGCAGCTGCTCACCGACGGCACCGGACCGCTTTACGTCGAGGCCGACCACGACGCGCTCTGGCACGCGCTGAGGGATGCCGTCGCCTGCCTCGAAGGTCACGACTGAACGTCGCCGAGGTCCGCGCCGGTGGCGGCCCCGGAGTGGCGCTCGCGACCGTCCTCCGGCGCGTCCAACCCCTCCTGGCGGAGCTCGCCGCGCTCCACCTGCGCGTCTTCGCGCTCGCGCACGCGCGCGGCCTCCAGCACCGCGGCGTGGCGGCGGCGCACGTCGGCGCGGTCGGCGGCCTCGGGAACCGACTCCTCGCTGCTGCGAAGGATCATCTCGGCCTGCTCGAGGAGCACGTCGCGCTGCTCGGCTGAGACGGTGTGGTTCATCACCTTCGCGATCGCGTCGAGCTGGCGGATCATGACCGCCGGCATCGCGCGGCTGGCCTGGCGGATCTTGTCGTGGGCGCGCTCTGCCAGGCGGCGGAATCCAACCGTGCGCGAGATCACGCGCACCCGACCCGTGGCGTCCCGATGGACCGCGTCGGGCCTCCAGCGCTCGGCGACCTTGCACAGTCCGTCGCCGAGCCAGTCGATGCAGGCGATCGCCGTGAACGTGTCGTTGACGGCGGGCGAGAGCGCCCTGATCGCGATCTCGACGAGCTGGTCGACGGCGAAGGACAGATCCTGCGTGAGCGTGCGGTGCGAGCCGGTCGCATGCGCGCCGCCGAGCGTGCGAGCGACGGCCGATGCGGCCGCGGCCGGCCACACCTCCGCGAGCGGCTCGCCCTCGATCACGAAGTGGCCGGGGCGGTACAGCAGCCGGATGACCGCTCCGTGCCTGGCGGCGACGTCGACGAGCTCGTCGATGCGCACGAACTGCAGGTAGCCGCTGCCTGGCGCGCAGACGACGCCGCTGTCGTCGTCCAGGCGCAAGACCACCTCGGCGAGCGAGGGACCGGCCTTCAGCCTGGTGGGCGAGCGCATCGCGGCATCGGCGTCGATCGCGCCGGCGAGGTCGCCGGCGATGCTGGCGATCACCTGCGGCAGCTGGATCGACTTGGCGATGTGATCGATGAAGACCACGAGCACCGCCACGTCGAGCACGAGCAGCGCCATCGTCACCGTGACCGACAGGTGCGGGACGAATTCGCCGTGGCTCGAGGGCCCGATCGAGACGAGCGCCAGCACGGCATAGACGAACGTGGCTACGAACGAGCCGAGCGTGATCTGCGTGATCCGGTCGCGTATGAAGTTGCGCAGCATGCGCGGGCCGAACTGAGTCGAGGCCAGCGTGAGCGTCACGATCGTGATCGAGAAGACGAGCGTCACGACCGTGATCACGGCGGCCGCGACCGCCGTGAGGATCTGGCGGGCGGCGTCGGCGCTGCCGCTGATCACGAACGACGGCAGCTGCAGGTTGCCGTTGTAGGCGGCGCGGTCGATCGCGTAGGTGCCGGCGAAGAGCGCGACCGCCGCGATGATCTCAACCGTCGGGACGAGCCACAGGTTCGTGCGCAGCGCCTCGCGCCGCCATGCCGACGGTAGAGCAGGTCGCGGGATCATCGCCTCAGGGACCCATCTTCCCGCGCTCGACGGCGGGAACTGGAAGGAGATGAGATCGACGGCACATGGTGGCGGTGGGCAGCACTGCTTGCGCCGACCAGGCTTCCCGGCTCACCGCCGCAAACGATAGCCGTACGGGCGCGACGCGAGGAGTCGGACGGTCCTCCGGCGGAGCGCCGTCTCAGTCGGTGAAGCGATAGCCGACGCCGGGCTCGGTCCGGATGTAGAGCCAGCCGCCCGCGCGCTCGCCCTCGATCTTGTGGCGCAGGTTCGCGATGTGCGTGCGCAGCAGCGGGGTGTCGTTGGTGTGCTCCGCGCCCCACACCTCGCCAAGCAGCGTGCGGCTGGTCATCAGCCGGCCGCGATTGCGGGCCAGCACGCCCAGCAGCGTGAACTCGGTCGGCGTCAGGCGCACCTCGCGCCCGTCGCGCTTGACGGTGTGGGCGGGGAAGTTGATCTCGAGCCCTTTCACGAGCACCGTGGGCTCGTCCTCCTGCCCCCCCACGCGGCGGAAGACCGCCTCCAGCCGCGCGAGCAGCTCGCGCGAGGAGAAGGGCTTGACGAGATAGTCGTCGGCGCCGGCCTGCAGCGCCAGCACCTTCTGCTCCTCCTCGTCGAGCGCGGAGAGCACGAGGATCGGCATCGTGCTCCACGAGCGCAGCTCGCGGCAGAGGTCGATGCCGCTCCCGTCCGGGAGCATGAGGTCCACGATCGCCGCGTCGGGCGGCTGCTTTGCGGCACTTTCAAGCGCCTCGGCGATCGTGCTCGCGGGGACCGCCTCGTAGCCTCCCTCGCGCAGGATCACGCGCAGGGCTCGGACGACATGGCGCTCGTCGTCGCATACGAGCACCCGCGGTGGGCGGGCTGCCCCGGACGTGCTACCCCCCGAGCAGGTTGTGGACGATCAGGTCGATCAGCTTGATGCCGATGAACGGCGCGATGATGCCGCCGAGGCCGTAGATCCAGAGGTTGCGCCGCAGCAGCGCGCTCGCGCCGATCGGGCGGTAGCGCACGCCCTTGAGCGACAGCGGGATCAGCAGCGGGATCACGAGCGCGTTGAAGATGATCGCGGAGACGATCGCGCTCTGGGGGTCGCCGAGGTTCATCACGTTGAGGACGTGGAGCGGACCCTTTGATTCGTGCCCACCCACCCCGGTCGCCCAGGTGGTGATGAAGACCGCCGGCAGGATCGCGAAGTACTTCGCGACGTCGTTGGCGATCGAGAACGTGGTCAGCGAGCCGCGCGTGATCAGCAGCTGCTTGCCGACCTCGACGATCTCGATCAGCTTGGTCGGGTTGGAGTCGAGGTCGACCATGTTCCCCGCCTCGCGCGCGGCCTGGGTGCCGGTGTTCATCGCCACGCCGACGTCCGCCTGCGCGAGCGCGGGCGCGTCGTTGGTGCCGTCGCCGGTCATCGCCACGAGGCGGCCCTCCTGCTGCTGCTCGCGGATCAGCGCCAGCTTGCGCTCCGGCGTGGCTTCGGCGAGGAAGTCGTCGACGCCCGACTCCTCGGCGATCTTGGCCGCGGTCAGGCGGTTGTCGCCCGTGACCATCACGGTTTTGATGCCCATCGCGCGCAGCTGGTCGAAGCGCGCCCTCATGCCCTCCTTGATCGTGTCCTTGAGGTAGATCACTCCCAGCACCTGGTTGTCGCGGGAGACCGCCAGCGGCGTGCCGCCCTCGCTGCCGATGCGATCGAGCTCGGCCTGCAGCTCGGGCGGCGGCGAGCCCCCTTCGCTGCGCACGAGATCGATGATCGCGTCACCGGCGCCCTTGCGCAGGCGCCGGCCGTCGAGGTCCACGCCGCTCATCCTCGTCTGGGCGGTGAACGGCACGAACTCCGCGTGCAGCGCGGTCATGTCGTGCTCGCGGATGCCGTACTGCTTGGCGAGCACGACGATCGAGCGACCCTCGGGCGTCTCGTCGGCGAGCGAGGAGAGCTGGGCGACCTCGGCCAGTTCGGCCTCGGCCACGCCCGGCATCGGGACGAACTCCGACGCCAGGCGGTTGCCGATCGTGATCGTGCCGGTCTTGTCGAGCAGCAGCACGTCCACGTCGCCGGAGGCCTCGACCGCGCGGCCGGAGAGGGCGAGCACGTTGCGCCGCACGAGGCGGTCCATGCCCGCGATCCCGATCGCGCTCAGCAGCGCGCCGATCGTCGTCGGGATCAGCGCGACGAGCAGCGCGATCAGCGTCGTCTCGGAGATCACCGTGCCGGCGAACAGGCCGAACGGACGCAGCGTGACGACGACGATCATGAAGATCAGCGTCAGCGCCGCGAGCAGGATGTTCAGCGCGATCTCGTTGGGCGTCTTGCGCCGCTCGGCTCCCTCGACGAGCGCGATCATGCGGTCGAGGAACGATTTGCCGGGCTCCTGGGTGATTTCCACGACGATCTCATCCGAGGTCACGCGCGTACCGCCCGTGACGGCGCTGCGGTCGCCGCCGGACTCGCGGATCACGGGGGCCGACTCGCCCGTGATCGCCGACTCGTCGACGGTCGCGATGCCCTCGATCACGGTGCCGTCGCCGGGGATCAGCTCTCCCGCCGGCACGACGACGACATCGCCGCGGGTGAGCTCTGCGGCCGGCTTCGTGGACCCGTCGCGCATCTTCGCGACCGTCTCCTTGCGCATCGTGCGCAGCGTGTCGGCCTGGGCGCGGCCGCGTCCCTCGGCGAACGCCTCGGCCATGTTCGCGAAGATCACCGTCAGCCACAGCCAGAACGAGATCGTGAACGTGTACCACGCTTCCTCGTGGCCGCCGCCGAGCGGCTTGCCGCCGAAGGCCTGGATCAGCCACGTGACGGTCGTGATAACCGAGCCGATCTCGACGACGAACATCACCGGGTTGTGGATCTGCACGCGCGGGTCGAGCTTCTTGATGCTGTCGAGCAGCGCGCGCCAGACGATGTCCCGCTGGAACAGCGAGACAGCCTGCCTTTCGTGGGTCGCGGGTACTGGCGCGGACATCAGCTCGTTCCTCCGGTGAGACGGTCGAGAGCAAGGTTGAGTTCGAGCACGTTCACGCCTTCCTCACCCGAGAAGCCGAGACCACGGCCGCTCGTGTACTTCGAGATCAACGAGTTGACAGTGGCCAGCGGGAGGCGGCGCACCACCGCGACGCGGCGGGCCTGGATCCACGCGTTGGCCTTGGAGATTTCGGGATCGAGACCCGAGGCGGACGCGTTCACCGCGTCGACCGGGATCTTCGCGACGGTGAGCGAAGGGTAGTACGGCTTGTTCAGTTCGAGATAGGACTTGATGTTTTCTTCGAACGCTTCCTTGGTCTTGACGCTGTTGGGCCCTTTGTTGGAGAACGTGCTGGCGGCGGCGTTGTAGGACCCGCCTTCTGTCGCCGAGGGGCGCGTCTGGAAGTAGCGCGGGTCAGCTTCTGTCACCACGGCGCCTTTCACTTCCTTGGGCTTGCCGTTCTTTTCGAGCACGGGCGTGCCGAAGTTCTGGCCGATGATCTTCGAGCCGACGAGCTTGCCGCCGACCTTGATCTGCTGGCCGTTGGCGTTGCCCGGGAAGACGACCTGGCTGACGCCCGTGATCACGAGCGGATAGACGAGCCCGAGCAGGATCGCGAACACGATGACGCCGAGGATCGAGTTGATGATGTCGCGCCGCATGTCAGTAGAGGTGCGTGGTCAGGCCCTGGACGATCGGGCCGAGCAGGAGGGCGGGGAAGAACGTGAGCGCGCCGACGAGCACGATCACGCCGATCAGCAGCACCGAGAACGTGACGTTGTCGGTGCGCATCGTCCCCAGGCCCGCGGGGGTGATGCGCTTGCCCGCAAGCGCGCCGGCGACGGCCAGGGCGAACACGATCGGCGCGTAGCGGGCGAAGACCATATCGAAGCCCCCGAGCAGGTCGGCGAACGTGATCCCGTGCGAGCCCACGTTGCCCGCGTTCGGCTGGATGAAGCCGGTGTAGCCGGCGAAGGCCGAGCCGTTGTTGTTGGCCTGCGAGAGGTAGGCGTAGAACGTCTCGGAGAAGCCCTGCGGCGTGTTTCCGCCCGCCTTCGAGAGCGCCCCTTCGGAGATCGACACGCGCCCGGCGTGGCTCGCGGTGGCCAGCGCCGTGCAGAACAGCGCCGCCAGCGGCGTTATCAGGATGCCGAGCCCGGCGAGCTTGATCTCCCTGGCCTCGAGCTTCTTGCCGAGCCACTCCGGTGTGCGTCCGACCATCAGCCCGCCGATGAACACCGCGAGCAGTACGTAGAGCAGGATCGAGTAGAGGCCCGTGCCGACGCCGCCGAAGATCACCTCGCTGGCCGACAGGTTGGCGAAGGGAACGGCGCCGCCGATGCCGGTGAAGGACTCGAGCGCGCTGTTGACCGCTCCACAGGAGGTGACCGTCGTGACGACGTCGAACAGCGCCGATCCGGCGATCCCGAAGCGCTGCTCCTTGCCTTCCATGTTGCCACCGGTCGAGCCGCTGATCGCCTGCGTGTGCAGGCCGGCGGCGTGCTGGGCGGGGGAGCCGTGCGCCTCGGCGATGTAGGCGACGATCGTGGCGCCGAGGAACATGAACATCACCACGCCGTAGATCGCGTAGCCCTGGCGGCGGTTGCCGGTCATGCGCCCGTAGGTGAAGATGAGCGCGGCGGGGATGATCAGCACCAGCAGCATCTCGAAGAGGTTGGTGAACGCGGTCGGGTTCTCGAACGGATGCGCGGAGTTCGTGTTCAAGAAGCCGCCGCCGTTCGTCCCGAGCTCCTTGATCACCTCCTGCGAGGCGACGGGGCCCATGGCGATCTTTTGTTCCAGGCCGGTGACCGTGTGGACGGTGAGGTAGGTAGCGAAGTTGGCGATCGCCCCCTGGGAAACGAGGACGAGCGCTCCGACCACGGACAGCGGCGTGAGCACGTAGAGGACCGTGCGCACCAGGTCCTGCCAGAAGTTGCCGAGGCTCTTGCCCGTGCGCCCGATGATCCCGCGGATCAGCGCGACGGCCACCACGATCCCCACACCGGCCGAGAGCCAGTTCTGCACCGTCAGCCCGATCATCTGTGACAGATAGGTCATCGTCGTCTCGCCGCTGTAGTACTGCCAGTTGGTGTTCGTCATGAACGACGAGACGGTGTTGAACGTCACGTTCCACGGGGCCGAGTGATAGCCGAGCGGGTTTAGGGCGTGGGGAACGAAGAAGGCGTTCTGCGTGCGCAGCACGAAGTACAGGAACAGCCATCCCGCGAGCGAGAAGACGATCAGGCTTTTCGCGTATCCCTTCCAATCCTGGCCGCGCTCGGGGTCGACCCTCAGGATCCTGTAGAGGAAGCGCTCGGGACCCGCGAAGATCGGCGACAGGATCACCCGCTGGCCGGTGTACACCTTCGCCATGTAGCTGCCGAGCGGCAGCGCGAGCGCGGTGAGGATGACCGCGAAGAGGATGATCGTGAGCCAACCGAGGAACGTCATCTCAGAGCTTCTCGCCCCGGATCAGCGCGTAGAAGAGGTAGCCGATCACGATCACCGATACGACCAGCCCGAAGAAGTCGGCGCCGCTCATGTGAGCGATGAACGCGCCGAGCGGGAGCGAGGGACTCATATGCGGTCGACCCCCTCGATGATCAGCAACAGGATCGCGAACATGGCGATCCCGAGAACGATTGCTACGACGTCCACGCGGTCACTATTGACCGACGCGTGTCACGACCGCGTGACGATCGCCGCGCTCGCCATAACGATTTCGTAACGGATGCTCAGGCCGCGAAGCGGTAGCCGACACCGGGGTCGGTGACGATGTAGCGATGCCCGCCCGCCCCGGCCACGCCCTCGGGCTCGATCTTCGCGCGCAGCCTCGCGATGTGCGTTCGCAGTGGCTGGATGTCCTCGACATACTCAGGCCCCCACACCTCGGTGAGCAGCTTCCGGTGCGTCATCAGGCGCCCGCGGTTGCGCGCGAGCGCGCGCAGCAGGTCGAACTCGATCGGCGTGAGGTGAACGGGCTCGCCGGCACGGCGCACGACGCGCGCGGCGAGATCGATCTCGAGCCCGTCGACCTCGATCGTCGGCTCCTCCTCGGCCGGCGCGGCGCGGCGCAGCGCGGCCTGGAGCCTGGCGACCAGCTCGCGTGTGCCGAAGGGCTTGGTGATGTAGTCGTCTGCCCCGGCCTCCAGCGCGCGCACCTTCTGCTCCTCCTCGCCCACCGCCGAGAGCACCAGGATCGGCATCTCGCTCCATTCCCGCAGCCTGCGCGTGACCTCGATGCCATCGACGTCGGGGAGCACGAGATCGACGATCGCAGCCTCGGGCGGACGCACCGCGGCCAGGTCGAGCGCATCGGAGCCCGTTTCGGCCGGCACCGCCTCGAAGCCCGCCTCGCGCATCACGACCTTCAGCGCGCGCACGATCTGCGGCTCGTCGTCGACGACCAGCACTCGCATGCGCGGCGCCGGGTCCACGGGCGCCGCGCTCACGCAGCCGGCTCTCGGGCCGACGTCTCGCCCGAAGCCGGCGCGGCGGCCGTCAGCGGCCGGGCGGGCGCGCCGCCGTCCTCGCCTTCGGGCGGGGCCTGAAGCGGCAGCTCGAACACGAACGTCGCGCCCTGGCCGGGGAGCGACTCGACGTGCAGCGAGCCCGCGTTCGCCTGCGTGAACCCGCGTGCGATCGACAGTCCAAGCCCGGATCCGCGGTGGCCGCTGCTGGCCGTGCCCGCCCGATAGAAGGGCTCGAACACGCGCTCGAGCTGCGCGGGCGGGATCCCCGGACCGCGGTCGACGACGCGCACGATCACGCGATCGCCCCTGGGTTTCTGCCCTTCGGGCTGACCATCTGCGCCCTCCCCATCGCGGCGCCCGCCGCCCGCGAGGCTGCGCACTGCGCGCGCACGGACCGACACGGGGTGACCTCCGGAGTGGCGCCGCGCGTTCTCGAGCACGTTCACGAACGCACGCTCCATCTGCGCGGGGTCGACGCTCACGAGCGGCAGGTCGCGGTCGATCGACAGCGCGAACGCACCATCCTCGGCGGCCACCTCCGTGACCGCCGAGCGGATCAGCTCATCGACCGACGTCCACACGCGGTGCGGCTCGGCCGCGCCCGCTTCCAGGCGCGAGAGGTCGAGCAGGTTGTCGACGAGGCGCGACAGGCGCTTGGCCTCCTCCTGGATCACGGCCGCGAGCTCCTCGCGCTCGTCCGGTGAGAGCGAGGGCGAGCCAACCGCGTCGCCGGCGGCCGAGATCGCAGTCAGGGGCGAGCGCAGGTCGTGTGAGACAGCGCGCAGAAGAGCGGTCTTGACCGTGTCGGCGCGGCGCAGCGAGGCGGTCTCGACGACCCCGCCGAGCAGGCCCTCCCGCTCGAGCGCCGCACTGAGCAGCGCCTCCAGCGAGGGCACCACGCGCTCCTGAAGCCTTCGCAGGCTCGCCTCTGAGGCGTCCGCGCCGACGACCAGCGTCCCGAGGCGCCTAGTGCCCTCGCGCAGGGGGAAGACGACCGTGCGCTCGTCGCCGTCGACCGACTCCATCTCGATCGCCGCGGAGCTCAGATCGAGCGCCTGCGCCAGGCGTGCGGCGGCGGCGGGGAGGCTCTCGGCGAGGCTGTTCCCGCGTAGCAGCAGCCGCGCCATCTCGGCCGCCAGGTCGGCCTCGCGGCGGCGCTCCTGGGCGTCGCGGGTGCGCGCCCTGGCGACCTCCGCGACCGAGCTCGCGATCAGCGCGACGACGAAGAAGGCGATCAGCGCGACCCAGTTGCGCGAGTCCCTGATCGTGAACTCCCCCGTCGGCGGGAGGTGGAAGAAGTTGAACGCCGCCGCGCTGATGAAGGCTGTGGCGATGCCCAGCCAGGCGCCCCATGTGACCGAGACGACGAGCACCGCCGGCAGGTAGACGACGCTCAGCGACGCCACCGGCGCGACTTCGCGCAGCGGATAGATGATCAGCGTGCACAGCGCCACGGACGCTATCGCGACGACGACGCCCACCCGCCGCGAGGGCGGGTTCGGCGAGAGCAGGAAGCCGAACGGAGTCGACACGCCCAATCAGCGTAATGCGTGCGGGACATGCGAACGGGACGGGGGCCTGCCTCCCGTCCCGTTCAGCGCGCCTGCGCGGTCCGATGCGCCGTGCGTGGCGAGACCCCGCCAAAGGCGAGTAGGGCCATCTTGGCCGTCCCGCTTCCTTGCTGAGCACCGTCCCGGATCGGGAGCATGAACCGGCCAGGACCGCTTGGAGTGACCTCGCCGTAACGATCCCGTAACGATCCGGTGACCGCGGTCTGGCGCCACCCGCCGCCCTCGCGCAGCCGTGACGCGAGATTGCGATCCGTCGCGACCCGGTGACCGCGGTCCGGCGCTCATTGGCCGCCCCCGCGCAGACGTGACCACCTCGCGGAGCCGGGTGCGCGCGATTGAGATCCGTCGGCGCGGTGCGCGCCCGCTCAAGCTCGCGGGGGTGCCCGCCGAGCCTTAAGGGAAGCCCGGAACAGGCCATGGCCCGGCACCCGCGAGACATAACCGTGTTCGGCTGCACCGCGCTCGTGCTCACCGCGCTCTCGTGCTCGTCCTCGGCGGCGGCGGCGATCGCCCCACTGCCCTCCTCCGACTACACCGCGCGCGCGGCGTGCGCGCCGGCGGCGCCCGGGCACGCGGGCTGCATGGCGCTGGCGCTGGTTCCGTTGACCGCGGCGGCCCGCGAACATACACACCCCCTCGGAATCGTCCGCGCCGGGCCCGCATCGGCCCCCTCGCCGGCGGCGGGAAGCTTCGGCCTGCGCCCCCAGGACGTGCACAGCGCCTACTCGCTGCCCACGAGCGCGCCGGCGGCGCAGACGGTGGCGATCGTCGACGCCTTCAACGACCCCACCGCGGCCTCGGACCTGCAGGCCTACTCCGAAGAATTCGGCCTGCCGGCGTGCACCACGGGCAACGGCTGCCTGACGCAGGTCAACGAGAACGGCGCGAGCTCCCCGCTCCCGTTCCCGCAGACGATCGGCGAACTCGAAGCCGGGCTCGCGGGCAGCGGCGCGGAACGCAGCGAAGCCGAACAGGCCGCCGGCTGGGGACTCGAGATCTCACTCGACATGGAGGCTGTGCACGCAACCTGCGAGAGCTGCCACATCGTGATCGTGGAGGCGCGCTCCTCCAGCTACGCGGACCTCGAAGCCGCGGAGCGGACCGCGGCGGGCAGCGGCGCGAGCGGGGTGTCGAACTCCTGGGGAGGCCCCGAGGAAGGCGAGGACCCCGCCGCCGAGTCGGCCAGCCCGTTCAACCATGCCGGCCTCGTCATAACCGCCTCGGCGGGCGATAGCGGCTACCTCGGCTGGGACGCCGAAAACTCGTTCGAACGTGGCTACGCCGAGTTCCCGGCGTCCTCCCCGCACGTTGTCGCCGTCGGCGGCACGCGCCTGAGCCTCGGAGTGGGCGGCGCGTGGGCTGGGGAGACCGTGTGGAACGGCAGCGGCGCAGGCGGCGGCGGCTGCAGCGTCGAGTTCGACGCCCAGCCGTGGCAGCAGGCGCTCGCCGATTGGTCGGCTGTCGGCTGCGGCAACAAACGCGCCGTCGCCGACGTCTCGGCTGACGCCGACCCCTACACGGGCCTCGCGGTGCACGACAGCAGCCCGGCGTGCAGCACGCGCTACTTCGAAAGCAAAGTCGAACATGTCGTCAGCTGGTGCACGATCGGCGGCACGAGCCTCGCCTCGCCGCTGATCGCCTCGGTGTTCGCCCTCGCCGGCGGCGCCGCCGCGGGCCACTACGCCGCACAGACGCTGTATGAAAACGCGCTCGCCAAGCCCGGCTCGCTGCACGACGTCACGAGCGGGTCCAACGGCGAATGCGCCCAGCCCTTCCAGGAAGAAACCGGCCTCTCGGCCTGCAGCGCCGGCGAAGAGGCCGCAGCGAGCTGCGCCTCGCAGCGGATCTGCCTCGCGGGCGAAGGTTATGACGGCCCGAGCGGCCTCGGCACGCCCGACGGCGTGAGCGCGTTCGACGCCGGCGCCCCGCAGGGCAACGGCGGCTCGCCCGGAGAAGGCGGCGGCAGCGGCGGCGGTACGGGCGGCGGCGCGGGCGGCGGCGCGGGCGAAGGCTCCGGCGCGAGCAGCGCCGGCGCGGGAGGCTCCTCGCAGGGAGGCTCCGGGGCGGGCTCCCACAGCTCCACCCCGGTCTCGCCGCCGGCCCCGGCCCGCGCGGGCGCCGCCTCGGGCGGCGCGCAGCTGAGCGCGCTAGGCCTCACGGTCAGGGCGCTCGCGGCGCTCAACAGAGTCCACCCGAGGACCTCGGCGGTCGCGTTCGCGTTCACGAGCAGCGCGCCGGAGAGCGTGCGCGCAACGCTCTCGCGGCGCGCGCGCCGCCACAGGCACGCGATCTGGCAGGCGCTGCCCGGCTCGTCCACGATCGCCGCAGCGCCGGGACGCAACAGCGCGCGGCTGGGCGGCAGCCGGCTGCTCGGCCACGGCGTCTACAGGCTGACGCTCACGCCGGCCTCCGGCTCGGCGCGGTCGCTCGAATTCCAGATCGGCTAGGCCACGGCGGCGCTCAGGAGAGCGCGCTCGGCAGCTCGGCGGGGCAGCCGTAGTCGACCAGGCACGCGGGCAGGCTGACGCTGCCATCCTCGCGCTGGCCGTTCTCGAGCAGCGCCACGATCGTGCGCCCGACGGCCACCGCGGTGCCATTCAGCGTATGCGGCGTTCGCGTCCCGCGCTCTGCGCGCACGCGTATGTTCAGTCGCCGCGCCTGGTAGTCGGTCGTGTTCGAGCACGAGGTCAGCTCGCGGTAGCGCTCCTGGCTCGGCAGCCACGCCTCGCAGTCGTACTTCTTCGCCGCCGAGTTGCCGAGATCGGTGATGGCGATGCTGACGACGCGATAGGGCAGAGCGAGCTCGCCGAGGATCTCCTCCTCGATTGCGAGGATCCGCTCGTGCTCGGCCTCGGAGTCCTCGGGCGCGACGAAGCTGAACATCTCGATCTTGTCGAACTGGTGCACGCGGAAGATGCCGCGCGTGTCGCGACCCGCGGCGCCGGCCTCGCGACGGAAGCAGGGCGAGAAGCCCGCGTAGCGGAGCGGCAGCTGCTCGGCCCGCAGGATCTCGCCGTCGTGCAGGGAGGCGAGCGCGACCTCGGAGGTGCCGAGCAGGAACAGCTCATCCTCGGGCAGCGTGTAGATCTGCTGCTCGGTGTCGGGCAGGAAGCCCGTTCCGTAGAGCGCGCGCTCGCGCACGAGCACCGGCGGGATCACGGGTTCGAAGCCGTGCGTGCGCAGCCGCGCAAGCGCCCAGCGCACGAGTGCGAGCTCGACCATCACGAGCTCGCCACGCAGGTAGGCGAAGCGCGAGCCCGACAGCTGCGCGGCGTGGTCCATGTCGATCATCGGGCCGGCCAGCTCGAGGTGGTCGCGCGCCTGGAACGGCAGGCGAGGGATCTCGCCGACCTCCCGCACGAGCTCGTCCTCGGGTCCCGGCGCCGCGCTCGCATCGGGGATGTTCGGCAGCGGCAGGAGCGCCTGCTCGAGCGCCTGCTCGACCTGGGCCAGCTCGCGCTCGAGCTCCTTGGCGCGGGCCGCGACCGAGCGCATCGCCGCGATCTCGCCGTCGCGCTCGGCGGCGTCGGCTGCGGCGCGTATGCGGGCGTTGGCCTCGTTCTGCTCGGCGCGCAGTCCCTCCAGCTCGGGCAGCAGTGCGCGCCTGCGCGAGTCGAGCTCGATCACGCGTGCCAACCCGGCGACGGCCTGCTCGCCCCGGCGCGCCAGGGCGGCGCGAACCCCGTCCGGGTCCTCCCTTATGCGTCTGAGGTCAAGCACGCCGACCTGGCCGCCGCCGACCTATTTGGTCGACAGTGTGATGTTCACCGACGGCACGTTCTGGGCGGACCGTCCCGAGTAGGCCGCCAGGAACTCGGCCACCTGCTGCGCTTCGTTGCCGACGACGATGTTCTCCGGCATGATCGCGCCCGAGAAGCCGCCGTTGCGGATCGCGTACAGGACCTGTTCGACGTTCTCCTTGCGGATGTTGAAGTTCGGCCCGTTCGTCTTGACGCGGTTCGCGATGCTCGTCGCCGAGCCCTGCGCGCCGACGGCCGAGAGCGAGTGGCAGCCGGAGCAGTGATCGAGGAACAGCACCGACCCCTGGTAGTAGGCGCTCGTCGTGGGCACCTGGTTTCCCTGCGACCCGCAGGCGCTGACCGCGAGCGCACAGGCCAGCGACAGCGAGATGGCGGCGATCTTCATAGGGCGGGGAATATATAGGCCTGCTCAGCAGGCGTGCGAGGGCGATCAGAAGCCGTGCGCCGTGCCGGCCGCGCGCAGCGCGAGAAACACGACCACGACCGCCGAGATCGCCATCACGCCGATCTCGCGCCGGAGGATGCTGCCGACGAGCGTCCGCTGGTCGTCCTCGGGCAGGCGGCCCACGGACGCGGAGTCGGGAAGGCCGCTCTGGTCGAGGATCGTCTGCGCCGAGGCGACGCGCAGCTGCTCGGCGACGAACGCGACCGCGAGCGGGAGCAGCGCATACAGGTAGAAGAGGCCTTCGCTCGCCGTATGCCCGGCCGCCGCGAGCGAGCCGACAACGAGCGCGAAGGCGAGCGCGGCGCCCTGTCCGACGCGCAGCGTCACCCAGAACGCACGCGCGGCGCTGCCGTCGGGCCGACCCCGATACCACACCGCGCCACCCACGACGGCGGGTACCAGATTTAGCGCCGCGACGACCACCGCGCCGGCGACAACGGCCTGCCTCACGCCCCCGCTCTAGCGCCGATTGCCACTATGTAACACCCTGCCACAAGCAGTGATATAACAGCGCCCGGTGCTGCGCAGCTATCTCCCCGCGCTCGTCTTCCTCGTTCTCGGCGGCGCCGTCGGCGCAGCGTTCGCGGTGCTGAACTCGGTCATCGGACCGCGCCGCATGACGCCTCACAAGCAGGACCCATACGAGTGCGGACTGCCCTCCGAGGTCAAGCGCGGGTTGCGCTTCGGCATCAGCTTCTACCTGATCGCGATGCTGTTCATCCTGTTCGACATCGAGGTCATCTTCCTGTACCCGATCGCGATCGAGCTGCGCGCCTTCGGCACCTTCGCGCTCGTGGAGGCGATCGTCTTCATCGTGCTCCTGTTCCTCGCCTTCGCCTACGTCTGGCGCCGGGGCGCGCTCGAGTGGAAGTGAAACGCGACACGCTCGGCTCCACCGTGGACCCGCAGACGCTCGGCGTGCGCGGCCTGAACGCGCATCAGCTGCTCCGTGGGGCTGACCTGGAGGGAGCCAATCAGCCGGCACACCTCGAGGGTGAGGAGCTCGAGGGCTACGTGCAGGAACGCGTCGTGACGACGACGCTCAACTCGGCGGTCGCGTGGGCCCGCTCGAACTCGTTCTTCCCGCTCGCTTTCGGGCTCGCGTGCTGCGCGATGGAGCAGTTCCAGACCGCCGGCCCGCGCATGGACATCGCGCGGTTCGGCTACGAGGCCTTCCGCGCCTCGCCCCGCCAGGCCGACCTGATCATCCTCGCCGGGCGCGTCTCGATCAAGATGGCGCCGATCATCCGCAGGCTCTACGACCAGATGCTCGAGCCGAAGTGGGCGATCTCGATGGGCGCATGCTGCTCGTCGATGGGCGTCTTCAACAACTACGCGCTCGTGCCCGCGGACAAGTTCATGCCGATCGACGTGCACGTGCCGGGCTGTCCGCCCCGCCCCGAGGCGCTGATGCACGGCGTGCTGAAGCTGCGCAAGCTGGTCCAGGACGACCCCGAACAGGGTTGGCGCGAGCGCTACGACGCGGTGGGCACCGAGGAGCGACCCTAGGATGCCCGACGCCACGGGCTTGGAGCTGCTCGCTCAGGACCTGGGCGATGCGGCCCTCGAGACCGTGTACTTCCGCGAGCAGGCGACGATCGTGATCGATCCGGGCGAGGTTCGCGCCGTGCTCCAGAGGCTGCGCTCGAAGGGATACGCGTTCATGGCGGGCGTGCACGGGGTGGACTACTACCCCGACGAGCCGCGGCTGGGCGTCCTCTATGAGCTGCTCGACATGGCTCGCGTCGATCGCGTGACCGTGAAGCTGCGAGTTCCTACCTCCGCGCCGGAGGTCGATTCGGTCACGCCCGAATGGCCAACGGCCAACCACCAGGAGCGCGAGGTCTACGACATGTTCGGCGTCGTCTTCCGCGGCCATCCGGACCTGCGCCGGATCCTGATGCCCGAGGACTACGAGGGCCATCCCCAGCAGCGCGACTTCCCGATCGGCGGGGAACCGGTGATCTTCACGCGCGACGAGAGCAAATGGCTGGAGGCGCGCGAGTGAGCCCGACGGAGGACCGGCAGCTGTCGGACTACCGCAGGCGCGAGCAGAGCATCACCCTCGCTCCGCTGGAGGATCCGCTGCTGCCCGCCGACGTCGAGGGCGGCGCCGAGACGACGACCGAGCTCCTGACGCTCAACTTCGGCCCCCACCACCCGGCCACCCACGGGGTGCTGCGGCTGCTCGTAACGCTGCAGGGCGAGGTCGTGCTCGACGTCAAACCCGTGATCGGCTACGTCCACACGGGCATCGAGAAGACCGCCGAGGACAAGTCCTACTGGAAGGTCATTCCCGTCGTTGAGCGGATGGACTACCTCTCCTACTACTTCAACGCGATGGCCTTCTGCGGCGCCGTCGAGAGACTGGCGGAGGTGGAGGTCCCAAGGCGCGCTCAGTACCTGCGCGTGATCCATCTCGAGCTCAACCGCATCGCATCGCACCTGATCTGGCTCGGCACGAGCGCGCTGGATCTCGGCTCGTCCTCGATCTTCCTCTACTGCCTGCGCGAGCGCGAGCTGATCCTCGACCTGTTCGAGATGTCCTCCGGCCAGCGCATGCACACCCGCTACTTCCAGGTCGGGGGAGTGATCGAGGACATCCCCGCCGGGTTCGAGCCCAAGCTGCGCGAGTTCCTGAAGATCATGCCGGTGCGCGCCGACGAGTACGGCGCGATCCTCAACGCCAACGAGATCGTGCTGCAGCGGCTGCGCGGCACCTGCCCGCTGGATCAGCAGACGCTGCTCTCGCTCGGCGTGACGGGCCCGCTGCTGCGCTCGGCCGGCAACCCGTGGGACCTGCGCAAGGCTGACCCCTACAGCTCCTACGAGGACTTCGAGTTCAAGATCCCGGTGGGCACCGTCGGCGACAACTACGACCGCTTCGCGGTCCGGCTGGCCGAGATCTACGAGTCGGTGAAGATCATCGAGCAGGCGCTCGACGGGCTGCCCGAAGGGCCCTGCATCACCGAGGACCGCAAGGTCGCGCTGCCGCCCCGTCACGAGCTGGCCACCTCGATGGAGGCGCTGATCCACCACTTCAAGCTCGTCACCGAGGGCTTCAGGGTGCCGCCGGGGGAGGTCTACCACCCGATCGAGTCGCCCCGCGGCGAGCTCGGCTGCTACGTGCGCTCAGACGGCAGCTCAAAGCCCGCACGGGTGCACATGCGGGACCCGAGCTTCGTCAATCTCCAGGCTCTCGCGCCGATGGCACGCGGGGGCTACATCGCCGACATGATCGCGGCGACGGCGATGCTCGACCCGATCCTCGGAGGGATCGACAGATGAGCCCGCGCGGCTGGGACGCGCCGTCCGACCTCGAGAAGCCGCCGGCGGAGATCCCCGACCCCGCCACCACGCCCGTGCCGGAGCAGCTGCGCCGCGAGATCGAGGCGCACATGGCCGACTACCCGGACCGGCACTCGGCCACGCTGCCGGCGCTCGCCGCTGCCCAGCTCCTGCACGGCTGGTGCTCGCCCGAGGCGATCGAGCAGGTGGCGTGCGTGATGCGCGTGACGCCCGCCTACCTGGAGTCGGTGGCGAGCTTCTACGACATGCTCGAGACCAGCCCGGCGGGGCGCCACAGCATCTACGTCTGCACGAACATCTCCTGCTCGCTGCGCGGCGCCGACGCCCTCTTCGAGGCGACGCGGGCCGCGGCCGCGGACGGGGTGGGTGGGGATCAGATCAACGTCCGCGCCTTCGAGTGCCTCGGCGCCTGCGACATCGCGCCGATGGCATCCGTCGACGGCGTCTACGTGGGCCCGCTCGGCCCCGAGGACGTTCCTCGACTGCTGCAGGACGTCCGCGCCGGCGGCACCGTGCTCCCCCACAAGCAGCTCGCGCGGCTCCGGGTCGCCGACCCACGCGCGAACAGCCGCGAGTTTCCCGAGCACCCGCCGCTCCCGGGAGCCGGCGCCGGCGCCCCGACCAGCGAGCAGAGCCGCCGGCCGAGCGCGCCCGGCGTGGGGGATCGGCGCTGATGGCCGCTCCGCCCGCCGGGGTGGGTGGGAATCTGATCCTCCTGCTCGCCGACATCGACGAGCCGGGGCTGTTCACGCGCGAGGTCTACGAACGGCGCGGAGGCTACGAGTCGCTGCGCAAGGCGCTGGCGAGCACCCCCGAGGAGGTGCTCGCACAGCTGGAAGCGTCGAATCTGCGCGGCCGTGGCGGCGCGGGCTTCGCGATGGGCAAGAAGGTCTCCTTCCTGCCCAAGGGATCGATGGACAAGTACCTCGTGTGCAACGCCGACGAGTCCGAGCCGGGCACGTTCAAGGACCGCGAACTGATGCAGAAGAACCCGCACATGCTGCTCGAGGGGATCGTGATCGCCTCATACGCGGCCGGCGCGGAGCGCGCGTTCATATACATACGCGGCGAGTACGCGCTGCAGGCGGACGTGCTCGACGCCGCGCTTGTGGAAGCGCGCGCGGCCGGGTACGTCGGCGCGGACATCCTCGGCTCCGGCCACACGCTCTCGCTGATCGTGCACCGCGGCGCAGGCGCCTACATCTGCGGCGAGGAGACGGGCCTGCTCGACTCGCTCGAGGGCAAGCGCGGCAATCCCCGCCTGAAGCCGCCCTTCCCCGCCAACCAGGGGCTCTACCAGGGGCCCACGCTGATCAACAACGTCGAGACGCTCGCGACCGTGCCCGCGATCATCCGCATGGGCGGCGAGGAGTATGCGCGCCTGGGCGTGGAGACGTCCACCGGCACGAAGGTCGTGTCGGTGTCCGGACACGTGCAGCGGCCTGGCAACTACGAGGTCGAGCTGGGCACGTCCTCGCGGGAGATCATCTACGGGCTCGCCGGCGGACCGCCACCGGAACGCGAGGTCAAGTGCTGGTTCCCCGGCGGCAGCTCCTCGCCCGTGCTGACGGCCGCCGAGCTCGACCTGCCCTATGACTTCGACTCGATGGCCAAAGCCGGCTCGATGCTCGGCTCGGGCGCGATCATCGTCGTCGACGACTCCACGCCGATCCTCGACGTGGCGCTGAAGGTGGCGAAGTTCTACCGCCACGAGTCCTGCGGCAAGTGCACGCCGTGCCGCGAGGGGACCAACTGGACGGTCGAGATGCTCGAGCGGGTCGAGTGCGGCGAGGCCACGCCGATGGACCTCGACATCATGGCCTCCGTCCAGGAGCACATCATCGGCAACTGCCTGTGCGTGCTCGGCGACGCGATGGCGATGCCGATCGGCTCGATGATCGCCAAGTTCCGCACCGAGTTCGAGCAGCACATCGAGCAGGCGCGTGCCCGCCGGGAGGCCGCCTAGCGATGCCCCGCCCGCAACCGAAGACGATCACGTTCTCGATCGATGGCCGCGAGGTGCACGCGCCCGAGAGCTCGATGCTCGTCGACGCGGCCAAGCACGGCGACGTCGAGATCCCCGTCTTCTGCTACGAACCGAAGCTCGGCCAGCCGGTCGGCGCCTGCCGTATGTGCCTCGTCGAGATCGAGGGCATCCCGAAGCTGCAGACGGGCTGCTCCACGCCCGTCCGCGACGGGATGGTCGTCTACACGCAAAGCGAGCGCGTCAAGACCGCGCAGCGGTCGGTGGTCGAGTTCCTGCTGATCAACCACCCGCTCGACTGCCCGGTGTGCGACAAGGGCGGGGAGTGCCCGCTGCAGGACATCACGTTCGGCTGGGGCGCCGGCATCTCCCGCTTCATCGAGCCAAAGCGCCACTTCGTAAAGCCGCTGGAGCTCTCGCCGACGATCGCGATCGACCGCGAGCGCTGCATCCTCTGCTACCGCTGCGTGCGCTTCTCGCAGGAGGTGGCCGAGGACTACCAGCTGGTGCTGCTCGAGCGCGGCGCGCACTCCTACGTCGCGACCTTCGACGGGCACCCCTACGTGGCGCCGTTCAGCGGCAACATCGTCGAGCTCTGCCCCGTCGGGGCGCTCACGTCTCGCCCCTACCGCTTCCGGGCACGCCCCTGGGACATCGAGAGCGCGGGCTCGGTGTGCACGCTGTGCCCGTCGCAGTGCAACGTCGCGCTCACCGTCCGCGACGAGCAGGCGCTGCGCGTGCTCGCGCGCGAGAACGTCGAGGTCGACGACGGCTGGCTCTGCGACAAGGGACGCTTCGCCTACCAGTCCTTCCACGTCGATCAGCGCATCACCGAGCCGCTGCTGCGCGACGGCGGCGTGCTGCGGCCCGTCTCCTGGGAGCGTGCGCTGCAGAGCGCCGCGGCGGGACTCGCCCGCGCGGGCGCCGCCACGGCGGCGATCGTCGGCGGGCAGAGCAGCAACGAGGAGGGCCTTCTGCTCTCGCGCCTGCTGCGCGAGCGGCTCGGCTCGCCGCACCTGGACTCGCGTCGCGGCGGCGCGCTCCCGCTGGAGCTGCACCGCGCGCTCGGCGCTCCCGCGCTGCAGGCGCGCACCTCCGACCTCGAGTTCGCGCACGCGGTGCTGGTCCTCGACACCGAGCCGGTCAACGACTCGCCGATCTTCGACCTGCGCGTGCGAAAGGGGGTGCGCCGCCACGGCTGCAAGCTCGCCGTCGCCACGCCCCAGGTGAGCTCCCTCGACGCGAACGCAGCGCTGTCGATCCGCTATGCGCCGGGGGCCGGCGCTGCGTTTGCAAGCGCCCTCGCCGCCGCCCTCGCCGGCGAAGGCTCGCACTGCGAGGAGCTCGCGCGCGCGGCCGGCGCCGAGCCCGAGGACGTGAGAGCGCTCGCGGCGCTTCTGCACGGCGGGCAGGCCAGCGACCCCGCAGCGGGACAGGCAAGCGAGCGCGAGGTCGTAGTGCTGTGGGGCGAGCGCCTGAGCTCGGGCCCGAACGCCGAGCGCGGCGCGCGAGCGCTGCTCGGCCTCGCCGGCACCCTGCGCCTGGCCGAGATCGACGGCGCGGGGCTGCTCGAAGTGCCGTCCGGGACGAACGGGCGCGGCCTGCGTGAGGCGGGCGTCCTGCCCAATGCGGGCGTGGGACTGTCCGAGCCCGCGGGCGCCGCGGGCCGCGACACGAGGGGGATCGCGCAGGGGCTCGCCGACGGGCAGCTGAGCGCCCTCTACCTCCTGCACGGCGACCCTCTGGGCGAGCTCCCCGACAGAGAGCTGTGGCAGCGCGCGCTCGCCGCGGCGGGCACCGTGGTCGCACACGCCGCGTTTCTCACGGAGTCCGTGCGCGAGCACGCCGACGTCGTCTTCCCGGCCGAGGCCTATCCCGAGAAGGAGGGCACGATCGTCCACCCCGACGGGCGCCTGCAGCGGCTGCGTCCCGCGATCGCCCGCCCGGGCGAGGTGCGCGCGGGGTGGCAGGTGATCGGCGAGCTGGCACTGCGCCTCGGGCTCGACCTCGACGTGCTGAGCGGCCCGATGGCCTCCCAGCAGCTGTTCTCCGCCGTGCCCTTCTACGCCGGGATCACGCTCGAGGAGATCGGCGGACGCGGACTGCGCTGGCAGGAGCGCACCGCCGCCGCGGCCTTTCCGGGCGCGGACGCGGCGGCGCTCGCGGAGGGCGAGCCGCCGATCGCGCCGCCCGGCCCCCACACCGTCGAGGTCGGGGCCTACCGCTCGCTGTGGGACGCCCCCGAGGTTCTCTTCTCGCCCGCGCTGAGGTTCCTGCACCCGGGCACGAGCTGCGACGAGGCGGCCGCGCTCGCAGGCCCCGAGCGAGGCGCTGGGCTGGGTGCCCTGAGGAGCTGAGAGGCCGTGCTCGCGCTCGTCGGCTACTACGAAGAATGGTGGATCCAGATCCTCAAGGGGATCGTGATCTTCGCCATCGCCCTGTCGCTCGTGCCGCTCATCCTGCTTGCCGAGCGCAAGCTGCTGGGGCGCTTCCAGAGCCGCTACGGCCCCAACCGCGTCGGCCCCTACGGCGCCATGCAGCCGCTCGCCGACATCCTCAAGCTGCTCACCAAGGAGCAGTTCCGGCCCACCACGTCCGTCGGCTTCCTGTTCGCGATCGCCCCGCTGATCTCGATCCTCACGGCGGTCGCCGCGTTCGCGATCATCCCCTTCGGCGACACCCAGGACATATTCGGCACGAAGGTCGGGCTGTACGGCGTCGACGTCTCGATCGGCCCTCTCTACCTGTTCGCGTTCGGCGCAATCGCCTTCTACGGGATCATGCTCGGCGGCTGGTCCTCAGGCTCGAAGTACTCCTTCCTCGGCGCCATGCGCGGCGCGGCGCAGCTGATCTCCTACGAGGTCTCCCAGGGGCTCGCGCTTGTGGGGGTCATCATCACCGCCCAGACGCTCTCGCTGACCGGGATCGTCCTCGCCCAGAAAGGCATGTGGTACGTGCTGCCGCAGTTCTTCGGCTTCCTGATCTTCCTGGTCGCAAGCTTCGCCGAGACCAACCGCGTTCCGTTCGACCTGACCGAGGCCGATGCGGAGCTCGTCGGCGGCTACAACACCGAGTTCGGCGGCGGCCGTTTCGCGTCCTACTACTTCGCCGAGTACCTCAACGTGCTCGTCGTCTCCGGCGTCGTCACGACCGTCTTCCTCGGCGGCTGGCTGCTGCCGTTCGGGATCCACCCGCCCGGCTGGGTGGACCCGTTCGTCGTGCTCTTCAAGATGTCGCTGATCGCGTTCCTGTTCATTTGGGTTCGTGCGACGCTTCCGCGCCTGCGCTACGACCAGCTGATGAGCTTCGGCTGGAAGGTCCTGCTGCCGCTGGCCACCCTCAACGCCCTCGTCACCGCGATCGTCGTCGTCTCCACGCACTGAGATGTCATCCGCGACCCCACCCCAGACCACCGGCGCCGAGCAGCCCTCGGCGCCGGCCGCGATCAGCGTCACCGCATGGAGTCCCGGCCCCGACGTGATCGAGGTGCGGCGCACGCCCGCACCCGGTCCGGCGCGCAGCACCTGGCGCACGTTCCGGGAGACGCTCCGCGGCCTCTTCACGACGTTCGGTCGCTTCCACGAAAAGCCCGTCACGGTCCAGTACCCGGAGGAGAAGACGCCCGTCTACCCGCGCTTTCGCGGCCGTCACAAGCTCCACCGCTTCGAGGACACGGGCCTCGAGAAGTGCGTCGGCTGCTCGCTGTGCGCGGCGGCCTGCCCGTCGGACTGCATTCGCGTGGTCGCCGCCGAGAACACCCCCGAGCACCGCGTCTCGGCGGGCGAGCGCTACGCGGCCGTCTACGAGATCAACCTCTCGCGCTGCATCTTCTGCGGCTACTGCGAGGTCGCCTGCCCGTTCGACGCGATCACGATGGGGCACGACTACGAGCTCTCCGACTACGACCGCACCGACCTGATCTTCACGAAGGAGATGCTGCTCGCGGAACCGATCCAGCGCACGCCGCTGCGGAACGAGGGCGAGTGAGCGCGGTCCTCTTCTTCATCGCCGCGATCGGCGTGATCACCGGCGCCATCGGCGTGGTGATGCTGCGCAACCCCTTCTACTGTGTGCTCGCGCTCGTCGTGCACCTGGTCGCGCTCGCCGTGCTGTTCCTGCTGCTGCGCGCGGAGTTCGTCGCCGCGGTTCAGGTCGTCGTCTACGCGGGGGCGGTGATGGTCCTGTACGTGTTCGTCGTCGCCTACGTCGGCGGCGAGGGCAACGGCAGCGCGGGGCAGCTCGGAGAGCGCCTGCGCGGCAGCGGACCCGTGGCCTCGGGCCTGCGCCTCGGCGGGACCCTCGCGGGCGGCGCGCTGCTCGTCGAGCTGCTGATCGCGCTCCTCGGCACGGGCCTGAAGGCGGTGTCCGGGTATGGCGCCGGCTACCCCGTCGGGCTGCCCGAAGCGCAGACTTTCGGCACGCCCGCCTACATCGGCAACCTGCTGCTCACGCGCTTCCTGCTCGTGTTCGAGATCGCCTCCTTCCTGTTGCTGGTCGCGGCCGTCGGGGGAGTCGTGCTCGCCCGCCGCCGGCGCGGGCTGGGCCCCGATGAGGAGCGCGACGTGATCACGCCGCTCGACCTGCTGCGCCCGCGCGGCACCGGTACGATGAGCGAGGGCGTCGGGAGGCCGACGCCGTGAGCATCGGCTGGTACCTGGCGGTCTCCGCGATCGTCTTCTCGACCGGCGCGGTCGGCGTGATCACGCGCCGCAACCCGCTCGTCGTGCTGCTGTGCCTGGAGCTGATGCTCAACGGCGGCAACCTCGCGCTGATCGCCTTCTCGCGCATGTGGGGCAACGGCGACGGGCAGATCCTCGCGCTCGTCGTGATGACCGTGGCGGCGTGCGAGGTCTGTATCGGGCTCGGCATGATCGTCGCGATCCACCGCCGCCGGCTGCCGGTCGACGTCGACGAGTTGAGGGAGCTGCAGGGATGATCGACAGCGCGCGCGAGACGACGCGATGAGCGCGACCACCTGGGGCTGGCTCGTGCTGCTGTTCCCGCTGCTGGGGACGCTCGTGACCGCGTTTGGGTTCAGGCGCCTGCCCGGCCGCTCCGCGGGCTGGATCGGCACAGCGGCGATCCTGCTCGCGTTCGTGGCCGCGGTCGGCGCGCTCATCGCCCTGCAGGGCCATACGCCGGCGCACCGCGAGCTCGTCTCGTCGCTGTGGGACTACGCGGTGACGGTCGGCATCGACGCCCGGGTGTCGATCCTCGTGGATCCGCTGTCGGTGTTCATGATCCTCACCGTCACCGGCGTATCGACGCTGATCCACCTCTACTCGATCTCCTACATGGATCGCGACCGGGGCTTCGCGCGCTACTTCGCGTATCTGAATTTCTTCGTCTTCTCGATGCTGCTGCTGGTGCTCGCGAGCAACTTCATGCTGCTAATCGTGGGCTGGGCGTTCGTCGGCGCGGCCTCATACCTGCTGATCTCGTTCTGGTATCGCCGCACGACCGCCACGCGCGCCGGGATCAAGGCGTTCGTGATCAACGTCATCGGCGACGTGGGGCTGGTGCTCGGCACGTACTTCATCTTCAAGCACACCCACACGCTCGAATTCCTCGGCACGTTCAAGGCCACGCGCGCGGGCGCTTTCGGCTTCGGCACGAACGAGGGCGATCTCGTAGCCGGCTGCGTGCTGCTGCTCGTGGGCGCCTTCGCGAAGTCGGCTCAGATCCCGCTTCACACCTGGCTTCCGGACGCGATGGAGGGCCCCACCCCGGTGAGCTCGCTGATCCACGCCGCCACGATGGTGACCGCCGGGGTGTACCTGATCGCGCGTATGCATCCGCTCTTCGAACGCGCCCCGGCCGCGCAGGACGTGGGCGCGGTGGCGGGCGCGGCGACGCTGCTGATCGCCGGCACGATCGGGCTCGCGCAGAGCGACATCAAGCGCGTGATCGCCTACTCGACGATGTCGCAGATCGGCTACATGATCATGGGCGTCTCGGTGGGTGCCTACGCGGCAGGGCTCTTCCACCTGATGACGCATGCGTTCTTCAAGGCGCTGCTGTTCATGGCGGCGGGCTCGATCATCGGCGCGATGGCCGGCGAGCAGTCGCTCGACCGCATGGGCGGGTTCCGACGCGCGCTGCCGTTCACGTTCGGCTGCTTCCTCGTCGGCGGCCTGGCGCTGTCGGGCGTACCGCCATTCTCAGGTTTCTTCTCAAAGGACGAGGTCCTGCTCGTCACGGGCGAGCTCGGAGGCTGGCATTGGGCCCTATACGTGATCGGCTACATCGGCGCGTTCCTGACCGCGATCTACACGTTCAGGATGATCTTCCGCGCCTTCCTCGGCGCGCCCGTGCCCGAGGCGCGAGAGCTCGAAGGGGGGCATCCGCACCATGCCGAGGTGCCCACGAACCCGGCTACCGGCGAAGCCGAGGACACCGACGTCGGCTTCCCCGGCCCGACGCACGCGATCGCCGAGCGCGCCCTGCCGATGCGAATCGCGATGGGCCTGCTCGCGGTCGGCGCAGTCGGCGCCGGGCTAGTGCAGATCCCGAAGCTGGACTTCGTGATCGACGACTTCCTGCGTCCTACGTTCGCCGACGCGAGCCACTATGAACCGCACACGCGGAACGGCATACTCGTCATCGGCCTCACGCTCGGCACGCTGCTCGGGCTCGCCGGGATCGCGCTCGCATACCGCGTGTGGGTTGCACGGCCGGGCACCGCCAAGCGGCTGCGCGAGCAGGTTCCCGTCGGACGCGCGCTGTACACGCTGTTCGTGAACAAGTGGTACTTCGACGAGCTGAACGACGCGCTCATCGTGCGCCCCGTCGCGGCGGCCGGGCGCTTCGCGCGCGACAAGGTCGAGCAGCTGTTCGTACAGGACGCGCTGATCGGCGGCACGACGGGCCTCGTGCGCGCCGGCTCGGCGGCCGTGCGCGCGGCGCAGAACGGCTTCGTGCGCTACTACGCGGCGCTGCTCGTGCTCGGCGTGGCCGGCGTCGGCTTCTACTTCCTGCTGCAGACCTGAAAGGCCGAACCCGCCCGACATGCCCCCCCTCTCGATCCTGATCTGGCTGCCGGTGGCATGCGGGCTGCTCGGCGCCGCGCTCGGCGCCTTCGGGCAGACGGATGCGAGCAGCGGCACCGACGTGCAGCCGCCGCGCCTGCGCACGCCGGGAGTGCTCGCGCTGATCGGCTCGCTGGGGGCGCTCGGCCTGGCGATCGGCTACATCGCGGACTACAAAGCCGGCGGGCCCAGCCTGCAGCACGTCACCGACACCATCTGGATCTCCTCGCTGGGGATCCACTACAAGGTCGCCGTGACGGGGCTGAACGTGTTCCTCGTCGGGCTCACGACGCTGCTTTTCGCCGTCGCCACGCTTTCGGCAGCGCTACGCAAGTGGGATCGCCCGGCGCTGTTCTTCTTCCAGTTCATGCTCGCCGAGTCGGCCGTGCTCGGCGCGTTCCTCGCCCAGGACCTCGCCCTGTTCGTGGCCTTCTTCGATCTGATGCTGATCCCGTTCTACTTCCTGACCGGGGGCTGGGGGCGCGACCCCGGGCGCGTGAGGGCGACGATCAAGCTCGTGATCTACACGCTCGTCGGCTCGCTGCTGATGCTCGCGGCGGCGATCGCGACCGGCGTGTTGGCCGCCCAGGATGGCGGCGGGCACATCACGTTCGCGCTCTCCGCGCTGCAGGCCAATCAGCTGCCGAGGGGCTCGCAGGAGTGGATCTTCCTGTTCTTCGCCGCGGCGTTCCTGGTCAAGATGCCCGCCTTCCCGCTGCACGGCTGGATGCCGGACGCGTATCGGGCGATGCCGACCGAGGTGCTGATGGTCTTCTCGGGCGTGCTATCGAAGGTCGGCGCGTACGGCTTCCTGGCGATCGTGCTGCCGCTCTACCCGCGCGGGGCCGTCCACTACCAGACGCTGATGCTGCTGATCGCGCTGATCTCGATCATCTACGGCTCGCTGCAGGCCTTCAGCCAGACCGACGCGCGGCTGATCGCCGGCTACTCCTCGGTGGCGCAGCTCGGCTTCATCACGCTGGGCATCTTCGCGCTCAACTCCCAAGGCGCCCAGGGCGCGCTTCTGCAGATGGTCAACCACGGCCTCGTCGTGGCGCCGATCCTGTTCATCATCGCCCTGCTCGCCCAGCGCTCGGGCGGCTCGGAAGACATTCGCGCGATGGGCGGCATCGCCTTTCGCGCGCCCGTGCTCGCGACGCTGTTCCTGATCGTCTCGCTCGCAACGCTCGCGATGCCCGGCTCGTCGAACTTCGTGGGCGAGTTCCTGATCCTGCTCGGCACCTTCAAAGCGAAGCTCGCGATCGCGATCATCGCCTTCTCCGGGGTGGTGCTCGCGAGCGTCTACGCGCTGCGCCTGTTCATCCGCTCGATGCACAACCGCGTGGGCCCGCGCGTTAGCTCCTCCGACATCGGCATCCTCGACGGCGCCGTGCTTGTCCCCGTGGTCGCAGTGATCGTGTTCTTCGCCCTCTACCCGCAGCTCGCGCTGCACCGAAGCGAAGGCTCGGTCAAGCGGGCTGTCGCCCAGGTGAGCGCCGGCTCGGGCCAGAGGCTGCTCGCGGCTCGGGGCCCCGTCGTGGCGTGCCCCCCCGCCGCCGCCCAGCGGGAAGAGGGTCTCACGTGCAACTCGTCGGCGCGACGGACCGCACCCGTAGCCGAGGTCTCGGGCACGCTGGGAGCAGCGAAATGAGCGCCGCCGCTTGGCCGCTTCTCGCGACGGTCCACCTCAGAGGCCCGCACGTGGACTTCGGCGGTCTCTCGCCGCTGATCGCGCTGCTCGGCGGAGCCGTGATCGTGTTGATGGTCGGCCTGATCGGCTCGCGCTGGGTGCGCGCGAACGTCGTTCCGTCACTCACTCTTGTGGCGCTCGCGGCGGCGCTCGGTCTGACGATCTGGCAGTGGAACTCCGACAAGTCGATCGTCTCGGGGGCGCTGCGCGTAGATGACCTCGCGCTCGTGCTGAACCTGATCCTGATCGCCGGCGGCGCCTGCGCTGTGCTGCTGGCGTGGCGCTCGCAGGCCGCGCATGAAGCCGCCCATGGGGAGTTTCACGCGCTGCTGCTCGCGTCGATCAGTGGCATGTCCCTGCTCGGCAGCGCGCAGAACATGGTTGCGCTGTTCGTCGGGCTCGAGCTGCTCTCGATCCCTCTGTATGTGCTGTGCGCGACCGAAATGAGCCGCGAGCACTCGCTCGAGTCGGGCCTGAAGTACCTGATCATCGGCTCGGTCGGCTCGGCCACGCTGCTCTATGGCCTGGCGATGATCTACGGCGCCACGGGCAGCACCGACTTCAGCGCGATCGCGCATGCGCTCTCGAGCGGCGGCCTCGCGACCGACCCGCTCACGCTGACGGGCATCGCGCTGTGCGTCGCGGGCCTCTGCTTCAAGTCATCGGTGGCGCCCTTCCACCAGTGGACGCCGGATGTATACGAGGGCGCGCCAACCCCGGTGACGGCGCTGATGGCGGTCACGACGAAGGTCGCGGCGCTGGGCGTGTTCCTGCGCTTCTTCGACGTCGCGCTGATCGAAGCGCAGGGCAGCTGGGGCCCGGCGGTGGCGGTCCTCGCCACGATCACGATCATCGTCGGCAACGTCGGCGCGCTCGGCCAGTCCTCGCTGAAGCGGATGCTCGCCTACTCCTCGGTGGCGCAGGCGGGCTACATGCTCGCCGGGGTCGTCGTCGCGACGCGCCTGGGCGTGCAGGCGACCATCTTCTACCTCGCGATCTACCTGTTCATGAACATGGCGGCGTTTGCCGTGATCGTCGCGCGCGAACGGGAAACCGAGCTCGCGGACTCGATTCGCTCGCTGGCCGGGCTCGGCCGCGAGCGCCCGCTGCTGGCGTGGCCGATGACGATCTCGATGCTCGGCCTCGCGGGCATCCCCGCGACTGCGGGCTTCGTGGGGAAGTTCTACCTGATCGACGCGAGCGTCAGCGGCGGCTACACGTGGCTGGGAGTAGTGATCGTGATCGGCTCGATGATCTCGCTCGGCTACTACCTGCCGGTGATCGCGACAATGTGGATGACGGGCGCGGCCGAGCCCGCCATCACCTCCGCCGAGCCGCCGCCGGAGACCGGCGGCCTGCCGGCGCTCGCGGGCGGCTCGCCCGAGCTCGACGCCGACTGGAACCCAGGAGCCACCGATGACACGGGTGCGAACGGGGACGGCGCCGTCCCGGCGGGCGCGCGTAGCCAGCCCGAGGTCGTGTTCGTGGCGCTGCTGGCGGGAGCGGCGACGATCTTCTTCGGGATCGTGCCACAGCCGCTGTTCGACCTCGTCGAACACGCTGGCCGGGGGCTCGGCGGGCTTCTGTAGGCGCGCGAGCTGCGCCGCCCGACGGCCGGCCTACAGTTCCAAGATGACGGTCTCCGAGAGGCCCGGGCTCGGCGTTCTGCTCGACATCGACGGCGTGCTGTACGTCGGCGATGAGCCGATCGAGGGAGCGCGCGAGGCGCTGGCGCGGCTGCGGGAGCTGGCGGCGGGAGTTCGCCTCGTGACCAACACGACCTCTCGCTCGCGGCGCGCGGTGCTCGAGCACCTGCGCGAGCTCGGCTTCGAGGTCGCCCAGGAGGAGGTTCTGACGCCCGCGGCGATGGCGGTGCGCCACTGCGTTGAGCGCGGCTACGACTCGGTGGCGGTGCTCGTGAGCGAGGGGCTGGCCGAGGACCTCGCCCCGCTGAAGCCGGTCGAGCTCGGCCCGAGCGCGCAGGCGATCGTGCTGGGCGATCTCGGAGATGGCTTCACGCCGGAGCTTCTCAACCGCGCGTTCCGCGTGCTGATGGAGGGCGCCGAGCTGGTCGCGCTGCAGCACAACCGCTTCTGGCGCCGCGCCGACGGCCTCGCGCTCGACGTCGGCGCCTACGCGGCCGCGCTCGAGTACGCGAGCGGGTGCGAGGCGACCGTCGTCGGCAAGCCGGCGCGGGCGTTCTTCGCGGCGGCGCTCGCGGACATGGGCCTACGGCGCGGGGTGATGGTCGGCGACGACGTGGAGGCAGACGTGTGCGGGGCGATCGCTGCGGGGCTCGCGGGCGTGCTCGTGCGCACGGGCAAGTTCCGCGTGGAGGCGCTCACGCTTCTGCGCGACGGCCCCGCGGCGAGCGTGGTGGACTCGATCGCCGATGTGCCGGCGCTGCTCGCGGCGGACGGCCCGGATCCAGGCGCCTAACCGCGGCCAGCCGCCCGCGCAGCCTCTTCGGCCTGCGTGAGCTGGCGCTCGACGAGGTCCAGGCCCGACTGCCAGAAGCCGGGGTCGGCGAGATCCACGCCGACGATCTGGCCGAGCTCCTCGGGGCTGCGCGAGCCGCCGGCGGCGAGAAGCTCCAGGTAGCTGGGCACGAACTCAGGGCCGATCTGCCGATAGCGCTCGTATACCGAGAGGGCCAGCAGCTGGCCGTAGGCGTAGGCGTAGACGTAGCCGGGGGAGCCAATGAAGTGCGGGATATATGACCACCAGCTGCGGTAGCCCTCGGTGATCTCGACGGAGTCGCCGAACATCTCCGCCTGGCTCTGCTCCCACAGCTGCCCGAAGTGCGCCACCGAGAGCTCGCCCTGCTCGCGCCGCTGTTCGTGCACGAGCGCCTCGAAGCGGTTCATCGCGACCTGGCGGAAGACCGTGGCGATCATGTCCTCGAGGTTCTCCGCCAACAGCGCCAGGCGCGAGCCCGGATCGCTGTCCTGCTCAAGCAGCCGCCCGAAGACGATCGTCTCGCCGAACACGGAGGCCGTCTCGGCGAGCGTGAGCGGCGTGTGCTGGTGAAAGACGCCCTGGCGCGCGGCGAGCGCGAAATGAACACCATGACCGAGCTCGTGGGCGAGCGTGAGCACGTCGCGGCGACGGGCGGTGTAGTTGAGCAGGACGTAGGGGTAGACCGACGGCACCGCGGCCGCGGCGAAGGCGCCACCGCGCTTTGCGGGGCGCACGGGCGCGTCGATGCGGCGCTCGTCGAAGAAGCGCCCGGCAAGCGTGCCGAGCTTGCCGGAGAACGACGAGTAGCAGTCGAGCACGATCTCGCGGGCCGTGGCGAACGGGAACGTGACCTCGTCCTCGCTCACCGACGCCATGCGGTCGTAGTCGGCCAGGCGCTCGATCCCCAGCAGGCGCGCCTTCAGGCGGTACCAGCGCCGAGCGATCTCATAGCGCCCGCGGACGGCATCGATCAACGCCGCCACCGACTCGTCGCTCGCCTCGTTGGCGAGGTTGCGGGCGGCGAGCCAGTGCGGGTAGCTACGCAGACGGTCGTCGGTGGCCTTGTCGGCGAGCAGCGTGTTGAACAGGTAGGCGCGGGTTCGCAGCCCTCCGGCGAGCGCGTCCGTGACTGCCTCGGCGGTGCTGCGGCGCAGCTCGCGATCGGGCAGCGAGAGGCGGCTGAGCGCGACGTCGAGAGCGACCGCCTGCGCACCGGCATCGCCCGAGCCGACGTCCTGCGCCGCCGCGGACTTGGAGCCGTTCGCCGGCAGCGAGACCTCGATCGCCGAGGTGAGCTCCTCGAACAGGCGCGTCCATGCGCTCGCGCCGGTGAGCGCCTTCTCGGCGAGGATCTTCTCCTCGGGCTCGGAGAGCAGGTGCTCGCGGTAGCGGCGCACGTTGCGCAGGTGGTGGCGGCAGAAGTCGAGGCCATCGCCGGCGAGGAGCTCCTCGGCGCGCTGCTCGGGCAGCGCGGCCCACTCGAGCTCGAAGAACAGCAGCGTGGTCTGGATCGCGGTCTCCTGCTCCTGCACGCTCTGAAGCAGCGCGCCCACGGCCGGGTCGGCGGTGTCGGTGGAGAAGCTCAGCATCGCGAAGTAGCCTGCGCGCCCGATGAGCTCGTAGATCGCGGCCAGCTCGTGCATCGCCTCCGCGAGAGCGCCGGCGTCGAGCTCGGCGAGCCGCCCCGCGTAGCGCTCGGCGAACGCGCGGGAGCGCGCGAGCGCCTCGCCCAGGCGCGGCGCGACGCCCTCGCGCCCCTCGCCCTCAACGAGCGGTTCGAGGTCCCACGCCGTCGCCTGCAGCTCAGGGTCCGAGGGCTCCGATGGGGCGACGGCTGCCATCAGCCGCCAGCTTAGAGGGTCGACCCGGGGCGCGGGCCGGTGCGTGCGGCTACTCGCTGGCGAGCGCCGAGAGCGTGTCCAGGCGCGCGGCGCGGCGGGCGGGGAGCTGGGCGGCGATCAGGCCTGCGACGGCGGCGACAACGAGCAGGATGAGGAGCGTGCCGACGGGAAAGGCCTGCACGTAGCCCGAGCCCGACAGCGTGAGCGTGGTTATGAGCACGGCGGCGACGACGCCGATGACGAGGCCGAAGATGCCGCCGATCAGCGCCGTGATGACGGACTCGTAGCGGATCATCTGGCGTATCTGTGCGCGCGAGGTGCCGATCGCGCGTAGCATGCCGAGCTCGCGCGTGCGCTCGTAGATCGAAAGCACGAGCGTGTTGACGATTCCGAACAGCGACACGATCACCGACAGGGCGAGCAGCACATAGATGAGGGCGAGCAGGCTGTTGATCTGGCCGGACTGGTCGGCCTTGAACTGGGCGGCGGTGCGCGAGCGGGCCTGCGGGAAGTAGCTCGCGAGCAGCTCCTCGACGCGCGGCTGCACCTGCTCGTTGGTGACTCCCTTTTCGTAGGAAACGAAGTCGAGCGCGTCTTCGCGCTGGCCGAACGCGCGGCGCGCGAGCGCTAGCGTGATCGTGAGATCGCCGAGCAGGCGCGTGTTGTCTTCCGCGATGCCCTCGACCGTGATCGGCACGTAGCGGTCGGTGGGGGTGAGCACTTCCAGGCGCTGGCCGACCTTCAGGTGGTGGGAGCTGGCGAAGCTGTTCTTGACGATCGCGCCGCTTTCGCCCAGGCGCTGCAGTGTGGCGTTTGAGCCCTGCTTCCATTCGACGCGGTAGACGCGCTCGAATGATTCGGGCTCGACTGCGGTGATCGCCTCGTTGCTCGTGCTCGTGCGGAGCCGCCCGACCGTGAACGCGATCGGCGTGACGCTCGCGACGCCAGGTACGCGGCGCAGCGCCGGCGCGAGCACCGCCGGGATCGCCGCTTCGCTGTTGACCGACGAGTTCTCGACGATCAGGTCGCCCGCGAACGAGCGGTCGACGGCCTGGTTGATCGTCGCCTTGGTACCGTCGGCGAGCACCGCGACGAGCGTCACGAGCGCGATGCCGACCGTGAGCGCGGAGGCCGTCGTGAGGGTGCGGCCGGGCTGGCGGATCGAGTTCTCCTCGGCCAGGCGCCCCGTGATGCCACGCCAGCGCACGAGCCCGCCGACAGCGTGCGCGAGCGCGCGCGTGAGGCGGTAGCGCGGCCCGGTCGCGCGCTGGCGAAGGCGCACGTAGAGCAGCACGACGCCAATCGCGAACGTGATCGCGATCGTCGAGAAGGGTTCTCCCAGGGCGATCGCGACGACGAGCCGCACGCCGATCAGCGCGAGCAGCACCGGCACCGCGTGACGTCCACGCGTGATCGGCGTGCGGCGCGGGATCTCGACCCCCTCGCGCATCGCCGCCAGCGGCGGCACGCGCGTGGCGCGAAGCGCCGGCGACAGGCCCGCGAGCACGGTCACGCCGACGCCGACCGCGAGCGAGACGACGATCGTGCGCGTCTCGATCACGGTACCGCTGTCGGGCAGGTCGGCGCCGAAGGACTTGAACAGCTGATCGAGGCCGGGAGCGAGCGCGATCCCGCCGAGCAGGCCGACGACGCCCCCGACGATGCCGAGCATCAGGCCTTCGTAGACGACCGAGCGCCTGATCTGGGCTCGCGAGGCGCCGAGCGTGCGCAGCAGGCCGAACTCGCGCGTGCGCTGGGCGACCGTGATCGAGAAGGTGTTGAAGATGATGAACGCACCGACGACGAGCGCGACGTAGGCGAACACGAGCAGGAACGTGCGCAGGAAGCTGAGGTTGCTTTCGAGGTCGGAGGTCTCCTTGCTCGCCTGTTCGCTGCCGGTGCGGACCGCGACCGTGCTCGGCAGCTCGCCGCGGATGCGGGTGCGCAGTCCGCTCGGCGTCACGCCAGGACGCGCGGCGACGTCGATCTGGTCGTAGCGTCCCGTGTCGCCCACGACCCGCTGGGCCTCGGCCAGCGTCAGGATCGCGGCGCCGGCGCCGCCGAAGGACTGCCCGCCGCCAAAGCGGAGGATGCCGACGATCGTGTAGCGCTTGGCCGGGGCCGAGCCCGCCACGATCATCTGCTCGCCGATCTTGAGGTTCGAGCGTTCGGCCGTCGCTTCGTCGATCGCGACCTCTTCGGCGTTGACGGGGAAGCGCCCGTGCACCGCCGTGAAGGACTCGAAGCGCTTGGGCACCTCCGAGCCGATGAACGCCGGGGCGCCGCCGGTGGTGAGGCGTTTGCCGTGAACGTCCAGGAAGGTCCCGGGCGTGAAGATCGAGCCCGCCGCTTCGGCCACGCCCGGCGTGCCTCGCACCTGCGCGAGCATCTGTTCTGTGATCGGCGAGGTCTGCGAGATCACCCGCCGTCCGAGCGACTGCGTCGGGGTGATCACGACGTCGTGGCCCTTGGTGGCCGTCTGGAAGATGCCGGCGAAGGACTTGTTGATCGTGTCGGTGAGAACGTAGGTGCCCGCCATCAGCGCGACCCCGAGCGCGATCGCGATGGCGGTGAGCAGCACGCGCAGCTTGCGCTGCAGGAACCCGCGCGCTACGAGCGCCAACATCAGCCGACGGACTTCATCAGGTCGAGCGCCTGTTCGGTGCTGACCGCCTCGCCGTCGTGGACGATGCGCCCGTCGGCGAGCAGCAGCAGGCGATCGGCGAAGGACGCGGCGTGCGCGTCGTGGGTGACCATCACGACGGTCTGGCCGATGTCGTCGACGGCCTGGCGCAGCAGGCGGAGCACGTCACCGGAGGATTTCGAGTCGAGGTTTCCCGAGGGCTCGTCGGCGAACACGACCGACGGGCGCGAGATCAGGGCCCGCGCGACGGCGACGCGCTGCTGCTGGCCGCCGGACATCTCGGCGGGCCGGTGCGAGAGACGGTCGCGGATGCCGACCGTGTCGATCAGCTGCTCGTACCATGCGTGGTCGGGCTTGCGCCCCGCGATCGACAGCGGCAGCAGGATGTTCTCGTCGGCGCTCAGCACGGGCAGCAGGTTGAACGTCTGGAAGATGAAGCCGATGCGGTCCCGGCGCAGCTGCGTGAGTTCGCGATCCCCCAGCTCGGTGAGCTCCACGCCGGCGACCCGCACGCTCCCCGAGGTCGGCGAGTCGAGCCCGGCGAGAATGTGCATGAGCGTCGACTTGCCCGATCCCGACGGGCCCATGATCGCCGCGAAGCGGCCCTCGGGGAAGCCGACGCTGACGTCGCTGAGCGCGTCAACGGCCGCTTCGCCCTCCCCATAGCGGCGGGATAGATGGGAGGCCTCGACGATCATGCTGTACCCGTCGCGGCCGTCTCCGGCGGTGATCGCCATCTGGAACTCGAGTCTAGAGATGCGCGAAACGTCGCGGTGCGACCGCGCGAAGACCGGTGGCGAGAGCACCCGGGAGCCGGGCGTGAAGGACGCCCGGCGCGGTATGTAGGATCGTCCGCCCCATGCACGAGACGACCCCGGCTGTGTTCCTGATCGCGCGACCCTCGCTGGACCTCGCCGGCATGCGCGGCTACCTCGAGGATGTCGGCGGGGCCGGCTGGCTGGATCGCCGCCTGCGGGAGGCCGAAGGGGCGCCCAACGCGGGCGAGCTGCTCGTGGAGTTCGGCGGGCGCGCCTGCTACCGCAGCTGGGAGCCCGGCCTGAACCAGAACGTGACGCGCGTGCGCAGCGACCAGCGCGAGTACTTCGCGAACATCCTGCGCTCGGCGCACGGCAGCGTGCTCGAGCACGCGAACTACTCGTTCGCGCTGCGCAACGTGAGCAGGACGTTCACGCACGAGCTCGTGCGCCACCGTGCCGGCTCGGCGTTCAGCCAGGAGAGCCTGCGCTACGTGCGTCTCACCGACATCGGCTTCCGCGTTGCGCCGGCGCTCGAGCCGGTCCGCGAGCAGGTGCTCGCGATCGTCGAGCAGCTCGAGGAGTTCCAGGTGAGTGCCGCGCGCGAGCTCGGCATCGACGAGGACGGCGTTCCCTTCCACGTCAAGAAGGAGGTCACCTCCGCGCTGCGCCGGCTGGCGCCGATCGGGCTGAGCACGGACATCATCTGGACGGCGAACGTGCGCACGCTGCGCCACGTGATCGAGATGCGCACGGCGGAGGGAGCGGAGGAGGAGCTGCGCCTGGTCTTCGACCGGATCGCCGCCGTGATGCTTGCCGAGGCGCCAGGCCTGTTCCAGGACTTCATCCGCCAGCCGGATGGCTCCTGGGTGCCCGAGTACCGCAAGGTCTGAGCTCTGCCGCAGCCCGTCGGGGGTTCGGCCCGCGGGCGGCCGAGACCCTCACGCGTCCATCGTTCGCGTGCGCCAGGCGCCGAGCAGGAGGAACACGAGCAGCCATCCGATCACGACGATCACGGCGGTGCCCTGCGACATCACGACGTTGGCGCGGTCGCCGATATGGACAGGGCTGAAGTGGTTGATCGCCTGGTCGAGGATCAGCTTGCGCGAGCTGCCCAGCGAGCTGATGCTGCCGAGCAGCGGGCTGGCGACGAGATGCCATCCGATCAGCACCGTGAGCGCCGCGGGCCGGGAGGCGGTGAGCGCGGCGAAGCCCACCGCGACGGCGGCGATCACGCCCGTTGAGAGCAGCGTGAAGCCGAGCCCGTTGAACATCGTGGCGGCGCTCGGCGTGGGGCTGCCGGAGGCGAACGCGAACGTGCCGATGGTGAGCAGCGCGTAGCCGACCGCCGCGATGATCCAGGTGAGAGCGAGCGCGGCGGGAACGCGCGTGGCGAACAGGGCGACACGCGAGCGGCCGGTGACGACGAGATCGCGAAACACGCCCGAGGCGACGTCGCCGGCGCCGGCCTCGACGCCGACCATGATCGCGGCGAGCGGCCCGAAGAACGCCGCGAGGATTCGCAGCGCGTCGACGTAGCCTCCGACGCCTCCGGCAGGACCGTGTTCGGCCGGATTGGAAGCATGCTGGGCAGCGCGCACGATGAAGTAGATCAGCAGCGGGGCGAGCGCGAGCACGAGCGCCCATATCACCGTTCCGGGCTTCTTGCGCAGCTTGAGGAAGTCCGCACCCGTCATCCGCAGTGCGATCGCTGCGCTCATGCCCGCACCTCCTGCTTGCTCATGGGCGCGTCGAGCCGCGCGGTTATCTCCAGGAAGCGCTGCTCGAGACTGTGGCGCACGGGCTCCAGGCGCATCACGCCGATGCCCGCGCCGACGAGCTCGGCGTTGAGCGCGGCGGCGGTATGCGGTCCCCCGACGAGGAGCACGCGCAGGCCCTCGTCGGAGAGGTGCGCCTCACGCACGAGCTCGCTCCCGTCGAGCACGGTGAGCGCCCGCTCGGCGTCGTCCACGCCGAGGATCAGCTCGTGACCGTCGCCACCGCCGGCGAGCTCGGCGATCGCACCCTGGCTGACGATCTTGCCGCGATCGACGATCGCGGCCGCATCGCAGATCTTTTCGACCTCGTCGAGCAGGTGCGAGGAGAGAAACACGGTGCGTCCCTCCTGCTCGACCATGGTGCGGATCATTTCGCGGAACTCCTGGATCCCGCCCGGATCGAGGCCGTTGGTCGGCTCGTCGAGGATCAAGAGCAGCGGGTCCGCCAGCAGGCAGCGGGCGACGCCGAGGCGCTGGCGCATGCCCTGGGAATAGCGCTTGACCTTGTCCCCGGCGCGCTCGGCCAGACCGACCCGCGCGAGCGCCGGATCGATCCGGGCGGCGGCCTCGGGACCGCGAACCGCCGCGACGATCCGCAGGTTCTCGCGGCCCGAGAGATAGGGGTGAAAGTGCGGATCCTCGACGATCGCGCCGACGCGCTCCAGCGCGACGGCGCGATCGGCCGGGACGGGGCGGCCGAGCATGTGCATCTCCCCTGCGCTCGCCGGCGTGAGGCCCAGCAGCATTCGGATCGTGGTCGTCTTGCCGGCGCCGTTCGGACCGAGGAAGCCGAACGCCGAACCGCGCGGGACCACCAGGTCCACCCCGTCGACGGCCACGCGGTCGCCGAAGCGCTTGGTCAGGCCGGCCGTTTCGATGGCAGCGCCGGCCGGTTCAGCTGAGATCGGCTGGTCGTGACGTGGTGGCGGCAAGATGTCTCGTTCGGTATCGGGCGCGGCGCCCTACGGGACCGCGATCGCGTGGTTCGCAGCCTGAGCCTTGCAAACCCACCTAAGGATTCGATGAGAACGCCCGGCGGCCTGCTCGTGCGTGGCGAGGGCCTTCTGCGCCCGGCCAGGAACCGCTAATCCTCGGTCGCCTGCAGCTCCTGCACCCTCTCCTTGAGCTGGCCCATGACCGCGGGGTCGCGCAGGGTGGTCA
>DATFZM010000007.1:0-2788 GCA_035314465.1 Solirubrobacteraceae bacterium | reverse complement strand
GCTTGGCGAGCAGTGCGAGCGCCAGCCAGCCCGTAGTCGCGCTTGCGCAAGGGACGAGCGACAGCCCCGGGCCGTCGCCTGCTGGCTACTGATTGCGAGCGCGTGCTGATACCGCGGTCGGCGCTGTCGGCTCCTCGGATGGCGACATGCGATTCGCCGGCGTGGTGAGCGCTGCGGGCAGCTGAAAGATAAGCAGGGTCAGCGCCGCGAGTCCCGCAAGTCGCCAGGAGCACAACGCGTCCCGGCAGCGCTCGGCCCGGTCCGATCGAAAGGCGCCGGCTCTCCTGCTGTCCGCGCTTTCCGGGTCTCCGGGGCGCATTCGGCTCGAATACCCTCCCGGAGACGAAACCAGGGGCTCGCCTCGCGCCGACCTGAGCGGCCTCGCCGGATCCTGGGTGCGGCGCCGCCGTCTTCGCGGACGCGCTCGCAATCGGAGACGAAGCAGTAGCCAGCGGAGTCCCGCCGGGCGCTGCTGCTGGTCGTCCCGAGCAGGCACGTCGGGCTCGACGATCCAGGCGCTCGCTTCGCGGTCGAAACGAGCAGACCTCGCTTGGCCGTCTTCGGCGGCCGAGAGCGTTACATGTCTTCGGTCACCTCGCGTGTAGAGTCGCGTCCTGTGGAGGGCCAGGAGACATGCCCGCTGCCGGATGATCCCGTGCTCGCCGCGTGGGCGACGGCTCTGAATGATGCAGGCTACTGGGCAGTCATCGTCGACCGGAACTGGCGGCTCGTCTACGCGACCGATGCACAACGCGTGATCACCGGCTGGGGGCTCGGACTCGCTCCGTTTCCGGTCGGGGTGCACTTCTACGGCCCCGAGGCGCTCAGCGCGAGACTCGCTGGTCGTGGCGGTCTGGCCACGCTGGAGATCGTGCGCGAAGAATTCGAGGTCCTTGGCCCATACATACTCGCCGCCGCCCAGGGCGGACGTGAGGAACTGCGCGAACTCGTCGACCCGAGGCTGCGCGACTTGGTCGATCACCTCGCACCAGCCGACCCGGTGAATGCGCTCTCGCTGGTGATTCCCGCGAGATACATCGCCGGCATGCCGGTGGAGGTCCCGATCACGCTGATGCCCGTCAGGGACAGCGACGGCCGGCTCGTGGGGATCGTGATGTCGTTCAAGCCCGCGGCGAGCATGGCCGTGCTCGCGGTGATGGCCCTAGGCGGTGATCTGCGCCACTTCGAGCGCATGCAGCAGGTCTCGAAACCGGGCAGGCGTCCGGCGGCGATCCTGTTCGCGGACGTCGAGTCCTCCTCCCCGCTCGTCAGAAGGCTGTCGACCGCCAGCTACTTCTCTCTGGGCAGGCGCATGACGCGCGCCGCAGACCAGTGCGTGATCGACGCCGGCGGCCTCGTCGGCCGTCACGTCGGTGATGGGGTCGTCGCGTTCTTCCTCGCTGAGAGCGCAGGCTCAGAATCAGCCGCGGCACGCTCCTGCATCGAAGCCGCGCGCAACATCAAGGACGCGATGACCGATGTCGCCGCGCGCAGCGACCTCGCGCGCGAGGACCTAGTCATGCGCTTCGGCCTGCACTGGGGCGCGACCCTGTATGTCGGGCAGATCTCGACCAGCGGCCGCGCGGAGGTCACAGCGCTCGGCGATGAGGTCAACGAGGGCGCGCGTATCGAGGCGTGCGCCACCGGCGGACGCGCCCTGGCGTCAAAGCCGCTGCTTGAGCGCCTGGACGCCGAGGATGCCGCCACGCTCGAAGTCGACCCTGAGCACATCACCTACAGGCCGCTAGCCGACCTGCCGACAGCAACCGAGAAGGCCCGACGCGACGCGCCCGCCATCTCCGTCTGCGAGGTGTAGGGCCCTATCCGGTACCGCGGTGCCGCTCCGCTCAGAGAAGGAAGCGGGGGCGCGGATTGCAGGACGCCGAGACACTCGCTGGTCGTCTAGGCGGGCGTGACCCGGAGGCCGCGACAGACTCTCGCGTCGATGACGAGGGAGCACCCAGACGGCGGCTGACGGGCATGCGTAGACTTTCGCAACGTGTCGGCATCGGGAGACCCCGCGTATGCGTTGAGTTCGTCCAGCGAGGACGAGCACGAGCGGCTCGGGCGCCAGGCCGATTGGTATGCGCCGTTCACCCGCCGCCTTCTGACGCGCGCAGGAATCGAGCCGGGGATGCGGGTGCTCGATGTCGGCTGCGGGCCCGGCGACGTCAGTTTGCTCCTATCCGAGCTAGTGGGTCGCGGCGGTTCAGTGATCGGGGTTGAGCGTGACGGGGAGGCGCTCGCGACGGCGCGTCGGCGAGCTGTCGAGTCTGACGTCTCCAATGTCGACTTCGTGGTCGGCGACTTTCGCGACGTGGAACTCGACGACGTCCCGTTTGACGCACTCGTCGGGCGGCTCGTGCTCATGTATCAGGGTGACCCGGCGGCGGCGGTAGCGGCCGCTGCACGCCACGTTCGTCCGGGAGGGGTGGTCGTGTTCGCGGAGATGTGCTTGCGTCTGGACTCGGCGGTAACGGACCGGGCCCTGGAATCGTGGCCGCGTACGCCGGCGTGGCGAGCGGGGTGGCCACCGAGGAGGAGGTCGACATCGACACGCTCGCCGACCGGCTGCGTGCCGATACCGGACCAATCGGGCGCATCGCGTTCTGGCCGACGGGGTCGGCGCCTTCGCGACGAAGCCGGAGTAGCGGTCTCCCGCTTCGGTGGGTAGCCGTCCTGCGGAGCGACACCGAGGTCGGCGAGCGCTGGCCGGTACCCGGCTCCGCCCGGTGCAGAGCGGCCTGTCCCGACCCGCGCCTGAGGCGTCGAGGAAGCTTCGTCTGGG
>DATFZM010000006.1:0-55208 GCA_035314465.1 Solirubrobacteraceae bacterium | reverse complement strand
GTCGAGTTCAGCGACTCGCTGCCGCGCGAGGACTCGGGAAAGATCTTCAAGCGCCGCCTGCGCGAGGCCTACTGGAGCGGGCGCGAACGCGCGATCTAGCAGGCTCGGCCGCGGCCGGCGGCGGCTGCGCTATGGCGTGGCGGTCTCCGGCGCGGGCGCCCTGTAGATCGACTGCTGCTGTAGGTAGGCGGTGAGGCCCTCGGGGCCCAGCTCGCGTCCGAGCCCACTCGCCTTGACTCCGCCGAACGGGGCGGCGGGGTCGAGCATGTAGTGGTTGATCCCGATGCTCCCCGTCTGGACGCGCTTGGCCACCGCCTCGCCGCGCTCGAGGTCGTTTGTCCACACGCTGCCACCGAGCCCGAATTCGGAGTCGTTGGCGATCGCCACCGCGTCATCGACGTCGTCGTAGGGGATCAGCGACAGCACCGGGCCGAAGATCTCCTCGCGCGCGATCGTGTGGCTGTTCTCGACGTCGGCGAAGACCGTGGGCTGCACGAACCAGCCGCGCTCCATCCCGTCCGGCCTTCCGCCGCCGGCCACGACGCGCGCGCCCTCGGCGCGCCCCTTCTCGATGTAGGACTCGACACGGTCGCGCTGGCGTGCGCTCGCCATCGGCCCGATCTGCGTCTCCGGATCGAGCGAGTCGCCGACGCGCAGCGCGCTTGCGAGGCCCGCGAAGATCGCGAGCATCTCGTCGTACCTGGAGCGCGGCGCGAGCACTCGCGTGCCGAGGTAGCAGGTCTGTCCGTTGTTCAGCAGCGTGGCCGCGAACAGCGCTTCGCCCGCCTCGGAGAGGTCGGCATCATCGAGCACGATCGCGGCCGACTTGCCGCCCAGCTCGAGCGTCACCGGGCGCAGCAGCTCGCCGCAGCGGCGAGCGATGCTGCGACCCGCGGCCGTCGATCCGGTGAAGGCGATCTTGTCGACGCGCGGATGTTCGACGAGGTACGCGCCCACCTCGCGCCCCGCCGGCACGATGTTGACGACGCCGTCCGGGATACCGGACTCGGCGACGGCTTCGGCGAGTAGCAGGCTGTCGAGCACGGTCTCCGGGCTGGGCTTCATCACCACCGTGCATCCGGCGGCGAGCAGCGGGGCGAGCTTGAACATCGCCAGGCTCTGCGGGAAGTTCCAGGGCACGATCGCGCCCACGACGCCCACCGGCCTGCGGCTCACGTGGATCGATCCGCCGAGCAGGCCCTGCCGGTCTTCCTCCAGCACGGCCGCGCGGATCAGCGCGGCGTAGTAGCGCGCCAGCGCAGCCGGGTACACCGCCTCGGCCGCGAGCGCGAGCGAGATCGGCATCCCGTTCTGTATCGAGACGCGCCGAGCCGTCTCCTCGCCGCGGCTTTCCAGCCCTGCAGCGAGCCGCTCCATCGCCTGCGCGCGGTCCTCGGCCGGCCAGGAGGACCAGCCCGCTGGGTCATCGAAGGCGGCGCGAGCGGCCGCGACCGCCGCGTCGACGTCCGCGATGCTCCCCTCTGGCACGGAGCCGATCGGCTCCTCGGTGCTCGCCGCGATGACCGAGATCCGGCCGCTGCCGCGTGGCGGAACCCATCCGCCGCCGATGAAGAGCTCCTCGATGTCGATCGACGTGCGCATCGTGCTGCTCATCGCTCATCCCCCCGTAGATAGCTGCGTCGGCGCGCGCCGGTCCGGCTGCCGCCGAACTCATCGCGCGCCATGCCCGAGCACGTCCGACTGTAGCCCTCCGCGCGACCCGCGGTCAAGCGAGCGTCAGCCGCGCGGTGGGCAGCGCGTGCCTCGCGGTCACAGCTAATCGGGCCGGCAGTAGGCTCAACCGAACTAGGAAGGAGTCGGGGATGCGCTTGACGATGCCGTGCGTCACTCTCGCTCCTCGGCGAGACGACGCTCACCGGATCCGAGGGCGGCGCGAGGGCGACTGCGGTACAGCGGCCGATGGCGGATCCAGTCGACGCAGCCGATGAGCGCGATCTTCGCCCTGCTGGCAGCGCTCTCGAACGCGCTGTTCGTCACCACCCAGCACGTCGCGAGCACGAGCGGCCGACCGGCCAAGGCCTCTGGACTGCGACTCGTCGGCTATCTCTTTCACAGTCCGCTGTGGCTGTTCGGCTGGGCTGCCGGCCTCGGGGCGTTCGTGTTTCAGGCGTCGGCCCTGAAGAGCGGCCAGCTCTCGATCGTCCAAGCCCTGCTCGTCACCGAGCTCGTCTTCGGCCTCGTCCTGCGCAAGCTGTGGATCGGACAGTCGATCCGGCCCGCGGCGTGGTGGTCGGCGGCGCTCACGTGCGCCGGGCTCGCCGCGTTCGTGGCGATCGACGAGCCGCAAGGAGGCACCCCAACGCCGACCGCGCACGCCTGGATATCGGCGCTCGCCGTATGGGGTGGCGCGGCGGCGATCATGGCGCTCGCCGCCCGCTGGGGATCGCCGACACGGCGGGCCGCCCTGTATGCGGCCGCCGCCGCGATCGTGTGGGCGCTCGAGGCCGCGTTCATCAAGGCGGCCACCGAGACGCTCACCGAATCGGGGCTCAAGGCGCTGTTCACCCACTGGCCGGTGTACGCGCTCGCTGTCGGCGGCATCGCCGGCACGATCCTCGTACAGGCCGCGCTCCACGTCGGCCCTCTCAGGGTCTCCCAGCCACTGCTCGTGATCGTGGACCCCTCCGTCAGCGTGATCCTCAGCGTGTGGCTCTTCCAAGAGCACTACAACCACGGACCGCTCGCAACCGCCGCAGCCGTCGTCGCGTTCGTCGTCATGTGCGTGGGCGTGGTTGCACTGACGAGCACCGCGCCTCCGACGATGGAGCCCGTCGTCACGGCGCGAGGCCGTGGTCCCTCCCGTGGTTTCCCGTGAGCGCTTCCGGCGGCGGTCTCTCGTGAGGTGCACAGCGGCGGCCTCGGACCATCTCGACTCGGTCAGCTGGGTTTACGCGATAGGCTCGGCTGCGTGGCTGACAAAGAGCCGCGCGCGCCGCATCCGAAGCGTGGAGACCCGAACGTCAAGATGATGCGCCTGTCGCTTACGCCGGACGAGTGGCGCAAGCTGCGCGTGTGGGCCGGGGAGGACGACACGTCGATGCAGGCGATCGTCGTGCAGATCCTGCGGGCCGAGCTCGATCGCAAGCCGCGGCGGTTCTAGAAGCGCTTGGCCGCCTGGCGCGTGGCGGAGACGCCGACGACGTCCCAGGCCAGACCGCTCATCGAAAGCGCGCTGATCAGCCACCAGGAGGGGTCCAGCTGCCTGCCTCGCTGCCCGTGGCGGGCACTGGTCGGGAAGGCGTGATGGTTGTTGTGCCACGCCTCTCCGAACGTCGGCAGCGCAAGCCATGCCAGGTTGCGCGACTGATCGGCCGTGTCGAACGGCCGGCGGCCGAAGAAGTGGCACAGGGAGTTGATCGAGAAGGTTGCGTGGTGGAGCAGGAAGATGCGCACAGCGCCGCCCCACAGCAGCCCGGTCAGGCCGCCCGCCAGCGAGCCGCTCAGCAGGTAGCCCAACGCGAACGGCACGGCGAGCCCGGCCAGCGCCCACACGAGGAAGGTCGCGTCGACGAGGCTCGCCACGGGGTCGGCCAGCAGGTCCTTCGCGTAGCGCTCGGGCGTCGCCGCGGCATCGCCCTTGAGGATCCAGCCGAAGTGGGCATGGGCGAGGCCGGCAAGCGCGCCGCGCAGCCCGGGGCCGTGATCGTGCGGGCTGTGCGGGTCGCCGGGCTGGTCGGAGAAGTGGTGGTGCTTGCGATGGTTGGAGACCCACTCGATCAGCGGGCCCTCGATCGCCGCCGAGCCGAGGACGGCGAACAGGAAGCGCAGAGCTGGAACGGTCTTGAAGCTGCGGTGCGTGAAGAGCCGATGAAAGCCGACCGTCACGCCCAGCCCGGTGAGCGAGTAGAGGATCGCCAGCACGACTAGATCGCTCCAGCGCAGAGCCCCTCCCCAGGCGCGCCAAGCGGCGAAGCCGACGAGCGCGAACGGCACGGTCATCGCAACGATGTTGGCGATCTGATCGACCCGGCTCACGCGCGGACGAACCGGGGCGGCGATCGGGGGTCTGTTGGCGGTCGATACGGTGATGGCCGGGTCCCGGTCGGCGGCCTACGAGGCAGATCCCGAGCGCCGAGCGCCCCAGCCGCACGCGACGCCGACAGGGGGAGTGTATGCGCCCTGCGGGCACGACGCGTAGGGCCGCGCGGTCGTGCCTCTGCTCGCGTGCGCAGACCTCACGCCGAAAAGCCGACCCGGCCATCTGCGAAGGTCAAGCCGCGATGGCCGAGCGCAAGGACCTCGACTTCACCTACTCGCTGACCGATCGCATCTTTCGGCTCAGCATGGGCGAGCTCGCGGACTTCAGCGGCGCCAAGTACGACGGCGACTTCGGCCTCAGCCTGCTGGAGGCGCAGCGCCGCAAGCACGAGTACATTGCCGAGCAGATCGGGATCGGCTCGGGACGGCGCCTGCTCGACCTCGGGTGCGGCTGGGGAGCGCTGCTGAACTTCGCGCGGGGCCGCGCCGCGATCGGGGTCGGCGTGACGCTGTCCTCTGCGCAGGCGGCGGCCCGCCGACGCCACGGCCTCGATGTCCACCTCCAGGATGCGCGAGAGATCGACCGCGAGACGTTCGGGGCGTTCGACGCTGTCGCCAGCCTCGGCGCGTTCGAGCACTTCTGCTCCCCTGAGGACTACCGCAGCGGGCGCCAGGAGGAGGTCTATCGCGGCCTCTTCTCACGCGTCGCGAGCGTCCTGCCGGACAGGGGCCGCTTCTACCTGCAGACGATGGTGTTCGGGCGCAACATGATCCCGGCCGAGCGGATCGAGGCGGAACTGTTCGCCGGGATGCCTCCGCGGGACAGCGACGCCTGGCACCTGGCGCTGATGGGACGCCAGTTCCCGGGCTCCTGGCTTCCATTCGGGCAGGAGCAAGTCGTCCGCTGCGCCGAGCCGAGCTTTTGGCTCGTCTCCAGCAGCAACGGCCGGCGCGATTACATCGAGACGATCACCCAATGGAACGCTCGTATCGGCGCGCGCGTCTTCCGGAAGACGCTGCTGAAGGCCTGGCTCGTGCCGCGCTGGCTCACGAGCGCCGACTTTCGGCTCGCGTTCACGTCCGGCGTAAACGCCAACAAGGTCTGCTTCGAACGGGAGCTGCTCGACCACTACCGGCTCGTGTTCGAGAAGCTCTGACGCTCGGCCCGGCGTCGGCAGACGGTCGAAGAGCTGACCGGCCGTGCGGTCCTCGCGTTCCTCAGCAAGGCCCACGTGGAGCCCGACATCACGATAGAGTGTGTTCTTCGTCGATAGCCCGCTCGAGGGCTTCGGCACGGCCGAGCTGGTCGAACCGCAAGCCTTACCGGCCGCGGCTCGAGCGCGCGCGGTTGGCGACGAGGGAGGCCCGCCTTTGTGGACGGTGCCGACCGGCGGCGCGGTGGGCGAGGCGGTCATCTCGACGCGGCTCGGCCGCGCCGAGGCCGTGATCGATGCCCAGCCGGCGGGCTAGCTGTCCCACCTCGCGAGCGTCCGCGTGGGAGACGAGCGTGATGCCCACTCCGCGCCGGCCGGCGCGTCCCGTGCGCCCGATCCGGTGGATGTAGGTCTCGTGGCCGTCGGGCGGGTCGTAGTTGATCACATGGGAGACTCGATCGACGTCGATTCCGCGAGCCGCGACGTCGGTGGCCACGAGCGTGTCCACGGCCCCCGATTGAAAGCGCGAGAGCGCGCGCTCCCGCTGGCGCTGGGACTTGTCTCCGTGGATGGCGAGCGCCGTGACGCCCGCGTTGTGGAGCCGCTTTACGAGGCGGTCGGCTCCTCTCTTGGTGCGAACGAAGACCAACGCGAGATCCCGCTCACGCTCGAGCTCGCTCAGGAGCGCCTGCACCCTGTCATCGGCGGCCACGGCGACGAAGCGGTGCTCCACGCTGTCGACCACGCTGGAGCCGGAGGGAGCGTGGTCGTGGACGACCGCTCGTTTCGTGTAGCGCGCGGCGATCTCTCCCGCGAGACCGTCGAGCGTGGCGGAGAAGAACAGCGTCTGGCGCTCGGCGGGACACGCGCGCACGATCCGCTCGACGGCTGGGCGGAACCCCATGTCGAGCATGCGGTCAGCCTCGTCGAGCACGAGCAGGCGAACGGAGTCGAGCGTCAGCGCGCCGCGCTGCAGCAGGTCCTCGAGACGCCCCGGGGTCGCTACGACGATGTGTGATCGTCCCGCCTCCCTCGCCTGCGCGCTGATGCCCACGCCTCCATAGACGGCGCAGACTCGTAGCGACCGGGTGCGGGCGATGTCACGTATCTCCTCCACGATTTGGCTCGCGAGCTCGCGCGTGGGTGCCAGGACGAGCGCTGCGGGCGCGGGGCCGTCGGCGGCGGTGCCGGCGACCATCGGGATGCCGAAGGCGAGTGTCTTGCCGGATCCGGTGGGTGACTTGACGAGGACGTCTCTGCCTTCGATCACGTCGCTCATCACCAGCTGCTGAACGGGGAAGGGATCGCTGATGCCGCGACGCGCGAGCGCGTCGACGATCTCTTGTGGCACGCCTAGATCGGCGAATGACTGCATGAAGTTGCTCCTTTGGACGGCTCTGGAGGCCGCGTCGGTTCGGGAGGCTGATGCTGACCCGAACCGCGGAAAGCGGTACTCAAGCGAGCTGCCCCGCGGCCGAAGATGCCGACCGCTGTCAGCAACCTAGCAGGACCGGGGGCGCGGTCCTGGGACCTTCGCCGCTCGCCCGGCCGGACCGCGCGAGCCGTGCTGTGGCCTTTGGTGGCCGCCTAAGCCACCAGGTCGCGGATCAGGCCCCACCCTGGCATGGCACCGGCACCGGCGCCGGGTTCCGAGTGCCGCTCACGCTTCGGCCCGAATCTCGCGCGTGGCGATCTCGCGGCGCGCCTCGGAGAAGGTGACAAGGCGCTTCTTCTCCTCGTCCCAGAGCTTGAGCGTCACCGCGCGAATCCCGTCCCACAGCGAGAGCGTGGGCACGTCGTGGAAGATCGGGTTCTCGTCGTGCGCGCGCTGCAGGTTGTAGTTCGGTATGCGCGCGCTCAGGTGGTGAACGTGGTGGTAGCCGATGTTGCCGCTGAAGAACTGCAGCACGCGCGGCAGCTTCAGGAACGAGCTCCCGCGCAGGGCCGCGTCGGCGTAGGTCCAGCTGCCGCCCGCCTCCCAGTAGGCATCCTCGAACTGGTGCTGGACATAGAACAGCCAGATCCCCGCCGATCCGGCGAGGAGGGCGGGGGGGCCCGCGACGAGCAGATAGTCGCGCCAGCCGATCAGCCAGCAGAGGCCGCCGACGAGCACGGCGAGCGCGATGTTCGTCGCGATCACGTTTCGGCGCATGCGCGGCCGGGCGTTCTTGGCCACGATCCGCGGGCCGATGATCAGGGCGACGATCGGACCGACACCGAACATCACGAGCGGGTTGCGCAGGAGCCGGTAGCCGAGGCGCGCCCGCCAGGGCAGGCTGTCGTATTCCCGGACCGTCAGGGTGCGGATGTCGCCAACGCCGCGGCGCTCCAGATCCCCGGAGGTCGCATGGTGCACGGCGTGGTCGTGACGCCAGCGCAGAAACGGCGAGTACAGCAGCAATCCCAGCGCCATCCCGAGCCAGGCGTTGGCGCGCCGGGAGACCAGGAACGAGCCGTGGGAGCAGTCGTGGAAGACGATGAAGGTGCGTACGAGAAGCGCCGCGGCGGGGACCGCGAGCGCCAGCGCGAGCCAAACCGAGACATCGAGCAGGAGGTACATCGCGACCGACAGGATCAGGTAGGGCACGACCGAGGTCGCGAGATCGAGCAGCGCACGTGTCAGGTTCGGCTGAGCGTATGGGGCAAGCGCATCCCGCCAGGAGACGAGCCCTGAGTGTCCCGGCCGGGTGGCGGCGCGCTGTGGGGTCGGCGGCCGATGGATCTCCGTCTCGGATGCCCGGTCGAGAGACGTCTGGTTGGGAGTCATCGCGACCCCTTTCTCTGGTTGCGCCGACAGCCGGTCCAACTGCGCCGCCCCCAATGGGAGGACGAAGCGTATCTGCTGTCGAAGACGGTGGTCGCGGCAACCGCGCCGCGACCGCGTGCGGAGGGGTATTTGGGAGCCGCCGCACCGCGCGGGATCGCCCGCGTCAAGCCCAGAGATTCAACCGCGTTAAGCGATATCCTGGTTTATCCACTTTCGCTGCCCACGATCGGGTCCTCCGCCCGTATATCTCGTGTCAACAGGTAGCGCAATCCTAGGAACGAGCACTTGCCGGGACCACAGCAGATCCGACAGCAGGAACGCCATGAGCAGAAGCTCAAAGAGATCCGGGAGCAGGTCGCTCAGGGCAAGCTCGTGATCAGGAAGATGACCGCGTCGGAGCGAAAGCGTTATCCGCCCCGCGAGGCGGCCGCCCGCGGCTTCAAGCGGCACCGCTAGCTTCGTGATCACCGTCGCGCCCGGCTGGAGCGCGTTCGCGGCGGCGCCGTCGCCGCGAACAGCCAACTGCCTCTGAAATGCCCAACGCCGTGCCTCGTCTCGGCGCCCGAGGCGACGTCTCCGATCAGTTGTGTGCCCGGCCGCCCGGTCCGCTCAGCGACTTGCCGGCGCTGTCCACCACCTTGCGCAGGAACTCGTACTGCGTACGCACGAGCTGCTCGGCCATCTCCAGGGCGGAGTCGAGGACCTCTTGGCGCTTGGAGGGCGCCTCGTTGCTCGCCAGCGTGTGGTCGACCGTGTCGACGAACTTGCGCACTGCCTCGATCGCGTTGCGCTGACCGGTCTCCACTGACTTGAGGACCTCGTCCGACAACTCCGTGGTCCTGTCGACCGCGGCCTTGGACCTGCTCGCGCTCGCGACGGCCGGTTTGGACCTGCTTGCGCTCGATGCGCGCCTCCGAGTCGCCGTTGTTTTCGCTGCTTTGCTTTGCTGAGTCTTGGTTGCAGCCATTGAGCCTCCCTTCGGGGAACGGGACCCCGGGGAAGCTATGCCGATTCGTAGCGGGCAAACAGCGCGATAGGCCACAGATCGACGGTGGAGAACTCCGCATTAACCCGTACGAAGCAGCTCGGCCGAGCGCGACGAGAGTTCGCGCGCAGGTCCACCGGCATGCGCGCCTGCGGCGGCCTCCTACGAGGTCTGCGAGCGGCTGCGCGGGTGGCTGGCGGCGTCGTAAGGCGCCGCAGCGGGCAGGCGTCAGGCAGGCCGGTCAGCGACCTGGCGCGCGAGGGTTATTAACAGCGGCCAGTGGACCTCGGGGTGTTCGGCGACGAAGCCTTTGAAGTTCCACTCGGCCATCGCGCCGACGCGCACCGGCGTCCGCGCACGTACGGTCGCCGTGCGGGGCACGTCGGGAAGCACGAGCGCGATCTCGCCGAAGTGGTCGCCCGGGCCGAGCTGGCTCATCTCGCGCCCCTCGACCAGCACCGACACGGTGCCGTCGAGGATCACGAAGAACGCGATCGCCGAGCTGCCCCGCGTGACGAGGTCTTCGCCGGGCGCGACCGCGCGCTCGGTCATCGTCCTTGCGAGGCGCTTTATCTCCCTGTCCTTCAGCGGCGCCAGAAAGCGCACCTGACGCAGGGCCTCGGGATCCACTGCCATGGCGCAAACCTACACAGCGCCCGGTCGCGAGGACGGGGCCGGCACTCCTGGCCTCTATGCGGGCAGCGCGCAGGCGTTCGTGATCGGGGAGGATCCGCGACCGTGGTGGGACGCGATCGTCGTGGTTGAATACCCCAGGCCGATATGACGCGCGAGTTCCCGCAGGTCCCGGGCGTTGAGATAGAGCACCGCACGGTGCGAGCGCGCGGCCTGCGCTTCCACGTGGCGCTGGCGGGGCCCGCAGAGGCCGAGCCGCTCGTGCTCCTGCACGGCTGGCCTCAACACTGGTACGAGTGGCGCAAGCTGCTCCCGGAGTTGGCCGAGCGTCGTCGCTGCGTGCTCGTCGACCTGCGTGGCCTGGGCTGGAGCGAGGCGCCGCCGACGGGGTATGAGAAGGAGACGCTCGCCGATGACGTGCTCGCGGTCCTCGACGAGCTGGCGATCGACAGCTGCGATCTGATCGCGCACGACTGGGGCGCCTGGGTCGGCTTCCTGATCGCGCTACGCTCCCCGGCGCGGCTGCGGCGCTTTCTCGTGCTCAACATGGTGCCGCCCTGGCCGCCGTGGCCCTCGGGGCGGCCAAGCCCGAGGGAGGCGCTCGGCCTGTGGCGGCTCTGGTACCAGGTGGTCCTCGCCACGCCGTGGCTGGGGGAGGGTCTGTTGCGACGCACGCGCGCGGTGCAGCTTCTCCTGCGCGCGGACAACGTCCACGCCGATGCCTTCAGCGAGGCTGATCTCGAGGTGTTCGCGGGAGTGCTCGCCGAGCCGGCTCGGGCGCGGGCCTCGTCGCTGATCTACCGCGACTTCCTGCTGCGCGAGCTGCTCCCGGTCCTGCGTGGCCGATACGCGAACGTTCCGCTGACCGTGCCCACGCACCTGCTCTTCGGCGTGCACGACGGGGCGCTTGCAGGCGCCGTCGATGGCATAACGATGGTGCGGGAGGGGGACTCGATGACGGTCGAGCTGGTCGAGGACTCCGGGCACTTCATCGCCGAGGAGCGGCCGGACCTCGTGCTGGCCCGCGCGCGCGAGCACCTGGACGCCTAGGACATGACCGGATCGGCGAGGGCGGGCGTGCCCGTGCGGCTGCGGGTGCGACAATGCCCGTGTGATGGGCCGCACCCGATGAGGGCTGTGATCTGCCGCAACGCCGAGCTCGAGGCCGTCGAGCGCCAGGACCCGGTTCCCGGGCGTGGCCAGGTGCGGATCGAGGTGCTGCGCTGCGGAATCTGCGGATCGGACTTGCACGCGCGCCACGGCTGCGACGCCTGGGCTGATCTGGCGGCGCGGATGGGCTATGAGCGATTCGCTCGATCCGACGAGCCGATCGTCTACGGCCACGAGATCTGCGGCCTGGTCGCCGAGCATGGGCCGGCGTGCCGAGCGAGCTTGCCGGCAGGGACGCACGTCGTCGCGCTGCCGCTCCTGCGCGGAAGCCGCGGCGTGGACGTCGTCGGCCTTTCGGCGCACGCCCCCGGCGCCTACGCCGAGCAGATGCTCGTAGAGGAGTCGCTGATGATGCCGGTGCCGAACGGACTCGCGCCGGAGATCGCGGCGTTGACGGAGCCGATGGCCGTGGCCTGGCACGCCGTACGCCGCTCCGAGGTCGGCAGGCGCTCGGTCGCGATCGTCGTCGGCTGCGGGCCGGTCGGGCTCTCGGTGATCCTGCTGCTCAAGGCCAAGGGTGTGCGCACGGTCGTCGCCAGCGACTACTCGCCCGGCCGCCGTAGCCTCGCGATCGCCTGCGGCGCCGACGTCGTAGTCGATCCCGCGCAGGACTCTCCCATGACGGCGGTGGACAGGCGCGGCCACGTCAATGACATGCCCTCCGTGCTCGAGCTCGCCGTCGGCACGCGCGAGAAGCTCGAGCGGCTGCCGGTCTCTTGGTGGCATGCGTGGCGCCTCGGCGAAGCGCTCGGCGCCGGCCCAAAGAACCCGGTGATCTTCGAGTGCGTCGGGATGCCGGGCGTGATCGAGAGCATCATCGACGGCGCGCCGCTGTTCTCACGGCTCGTCGTCGCCGGGGTATGCGTCGGCGCTGATCAGATCACCCCGGCGATGGCGATCAACAAGGAGATCGACCTCCGCTTCGTCGTCGGCTACACGCCGCTCGAGTTTCGCGACACGTCGCAGATGCTCGCCGAGGGCGAGGTCGACCCGAGACCGATGCTCACCGGAACGGTGGGCCTCGACGGTGTGAGCGCCGCGTTCGCCGCGCTCGGCGATCCCGAGGCCCACGCCAAGATCATGATCGACCCGAGCACCACCGTGATCGACCCGAGCGCTGCCGCCGAGCAGCCGAGCGCGACGGCCGAGCAGCCGAGTCGATCCGCTCCGGCGCTCTAGCCGCCCGCGACCGGGGCGCCGGAGCTCGCGTGCTCGACGGCCCAGTCGAGCGCGTAGTCGGCGACCTCCTCCCAGCCCTCCTGCCCGATCGTAAAGTGCGAGCGGTCGGGAAACTCCTTGTACTCGGTCAGCGCCGCCGACTTGCGCTGGAAGCGCCTCGAGGCGGCCTTGTCGACGGACGCGGGCACGACGTGGTCGGAGCCGCCGGCGATCAGCAGCAGCGGCGCGCGGGCCTCGTTCTTGAAGTCGAGCTGGAGCGCTGTGCGCGGATTGAAGTTCGCGAACGCGCCTTCGAAGAGCACGCGCCCAGGGCCCGGCACGGCGTAGCGTTCGAACGCGGCAGTAGCGTCGGCCTCGTTCATCGTGTTCGTGAAGGAGTAGTGGAACTCCCGGAACGTCAGCGCGACGGCGCGGTGCCTGTTGGCCGGGCTCTTGAGCACCGGGAAGCTCGAACGGAGGGTCGAGAACGGCAGCCTCGTTATGCCCCGCACGCCCGCCGCGTCGATCGCGACGCCCGCCGATCCGAGACCGCGGTCCAGCAGGATCTCGGTGAAGGCCCCACCGAAGGAGTGGCCCATGATGATCGTCGGTTCATCGAGCCCGCGGATGACCTTGTCATAGCTGTCGACGATTTCCTCGATGCCGAGGTTCTCGATCGCGCTCGTGTCCTCGAACAGCTGCTCGTGGGGAACGTCCATGCCCGGCCACGCCGGCGCGAGCACCCGGTGCCCGCGCGCTTCGAAGCGCTCGATCCAGTGCTCCCAGCTCAGCGGCGTCATCCACAACCCGTGGATCAGCACGATCGTCTGCGGTGCGGCGGCGGACTCAACGCCGTTCATGCCAGCCTCCTCGTCTCGACCCCATGCCGCGACGAACCGTGCCCGGCGGTCGCCGATCGGCGACCGCCGCACGCCCCGCCTCGCGGCCCCACTGTCGCTGCGACTCTACGCCTGTCAGGGAGCCATGTCGACCCGACGCCGCCGATACCCTCGCCTGCTTGAGCGGCGACACCATCCGCTCAAGCAGGCGATAGTGTCCTGCGTTCCTTGTGGAAGGCCTGACGATCTCGTCCCTGCCCGTAGCGCTCGCGCCGGGCCGGCGCGAGCAGCAGCGAGGAGCGCTCGCGAGCCGGCGCGCCGTGCGCGCCGCGCTTCTGGCGGCCCTGCCCGCAGTCGTCTCCGGGCTTCTGCTCGCGGCCGGGCTTCTGCTCGCGGCCGGGCTCGCCGCGCTGCTCATCCCCGGCGCCATTTCCTCCGGTGCCGCCAGCGCGCCTGGCGTGCGCCCGCACGTAGCCTCACGCGTCGGGCTCCTCGCGCTCCCGCTCACCCTGCAGGGACCCGTCTCGGCGGCCCTCGGGGGCGACGAGGCGGGCTACCGGGCCGCGGTCGCCGGCGGCGGCGCCCTTCGCGCCGTAAACCCGGCCCAGCGGTTGCGCTTGCGCTTCGCCGCCGACGGCGTGAGCGTGAGCGCCGGAGCGACCAGCGTCGGCATGAGCCTGCGCTCCGTGGGCCTCGGCGGCTCCCTGCACGCGCTGGCGAGCGTCGCCCCGCAGGCACGCTCGAACCGCGTCAGCTACGCCCTCGGCGGCGTGCGCGAGTGGTTCGCCAACGGGCCGCTCGGGATCGAGCAGGGCTTCACCGTCTCGAGCGCCCCGACCGGCCCCGCGGCCGCTCCGCTGACGCTCTCGATTGCGCTCAGCGGCAACGCGCGCGCGTCGCTGGCGCGCGGCGGCCGGGCGCTGACGCTGAGCGGACCCGGCGGAAGCGCGCTCGGATACGACGGCCTGCTCGCCACCGACGCCCGCGGCCGCGCCCTGCACGCGTGGCTGGCGCTGAGCGGGGGGCGGCTGCTCGTGCGCGTGCGGGCCCGCGGCGCGCGCTACCCGATCCGCATCGACCCGTTCATCCACCAAGGCGAAAAGCTCACCGCCAGCGGGCTCAGCGGGCCCTACGGCTATGTGGGCATGAGCGTCGCGCTGTCCGCGAACGGCAGCACCGCGCTGGTGGGTGCGCCCGCCGATCGCGAATACGCCGGAGCCGCGTACGTGTTCACGCGCACGGGCGTGACCTGGACCCAGCAGGGCGAAAAGATCACCGGCACCAACACGATCGGCGAGGCGTGGTTCGGTGAAGGCGTCGCCCTCTCCGCCGATGGCAACACGGCGCTGGTCGGCGCTCCCTCGGACAACGCCCAGGTTGGGGCCGCGTGGGTCTTCACGCGCTCGGGCGGGGTCTGGACCCAGCAGGGCGAAAAGATCACCGGCGCCGGCGAGAGCGGCAACGGCTTCTTCGGACGCAGTGTCGCGCTCTCCGCCGACGGCACCACCGCGATGATCGGCGCCTACAACGACGACGAACACCGGGGCGCGGCCTGGGTATTCACGCGCTCGGGCGCTGTCTGGACCCAGCAGGGAGAAAAGCTCACGGGCGGCGGCGAACTGGGCTTCTTCGGCTGGAGCGTCGCGCTGTCATCCGAAGGGGGAACCGCGCTGATCGGCGAATGGGGCCTCGGCGGCGGCATCGGGCAGGCGTGGGTGTTCGCCCGCGCGGGCTCTACCTGGGCCAAGCAGGGCGGGCCGCTGACCGCCGGGGGCGGCGGCTACAGCTGGTTCGGCTACAGCGTCGCCCTCTCCTCCGACGGCGACACGGCGCTGATTGGCGCTCCGCACGGCGACGCCTACGCGGGACAGGGCTTCGTCTTCACGCGCGCAGGCTCGACGTGGTCCCAGCAGGGCGAAGCGCTCACCGGTCGAGAAGAGCTCGGTGAAGGCGAACTCGGCTACAGCGCCGCGCTGTCGGCCGCCGGTACCAGCGCGCTGCTCGGCGGGCGCGTGGACAACAGCTTCCACGGCGCGGCCTGGGCATTCCAGCGGTTCGGCTCGACCTGGGCCGAGCAGGGGGAAAAGCTCACCGGCAACGCCGAAACCTCCAACCGCGAAGAGTTCGGCTGGAGCGTGGCGCTCTCCTCGGACGCCGGCACGGCGCTCGTCGGCTCGCCGTGCGACAAAGCCTGCGCCGGCTCGGCGTCGGTGTTCGTGAACGCGCCGCAGCTCGGCAGGTGCATCAAAGGAGCGAAAGGCAGCGGCGCGTATGCGACGGCAATCTGCACGACGCTCGGCTCGGGGCGAGAGTACGAATGGAGCCCCGGCGCGCTCGCGAGCGGGTTCACGACGAAGCTCACGACGGGTCTCGCGAGCATCGAAACCGTCAAAGCCGCGAAGGTGACGTGCACCGGCGAGACGAGCACCGGGAGGTTCAGCGGCGATACCCAGGTGGAAGACCTGATCCTCACGCTCACCGGCTGCGAACGCGCGGGCGAAAAATGCTCGAGCAGCGGCGCCGAAGCCGGCGCGGTCCTATCCAGGACGCTCGAAGGCGTGCTCGGGGTCGAAAAGCTCGGCACGAGCGCGATCAAAGACAAAATCGGCCTCGACCTGTTCCCCGACGGCAAGACCGGCGCACTGATGGAATTCAGCTGCGGTGCGAGCGCCGTCTCGGTGCGGGGATCGGTGATCGTGCCATTCCCCTCGAACAGGCGCGTGCTAACGGCCGCGCTTAAATTCGCCGCGGCCAAAGGCAAGCAAAAACCCGAAAGCCTCGTCGGGGAACCGAAGGACGTGCTCGAAGCCTCGATCGCCGGTGCGCCCTACGAACAGGCCGGGCTGACGCTCGCGACGACACTGGCCGACGATGAAGGCCTCGAGGTCGACTCCGCGATCTAGGGGCGGGCTCCAGATCCACGGGCACAGGCTCGGCGAAAGGGCCGACGCCGTCACGGTGGAAACCACGGATGTAAAGCCCTCGTGACGACTCTAGGTTGTTGGCATGTCTGCGGCGGGGATGCGTCGGCCGGCCCCTGAGGGCGTGACCGAGGAGCGGGTGTTCGAGAGCGCCCTGTGCGCAATCGACGGGACCGAGGACAGCCTCGCGGCCGTCGATGAGGCCGCGACGCTCGTCGGTTCGGGCGGACACATGACGCTGCTCGTCGCGACGGCCTACCGGGCAGAAGGAGAAAGGCGCTCACCCGCGATCGGGCCCCTGCGGGCAAAGGGGATGATCGACGAGGCGGTCGCGATCGCGACCGCCGGGGGGCTGTCGTGCGACGTGGAGGTCGATCCCGCGAGCCCGCCGTCGCGCGTCGTGATCGAGAGGGCGCGCGGTCACGACCTGATCGCGATGGGCGCTCCCGTCGGATCGTGGTTTGCGGGCCTGTTCCTCGGTGGCGTCGCCGTCACGGCGGAGCGGGCACTGCCCGCCCCGTTGCTGTTCGCCCATCACGATCCGTCCGGGGGGGAGGACGTCGGCCCGTTGCTGGTCGCGAGCGACGGGCTGGAGGCCTCGGACGAGCTCGTCGACCTGGCCGGCCGCCTCGCCCGCGGGCGGCGTGCGCCGGCGATCCTGCTGCACGCGTTCGGCGCTCACGCCGATCGCCACCCGGCGAGCGTCGACGAGCAGGCCCGAAGGCTGCACGCCGCCACCGACGGCGGGAGCGAAATGAGGCTCGCGCCCGGCGTCGCCCACACGGCGATCGTGGGCACAAGCGGCGCCGTGGGCGCCTCGCTCGTGCTCATGTGCAGCCGGCGCCACCGAGGCCCGGCGATGTTCGGAAGCGTCAGCCGGCGCGTCGTCCACCAGGGCGAGCGCTCCGTGCTGCTCGTGCCCCCCGAGCGCCTTCTCGTGGCATAGCCCTCGAGGGCGACCGCGCTGGGATCGGGAGCGGTGGCTCAGCTCGCGGTGCCGGCGGCGGTGAGCTGGGAAGGCTCGTTGATCACCCGGTCCAGGAGCGCGAGATAGTCGAGCAGCGAGCGCGGCCCCAGGAAGCGTTCGCGCACCCACTCGCGCGCGGCCACGCCCATCGCCTGCGCCCTCGCGGGGTCCTTGAGCAGGCCGCAAACGGCGCCCGCGAAGGCGGTGAGCTCCGTGGGGTCATCGAGCAGCAGTCCCGTGCGGCCGTCGTCGATCTGGTCCTGTATGCCGCCGATGCGGCTCGCCACGACCGGGCGCGCCTTCCACATCGCCTCGGCGATCGTCAGGCCGAAGCCCTCGGCGAGGCTCTTCTGCACGACGACGGTCGCCGCGCGCTGAAGCGCGTTGACGATCACCGCGTTCTCCTCCGGGTCGCTCATCGGGAGCTCGGCGAGGTGGACCCGCGCACGCACGGATGCAGGCAACGACCTCCACTGGGCCTGCACTTCCTCGAGCACCCTCAGGCCCTCCGGGTCGTCGGCGACCCCGTCGACCTCCGGCCCGGCGTAGATGAGATGGGCGTCGGATCTTGGCGCGATGTGCTCGGCGAAGCTGCGTACCACCCCCTGTGGATCCTTCAGCGCGTCCCAGCGCGAGACCTGCACCACGAGCTCATCCCCGCGGCGCAGCGGGCGATCCTCGGTCACGGTGGCCCTTCTGGAGACGAAGTCGACGGTCCCGTCCATCCGGCGGAAGCCGGCCAGCGCGGCTGAGCCGCCGCCGCGGATGCCCGCCGCCGAGAGGATGGCTGCGACCGAGACCTCGCCGAGCTGCTGGTTCTTGGGGGCGAACGCGTCCAGCGAAGGCGGGATGATCCTCACCCGAGCCGGGTCGAGCTCAGCCCACACGAACGCCCGTCGCGAGAACACGCAGGCATCGGCCTCGGTGACGTAGCGCTCGAGGAACCGCCATGCCTCTCGTGCGGAGCCGTTCGAATGATCGACACCCACGTGGCAGCGCCAGATCACGGGCACCCCGCACGCGCGCACCGCGGCCACGAGTCCTGCCGTCTGCGGATCGTGCAGGATCACAGCGTCGTCGGGGGCGAGCGCGGCCGCAAGCGCTTCCGCGTTTTTCGCCAGCGTGCGCTCATAGTGCTCGCGCTCGCACTCGCCCAGCGGGCCGCCGTCGCCGCGATAGCCGTGCAGCCGGTTGTGGAGCCGCTTGGTGATCGTGAAGAACGCGCTGTCGCCGCCGATCACCTCCCAGCGGGCGTCCACACCCACTCCGCGCGCGTATGCGAGCAGCGTCGTCAGCATCTCCGCGACGCCTCCGCCTTGAGCGGTCGAGCTGACGTTCCAGATCCGCCGGGAGGTGAGCGAGCCGCGCGCGAGCGCCATGCCCGAGCGCAGCTCCTCGAAGTGCTCGCGGGTGAGGACCGTTGCAAAGCGCCCGAGGTCCATGCTCCCGACCTTCACGCTCGTTAGCGGCGCGGCCCGCATCTGCCGTGCTCAGGCGTGGGCGCCGTGGTGGCGGTGGGCACGTGAAGGAGCGGGCCCCGAGCGCGCGAGCAGCTCTCCCAACTCGCGCTCGATCCCTTCACAAAGGACGTCGATGTCAGGCGCCGCGTCGTAGTCGCCGGTCACGCCGAACGTGCATGCGCCGTCGTAGGAGTAGATCGCAACGCCGATCAGCACGTGCCCGCCGAGGGGTACGTAGGGGAAGGACTCGAGCATCCGCCGGCCACACGCGAAGAGTGGCCCTCGTGGGCCGGGGACGTTGGTCGTGACCGTGTTCACGTTGTGCTGGGGGACGCGGGTCGCCAGGCGCTCGGCGAGCGATAGCAGCAGCGGCGGCGTGAGCCCGGCGAGCGACGTGAGCATCTCGCCGGCCACGGCCTCGTGGGAGTCCTTCAGGGCGCCCATCTGGTCGCGGATCGAGTGCAGCCGCTGGACGGGATCCTCGATCCCGACCGGCAGGTCCGCGAACATCGCCGAGACGCGGTTGTCGTAGAGGCCGCGCTGGCCCGAGGACCGCACGGAGACCGGAACCAGGGTCCGCACGACTCGCTCGGCGCTCTCGCCGCGTGAGAGCAGAAGCGCACGAAACCCGCCTGTGATGCAGGCGAGCACGACGTCGTTGATCGTGCCGCCGAGCGTTCTGCCGACCTGCTTGACGTCGGAGAGCTGTGCCCGCGCCCAGCTCCAGCGGCGCTGTGAGCTCAGCGATCCGTTCAAGGAGCTGGCCGGCGGGGGGATGCTCACCGCGCTGAGTCGCAACAGGCCGCGCCCGGTCTCGCCGCCCCGCTCGAGGAGCTGACCGGGGCTGGAGAGCGCACGCGCCGCCTTCCACGGAAGCGCGGCGAGGCCGCCGAACGTGTCCGTCAGCTCGGCGAGAGCGTTCGGAGGCGGCTGCGCCCGCCAGCCCGCCTGCGCGGGCCCGCCTACCTGCTTGCCTGCCTGTGCCCGCGAGGGTGCGCCCGACAGGGTGTCCTCCCGCAGGGAGGGTGAGGGTGCGGCACTCGGGGTGGCCTCCATCACGGGGGCGGCGGGCGTGGGCTCCTGGTCTAACAGCGCGGTGATCAGGTCCGTGCCCGCCACGCCGTCGGCCATGCAGTGGTGGATCTTCGAGATCAGCGCCCAGCGCCCCTCGTCGAGGCCCTCGACGATCCAGGTCTCCCACAGCGGCTTGTTGCGGTCGAGCTGGTGAGACATCACGCGCGCTACGACACGCTGCAGCTCCCCATCGCCGCCGGGAGCCGGGATGCCGGTGGAGCGGACATGATAGTCGATGTTGAAGTGCGGGTCGTCCACCCACAGCGGTCGCCCGATGCCGAGTTTGGCGCGCCGCACGACCTGGCGGTAGCGGGGAACGAGCGGCAGCCTGGCCGTCAACACGGCTGCGAGCTCCTCGCGGCTGGGCGCAGGGCCCTCGAACACGCCGACCGAGCCGATGTGCATGTGGCTCACCGCATCCTCGAAGTCGAGGAACGACGCATCGAGCGCGCTCAGCCGCTGCATTTCCATCACCCTTCCCTCCCCGTTGAGTCGCTGCCCACACGGGTTTGGCCTTGTTCAGGGGAGGCTAGGAGGAGCGGCGGCCGCGGCGTATCCGGAAAACCTACGCTCGCGGGTGCGGAGAAAGGACCCGTCGCTCGAGGCGGCGAGGTCAACTAGTCAAGCTGGCCGGGAGGCCGAAACGCCCGAAGAAGTCGTCGAGCGAGCCCTCGGGATGGCGTAACGTGATCTCCTCCCGCGCCGGCGGCCAACTGGCGCTCTGGCAGGCCCAGCGCCAGCTGCGCGATGAGTTTCGGCCCAGTCCGCGGTCTCAGCTTTGCGAACGCCACCCAACCACAGGAGAGACAGACATGAACAGCACCGGGAGCAAGACCCGCATCGCCAAGATCGGCACCGTGATCGTGCCCGTCAGCGATCAGCAGCAGGCGATCGAGTTCTACGTCGAGAAGCTCGGCTTCGAGAAGCGCACCGACGTCGCGATGGGCGAGCACTACCGCTGGGTCGAAGTCGCGCCGCGCGGCGCCGACACGACGATCGCGATCGTGCCGCCGCGTGAAGGCGAACCGACCGGCGTGCAGACCGGGATCGCGCTCGGGAGCGATGACGTCGATGGCGACCACGCGGCGCTGGCTGCCGGGGGCGTCGACGTCGACGACGCAGTTAGCCGCATGGGCGACCCCGTGCCGCCGATGTTCTGGTTTCGCGACCCCGACGCCAACAGCCTGTTGATCGTCGAGCGCCGCTGAGGCGCGGCTCGGCTCCACAAGGCCCGAAGGCTCGAAGGCTCGAAAACGCCGTATCTTTGGGTCTCGTGCAGCCAGCAAGCATGGCGCGAGGACACCGAGGGAGAGTGTCCTCGCGCCTACTCACCGGCTGGTGCGCCCCCCGTGAGTGTGCTTGCGTGACCCCCAGCTACTCGATCGCTAACGATTCGTCGCCATATGCTGCCGCGCGGCAGAGCGCCACGACGAGCGTCACACAGGTTAACCACGAATAGAGCGAGAGCGCGAGAGTCACGTACCGGCGAGTCTGGTACTCGGACGCCGTAAAGTCCAATAGGTCCTCCGTCCATTAGCATAAGCGAACACCTATCGCACAGACGTCCGATTGGGGGGTGACGATGGTGAGTAGGACCGCGAAAGCGGATACATATTGCCCGAGCCGCGGCGGGGCCCGCGCTTCGAGTGGCCGTGCCGAACAAGGAGTGGCCTGCCGTGTCAGCTAGGCGCACCCAGCTGCAATACCTGAGCGCCGTCGCCGAAGCCGGCCAGATCACCGCGGCCGCGAAGAAGCTCGGCCTCTCCCAGCCCACGCTCTCGCAGGGAATTGCGCAGCTGGAGTGCGAACTGCGGGTCTCGCTGCTCGTGCGCCACGCTCAGGGCGTTACGCTCACGCCGGCGGGCGAAGCGTTCCTCGTCAAGGCGCGCGCGGCGCTGGCCGCGGAGACCGACGCGGCGCAGACCGGGGAAGCCCTCGCGCGCGCCGCCAGGGGGGCGATGGCCGTTGGGTTTGTCGGCTCGCCGCCCGCGATGAACACCCCGGAGCTGTTCGTCGCGTTCGCCGCGGAGCATCCCGACACCCAGATCGACTTCCAGGACCTCTCCTTCCCGCGCGGTCCGACTGCGGCCTGGCTGGCGGGAGTCGACGTCGCGATCTGCCATCGGCCGCGATCTGAAGCGGGCGTGGTCATCCAGCCGCTGCGCAGCGAGCCGCGGACCGTTGTCGCGCGCCGCGACCACCCTCTCGCGAAGTGCGCGGAGATCACCGCCGACGAGGCGCTGGGGGAGACGTTCGTCAGCTTCCACCCGGACGTTCAGCCCGAGTGGGCCGGGTTCCATTGCCTGGACGACCTGCGCGGCGCGCGCGCGCAGACGACCGACCATCACGCGCTGACATCGCTGCAGATGCTCGCGATCATGTCCGCCTCGGAGGCGATCACGCTCGTGCCGGAGCGGGACGCGCGTATCGTCCAGCAGGCGCTTGCGGACATCGTGACGCTGCCGCTCGCGGACGTCGAGCCGGCTGTCGTCTCGCTCGCGTGGCGTGCCAGCAACCCCAACCCGCTCGTGTTCGCCCTCGTCGAGGCGGCCCAGCAGATAGTCGGGAGCGCCGGTGGAGTTTAGGCGCGGGCATCTCCTCTACTTCGTCACCGTCGCCGAAGAGGGCCAGATGACGCGCGCCGCCAGAAAGCTCCACCTCGCCCAGCCCGCACTCTCGCAGGCAATGGCCCAGCTGGAGGCCGACGTCGGCGTCGCCCTGCTCGAGCGCCACGCCCGCGGCGTCACGCTCACGCTCGCCGGGGAGGTCTTCCTGGCGAAGGCCAGAGCGGCGGTGTCGGCCTGGAGCGATGCGGTCTCGGCCGCACAGGTGCTCGGCCCGGCCGAGGCCGGCGCGATCGAGTTCGGGTTCGTCGGCCCCCCGCCGGGACTGGACAGCCCGGACGAGCTGGAGGCCTTCGCGCTGGGCCATCCGCACATCGACATCCGCTATCGCGAGATGGCCTTCCCGCTGCACTCCACGGCAGCCTGGCTCGCCGACGTCGACGTGGCCGTGACGCACGTGCCGCTCAGCAGCGGCGACACGTGGACGCAGCTCGTGCGCCGTGAGCCGCGGGTCGTGCTCGTGCCCAGGCTCCATCGCCTCGCCACGGCGCCCGAGGTGTCGGTCGCGGACGTCATCGACGAGAAGTTCGTGGGCTTTCACCCCTCGGTCGAGCCCGGCTGGGCGGGCTTCTGGAGCCTCGACGACCATCGCGGCTGCCCGCCTCGCGCGTCCTCCCGCGATCGCGCCTGCAGCCCCCAGGAGGTGCTCGCGGCGCTCGCCGTGCGCTCCGGGATCACGACCGTGCCCGCGGCCGTCGCGCGCCTGGCCGTGAGCAGCCTCGGCGACCTCGTGGCGGTGCCGCTGCGCGACGCCGACCCCGCGACGGTCGTGCTTGTTGGGCGCGAGGACAGGCGCAGCGTGCACGTCGAGGCGCTGCGCGCGTTCGCCGCGCGACTGCTGGCGCCGGGGCGGCACCAGCTAAGGCACGAGCTAAGCGACAACGGCGAGCTGCCAATCGCGGCCAACGGCGCTGAGCAGCTGTCCAAGTCCGGTGCGAAGATCATGGCCAGGGGGCCCGGTCGCGCGAGCTCGTAGTTCGTCATGCTGTATGCATGGCGGGCAATCTCCAGATCGTCGGAGGTCCCACCCCGATACCGATCCTGCGCGTTCCAGGGGAGATCTACCGCTGGAAGGTGCAGAACGGCACGGCCGAGCAGCATGTCTACGTGCAGATCGCCGACTCGCTGCGCCCGGAGTCGGTGGAGGAGCCGCTGCGCTCGGGGATCGAATCAAAGGGCGAATCGGTGCTCCGCAAGCTGCTCGAACGCGGGAACGTGCCCACGAGGATCAAGATCACCTCGGGCGGTATCACCGAGGTGGGCGTCGATCGGCGCTCGCGCCCCTGCTCCCTTTAGTCGGCGCGCGTCGATCGGCGCTCGTGCCCTCGCTCCCCGCGCCCGCTGGGCATCACTGCCGCCGCATTAGTTCGGCTGCGTCTCTGCGGCGGGTTGGGCGCCGCGGTGGCGTCACGCGCACCTGATAGCACTCCCCGGCGCGTGCACTCGCCGCTGATCACGTTCCTCTCCGACTACGGCCAGGCCGACGAGTTCGTCGGCGTCTGCCATGGCGTGATGGCGCGCCGCTGCCCGGAGGCCCGCATCATCGACATCTCCCACACGATCCCCCGCCACGACGTGCGCGAAGGAGCGATCGTGCTGCGCGACGCGCTCGCGCACATGCCCGTGGGCGTGCACCTCGCGATCGTGGATCCCGCGATCGGCTCCTCGCGGGCCGCCAGACGCGCGGTCGCTCTGCGCACGGCGGTCGAGGATCGGCTGCTCGTGGGCCCCGACAACGGCCTGCTATGGCCCGCCGCGGCTCGGCTCGGCGGTGCCGTCGAGGTCGTCGACATCGGCCAGTCCCCCGAGCGGCGAGACCCGGTCTCGGCGACGTTCAACGGCCGCGACATCTTCTCGCCGGTCGCCGCAGCGCTCGCGGCCGGGGAGTCGCTGACTGCGGTCGGCAGCGAGATTGACGTCGAGGATCTCCGCCGGCTGGCGCTCCCGACTGCGAACGTCCTCGACGACCTGCTCGTCGCGCACATGCTGCGCTCCGACCACTTCGGCAACGTGATCCTCGACGCGACCCCCGAGCAGCTCGACGAGGTCGCGATCGAGCCTGGGGAGGTGGTTTCGGTGGAGGTCGCCGGTCGCGTCTACGCGGGCCGCTACGCCTCGACGTTCGCGGACGTCCCACCGGGGGAGCTGCTGCTCTACAAGGACGCCCTCGAGATGGCCGCGCTGGCTGTCAATCGGGGCTCGGCCTCGACCCATCTCAAAGTCAGGCGCGACGAGGAGCTGTGGATCAGGAGAGGCTGAGCTCCGGGGCGCGGAGGGGACGCGTGGAGAGCGGGAGCGCGGGCGGGCGTCGCGTGCCAATAGGGTGCGGGCATGAGCTACGTGCCGCCAGCGGAGGTCCTCGAGCGCTACGCCTCGGTCCTCGTCTCCTTCGCCCTCGGGGGCGGCCGCGGCGTGGGGCCGGGAGAGGTCGTTCGCGTCGTCGCCCCCGACAGCGCCAAGCCCCTCTACGTCGAGCTCTGCAAGGCGGTGTGGCGCGCCGGCGGGCACGTGATCGGCGCCTACCAACCCGACGTCGAGCCGGGCATGACGCTCTCGCGCGACTTCTTCGAGCTCGCGCACGCGGAGCAGATCGAGCACTTCCCGGCGCGCTACATGCGCGGCCTTGTCGATGAAATGGACCACCAGGTGTCGGTCATCGCCGACAGCGATCCGCGGGCGCTGCAGTCGGTCGACCCAGCACTGATCCTGCGCCGCGGCGAGGCGATGCGCCCGCTGCTGGACTGGCGCGGCGAGAAGGAGAACGAGGGACGCTTCTCGTGGACGCTCGGCCTCTACGGGACGCCGGCGATGGCGGGCGAGGCGGGCATGGGCCAAGAGGAGTACTGGCAGCAGATCGTGCACGCCTGCTTCCTGGACGAGCAGGACCCGATCGCCCGCTGGCGCGAGGTCCAGGAGCGCCTCGAAGAGACGCGGCTGCGCCTCGACGAGCTGCACATCGAGCGCGTGCACGTCGAGGGCGAGGACGTCGACCTGTGGGTGACGATCGGCGAGCGGCGCCGCTGGCTGGGGGGGCGCGGGCGCAACATCCCGAGCTTCGAGCTGTTCACGAGCCCCGACTGGCGCGGCACCGAGGGCTGGATGCGCTTCGACCAGCCGCTCTACCGCTACGGCAACCTCGTCAGGGGCATCCGGCTCGCGTTCGCCGACGGCAGGGTCACGGAGGCCTCCGCGAGTGAGAACGAGCGGCTCCTGACCGAGATGATCGCCACCGAAGGCGCCGATCGGGTGGGCGAGTTCTCGCTCACCGACAGGCGCCTCTCGCGCATCACGCGCTTCATGGCGCAGACCCTCTACGACGAGAACGTCGGCGGCCCGCACGGCAACAGCCATATCGCGCTCGGGCGCTCATACCAGGACGCATACGACGGCGATCCCTCGAGCCTCAAGCCCGAGGACTGGCAGCGGCTCGGCTTCAACGACTCGAGCGTGCACACCGACATCGTCTCCACGAGCGAGCGCACCGTGACGGCTGTGCTCAGTGGCGGCGGCGAGCGCGTGATCTACCGCGACGGCGAGTTCCAGCTCGATGACTAGCTCGAGGCGAGGATCAGCCGCACGTGGTGCCGGCGCCCGCGCGGCGGCGGCGTCTGCAACAGTAAGCACAAGGGGTAATCGAGAGGAGGTTCAGATGGCAACGATCGGGCGCGACGTCAAGAGCGTCGAGATGGCCGACAGCGAGCTTTGGCAGGACGGTCCGCCGTACGAGGTCTTCAAGGAGCTGCGCGGCAGGTGCCCCGTGCACTGGAGCGGGCGCGTCGAGCAGTACCCCACCGAGGCCGGCTTCTGGTCGGTCACTACTGCCGAGGACGTCCACGAGGTCAGCCGCGACTTCAGCACCTACTCCTCCGAACTCGGCGGCGTCACGGTGTTCGCCGAGATCTTCCCGCTCGAGCTCGCGCGCGCGATGTTCATCGGCATGGACCCGCCCAAGCACGACCGCATCAAGGCGCTCTTCCAGCGCGGCTTCACGCCGAAGCGGATCGCCGACCACGAGGAGCGCATCCGCGCGATCGTGACGAACGTGCTCGACAGGCTGGAGGACCGCGATCGCTGCGACCTCGTCGCCGACGTCGCCCAGCCGGTCGTCTCGCGCGTGATCAGCAGCTTTATGGGGCTCTCCGAGGAGGAAGACGCGCTGTGGGCGCGGATCATGAACTCCGCGCTCGCGCCCGATGACCCCGATCTCGCCCCCGAAGGCATTGAGGGCGTGCTCGCCAAAGACATCCCCGAGATGTTCGAACGCTGCCGCAAGCTGATCGCCGATAGGCGCGAGAACCCCACCGACGACCTCATGAGCGTGCTCGTGCACGCGGAGGTTGACGGCGAGAAACTCGACGAGACAGAGATCGTGATGGGCTTCTTCCTGCTCATGGCCGCGGGCAACGACTCGACCAAGGCGACGTACTCGAGCGGCATGCGCGCGCTGATGGAAAACCCCGAGCAGAAGCGGGAGCTGGTCGAGGACCCCGCGCTGATCCCGGGCGCGGTCGAGGAGGCGCTGAGAATGTTCCCGGCCTTCGCGCACTTCCGCCGCACCGCCACGCGCGACACCGAGCTGCACGGCCAGCAGATCAAGAAGGGCGAGAAGGTCGTCATGTGGTACGTCTCCTCCAACCGCGACGAGGCCTGCTACGAGGAGCCCGACAGCTTCGACATCCACCGCAAAGCCGAGCACCAGGCCTTCGGCGCGGGCGGGCGGCACTTCTGCCTGGGCACCGCGCTCGCCCGCCTGGAGCTGCGGATCATGATCGAGGAGACGCTGCGGCGCTACCCCGACATCGCGCTCGACGGCCAGCCCGCGCCGGCGCAGGCGCTGTTCGTCAACCAGCTCAAGACGCTGCCGGTTCGGCTCACAGATGCAGAGCCTGCGAACGCCTGAGGAGCGCTTCGAGGGTCTGCCCGGCTGGAGCTGGGAGCCGCATTACGCACAGGTCCGGGCCGACGGCTCGGACCTGCGCATGGCATACGTGGATGAGCGCCCCGCCCGCCCCGCGGATGCGCGCACGGTGCTGCTCCTGCACGGGGAGCCCTCGTGGTCCTACCTCTACAGGAAGATGATCCCGCCGCTGCTCGCCGCCGGGCTGCGCGTGATCGCCCCCGACCTGATCGGCTTCGGGCGCTCGGACAAGCCGGCGGCGAAGGAGGACTACACCTACGCGCGCCACGTCGCCTGGCTCACCGACCTCGTCGTCGGCCAGCTCGACCTGCGCGATGCGCTGCTGTTCTGCCAGGACTGGGGCGGTCTGCTCGGGCTGCGGCTCGTCGCCGAGCACCCCGAGCGCTTCGCCGCCGTCGTCGCCTCCAACACGATGCTCCCGACCGGCGAGCACGACCCCGGCGAGGCCTTCAAGGCCTGGCGCGAGTTCTCGCGCACCGCCGAGGGGTTCGACATCGGTCGCATCATCGACAACGGCACCGCGCGCGAGATCGCACCCGAGGTGATCGCCGCCTACGACGCCCCGTATCCCGACGACCGCTACAAGGCCGGCGCGCGGCAGTTCCCCTCGCTCGTGCCGATCACGCCCGACGATCCCGCCGCCGCGCCCAACCGCGCCGCGTGGGAGGTCCTCGCGCGCTGGCAGAAGCCGTTCGTATGCGCCTTCGGCGACTCCGACCCGATCACCGGCGGGGCCGATCGCGTGCTCTGCAAGCTGATCCCCGGAACCGCCGGGCAGCCGCACGTAACCGTGCAGCGCGCCGGGCACTTCATCCAGGAGGACGCCGGCGAGCAGCTCGCCGGGATCGTGATCGAGCTGGCCGAGCGGCTCGCGCGCGAGGAGATCAGCGCGCCGTGCTGAGGCGCCCGTGGCGCTCGCGCCGCGCCGCGCCGGCGAGACCCCAAGACCCGTGCGGCCCAAAGAAGAGGCCCGGCAGGGGGCGCCGGGCCTCAGGCGATACGTGGACGTAGAGGGGGTCCTGCTCTGCAATCCCCTCTCTACCCGAGCTCTCGACGCTCAAACGGGGCCGCTCTTCGACGAGCGGCGCCCGGCCGGGCTCTTCGCGGCGCCCCTGGCGGAGCTCCCGGTCGAGCGCTTGGCCGGTGCGCTCTTGGCCGAGCGCTTGGCGGGCGCCTTGGCGGCGCTCTCGGGCGCGTGCTCGGCGGAAGCGTCGGCGTGCCGCCGCCGCGAGCCCTTCGCGGCCGAGCGCGCGAGCGTGGTCGGCTGGCGCAGGATCGAGATCGTCCGCTCGAACATCTCGGCCTGCTGTTTCATCAGCACGGCGGTCTCCTGCAGCGCGCGCCCGGCGGTCTCCAACGTCTCGGCCTGGCGGCGCAGCGTCGCTCCGCTGTCGGCCAGCAGGTCGAAGACGGCGTCCACGGGCGCGAGCAGGCCGTCGAGCAGCCCTCCCTGCAGGCGCTGCTCGCGCTCGACGATCTGCCCGAGCAGATCGAGCTGGCGCTGCGTGGCCCGCAGCAGGTCGCCGGGGAGTTCGGCGCGGCTCGCCGCCGAGGCGGCCGAGCTGAGCACAGACTCCGCCACCTGGCGCCACTCCGTCAGCAGATCGCGGCCATTTCGCTCGGGCATCTCCTAAGACCTCCACCCAATCATTGCAGCCGCGGGCGCGAGACCCGGAGCTTGCCGCTCGCGGGGGCGCCGGCGCCCTACTGCGCTTCGACGAGAGCGAGCCTGCAGAGGCCTTGCAGGCGCCCCCGGCGGGCCCAGCTGATCAATCCCACGCACGGGGGATTGGGAGCGCGTTCGCCCGCAACTAGCGTTCACTCCGGTCGCCGGGCTGATCGTCAGCCCCCCCATTGACGGTCGAACACCCCATCGCCTTGGTGTGGCCCGGTGGCCTCTTTTCGCGCAGCGGCAGAGATGCTTGCGCGTGCAATCATGTCCCTCATGGCCGAGATCTCCGTGACCCACTTCACCGATCCGGGGTGCCCGTGGGCATACTCCGCGATCCCGGCGATGGCGGTGCTGCGCTGGCGCTACGGGCCGCAGCTGCGCTGGCGCCTCGTGACGATCGGCCTCGCCGAGGACGTCTCGCGCTATCTCGAGGCCGGCTATACGCCGGCGCGCGCGGCGATGGGGATCCTCGCCTTCAGGCGCTTCGGGATGCCCGTGCTGTCCGCGCCACGCGCCCGCCTCGCGGCGACCGGACGCGCGTGCAGGGCGATCGTCGCCACCCGCCTGCTCGACCCCGCGCGCGAGCACGACGCGCTGCGCGCGCTGCAGCTGGCGTGGTTTACGAGCACGCTCGTTCTCGACGAGGACGCGGCGATCGCGAGCGCTCTGCAGCGCGTGGAGGGCCTCGACGTGGGCGCGGTCGTGGCGGCGATCGACGATCAGGCCACCCTCGCGGCCTATGAGCAGGACAAGCGCGAGACGCGCACCGCCGAGGGCGGCCCGACCGACTTCCAGGGCAAGGCGCGCCAGACCGACGGGCCGGTGCGCTACTCGGCGCCGTCGCTGATCTTCACAGCGGCCGACGGGCGCAGGCTCGAGGCCGGTGGCTTCCAGCCGCTCGGCGCCTATGACGTGCTGATCGCGAACCTCGACACGACGCTGCAGCGACGCGCGCCGGCGGCGGACGCGCGCGAGGCGCTTGAAGAGTTCCCGGCGGGGCTCGTCACGCAGGAGGTCGCGGCGATCATGGCGCCGAACCTCGCCGAGCCCGACCGCTCGGGCACCGAGCGCGAGCTCGTCGAGCTGCTCGCCGAGGGGGCGGTGCGCCGCGTCGCGCTCGCCGACGATGCCCTCTGGCAGCTCGCCTGAGCACGCTGCCCTCCCGCCGGAAGGACACCCTGACCGTCCCTGCGGACGGACAAGTAGGGCGCAGGCACCCTAACACTCCCTGGCGGCAGGGCAGGCGGGCACAAGCACGCGGGCGCGGGTAGCCTCCAGCGCGCCATGGTTACCGTGACGCTCCCCGACGGCAAGCAGCTCGAGCTCCCCGACGGCGCGACGGGCGCAGACGCTGCCGCCGCGATCGGACCCGGGCTCGCGCGGGCGGCGCTCGCGGTCGAGGTCAGCCACCCCGAGAACGGCGAGGGGGCGCAGGTTCGAGACCTCGCGCGCCCGCTCGCCGACGGCGCGCACCTCGCCGTGATCACCGCCAAGAGCGGCCCACAGGCGCTCGCGCTGATCCGCCACGACGCCGCGCACGTGCTCGCGGCGGCGGTGATGGAGCTCTACCCGGGCGTGAAGATCTCGATCGGGCCGGCGATCGAGGACGGCTTCTACTACGACTTCGAGTTCCCCGCGGGGGTGAGCGTCTCCGAGGAGGACTTCCCGCGCATCGAAGAGCGCATGCGCGCGCACGTCAAGGCGGCGGAGGAGTTCGAGCGCGCGGACGTGCCCGTGGCCGACGCGCGCGAGCGCTTCGTCGCCGAGGAGCAGGACTACAAGGTCGAGCTGATCGACGACCTCGTCGCGGCGGCGGGCGCGTCCGGCGACGGCGAAGGCCATCCGCTGCAGACGGTCTCGCTCTACACGAACGGCCCCTTCACCGACCTCTGTCGCGGTCCGCACGCGCCGAGCACGAAGACGGTGGCGGCGTTCAAGCTGCGCTCCGTCGCCGGCGCCTACTGGCGCGGGGACTCGACGCGCACGATGCTCACCCGCATCTACGGCACGGCGTTCTTCTCGAAGGCCGAGCTGGCCGAGTACCTGGAGCGGCTAGAGCAGGCGAGGGCGCGCGACCACCGCAAGCTCGGCCGCGAGCTCGACCTGTTCATGTTCTCGGAGCTCTCGCCGGGGAGCCCCTTTTGGAAGCCGGCGGGGATGACGATCTGGAACGAGCTGACGGAGCTGTGGCGGCGCGAAAACCGCGCGCGAGGCTACGAGGAGGTGAAGACGCCGATCCTCTACGACGTCGAGCTGTGGCGCCAGTCGGGCCATTGGGACAAGTACAAGGACCACATGTACTTCACCGACGTCGAAGAGCACCCGATGGGGCTCAAGCCGATGAACTGCCCGGCGCACATCCAGATCTACAAAGACGAGCGCCGCTCCTACCGCGATCTCCCGGTGCGCTACAGCGAGGCCGGGCTCGTGCACCGGCACGAGCCGAGCGGCGTGCTGCACGGCCTGCTGCGCGTCCGCCACATCACCCAGGACGACGCGCACATCTTCTGTACCGAGGAGCAGATCGAGGAGGAGGTCGTGGCCTGCCTGCGCTTCGGCTTCGACCTCTATGCGCGCTTCGGCATCGAGCCGCGCCTGGAGCTCTCGACGCGCCCGCCGCAGCGCATCGGCAGCGACGAGATGTGGGATCGCGCCGAGGGCGCGCTGGCGGGCGCGCTGCGCGCCGAGGGCCTGGAGTACGAGCTGAACCCCGGCGACGGGGCCTTCTACGGGCCGAAGATCGACATGCACATGACCGACTCGATCGGGCGCTCGTGGCAGCTCGGCACGGTGCAGCTCGACTACCTGATGCCAGAGCGCTTCGACCTCGAGTACACCGGCGCGGACAACCACGAGCACCGTCCCGTGATGATCCACCGCGCGCTGCTGGGCTCCTTCGAGCGCTTCATCGGGATCATGCTCGAGCACTACGCGGGCGAGCTGCCGCTGTGGCTCGCGCCGGTGCAGGCGATCGTGCTGCCGGTCGCCGACCGCTTCAACGAGTACGCGCAGAGCGTGCGCGCGGAGCTGCTCGCGGCGGGCCTGCGCGCCGAGACCGACACGCGCAGCGAGTCGATTGGGCGCAAGATCCGCGACGCCGAACTGCGCAAGATCCCTCATATGCTCGTCGTGGGCGAGCGCGAGCAGGGAGACGGGACCGTGTCGGTGCGCACTCGCGCCGCCGCGGCGGCAGATCGCGCGGCGAGCGAGGTGCAGAGCATGTCGCGCTCGGAGTTCGTAGCGCAGCTGCTGGGAGAGCTATAATCCCGCGGGTTGACGCTACGCATCCTCACAGCGACGCGCGTAAAGCCCGCTTGACGCACGGTCTACAGAGCTAGTGCCGGTTCCTCGCAGGTTCGACCGGCGCCCGCCGGAGCGTGACACGACAAGGATCAATGAGCGCATTCGGGTTCCCGAGGTGCGCCTGATCGACGACGAGGGACAGCAGGTCGGGGTGCTCAAGACCGCCGACGCGCTCGCCTTCGCCCAGGAACGCGAACTGGACCTCGTCGAGGTGGCGCCCGAGGCGCGCCCGCCAGTTTGCCGCGTGCTCGACTACTCCAAGTACAAGTACGAGCAGGCCCAGAAGCTCAAGCAGGCGCGCAAGCATCAGCAGCAGATCACCGTGCGCGAGATCAAGTTCCGCCCGAAGATCGCCGAGCACGACTACGACACCAAGAAGCACCACGTCGAACGCTTCCTGCGCCACAAGGACAAGGTCAAGGTCACGATCATGTTCCGCGGGCGCGAGGTTACGCACCCCGAGCGCGGCAGCGCGATCCTTGACAGGCTCGCCGAGGAGCTCTCGGAGATCGGCGTCGTCGAGCAGCGCCCGATGCAGGAAGGGCGCAACATGACGATGATGATGGCGCCCTCCAAAGCGGTGCTCGCGGGTCGGCTCACGGACGAGGCCGAGCCGGAGCAGACGCCCGGCGCGCAGGGCGAGGCCGCGACGGCCGAGGAGACCCTCGCGCAGCAGGGAGCGGCGCAGGACGCTCCCGAGCAGGGCGGTCCCGCGCAGGAGGCTCCCGCGCAGCCTGAGGCGCCCGACGCGCCGGTCGAGGCGCCGAGCGCGGCTACGAGGTCGGCCGCGCGCCCCGAGGGGCGCCCGCAAGCCGGCAGCGCCGTGCCATAATCAGCGGCTCGCGATCATGCCCAAGATGAAGACCCACTCAGGCGCCAAGAAGCGCTTCAAGATCACAGCCCGCGGCAAGGTGCGCGGCAGGCACGCCTTCACGAGCCACATCCTCGAGAAGAAGTCGCCCAAACACAAGCGCGCGCTGGGCCGTCCGGCGGTGATCTCCGACGATGACACGCCGCGGGTCAAGCGAATGCTGGGGGTGGGCAGCCGATGACGCGCGTGAAGCGCTCGGTTGGCGCGCGCAAGAAGCGCAGGGCGACACTGGAGCGGACGAAGGGCTTCCGCGGCGAGGCCCATTCGAACTACAAGCGCGCGAAGGAGGCGCTGCTGAAGGCCGACGCGTACGCCTACCGCGACCGGCGCAACCGCAAGCGCGACTTCCGGCGCCTGTGGATCACGCGCATCAACGCCGCCGCGCGGGCAAACGGCATGAGCTACTCGCAGTTCATGCACGGCCTGCAGCTGGCGGGCGTGGAGCTCGACCGCAAGGTTCTCGCCGACATCGCCGTGCGCGACGCGGACACGTTCCGACGTTTCGCCGACGTCGCCCGCGAGGCGTCGGCTGCCTGAAACCGCCCGCCGGTTCCGGCAATCGACACGACAGCCTCATGGGCGTCGCTCCCTCACAGGGACGGCGCCCTTTCTCGTTCCCCCGACCAGCCGCCGCACAATCCACCGACACCAGCCACCACCAGCGACCACAGCAATCACGACGAAGCCCGCAATCACGACGACCACCAAGATGAGCCCGATCGCATCCCGCCAGAACCCGCGCTTGAAGGCGCTGCGCCGTCTGCACGGCAAGCGCGAGCGCGAGCGCGAGGGCGCGTTCGTGGCCGAGGGCGAGGACCTGATCGCCGCCGCTGCGCGAGCCGGTCGCATCCCGCTCGCCGGCTATCGCCTCGCGGGCACTCGTATCGGCGGCGAGGATTTCATCGATGTCGAGCGCTCCGCGCTCGCGGATGTGTCATCGCTCGGCTCGGGCTCGCGCGTGATCGCTGTCTACGAGCAGTGTTGGGGCCCGGCGGCGGGGCCGCTGTGCGTCTACCTGCACGGCGTCGCGGACCCCGGCAACGTCGGCACCGTGCTGCGCTCCGCGGAGGCGTTCGGCGCTTCCTGCGTGGCGCTCGGGCCGGGCTGCGCGGACCCGCACTCGCCGAAGGCCGTGCGCGCGAGCATGGGCGCGATCTTCTCCGTGGCGCTCGCGCGCGTGGCGGACGTCGAGCAGCTCCCCGGGCAGCGGATCGCGCTCAGCGCCGCCGGCGGCGAGGATCTGGGGGCGGTGTGCGCCGAGGTCCCCGCGCCGATCAGCCTGCTCGTAGGCGCCGAGCGCGACGGCCTGCCGCCGGCGCTGCTGTCCCGTCCCGCGCGCGCAGCGCGCATCCCGATCGCCTCCGAGTCGCTCAACGCGGCGATGGCCGCGACCGTGGCGCTGTACGAGCTCGCGCGCACGCGGGCGAGCCGCGAACAGAGCCCACCGCAACCATCTAGGGTCCCGGCGTCATGATCGATCGGATCGAGCAGCTGTGCGCAGAGGGCCAGGAGGCGATCGCGGCGGCGGCGAGCAGCGAGGAGCTCGAGGAGCTGCGCGTGCGCTACCTGGGCCGCAAGGCCGAGCTGCCGCAGATGCTGCGCGGCGTCGCCGCGCTGGAGCCCGCCGAGCGCGGCCGCGTGGGGGCGGCCGCCAACAGCGCCCGCCAGGCGCTCGAGAGCCTGATCGCACAGCGCGCGGGCGAGCTCGCGGCGCAGGAGCTCCAGACCGGTCTGCGCGAGGACGCGATCGACGTGACGCTGCCGGGCGCGCCGCCGCAGCAGATCGGCCGGCTGCACCTGCTCACCTCGACCCGGCGCGAGCTCGAAGACATCTTCCTCGGGCTCGGCTTCACGGTCATGGAGGGCCCGGAGATAGAGACCGTGCACTACAACTTCGACGCGCTCAACCACAGCCCGACGCATCCCGCGCGGGCGCGCAGCGACACCTTCTACGTCGGCGAGGAGCTCGTTCTGCGCACGCACACCTCGCCGATGCAGGTGCGCGCGATGGAGAGCCACCCGCCGCCGCTCTACGTCGTGATCCCCGGCCGCGTCTTCAGGCCCGACTCCGACGCCACGCACACGCCCCAGTTCCACCAGATCGAGGGTCTCGCGGTCGACGAGGACATCACGCTCGCGGACCTCAAGGGCACGCTGCTGCAGTTCGCGCGGGCCGTCTTCGGCGAGGAGCGGGACGTGAGGCTGCGCCCGCACTTCTTCCCCTTCACCGAGCCGAGCGTAGAGGTGGACGTGTCCTGCTTCAACTGCACCGGCGAGGGCTTCCTGCGCGACGGCTCGCGCTGCCACGTATGCAGGGGCGAGGGCTGGCTGGAGGTACTCGGCGCCGGCGAGGTCGACCCGAACCTATACGCCTACGTGCCCACGACCGAGGCCAACGCCCCCGGCTACGACCCCGAGCGCGTGCAGGGCTTTGCCTGGGGCCTCGGCGTGGAGCGGATCGCGATGCTCAAGCACGGCGTCCCCGACCTGCGGCTGTACTTCGAGAACGATCTCCGCTTCCTGGAGCAGTTCTGATGGGCGCTTCGGTTCAGATCGCGCGCACGACGGCTGTCGCCGTGGGTGTGCGCGCCGTGAACCTTCGCTTTAGCAAGGGGGTGTGCCCATGAGGGTGCCGCTTCCGTGGTTGCGCGAATACTGCGATCCGGCGCTCGACCTACGTGGCATCGAGGAGCGCCTGACGATGACCGGGACGAAGGTCGAGGCGATCCACCGCCACGGGGTAGCCGACGTCGACGGGTTCGTCGTGGGGCGCGTGCTGAGCGCCGAGCGCCACCCCGACGCCGACCGGCTGAAGGTGTGCGAGGTGGACCTGGGGGACGAGCAGGACGGTCCCGCGACGATCGTCTGCGGGGCGCCGAACGTGGCCGTCGGCCAGACCGTCGCGGTCGCGCGCCCGGGCGCGGTGATGCCGGACGGCACGAAGCTGCGCGAGGCGAAGCTTCGCGGGATCGTCTCACAGGGGATGATCCTCTCCGAGAGCGAGCTCGAGCTCGCGTTGGAGCCGGCGCGCTCGAACGGCATCCTCGTGCTCGACGAGATGTCCCTCGACGCTGAGTTCGCGCCCGGCACGCCGCTCGCGCAGGTACTGCCGATCGGGTCCGACGTGCTCGAGCTCGAGATCACGCCCAACCGTCCCGACTGCCTCGGCGTCTACGGCGTCGCGCGCGAGCTGCATGCGGCCACCGGTGCGGCGCTCGCCGAGCCTCCCTGGCGCGATGACCCGGGCTCAGAGGGGTCGGTGGCGCTGGCCGAGGTCGTCGTGGAGTGCCCCGACCTGTGCCCGCGCTTCACCGCTCGCGTGTTCGAGGACGTGACGATCGCGCCGTCGCCGACGTGGCTGAAGGCGCGGCTCGCCGCGGCCGGTCAGCGCGCGATCAACAACGTCGTCGACATCACCAACTACGCGATGCTGCTGACGGGGCAGCCGCTGCACGCCTTCGACCTGGACCGCGTCGCCGGCGCCCGCCTGACCGTACGCCGCGCCGCCGCGGGCGAGCAGGTTCAGACGCTCGACGGGCAGACGCGCACGCTCGACGAGCAGATGGTCGTGATCGACGACGCGCAGGGGCCGACGTCGATCGCCGGCGTGATGGGCGGGGCGCGCTCGGAGGTGGCGCCCGAGACAACGCGCGTGCTGATGGAGGTCGCGACCTGGCGCGGCGCGAACATCCACCGTACCTCGTGGACGCTCGGCCTGCGCAGCGAGGCCTCGGGGCGCTTCGAGAAGGGGCTGCAGCCCGAGCAGTGCATGCACGCGCAGGCGATCGCCGCGCGCCTGATGGTCGATCTCTGCGGGGCGACGCTCGTGCCAGGCACGATCGACGTCGGCGAGCTGCCGCCGGCGCGCCTGGTGATCCGCCTGCGCGAGGCGCGCGTGAGCGCGATCCTCGGCGTTCCGATCGAGCGCGCGCGCCAGCAGGAGATCCTGCGCGCGCTCGACTTCGGCACCATCGACGCCACCGACGGGCTCGACGTCTCGGTGCCGCCGCTTCGCCGCGACGACGTCACGCGGGAGGTGGATCTGATCGAGGAGGTCGCGCGCATCGACGGGCTCGAGCGCCTGCCCGCGACGCTGCCGGCGCGTCGCGGCGCGGCCGGCATGCTCACGCACGCCCAGCGCGTGCGCCGCGCCGCCGAGGACGCGATGGTTGGCCGTGGCCTGTATGAGATCATCGGCTGGAGCTTCACCGAGCCGGCGCTGCTCGACCGCCTGCGACTCCCGGCCGACCACGAGCTGCGGCGGGTGGTGACCGTCGAGAACCCGCTCTCAGACGGCCAGTCGATCATGCGACCGACGCTGCTCGGCTCGCTGCTGGACGCGGCCCGCCACAACGTCGCGCGCAACGGGCCCGACGTGGCGATCTTCGAGTCGGGCACCGTCTACAGGGCCTTCCCCGAGGGCTTCGCCGGCGGGCGCCTGGCGGATGAGCATCACGGCCTCGGCGTGCTGCTGAGCGGGCGCCTTGCGCCGCGCTCCTGGCGCGGCGGCGACGAGGTCGCGGACTTCTTCGCGGCCAAGGCGCTGCTCGAGGCGCTGCTCTCGCACCTCGGCGTGCCGTTCACGATCGCTCCGCGCGAATGGCCGTTCCTGCACCCCGCCCGCAGCGCGGCGATCCTCCAGGGCGGCGCGCCGACGACCGACGGCAGCGTCTCTCCGGCGCCCCAGGACGGGCGGGCGCTGGGCTTCATCGGCGAGGTGCACCCGCTCGTGGCGGCGGCCTGGGACCTCCCCCAACCGGGGACGGGCGAGCGCACGGCCGCCTTCGCGATCGACCTCGGCAGGGTCGCGGAGGCCGCGCCGGAGGCGGTGGCGTTCAAGCCGTTCGGCCTCTTCCCGCCGCTGCGCCAGGACCTCGCGGTGACGCTGCCCGACGCGGTGCCGGCCGCCGAGCTGCTCGCGCGCGTGCGCGCCGCCGCCGGGGACGTGCTCGAGGACGCGCGCATCTTCGACGTCTACACGGGCGAGCAGGTGGGGAAGGGGCGTCGATCGGTCGCGCTCGCCCTGAGCTTCCGCGCGCTGGACCGCACGCTCACCGACGAGGACGTGGCACCACGCAGGGAGAGGATCGTGGCGGCCGTTCAGGAGATCGGCGGTGAGCTCCGTGGCTGAGGCGAGCCAGCAGTTCAGCGCCGGCGCGCCGCGCGTGCTCGTGGCGGGCGCAACGGGCTTCGCCGGCGCGCTCGCGGCTCACCTGCTCTGGCGCCACCCGGCCTTCGAGCTGGTCGGGGTGAGCGGCCGCTCGGAGGTCGGGCGCGCGCTGCAGGACCTGTACCCGCGCTACCGCGTGCCCCTGAAGATCGAGGAGCTCCAGCCCAAGCGGCTCGCTTGTGAGGGCCTGGACGCCGCGATCGTCGCCTACCCGCACGCCGCAGCCGCGCCGACCGTGGCGGCGCTGCGCGAGCTCGGGGCGAGGGTCGTCGACCTGTCGGCCGACTTCAGGCTGGCCTCGCTGGCGACGTATGAGCGCTGGTACGGCACGCACCCGCGTCCGGAGCTGATGCGCGAGGCTGTCTACGGCCTCACCGAGCTGCACCGCGATCGGATCGCCGGCGCGGCGATCGTCGCCAACCCAGGCTGCTACCCGACGGCCTCGCTGCTCGCGCTCGCGCCGCTCGCACGGGCGGGGCTGATCGCCGATGTGGTGATCGACGCCAAGCAGGGCATCTCCGGCGCGGGGCGCGCGTTCGACGAGACCACACATCTGTCGATGGCAGGCGAGAACATCCTGCCCTACAAGGTCGCCGAACACCGCCACACGCCCGAGATCGAGGAGCAGCTCGACGAGCTGGATCCGGCCCATCCGGGGCTCGCGGTTCAGTTCCAGGCGAGCCTCGTTCCGCTCGACCAGGGCGAGATGGCCAGCTGCTACGTCACGACGACGCGCCCCGTGGCCCAGGAGCAGCTCGACGAGCTGTTCGCGCGCGCCTACGCCGGCGAGCCGTTCGTCGAGGTCGTGCACGAGCCCCCCGGCGTGAGGGAGGTGCGCGAGACGAACTTCTGCCGGCTGTTCGCCGCCGCCGACTCCCACACGGGCAAGGTGCTCGTGTTCTCGGCGATCGACAACCTCTGGAAGGGCACCTCCTCGCAGGCGGTGCAGAACCTCAACCTGATGTTCGCCCGGCCCGAGTGGGAGGGCCTGCAGTGAGCGCCGTCGAGCGGGGGCAGGGCTTCTTCCGGTCGCGCTGGGTGCCGCGGCCGCCGCATGTGAACGACCTGGGCGGCGCGATGGGCCTGCCGGCGGGCTTTCGCGCGGCCGGCGTGAGGGCCGGGATCAAGCCCAGCGGCAACCCCGACCTCGGGCTGCTCGTGTGCATTGGCGAGAGCCCGGTGAGCGCGGCGCGCTTCACCGACAGCGCCACGCCGGCGGCGCCAGTGCTGGTGAGCCGCGAGCGCTGTCGCCTCGAGGCGCTGCGGGTCGTGCTCGCGAACTCCGGCTGCGCGAACGCCGCCACCGGCCGGCAGGGCCTCGACGACGCGGCCAAGACGCAGGGCGCCGCGGCGATGGCCGCTGGCGTCGATCCCTCCGAGGTCGCGCTGGCATCGACCGGCGGCATCAGCCAGCGGCTGCCCGTGGACGCGGTACTCAAGGGCGTGCTCGCGGCCAGCGAGCAGCTCAGCGAAGCGGGCGACGCGAGTTTTCAGCGCGCGATCCAGACGACCGACGCGTTCGAGAAGCGCGCCAATCTGCAGGTGCTGCTCCCATCGGGCGCGGTGCGGCTGAGCGCGCAGTGCAAGGGCGCGGGGATGATCTCGCCGCGCTTCGCGACGATGCTTTGCTTCGTGGAGACCGACGCGGTGCTCACGCCGGAGACGGCCGACCTGCTGCTCGGGGTGTGCGTACGGCGCTCGTTCGAGCGCATATCGGTCGACGGCCAGCTCTCGACGAACGACACCGCGATCCTGATGTGCTCGGGCTCGAGCGGCGTGGAGGTCGCGCCGGAGACCGAGGACGAGCTGCGGCTGGGGGAGGCGCTCGACGCGCTGCTTCGCCAGCTCGCCGTGATGATCGTCGCCGACGGCGAGGGCGCGGAGCGCTCGGCGCGCGTGATCGTGCACGGGGGACAGGCGGCGCATGTGGAGGCAGCGGCCCGCGCGGTGGCCAACTCGCCGCTCGTCAAGGCCGCGCTGCACGGGGGCGACCCCAACTGGGGGCGGATCGTGCAGGCCGTCGGCGCGGCGCTGAGCGGCACGGCGCCGCTGCCGGTGGACGTCTCGATCGAGGGCATCCACGTGTGCGCGGCCGGCGTCGCGATCCCCTACGATGCGGCCGCGCTGGACCGCGCCGTGCAGCGGGACGAGGTCGAGTATGAGGTCGGGCTGCCCGGCGAGGGCGCCGACACCGAGGTCTTCTTCTCCGACCTCTCGCAGGAGTACGTGACCGTCAACGCCGACTACACGACATGAGGGACGTAGCGACCCTTCTCGAGGCGCTCCCCTACATCAGGGAGTTCCACGGCAGGACCGTGGTGATCAAGTACGGCGGCGCGGCGATGGAGGACCCGGCGCTGCGCGAGGAGTTCGCACGCGACGTGGTACTGCTCAAGTACGTCGGGCTCAACCCGATCGTCGTGCACGGCGGCGGGCCCGAGATCACGGGCTACATGGAGCGCCTCGGTCTGCCCGTCGAGTTCGTGGGCGGGCTGCGGGTCTCCGACGCGGACACCGTCGAGGTGGCCAAGATGGTGCTCGTCGGCAAGGTCAACAAGGAGATCGTGCTGCGGCTCAACCGCCACGGGCAGCCCGCGGTGGGCCTCTGCGGCGACGATGGCTTGCTGTTTCGCGTCGCGCGGCGCGCGGCGCCCGATGGCCAGGACATCGGCTTCGTGGGCAGCGTCGAGCGCGTCAACGTGGGCGTGATCGAGCACGTCGCGAGCGACTACATCCCGGTGATCGCCTCCGTCGGCGCCGACCGCGAGGGCAACTCCTACAACGTCAACGCCGACGAGGCGGCCGGCGCGGTCGCGGGCGCGCTGGGGGCGTTCAAGGTCATCTTCCTGACCGACGTGCCGGGCTGGCTGGCGGACCCCTCCGACCCCGCGAGCCTGATCGGCCAGGCGGGCGCCGAGCATGTGCGCAGCGCGCTGCCGGGCCTGCAGGGCGGCATGCGCCCCAAGCTCGAGGCGTGCGTGCGCGCGATCGACGACGGCGTCGGCGCCGCCCATATCCTCGACGGCCGGATCGCGCACTCGCTGCTGCTCGAGCTTTTCACGGACGCGGGGATCGGCACCAAGATCGAGGCCTCTCCATGAGCCTCGCAGAGCTGCAGGAGCTCGAGCGCTCGAGCGTGATCGGAACCTACGCGCGCAACCCGGTGGAGTTCGTGCGCGGCGAGGGTGTGCGCCTGTGGGACGCCGAGGGGCGCGAGTACCTGGACTTCCTCTGCGGGATCTCCGTTACGAACCTCGGTCATTGCCACCCGCGCGTCGTGGCGGCCGTGCGCGAGCAGGTCGGTGAGCTGATGCACGTGGGGAACCTGTTCTACACCGAGCCGGCGATGCGCCTCGCCGAGCGCCTGTCGAGCTGCAGCCTCGGCGGCAAGGTGTTCTTCTGCAACTCCGGCGCAGAGGCCGTCGAGGCAGCGCTGAAGCTCGCCCGCAAGGCGCGCCAGGGCGGCGACGTGGTGGTCGCGCTGGGCGCCTTCCACGGCCGCACCTACGGCGCCCTCTCGGCGACGCCCCAGGAGTCCAAGCAGGCGCCCTTCGCGCCGCTCGTGCCGGGCTTTCGCGCTTGCGCCCTGGACCCCGACGCGCTCACGGCTGCCGTCGACGGGCAAACGGCCGCGGTGCTGCTCGAGCCGATCCAGGGCGAGAGCGGCGTGCATGTGCTCTCCGACGAGCTGCTCGGCGCTGCTCGCGCGGCCTGCGACGCCCACGGCGCGGCGTTGATCTTCGACGAGATCCAGTGCGGGATGGGCCGCACGGGAAGCCTGTGGGCGTATGAGCAGACGGGGGTGCGCCCCGATGCGATCACGCTCGCAAAGGCGCTCGGCGGGGGACTGCCGATGGGGGCGCTCGTCACCGGCGAGCGACTCGCCGACGTGCTCGCGCCGGGGGATCACGGCTCGACGTTCGCCGGCGGCCCGGTGATCGCGCGGGCGGCGCTCGCGGCGCTCGATACGACCGCCGACGCGGACCTGCTCGGGCGCGTGCGCGAGCGCGGAGCCCGGCTCGCGGCGGGCCTGGCGCGCCTGCCCCACGTCGTCGAGGTGCGCGGGCGCGGGCTGATGCTGGCGTGCGAGCTGGACGTGCCGGCGCCGGAGCTCGCTCGCCGCGCCCTCCTGCAGGAGCGCCTCGTGCTCAACGCGACCGGGCCCACGACGCTGCGCGTGCTGCCGCCGCTGACGATCACCGAGGCCGACGCGAACGAGGCGCTGCGGCGGCTGGCCGCTGTGCTGGAGGCCTGAGGCATGCGGCGGGCGCTCGCCGGAGGCTTCGAGCTCGACGACGACCCGGCACGGATCGACGTGGAGGCGGTGTTCGCGTTCATCAGCGGCGAGTCCTACTGGGGGCGCGGGCGTACGCGCGAGCTCGTGCAGCGCGCGATCGAAGGATCGCAGCGGGTCGTGGGCCTCTACCGCGCGGACGGCGCCCAGGTGGGCTTCGCCCGCGCCGTCACCGACGGCGCCACCGTCGCCTACCTCGCCGACGTCTACGTGCTGGAGGCGCACCGCGGTCACAGTCTCGGGCTCGAGCTCGTGCGCGAGGTCCTCGACGGCGGCGAGAGACCCGGCGTGGAGGTGCGCTGGCTGCTGCACACGGCCGACGCGCAGGGCCTCTACGAGAGGCTCGGCTTCACCTCCGACACACCCAGCTACCCGCTCATGGAACGAGCCCGGGGCCGCTCGCCGCAGGTCGGCCGGCAGGGTAGCCTCCCCCGATCGTGAGCGGTCCGCGAGCATCCGGGGCAGCGCCGACCGCCTCCTATGAGGCGCGGCCCGAGGACGTCCACCGCGTGCTGCTGCTCTACTCGGGCGGCCTCGACACGAGCGTGATGCTCAAGTGGATCCAGGACCAGTACGGCGCGGAGGTCGTATGCCTGACCGTCAACCTGGGCCAGCCCGGCGAGGACTATGAGGTGATCAGGGGCAAGGCGCTCGCGCTCGGCGCGCTCGAGTGCCACGTCGCCGACGCGCGCGAGGAGTTCGCCTCCGAGTACCTGCGCCGCGCGATCAAGGCCAACGCGCTCTACGGCGGCGGCTACCCGCTGTTCACCGCGCTCGGGCGCCCGCTGATCGCCAAGCTCGCCGTCGAGTACGCCCGCGCCGGCGGCTGCGACACGATCGCGCATGGCTGCACCGGCAAGGGCAACGACCAGGTGCGGATCGAGGCGACGATCGCGACGCTGGCCCCGGAGCTCAAGGTGATCGCGCCGGTGCGCTCGTGGCAGATGGGTCGCGAGGAGGAGATCGCCTACGCGCGCGAGCACGGCATCCCGATCAAGTCGCAGTACTCCGATCGACCGCCCACCGAGGCCCAGGCGCCCTACTCGATCGACGACAACCTCTGGGGACGCTCCTCGGAGGGGCGCTGGATCGAGGATCTCGCGCACGCGCCCGAGGACGACGTCTTCCAGCTCGTCACTCGTCCCGAGGATGCGCCCTCCGAGCCCGAGATCGTCGAGCTGACCTTCGAGCTGGGCGTGCCGGTGGCGATCGACGGCGAGGCCCTTCCCCTCGTCGAGCTGATCGAACGCGCGGCCGAGATCGGTGCCCGCCACGGCGTCGGCATCATCGACCACATCGAGGATCGGATCGTCGGGCTGAAGGTCCGCGACATCTACGAGGCGCCGGCCGCGGCGCTGATCCTGCCGGCCCACCAGGAGCTCGAGCGGCTCGTCTGCACGATCCACCAGAACCAGTTCAAGCCCGAGCTCGACCGGCAGTGGGCGTTCCTCGTCTACGCGGGCCTGTGGTGGGAGCCGCTGCGCAGCGATCTCGATGCCTACATGGACGCGGTCAACGAGCGCGTCAGCGGTGCGATCGCGCTGAAGCTCTACAAGGGCCACGCCCGCGTCGTCACGAGGAACTCGCCCAACGCCCTCTACGACGCCGAGCTCGCCAGCTTCGCGCAGTCGGGCGGCCTTTTCTCGCAGACCGCCTCGCCGGGTTTCATCGAGCTGTGGTCGCTGCAGTCGCGCATGGCCTGGCGGCTGCGCAACCGCTGAGCGTCCGGTGCCACCCTTACGGTCAGGTGCGCTGATGGTAGAGGAGAGCGACAGGCCCGGCGGCGAGCGCGGCGAGCGCCCGGAGGGCTCGCGGCGAAGCGAGGGCGACCTGCTCGCCGAGCGCCGAGCGCTGCGCGCGGCCGAGAGCGGCGAGGCCGTGCTCGTGCGTCGCGCAGAGGCCGCCGAAGCGACCGTGCACACACTCGAACGGCACGTCACGAGCCTTCAGCAGCGCCTCGTCGAGGCCGAGCAGGAGTGTCGCCGTCTGGCAGAGCTGCTCGAGGCCGAGCGCACCGTCGCGCTCGAGCGCGAAGGCGAGCTGCGCCGCGTAAAGCAGCGCGAGTACGCCGAGCAGCAGCTCCGCGTCGAGGCCGAGGACCGCCTCGTCGGAGTCGACCGGGAGAGCCGCGCCGACGTCGATGAGCTGCGGCGCCGGCTAGGCGCGAGCGAGCGCGAGGCGAAGGAGCTCGCCGACAGGCTCGAGGTCCTGCAGCGCCAGCTCGCCGAGGCCGAGCAGGCCTCGGCCGCCGAGCGCGCAGCGGCGCGTCGCGTCGAGGGCGAGCTGCATGCGCGCCTCGTGGAGCTCGAGCTGCGGGCCTCCGAGATACAGCGTGGGCTGGAGGCCGAGCGCGTCGCGCGCGAGCGCTCCGAGCTGCTGCTCACGACGATGCGCGACGGCCACCGCCGCATGGAGGTGATCGTCGAGGATGTGCGCGACGTCGTAGCTCGCCTCAGCGGGGCCCTCGCGACGGCAGCTGTCGCGCCGTCGCCGCCTGTCGCTGCGCCGCCGCCCGTCGCTGGCTCGCCGCACCTCGCAACCGCGCCGGCGGCGGCAGGCGCGACCCCGGCGTGCGCTGCCCCGGCGCCCGTTGCGATGCCGCCGGCCGTCGCAACCACGCCGCCGCCTGCGCCCCCGTCGGACGTGGCAACCACATCGGCGCTGGCTGGCGCGGCGGGCCGGGCGTCCAGCCCGCCGGGCTCGTCGCCGACCCCCGCCGCCGAGGCGCTAGGGGTGTCCTCGGCCGGGGCCGCCCCCGGCCCGTCAGAGGCCTCCGCCGAGCAGGCGCGCGGCGAGGAGATGGCCCAGGCGCTGGCCGCGGCCGTGGAGCGCCTGCGGGCGCGGGCCGAGTCGGCGGCCGAGCGACCCGAGCTGGCGGCCGAGCGAGCCGAGCTGGCGGCCGAGCGACCCGAGCCGGCGGCCGAGCGACCCGAGCCGGCCGGGAGTGCATCGGAGCAATCCCGCTCGCAGGAGAGCGCCTCCGAGCAGGCCGAGCCGAAGGCGACGGCGCTCGAGCGAGCTGCACCCGGGCAGCCTGCCGCTTCGAGCCCTGGCGACGGCGCTCACGAGGACGCGGGCAGGGTGCGGCCCCCGCATAAGCACAGCATGTCGTTGATCGGCCGCATTCGCAACCGGCGCAAAGTGCGTCGCGAGCGCTGAGCCTCCGCCGCCGGGAGTCATAGCATCCAGTGACAGTGAGCACGCCGTCCTGCGCCCACCTGCACGTGCACTCCGAGTACTCGCTGCTGGACGGCGCATGCAAGATCGAGGGACTCGCCGAGCGTGCGGCGGCGTTCGGACAGCCGGCGCTCGGCCTGACCGACCACGGCGTGATGAACGGGGCCGTGGAGCTCTACCGGGCGTGCAACAAGCACGGGGTCAAGCCGATCGTCGGCTGCGAGATCTATCTCGTCGACGACCACACCGGGACTGGAAACGCGCCCACCCGAGCTGGAAGCCCGCAGAGCCGCGCCGAGCGCAACCACCTCACGCTGCTGGCGTCCGACGACGCCGGCTACCGCAACCTGGTGAAGCTCTCCTCGGCCGGCTTCCTGGAAGGCCTGCAGCGCGGCAAGCCGACGGTCGATCTCGGCCAGCTGGAGCGCTACGCGGGCGGCGTGATCGCGCTCACGGGCTGCCTGGCCTCGCGCTTCTGCCAGCGCCTGCTGGCCGATCGCGAGCAGGACGCGCGCGCCCACGCCGATGACCTGCTGCGGATCTTCGGTGCCGAGAACGTCTACTTCGAGGTCCAGAAGAATGGCCTCGCCCCGCAGGAGAAGTGCAACGAGGGGATCGTCCGCATCGCCCGCGAGGTTGGCGGCAGCCTAGTTGGCACGGGCGACGTGCACTACCTGCGCCGCGAGGACTACGAGCATCACACGGCGCTGCTTTGCGTACAGACCAAGAGCACGCTCGCGGCGCCGAAGCTGACGTTCGACTCGAACGAGTTCTACCTCCGCGACAGCGGCGAGATGGCGAGCGCGTTCGCGCAGTGGCCCGAGGCGATCGCGAGCACGCTCGAGATCGCCGAACGCTGCTCGGTGGAGCTCGAGCTGGGCAAGCAGCTGATCCCGAGCTACCCGACTCCCGACGGCAGCCCCGAGCGCGACTACCTGCGCGCGCGCGTGGCCGAGGGGCTGTGCCTTCGCTACGGCGATCCGCCGTCGGCCGAGGCGCAGGCGAGGATGGAGATGGAGCTCGACGTGATCGACCGCATGGGCTTCAACGCGTACTTCCTGATCGTGTGGGACTTCGTGCGCTTCGCTAAGGAGAACGGGATCGCGGTCGGCCCCGGCCGCGGCTCGGCGGCCGGCTCGATCGTCTCCTACTGCCTCGCGATCACGGACGTGGATCCGCTCCGCTACGGCCTGCTGTTCGAGCGCTTCCTGAACCCCGAGCGGGTGTCGATGCCGGACATCGACATCGACTTCTCAGTGCGCGGCCGCGAGCGGGTGATGCGCTACGTGACCGAGAAGTACGGCCGCGAGTCGGTCGCGCAGATCGTCACCTTCGGCAAGATGTTCCCGCGCGCGGCCACGCGCGACGCGGCGCGCGTGCTCGGCTTCGACTACGGCACCGGCGACCGTCTAGCGAAGCTGATCCCCGACCCGATCATGGGCCGCGCGCCGTCGTTCGCGGAGTGCATGAAGGACGGCCAGCCGCTGCGCAAGGCGTGCGACGAGGAGCCCGCGGCGCGCCAGATCATCGACGTGGCGCGCGGCCTCGAGGGCATCGTTCGCAACTCCTCGATCCACGCCGCCGCTGTCGTGATCGCCGACCGTCCGCTGACCGACATCGTGCCGCTGCAGCTTGCCGACGCGGGCACCGACGACAGCGGCGAGCGCGCCTTCCGCATGGTGACGCAGTTCTCGATGAAGCCGATCGAGGAAATCGGCATCTTGAAGATGGACTTCCTCGGCCTGCGCAACCTCGACGTGATCGAGGACGCGCTGGACATCATCGAGCGCTCGACTGGCGAGCGTCCCGACATGACCACGCTCCCGCTCGACGACGCGCGCACGTACGAGATGCTCGCGCGCGGCGACTCGACCGGCGTGTTCCAGTTCGAGTCCGAGGGCATGCGCGAGGCGCTGAAGAAGGTTCGGCCCGACGAGTTCAACGACCTTGTCGCGCTCAACGCGCTCTACCGCCCCGGGGCGATGGATCAGATCCCCGTGTACGCGCGTGGCAAGCACAACCCGCAGTCCATCTCCTACCCCGATGAGCGCCTGCGGCCGATCCTCGAGTCCTCAAACGGGGTGATCCTCTACCAGGAGCAGGCGATGCAGATCTCCAAGGAGCTGGCCGGCTTCACGGGAGCCAAGGCGGACGACCTGCGCAAGGCGATCGGAAAGAAGAACCGCGCCGCGATGGCGGCGCTCAAGCCGGAGTTCGTCGAGGGCTGCCGCGCCTCGGGGACGCGTGCGGAGGTGATCGAGTTCCTGTGGCAGACGAACGAGAAGTCGGCCGACTACTCGTTCAACAAGTCCCACGCCGCCTGCTACGCGCTGATCGCCTATCGCACCGCATGGCTGAAGGCCAACTACCCCGCCGAGTACATGGCCGCACTGATCTCGTCGGTGATGTCGACGAAGGACAAGGTGCCGTTCTTCGTCGCCCGCTGCGAGGAGATGGGGATCGAGATCCTGCCCCCCGACGTGAACCTCTCAGACCACGAGTTCACGGTCGTCGAGGGCAACATCCGCTTTGGCCTGGACGCCGTCAAGGGCGTCGGCTATCAGGCGGTCGAGGCGATCAAGAGGGCTCGCGCGGAGGCCGGGAAGTTCGCCTCGCTGTGGCACTTCTGCGAGCGGGTCGACAACCGCACGGTCAACAAGAAGGCGATCGAGGCGCTGATCAAGTGCGGCGCGCTCGGCTCGACCGGGGCCAGCCGCAAGGGGATGCTGGCGGTGCTCGAGCAGGCGCAGGCGAAAGGGCAGAAAACCCAGCAGGACGCGCTCATCGGTCAGAGCTCGATCTTCGATCTGCACGACGACGCAGCGGCCTCGGCGGCCGGCTCCTCACAGGCTGGCGTTGCGGCTCCGGTGCACCCGCCGATCCCCTCCGACGAGTTCGAGCAGCCCGAGCTGCTGGCGGCGGAGAAGGAGGCGATCGGGCTGTTCGTTTCCGCGCACCCGCTCAAGCCGCTGCGCGAGGCGCTGCGGGCGCGCGTGGACTGCGCCCTCCCGGCGCTGCCCGAGCGGCGCGACAAGGACCTGGTCACGGTCGGCGGGATCATCACCGAGACGAAGCGCATCCGCACGCGCAACGGCGACCACATGATGTTCGCAACGCTCGACGACCTCGCGGGCTCGGTGGAGATGCTCGTCTTCGGCAAGGCCCTCGCCGAGCACGAGGCGGCGCTCGTGGTAGACGAGATCGTGCTCGCGAGGGGCAGGGTCGACCACAAGGAAGCGGGCAGCACCTGCCTCGTGGTCCAGAGCGTCGAGCGCTTCGCGCCGAGCGAGGAGGAGATCACGCGCGCTCGCGCCAAGGCGCAGGCCGCGGAGACGGCCGCCAGCGCCCAGGCGCGCACCGTGCACCTGCGCGTCAGCGCGCGCGACCTCTCACACGGCGCGATCGAGGCCCTCAAGCAGGCGATCGAGGACTTTCCCGGCGCCGCGGAGGTCGTGATCGACCTCGACGTCGGCGGCGGGCCGCCGCGGCGGCTGCGCCTCGGCGAGGCGTTCCGGGTCGCGCACACCCCGACGCTGATCGCCGAGCTCGAGAGCGTCCTCGCAGCGCGTCCCGCCGCGCCGTCGGCCGCGCTCGCGGGCTGAGCGCCCTCGCGCGGCGGGACGCGCTGGGTTACCGGCAAGCGCGGGCGTTCGGCTTAGATCGTCGAGTCGGTCGGCGACGGGTCGCGAGGCCGCGATCGCGCAGCTCACGCGCGAACTCGACTTCGGCGGCCGAGGGGCCCTGCCGGTTCTCCCCGGGCGTCTCGAGCACGCATGGCAGCCGCTGGATGCCGGGCGCCGAGAGGAACGCCGCGCAGCCCTTCTCGCCCAGCTCGCCGGTGCCGATGTTCGCGTGCCGGTCGCGGTTGGAGCCGAGCGGGGTCTGCGAGTCGTTGAGGTGCAACGAGCGAATCCGCCCCGAGCCCAGCTCTCGCTTGGCCTCGACGAGCAGCGCGCGCATGCCGGGCGGCGTGCGGATGTCATAGCCGCTGGCCAGGAGGTGGCAGGAGTCAAGGCATACGCCGAGGCGCTCGTGAGCGCCCGCGGCGCCGAGCAGCGCGGCGAGCTCCGGCAGCGAGCGCCCCAGCGTGCCGCCGGCGCCGGCGGTGTTCTCGAGGTGCAGCTCGCAACCCTCGCTGTCGTCAAGCGCACGCGCGATCGTCTCGCCGGCGATCGCGATCGCGCGGCGCACGTCGCCGGTCTTCGCGGACCCGGGGTGCAGGACGACGCCGGCCGCGCCGATCGCGCGACCGACGTGCAGCGAGTGCGTCAGCGACGCGAGCGATTTGGAGCGTATGTCGCGGTCCTCGCTGGCGCAGTTGACGAGGTAGACGGCGTGTATCAGCACCGCGTCGATGCGGCTCGCCGCTTTCGCCTCGCGGAAGGCCGCGAAGTCGTCCTCGCCGTAGGCGGTCGGACGCCACTGGCGCGGAGACTGGTTGAAGATCTGGATCGCTCGGCAATCGCGCTCCTGGCCGCGATCGACCGCCCTGGCGAGCCCGCCGGCGGGCGAGACGTGCGCTCCGATGAGCATTCCTCAGCGTCGCGAGGAGCGGACTAGCTCATAGCCGGCGAACGCGAAGACCACGACCAGGATGAGCAGCACGAACAGTTCCCGCGCGGTAAGGATGATCGCTTCCTTCATCGAGTCGCCCCCGCTCGCCTTGTTGCGGCAGAGACGGGAGCGTAGCGCGCCGCCGGTAGGCTAAGCGGCCACATGAGGCTTCGCTTCGCGCCATCCCCGACGGGGGCGCTTCACATCGGCGGCGCGCGAACCGCCCTCTTCAACTGGCTGCTCGCGCGGCACGCCGACCTCGAGCCCGGCGAACGCGGCGAGCTGGTGCTGCGTATCGAGGACACCGATCGCGAGCGCTCGACGCCAGAGAACGTGGAGCAGATCCTCGACGCGCTGGGTTGGCTCGAGCTCGACTGGGACGCGGGGCCGATCATGCAGAGCGAGCGCAGCGCCCGCCACGCCGAGGCGCTCGCCGCGTTGCTGGAGTCCGGCCGCGCCTATCGCAGCAGCGCGACGGCGCAGGACGTGCGCGCGTTCAAGGACGAGCATGGCGCCGAGCGCGGCTTCCGCGGCGAGCCCGAGGACGAGGGCGCCGTGCGCCTGCGCGTGCCCGACAGCGGCGCGAGCGTCGTCGATGACGTGATCCGGGGCGAGACGATCTTCCAGCACGTGCACATGGACGACCCCGTGATCGCGCGCGCGGACGGCTCGGTGCTGTACAACTTCGCCGTCGCGATCGATGATCTCGACGCGCGCATCACGCACGTCGTGCGCGGCGAGGACCACGTCTCCAACACCCCCAAGCAGCTGCTCGTGATGGAGGCCGCGAAGGAGGTCGGGCTCAGCGTCGAGCCGCTGCCGCGCTACGCGCACCTGCCGCTGCTGCACGGCCCCGATGGCAAGAAGCTCTCAAAGCGCCACGGCGCCGCCTCCGTCCAGGAGCTGCGCGAGGCGGGATATCTGCCGGCGGCCGTGCGCAACTACCTCGCCCTGCTGGGCTGGGGCGCCGGCGACGACGAGACGGTGCTCAGCACCGAGGAGCTGATCGAGCGCTTCACGCTGGCGCGCGTGAGCCGCAATCCGGCGCGATTCGACGAGGTCAAGCTGCGCTGGCTCAACGGCGTCTACATCCGCGCAATGCCGCCAGCGGAGCTGACGGCGCGCCTGGAAGACTTCACCGGGCGCGAAGGACTCGAAGCTGCCGCTCGCATCACCCAGGAGAAGATCCACACGCTCGCCGACTTCTGGCCGCTCGCGGGGCCGCTTCTGGACGGGCCCGTCGATGACCCGGCCGCGCGGGCGCGCTGGCTCGGCGAGGACGGCCAGGCGGCGCTGCGCGACGCGCGCGAGGCGCTTGCCGAGCTGACGGACTTCGACGAGCGCTCGGTCGAGGAGGCGCTCGCGGGCGTGATCGAGCGCCGCGGGGCCAAGCCGCGCGACGTCTACCAGCCGCTGCGCGTGGCGATCTGCGGCACGACCGTCTCGCCCGGGATCTTCGAGAGCGTGGCGCTGATCGGGCGCGAGCAGACGCTCGCACGGATCGATGCGGCCCTCGCGCGGGCGCCCGCTGGCGCCTGAGCTTCGAGGCTGGCCAGTCGGCCTCAATTCCGGCGCCGGATCTGCCGATAGAGCCCTCAACAAGGAAACGCCGGCCAGGATGCCGGTGCACCCAAGGAAGGGGTCAACACCACATGCAGGCTAGTGTCGCGGCCAAGAAGCTGAAGCAGGCAAACACACGCCGCACAGCAGCGTCCAACGGGCGCCGTAGCGCCCCACCCGCGCCCAGCGGCGAGCGCGCCCAGGCACAGGGCGAGCGCCACCAGAACGAGGGTCATGGACGACGCCTGACGATAGCCTTCGAAGCGCTCGAGGCGTTCCCCGCGCTGGCCGAGTCGCGCAACCGTCTGCTGTCGGTGATCGACAAGGACCACGTTGCGACCGCTGACGTCGTCTCGGCCGTCGAGTCCGACGTCGCGCTGATCATTGCCGTGCTTCGCATGGCCAACCAGGCCCAGGACGGCCGCGGGCGGATCGACACCGCCGTCGCCGCGGTCGAGCTGCTCAGCCCGCCGACCGTGCAGTCGCTCGCAGGCCGCCTGCGCACGTTCGACTTCTTCGAGCGGGCCAGCGTCTGGGACGCCGCGCCGGAGCGCTTCCGCCTGCACGCGCTCGCCACCCAGCACGCCGCCGACCGCGTCGCGGCCGAGGTCGGCTACGAGAGCCGCGACCGCCTCACGGTCACGAGCCTGCTGCACGACATCGGCAAGCTGGTGCTGCTGCACGCTTACCCCGGCTATCCCGCCCAGGTCCATCGCGGCGCACGCACGCCCGAGGAGCGCGTCCACCAGGAGCGCCGCGAGCTGGGCGTCGACCACGCGCTCGTAGGCGGCGTGCTGATCCGGCGCTGGGGGCTGCCGAACGCGATCGCGATGCCGATCGAGCGCCACCACAACAGCGACGAGGACGGCGAGGCGGCGTTCATCCGCCTGGCCGACATGCTCGCCCACTACGCCCACGGCGGGCGCGTCTCGCCGAACGAAATGCTCAACACCGCTCGCGCGGTCGGGCTGGGACCGGAGGAGCTGCGCAGGGTGATGTACGAACTGCCGAGCCAGAACGGCCACCGCCAGCGCCACGTTGACCCCTGCCCGCTCTCCGGACGCGAGCTCGGCGTGCTCCAGCGGCTCGCCGAAGGCAAGGTCTACAAGCAGATCGCGCACGAGCTCACGCTCTCGACGAGCACGGTGCGCACGCACCTGCACAACATCTACGGCAAGCTCGGCGCCGTGGACCGGGCGCAGGCCGTGCTGATCGCCACCGAGCGCGGCTGGCTCTAGGCCGCGCACTAGGATCGCCCGGAGCGATCCGCGCGTCCCTCGCAGGAGCCGCCGCAGCCAAGAGCATGATCTCGATCACCACAAAGTCCCCCTACGCGCTGCTGGCGCTAGCCGAGCTGGGGCGCAGCACCGGCGCGGACCCCGTGCCGATCGGCGAGCTCGCGCGCAGGCGCGAGGTCCCCGTGCAGTTCCTCGAGCAGCTGTTCGCGGTCCTTCGCCGCGCCGGCGTCGTCAGCTCCCAGCGCGGCGTGAAGGGCGGCTACCGCTTCGCGCGCGATCCCTCGAGCGTGACCGTGCTCGAGATCGTCGAGCTGCTCGATGGCCCCCTCGGGCGCGACGCCGAGGGCATCTTCGCTGACGCCGCCGCAGCGGCCCGCAAGGTGCTCGCCGAGACGACGATCGCCGACGTGATCGAGCGCGAGCTGCGCGATGCGGGCGCGAGCATGTACCACATCTAGCTACTCCGCCAGCCCCACGGCCTCGAGGGCCGTCTCTTGGTCACGGAACATCTCCACGCGCACGATCTTGGCCGTCCGGACGGTATAGACGTACGCGACCGACCAATCGAGTTCTATGCCACTGGCCCGTCCACGGCCATGATGGCGTGCAACGACGAATACCTGCTCTCCGATACTCCGAATGTCATCGATCTCGAAGCGGTAGTCCTCGGCGAAGGACCTGAGCCAGTCTCCAAACCACTCGCCAACCGCTCCTCGGCCATGAAAGGCTCCGGCCGCTGTGGGTACGAGGCCTGCTTCAACAACGAGCAGCACGTCCTCATCGAAAGCATCCAAGGCCAGGGTGAAGTCACGCCGCGTCGTGGCATCGAAGTGCGCCTGCACGATGTCCACGTTCTCCTGCGACATCGGCTACTCCGCGAGCCCCGCGGCCGCGAGAGCCTCTGCCGGCGAGGCGTAAGTTCTGATGCCGATGACCTTGCCATCCCTGAAGGTCCAAACTCCCGCAATGCGCTGTTGGACCAGGATGGCCGTCTGCCTACCTCTCGCGGTCAGCCGCAAGGCGACCACGACCGATGGGCCCGCGTCCCAGATCCGCTCCGCCTGAAAACGAATCTCGTCCATGGCATCTCGGAACGAGTGAAAGTAACGACGCATCCCGTCGTGGCCTCGATAGGTATCGGGCTCCGCGGAGACGTCAGGAGGTATTTCGATCTCAACGTCGCGGTGGATGAAGTCGAGGATGCGCTCGATGTCTTCGCTGTTGAAAGCCTCGAGTGCCGCTCGCACGATCTCCACGTTCTCCTGCGACATCGCCTACCCCGCCAGGCCGAGGTGGGCGAACGCTCGGTCGCGGTCCAGGTTCTCAGACGTCCCCTACCCCCGTTCGTGGGCGAGGCGTTCGGCGCCAGCTCGGGCCTCCGCGATCTCGCAACCGTTCGTAGAAGCTCACGAGCGCGTCAACGTCCTTCCTGCCCGCAGCTTGGAACGATCGCCGCACAAGCTCGGCCAGGTCAGGGTTCGTCGACTCCTCATACATCGCCCGGCCAGTATCCCGCCTACCACCCGCGAAGGGAACACCGACCGGCGCGGGTCGACCCCGACCACATCGCGTGATGCTGGAAGGCCCCTTCGGGCTGCGACTATTCTCGCCACGATGCCCCGGATCCCGATCAACATTGCCGAGCTTGTCGGCGGCACGCCTCTGATCTCCCTTCCGAGCATGCTCGCGGGCACCCCCGCGGCCGAGAGCGGCGTCGAGCTGTTCGCGAAGCTGGAGGCGTTCAACCCGGGCGGGAGCGTGAAGGACCGCATCGGCGTGGCGATGATCGAGGCCGCCGAGTCCGAGGGGCGCATCGAGCCGGGACGCACGACGATCGTCGAGGCTACGAGCGGCAACACCGGCATCGCGCTCGCGTTCGTGTGCGCGGCCAAGGGGTATGACCTCGTGCTCACGCTCCCTCAGGGCATGAGCCGAGAGCGCGAGAGTCTGCTGCGCCTCTATGGCGCGCGCGTCGACGTGACCGAGTCGCTGGGCGGGATGGGCGAGGCGGTGGAGGCCGCGCGCGCGATGGCGCGCGACCCCGACGTGTTCCTGCCCGACCAGTTCTCGAATCCCGCCAACCCCGAGGCGCACCGTCGCTCGACGGGCCCCGAGATAGCGCTCGCTCTCGACGGCCGCGTCGACGTGCTCGTTGCGGGTGTCGGCACCGGGGGCACGATCACGGGCGTCGGCGAGTACCTGCGCGGCCGTGTCAATCCGAAGCTGCGCATCGTCGCGGTCGAGCCGCGCGGGTCGGCGGTGCTCAGCGGCGGCCCGCCAGGACCGCACCGCATCCAGGGAATCGGCGCCGGCTTCGTCCCACCGGTCCTCAACCGCGAGATCATCGACGAGGTGATCCCGGTGTCGGACGACGACGCGATCGGCACAGCATGGAGCTGCGCGCGGCGGGCGGGCGTGTTGGCCGGCATCTCCTGCGGCGCCGCGCTCGCAGCCGCGGTGCAGGTCGCCGCGCGGCCCGAGAGCAGGGGCCGGCGGATCGTCGTCGTGATGCCCGACTCGGGCGAGCGCTACATATCGCAGGCGTTCTTCGCGCCCGACGTCTAGATGATTGATTCCACGGGTTTAGGCGCAGTAGTCGGCGAGTGCGCGGCTGGGGCGGCCGAGTTGGTGGTTGAGGGTGATGGCTGCGGCGAGTGTGAGGAGGCGTTGCAGGATGCGCTCTCGCAGGCCGGGGAGGGT
>DATFZM010000005.1:0-40602 GCA_035314465.1 Solirubrobacteraceae bacterium | reverse complement strand
GGACTGCTCCGGCGAACCCGCACCGTTCGTGGCTGTTCGGTTCTACAACGCATCCAACGAACCCCAGGACGCACGGTTTAGCTTCGTAGTTCCCTGAGGGTGCGCTCATCACATGCGACGTGCCGGCAGCCAGCGTCTCCGCCGGCACGTCGCGAAGCACCCCGCTGACGAAGCACCAGCGTTGCGGGATACTGGCCGGGTGATGTCTGAGGAGTCCACGACCCCCGACCTGGCACTGCTCACGCAGCGGTTGACAGTTGCTATTGGAGACCCGCGGGACACCGAGCCCGAAATGAGCCTTTTTGCCCCGAACGCGGTTTGGGACATGTCGCAGGGTGGGGCCGAGGTGATTGAGGGGCATGAGGCAATACTCGCGTTCTTCGAGCAGTGGTTGGGGGCATACGCGGAGTACGGGCAAGAGGTCGAGGAGATCCAAGATCTCGGCAACGGCGTAGCCTTCGCCGTCTTCCTCCAGCGTGGCCGCCCCGTCGGCAGCACTGGGTGGGTCGAGTTCCGCGACGCACGTGTGCTGCTCTTCGCAGACGGACTTATCGAGCGGGTGAACGCGTTCGTCGACATCAACGAGGGGCGCGCCGCCGCCGAACGGCTCGCCGAGGAACGGGGGTAGGCGATGTCGCAGGAGAACGTGGAGATCGTGCGTCGCGCTGTCGAGGTGTTCAACCGCGATGGACCGCAGGCCGCGACGGCGTTCATCGATCCGGACATCGAATGGCACGACATGCCTGAGCAGCCGGATGCGGGTGTGCACCATGGCCGCGAAGGCTTCCTTGAAGCCGTGGAGCAGTTCGCTGGAGGCTTTGAGGACTTCCGGGTCCTCATCGATGAGATCTTCGATCACGGTAACCAGGTCACTACCTACCACCGGACTTTTGGTCGAGGCAGGGGCAGCGGCGCCACGTTCGAGCAGCGAGGGGCATGCGTGTGGAGCTTGCGAAATGGATCCATCGCTCGTGTGGAATGGTTCGGAACGCAGCGAGAAGCCCTCAAAGCCGTCGGCCTGGAGGAGTAGGCGGTGTCGCAGGAGAACGTGGAGCATCAGGCCGCCTCGATCATCCGCATCGGGGGATGACGGCCGAGCGCAACGACGGAAGCCTGACGCTGTGGCGTTGGTGCTCGCAGTAAGCGCGGTGCTTTGGGGAGTGATCGGCTTAGTTGTGCTGTTCGTCGCTTTCATCGCTGTTGGTAGATGGCTGATCCGTAAGGGGACCGACATCGAAGAGCATCACCATCCAGACGCCGAGGATGCAGTCGAGACATTCGAGCGCGAGCAGGCGCAGCAGCGCCGAGAGCCCTGAGACATTCGGCTCACGGTTCCCAAGCCCTCAACGCCGTGGGGCTGGAGGGGTAGGCGATGTCGCAGGAGAACGGGCTCGCTCATGCCGCGCGCTCCCGCTCTTCCGCTTGGTCCTCCTCGACTAGGCGCTCAAGCGCAACGCGGGTGACTTCACCCAACGACCAGCGGCGCTCGCGACCGTACTGCTCGACGAGCTCGCGCAGCGGCTCCGGGATGCGTACCGAGGTTGTGGGTCCGGCTGGCACTGTGGGCGGCTCCTCGCAGACGATGTGAACTTAGTTCGCCTGCCGTTGGCTGCCGGGCGGCCATGACCATCAGCCCGATAGGCACCCAGAAACGCCGAGACATCCATCTCTTTAACGGCCGCCAAGACGAACCACGCGAGATGATCCTCCGGCAGCCACTCCCTCAGATTTGGCGGCGGCAGCAACTCCTGATCCCGATCACACGCTATGAAGTTCTGGGGCATACCGGCATGGTCTTAAACCCACCGGACGGCACCCCTTCGTGGATGGCGCGCACGAGCAACGTCGGACCGTGTGGGTACTAGGCTTGTTCTGCCACGCGACTGTTGAGGAGGCAAGTGTCATGCCGAGATTCGTGACCATCGGATATGGAGATCGCGCAGGGTACGACCGGACCGACCCCGCAATCCGTGATGCGGCCCATCAACACGACGAGCGCCTACTCGCGGAAGGAGCGTTGATGGGTATCGCCGGGCAGCCCGTGCAAGTGCGCAATCACGACGCGGCGGGCGTGGACACCAGCGAGGGACCGTTCCTGCGCTCGGACCTTCCGATCGCGGGGTTCGCGGTCATCGAGGCGTCCACTCTCGAGGAGGCCGTCAGCCTCGTCGCCAAGAGCCCTTGTGCAGTCGCGCACGGCGTCGTCGAGGTATGGCCACTGAAGTCGACGCCGTAAGGTTGGCGCTCTCGACGGCTCGAACCGCGAGAGTCGAGCCGCCGCGAGCTCCTCTTGTTCTGCCGCTACGGGATGGCTTCGTATTCGTTTTTCGCTGTCAGTTTTTTGCCGCCGAAGATGGAGGACCCGATCCCTTCGGCGAGGTTGAAGGCACCACCGCTCACCGAGGCATTCTCAACAGTGGCGATGTTCGCCACCCCGCCACTGACGGCTGCGTGCGCACCGCTTGCCGTATCCGAGGCACCGCCACTGACGGAGGCGCTGACGCCGCTGGCGGTGTTGAACTCGCCGCCGCCGACGGCGGCATATTCAGCGCTAGCGGTGTTGGACAACCCCCCACTGACCGCCGCGTATTCAGCTTTGGTCTTGTTTTCCTTGCCGCCGCTGATTGCGGCGTATCCGCCGCTGTCGATGTTGGATTCACCGCCGCTCACCGAGGCGAAGTCGGCTTCGGCTTTGTTCTTCTTGCCGCCGCTGACGGAGCTGCTGAGGGCGTTGGCTGTGTTGGACTCGCCGCCGCTGACGGAGGCGTACTGGAACGTGGCTTCGTTGGCGAAGCCACCGCTGATCGAGGTGTCCAATTGGGTGGCGGTGTTGTCGTCTCCGCCGCCGACCCAGTCAATGTACCCGCCGGCGGTGTCGAACGAGCCACCGCTGACCGAGTCATATTCGCCGCTGGCAGTGTTCTCGAGACCACCGCTGACCGAGGCAGCGGAGTCACTGGCGGTGTTTTCCCTTCCGCCGCTGACCGTCGCGAACTCCGCCGTAGCCTTGTTCACCAGTCCGCCGGTGACTGAGGCGAAGGGCGCGCTGATCGTGTCGTCGAAACCGGCCACGAGTCCGCCGTAACTCGTGAAGGTCTGCTGATCGCCAAGGATGAGGTCATGCGACCCGGTCTGTGTACCGGGGTTTTCGTCGTAGCCGATCACGAGATTCCCGGCTCCGTTGGTCGTTCCGGTTTCCCCCGCGCCGTTGACGACCTGCACGTTGACTGCCGAGAACTGGATCGTGGGCTTACCGCCGACCCCCGAGGCGCCAAAGCTGATGTGGGGAAGGATCGCCAGCAAGGTCGCCTTCTCGGCGCTCGTCAGACCCGAGATGGTGCCTTCTTTGCCTTCTTTGCCGGGTGTACCTTCTTTGCCTTCCTTACCTTGAGGGCCAGGAGGGCCACCCGACGGACCTTCCTTACCTTCTTTGCCTTCCAGGCCCTGCTTACCGTCTTTGCCCGCCGCGCCTTCTTTGCCTGCTCCCCCTTCTTTGCCAGCCACTCCGGGCTTGACTTTGCTGGCGATCTTGGTTTCCAGCGCCTTAAGCACCTTCGGGCTGATCTGGCTCGTTGAGGTGATCAAGTAGTGCTTGGCAGCCAGTGCGGTGCCGCCCATCGCGAATACGAGCGCCATCGTGGCGACGACGTTCGCGTAGCTCAGATGCTTGCGTAACAGGTTCATGTTCGACCCTCCCCTTGCTCGCGAGGGCGGACGAACACGAGCGTCGCCCGCGGTGCGGACATGCTCCCACCAAGACGCTAGGACTGTCAGTCGCCCGCATGACCGCCATGCGAGGATGCTCCCTTCCGGCGAGAGCAGGCGTCTTGATGAGCGGGTCCCACGCTGTCGCTCGGGACGGTGGCTGTCGCATAAACCCCTGGCGGGCTCACTGAAGCCTTTCTAAGGGTGGGGTCGAAAAAGCCGCAAGTCGTGGGTCGCGTGCGGCGCGCTCTGCTCGTCCTCGGCGCTGCGAGCCCCCTCAGCGACCGTCACAGCGAGCGGAGCCTAGGTTTTCCTCTGTCCTGTCCTTATTGCCTAAGGTTGCACGGCGTATCGGCCTTCGGGTAGAAATAGAGGACGACGTTCTCTCCCCGGAAATCGGACAGCTTCACCGCGCGACCGTCCTGGTCGGGGAGCTCGAAGTCGGGGGCCTGCTCGCCGGGCTCGATCACCCGGGGATCGTAGAGGAGCGACGACAGACTGTTGGTACTTCAAGGCGCTCTAGGCTGGAGCGCCCGAGCGAAAGGGAGGCGCCGTGTTGAAGAAACTCGTAGAGCTGCTGTTGTGCATCCTGCACCCGATCGCCGTCGTGCTGATCTGGATCCACCTGCTCTTCCGCCGCGGCGATCTCGGCTTCATCGCGAAGCTGGCCTGGGGAGTAGCCGTGATCGTGCCGTTCGTGCCGTTTCTCTACGTCCTCACGGGCAACGACTTCATCTAGCGCACAGTCGAGCCTGCGCGCACTTCGCGGCGAGCCCTAGCGCAACAGCCGCGAGAGCCGTCTGTCCTTGAGCACCCGGTCCTCGGTCTGGCAGTGCGGGCAGTAGGCGATCACGTAGTCCTCGAAGTGAACGGCCTTGAGCGCGGTTTCGCAGCGCGGGCAGGGCTCGCCCTCGTGCCGGTGCACGAGCAGCGGCATCGGCAGCTTGTCAGGGATCGGCAGCGCGATCGTCTGCTCGTAGTGAGCGATCGCGCGCGAGAGGTTGGAGACGATCGCCTCGCGTAGGCGCTCGAGCTCGTCCTCGTCGAGGTCGGCGCCGCGCTTGTAGGGAGAGAGGCGCGCCTCCCACAGGATCTCATCGACCCACGAGCGTCCGATGCCGGCGATCACGTGCTGGTCGCGCAGGACCGCGTGCAGCGGCCGCGGCGCGTCGAGCACGTCGGAGAGCTGTGGCGGGTCGGGCCACGCCTCGGGTCCCAGCCCGGCGAGGGCGTCGTCCTGCTCGAGCTCCGCGCTCGGCAGCAGCTTGACCCACGCGGCCTGCTTGGAGCCGAACTCGCGCAGGCGCACCTCCAGCTCGCGCGCGGAGCCCGGTGCCCCCGGATCACCGTCGGCGCCGGCCGGGTCGGGAACGCTGACCCGCAGGAGCAGCCTCGACGTTCGATCACGCGGGCCGGCGCGCTTGTCGAACAGCTGCAGGCGACCCGCAGACATCAGGTGGATCAGCAGCGAGAGCCCGCCGGAAACGTCGACGATGAGGTGCTTGCCGCGCCTTCGCACACGCTCGATATGGCGCCCCTCCAGGGCGCTTAGCGGCGGCTCGAAGGTCCGCAGCGCGTTGATCCCCGGCGCCAGAGCGGAGTCCACGGTGGCTCCGCGCAGCGCCGCGTCGAGCAGACGCGCGGTGATCTCGACCTCTGGCAGCTCAGGCACGCTCCCATCGTAGGAGCGCGGCCGCGGCTAGGAGGCCTTGATCGGTGGCCCTTCGTAGCGCGCGCCTTCGGGGCTCGTCCAGCGCACGCGCCAGTACTGTCCGCGCGTCGCCGAGCTGAGGCTCCAGTAGCCGAGGCTGTTGGTCGTGACCGTGCTCAGCGTGCGGTAGTGGCTGGATCCCTTCAGGCGCACGAGCACCGTCAGGGTGGTCGCGCCCGTGGCCGGCCGCACGAGCCCCCACAGCGAGTAGCCGCCGCCGTGCTTCGTGACCGTGAGCGGCACCGGCCAACCGGCATACAGCGGCTTGGCGGCGCCGCTTACGAACTCCAGGCCCGTCTGGAAGCCGACCGTTCCCCCGTGCACGCTCGAGCCGGGGGCGCCGCCGAGCGGGTCGTCCTTGAGCAGGTACTGCGAGAAGGCGGCCACGCGCGAGTTGTTGTAGGCGATGTGCTCGGCGATCGCGTCGAATTCGGCCTGCTGGGCGACCGGCACCCCGAGCTGCTTGTTCGGCTTGCTCTGGACCCCGAACTCCGTTAGGTAGATCGGCACGTGCGCGGGGATCGCGTGCGCGGAGGCGGCGCGGTCGAGGGCGCTCGAGAGGCGCGAAAGCGAGCCGATCGTGATGTCGTCACGTTCCGGCGGGACGTAGTAGGGGCCCGCCGGCAGCGTGTAGGCGTGGTGGGCGTAGCCGGAAATCGACAGCGGCCCGCAGGAGCTCGCCTTCTTGTACCTGGCGTTCAGGCACAGGGCTTCGCGCAGGAACTCCAACGGCGCGACGTCGTGCAGCAGTGCCTTGGAGTGTTCGCTGCGGAGCAGCCTCTTGACCGAGTCATAGCCCGTCGGCGCCGTCTCCCCGAAGAGGACGGTGGGGTTGGCGATGCCCGCCGCTTGCAGTCCGGCGTAGCCGGCCTGGTAGAGGCCGCGGTAGATGCGCGGCGAGGCGGGCGTGCCGTTCGCGTTCCACTGCGGCTGCAGGTAAAGGGGATGGTTGGGCTCGTTCCAGATCGAGAAGACCGAGACCTCGGAGGCGTAGTGGCGCCCCACGGCGGTCATGAATTCCTGGAAGTCTTTGTCGTCCGGCCTCGTGACGTAGGGCGCCTTGTGGTTCGACGTCGCCCAGCGCGGAACGGGCGAGGTGACCGTCAGCAGCACCTGCCAGTGCAGCCGCTGAGCTTCGGCGATCAGCGCGTCGTATTCGCCCCAGGCGTAGTTCGCGGGGTTCGTCGCATCGAAGTTCGGACGTGTCGCGAGCGCGGCGCCGGGCGCGACGTCGGCCCAGTAGAGCTCGATCCGCAGCGCGTGCACGCCCTCGTGTCGAAGCTGGGCGATCGCGTGCGGTCGGGACGACGCTTGGAGCAGGTCCGTCGAGCCCTCGAAGTAGGTCACCTCGCTGTGCGAGGCGAGCGCGGGCGCGGCTGCCAGGCACGCGCCGACGAGAGCGCAGCCCAGCAGCGTGGGGAGAAGTCTGCGGAGTCTGAGCATGGATGGTTGAGACACGTCAGCGCAAGGAAGGTTGCGGTCTTTGTAGCTTTGGGGTCGTGAGCGCCCCGATCGCCCCCGACGACATCGTCCGAAGCCCTGAGGAGGCGGAGGGTAACAGCCGCCCTCCGCTGCTCATGCTGGAGCCGCTCGAGGCGTTCCTCGACGCTCACGAGATCGGTCACGGACCCGCCAGCGCGGTGCCGATCGGAGACGGGCACTCCAACGTGACCTACCTCGTCGAGCGCGGCGACGCGCAGGTCGTACTGCGCCGCCCGCCGCGTCCGCCGCTGCCGCCGAGCGCCCACGACGTGCTGCGCGAGGCGCGGCTGCTGCGCGCGCTGTGGCCCACGCCCGCGCGCGTGCCGCGCGTGCTGGCGGTGTGCGAGGACCCCGAGACGATCGGCGCACCTTTCTACGTGATGGAGCGGATCGCGGGCGAGGTGATCGTGGCGAGTGTGCCGCCGGCGTTGGATACGCCCGCCGAACGCAGGCTCATCGGCGAGCAGCTGATCGACTCGCTGGTGGAGATTCACGATGTCGACTGGCGCGCGGCCGGGCTCGAGGACTTCGGCAAGCCGACCGGCTATCTGGAACGTCAGGTACGCCGCTTCCTCGGCCTGTGGGAGCTCAACAAGACGCGCGAGATCCCCGCCGTGGAAAGGCTGGGCGCGTGGCTCTCAGAGCATCTGCCGGAATCGGACCCGCCCGCCCCGGCGACGATCGTGCACGGCGACTACCGCCTCGGCAACACGATGTTCGCCCCGGGCGCGCCGGCGCGGCTGGCGGCGGTGCTCGACTGGGAGATGGCCACGATCGGCGACCCGCTCGCCGACCTCGGCTACCTGTGCATGATGTGGACGGAGGCCGGGGACCCGACGAGCGGCCTGCGCGAGCATCTCGGCAAGGTCACGAGGGCGGAGGGCTTCCCCACGCGGGCCGAGCTGATCGCACGCTACGAGGAGCGCTCCGGACGCTCGATGCGCGACATCCGCTGGTATACGACGCTCGCGCTGTGGAAGAGCGTCGTGTTCATGGAGGGCAACTACAAGCGCGCGATCTCGGGCACGACCGACGACCCCTACCTCAAGCAGTTCGGCGAGGGCGTGCTCGAGCTGGCAAGGCAGGCGGAGCTGGTGGCGCATGGCGACTGAGCCGCGGCGCGAGGAGCCGCGGCGCACGGCGCTCCTGATCGACTGGGGCGGGGTGCTCACGACGAACCTGTTCACGTCCTTCCAGGCTCACTGCCTGCGGGCCGAGATCGACCCGCAGAAGCTGCTCGGCCGCTTTCGCAACGACCCTCAGGCGCGCGAGCTGCTGATCGCCTTGGAGACCGGCGCGCTCGAGGAGGAGGCGTTCGAGGTCCAGCTCGCGGCGATGCTCGAGGTCGAGCCCGATGGCCTGATCGATGGCCTGTTCGCCGGTGTCGCGCCGGACACGGCGATGGTCGAGGCGGTGCGCCGCGCGCGTTCCGGAGGGATCCGCACGGCGCTGGTGTCGAACTCGTGGGGCGTGCATCGCTACCCCCACGACATGTTCGAGGAGCTCTTCGACGGCGTTGTGATCTCCGGCGAGGAGGGGATCCGCAAGCCCTCACGTCGGATGTACGAGCTGGGCGCCGAGCGCGCGGGAGCGAGCGTCGCCCGGTGTGTGTTCGTCGATGACCTGCCCTTCAACCTCACCCCCGCGCAGGAGCTCGGGATGGCCACCATCCATCACACCGCCGCTTCCAGCACGATCCCCGAGCTCGAACGGCTGCTCGATCTACCCCTCTCCGAAGCTCTCGAGCCCTCCGCCGGCTAGCGTGCGCTCGCGAGTGCACCCTGCGCGCTGCTGCGTGCGCCCTAGTCGCGGCGACCGCGGCCGTACATGAACTTGAAGAACCGCGCCAGCAGACGCGAGGTTCGCGTCTTGTAGGGGTACATGAAGACTTCCTTCTTCATGGCCAGCTTCGGCGTGATCACAATCGCCTGCTGTGAGCAGTACTTGCGGATCCCGCCGGGGCCGTGGCGCGAGCCGAGGCCCGATGCCTTGGCGCCGCCCATCGGCAGCTCGAGCACCGTGTAGTTGATCATCGCGTCGTTCACGTTCGCCGCGCCGGCCTGCAGCTGGCGAGCGATCGCCTCGCCGCGCTCGGTGTCGCGGGAGAAGACCGAAGCGGCGAGACCGTAGGGCGAGTCGTTGGCCAGGCGCACCGCCTCCTCGGCGTCGCGCACCTTCATGATCGGCAGCGTAGGCCCGAACGTCTCCTCGGTCATGCACTTCATCGAGTGATCGACGTCGACCAGCACGGTCGGCTGGAAGAAGCGTCCCGCGCCAGAGGTCTGCTCGCCGCCCACGAGCACGCGAGCGCCCTTCTGGACCGCGTCTGCGACGTGGTCCTTGATCGTGTCCATCTGCGGCGGGAACGTGATCGCGCCGACCTCGACCGATCCCGGACCCTGCGGGCGCCCGACGCGCAGCGCGCGAACTTTGTCGGTCACTTTCGCCACGAACTCGTCGTAGACGGGCTCCTCGACGTAGACGCGCTCGATCGAGATGCAGGTCTGGCCGGCGTTCTGCATCGAGTAGTAGGTCGCGAAGTTCGCGGCGCGCTCGACGTCGGCGTCGGAGAGCACGAGCATCGGATCCTTGCCGCCGAGCTCGAGCGAGGCCGGTATCAGGCGCCGGGCCGCCGCTTCGGCGACCTTCCTGCCCGTGCGCGTGGAGCCCGTGAACATGATCATGTCGACGTGCTCGACCAGCGCCGCGCCGGTCTCGCCGCGGCCGGTAGCGACCTGCAGGACGCTCTCGGGCAGCCCGCACTCGCGCAGCCCTTCGGCGAGCAGCAGCGAGGTCAGCGGCGTGATCTCGGACGGCTTCAAGATCACCGAGTTGCCCGCAGCCAGCGCGGGAATGCAGTCGCCGAACGAGTTCGTGAGCGGGTAGTTCCAGGGGCCGATCACGCCGATCAGGCCGAGCGGGCTGTAGCGCAGCAGGATCTTCTTGCCCTTGACGAGCAGTTGGCTGGTCTTGACGCGCTCGTCGGCGAGGTAGTTGGGCGCCTCGCGCGCCCAGAAGCCGAACGCGTTGCCGGCGTAGCCGATCTCGGCGAGCTCGGCGTCCTCGTAGGTCTTGCCCGTCTCCGAGCAGATCGTCGCGACGATCTGCTCGGCGTTGTCCATCACCCACTTCTGAGCGCGCAGCAGCACGCGCCCGCGGCCCTCGAAGCCGTATGCCTGCCACTCGGGCTGGACCGCGCGCCCGCGCGCGGCCATGTCGGCGACCTCCTGCGCGCTGAGCTCGGGCACGGTCGCGATGATCTCCCCGGTCGCGGGGTTCTCGACCGGGATGCCGGTGATCGGCTCCTCGGCGGTGCCCTCGACGCCCTCGCTCCTCTGGGCTGACTGCTGCTCGACCGTGGCCATATGACTCTCCCCTGCTCGTTCGCCTGTGCACGAGAAGACTACTCCGACCGCTCCGCCGGAGCGATGGCGTGGCCGGATCTGCCGGCGGCTAGTCGGAGATGTCGATCGAGTCGATGCCGACCGGCTCGACCGGTCGGTCGCCGCCATCTGTCCGGACCGCCTCGAGGCGGTCGACGACGTCCATGCCGTCAGAGACCTCGCCGAAGACGGTGTGCTTGCCGTCGAGCCAGCTGCACTCGTCGGCGGTGACGATGAAGAACTGCGAGCCGTTCGTGTCGGGGCCGGCGTTGGCCATCGCAAGCGCGCCCCGCACGATCTTGTGGTCGTTGATCTCGTCGGCGAACGTATAGCCCGGGCCGCCGGTGCCGGTCCCGCTCGGGCAGCCGCCCTGGATCATGAAGTCCTTGATGATGCGGTGGAACGCGAGGCCGTCGTAGAACCCGTCCTCGGCGAGCTTGCGGAAGTTCGCGACGGTGTTCGGAGCGTCCTGCTCGAACAGCTCGAAGGCGATCGGACCCTCGCTGGTGTGCATCGTGGCAGTTGGCATCGCCCTATCGTAGTGGCACCCGCTCGAGGCTGAGCGCCAGGGGCGGGTGGGATCCGATCGTGCGCCCGTCGATCGCCTCGATCACGCGGTCGGCGTCGGAGGCGGGCACCGACAGGAACGAGAAGCGGTCGAGGACGAGCACGTCGCGTACGGCCTCGCCGTCGAGCCCCGCGGAGGAGGTGACGGCCGCGACTATGTCGGCGACCGTGAGGCCCGCCGCGCGGCCGCCGCCGAGGACGAGCTTCTCGTAGCGCTCGTCCTCGCGGCGGGAGATGTGCGGCTTGGAGTGGCGGCGCGGTCGCTCGTGCACGGGCGTAGGGGGCGCCGTGGCCCCGCGCTCCCACTGCGCGATGCTCGTCCCGATGTGTCTTTCGATCGCCTCGAGCTCGCGCTTCTGGCGATCCTCCACGAACGTGATCGCGCGACCCGAGCGCCCGACGCGGCCCGTGCGCCCGATTCGATGCACGTAGGTGTCCGGGCTCGTCGGAACGTCGTAGTTGATCACGTGCGTGACCGTCGAGATGTCGAGCCCGCGCGCGGCGACGTCGGTCGCGATCAGGATCGGCACGCGCCCGCCCTTGAACGCCAGCATCACGCCGTCGCGTGCGCCCTGCGTCATATCGCCGTGCAGTGCGCGCACGTTCATTCCGCGGTCACGCAGCGTGCGGTAGAGCTGGTCGGCGCGGACCTTCGTGCGCACGAACACGATCGTTTGATTTGGATCGGGCCCGGCCTCCTCGGCGCGAAGCACCTCCACGAGCTTGTCGGGCTTGCTTCTGGCGTCCACCGGGAGCTGGAACTGGGCGACGGTGTCGATCGTTAGCGTCGCCGCCTCGACCTGGATCACGATCGGGTCGTACATGTAGCGATCCGCGAGCTCGCGGATCGGCGGCGGCATCGTCGCCGAGAAGAGCGCCGTCTGGCGGCTGGAGGGGGTGAGCGAGAGGATCCTCTCGACGTCCTCGAGGAAGCCCAGATCGAGCATCTCGTCGGCCTCGTCGAGCACCACGAAGCGGCACTCGTGCAGCATCAGCGAGTGCCTGGAGATCAGGTCGAGCACGCGCCCGACGGTGCCCACCACGATGTGGCCGCCACCGCGCAGCTGGGCCTGCTGGGTGCGGATCGGCGCGCCTCCGAAGACGGCGACGACGTCGATGCCGCTGTGCGAGGCGTACGTGCGCAGCGCCTGGGTGACCTGGATGCAGAGCTCCCTTGTCGGCGTCAGCACGAGCGCCTGCACTGTCTGCTCGGAGGCGTCGATGTACTCCAGGATCGGAAGCCCAAAGGCCGCCGTCTTGCCGGTCCCGGTCTGGGCCTGGCCGATCACGTCGCGGCCTTCGAGGAGGCTCGGGATCGCCTGTTCCTGGATCGGGCTCGGGGACTCGTAGCCGACGTCCCGCAGCGCCGCCAGCGTCGGCGCGGACAGCCCGAGCTCGGCGAAGGTCTTGCTCACACCGACGGGTCGAGCAGGAGCTTACCCGTCGTGCGCCGCGCGCGCAGATCGGTGTGGGCCTGGGCAGCCTGCTCGAGCTTGTAGGTATGGCCGACGATGACCTCAAGCTTGCCATCGGCGACCCTCGCGAACAGGTCCTCGAGCGCTTCTGCGAACATCGGCGGCCGCTGCAGGCAGTGGAACAGGTAGAACCCCACTATCGCGCGCGAATGACGCAGCAGCGAGCCAGTGGGCACGGCGTTCGGCTGGTTGGTCGCGATCCCATAGGGCACGATCCGCCCGAAGGGCGCGAGCGCCCTGTAGGAGGCGTCGAAGACCTCGCCGCCGGACATGTCGAAGACGACGTCCACTGGCGCGCCGCTGTTGGCCTCGAGCAACCGCTCCGTGAGCCCCTCGGGATCGGGGTCGAGTGCCGCGTCGGCGCCGAGCTCCAGCGTGAGGCCGCGCTTCTCCTCGCTGGATGCCGTCGCGATCACGCGTCCGGCGCCGAGCTGGTGCCCGAGCTGCACAGCGAGCGAGCCGACGCCGCCGGCGCCCGAATGCACGACCACGCTCTCGCCCTGCGCCACGCGCCCGGCCGTCCGATAGAGGTGCCAGGCGGTCGTGCCCTGGATGATCATCGCGAGCGCGACGCCGTCGTCGAGCCCGTCGGGCACCGCGAAGACCTGCGCGCTCGGAGCGGCCGCGTACTCGGCGTATCCGCCGCTGCTCATCAGCGCCACGACCCGCTCGCCGGTGTCCACGCGCACCCCTGCGACCTCGCCGCCGGGAACGAGCGGCAGCGTCGCCCTCTGCACGTAGGTGTTCGTGCGCGTGTGCGTGTCGGCGAAGTTGAGCCCCGACCTCGAGACGCGGATCAGCACCTCGTCGGGAGCGGGCTCGGGCTCGGGCAGATCGGCAACCTGAAGCACCTCGGGGCCCCCGAACTCGGTCATCTGGATGGCACGCATGCGCCGAGGCTATCGGACGCGGCGCCGCGCCCAGCGCGTGGTGCTCTAAGGTGCGCGCCGATGCCCATCACAGTCGTCGGATCGATCGCCTTTGACACGGTAAGGACGCCCTTCGGGCAGCGCGAGCGGATGCTCGGGGGCGCGGCCGTGCACTTCGCGCTCGCCGCATCGTTCTGCGAGCCGGTGCGCGTCGTGGGGCCCGTCGGCGAGGACTTCGGCGAGCCCGAGCTGGCCGTCCTGCGCGAGCGCGGCGTGGACGTCGCCGACATCGAGCGGGTGCAGGGAGGACGCACGTTCTTCTGGCACGGCGAGTATGGCTGGGACCTGAACTCCCGCGAGACGCTCGACACCCAGCTGGGGGTCTTCGACGGCTTCCAGCCCAAGCTGTCCGAGCGCTCGCGCTCGAGCGACGTGCTGTTCCTCGCCAACATCCAGCCCGAGCTGCAGATCGAGGTCCGCCGCCAGCTGCCCGACGCCCGCTTCGTGGCGCTCGACTCGATGAACCTGTGGATCGACATCGCGCGCGAGACGCTCGTGCGGGCGATCGGCGCTGTCGACTGCGTGATCCTCAACGACGCCGAGCTGCGCCAGCTGACCGGCCGCCCGAACCTCGTCTCGGCGGCGCGCGAGATCCTCGCCTGGCCCGGCGACGCGGCGGCCGGCAGCCGCGGTCCGAGCGTGATCGTCGCCAAGCAGGGCGAGTACGGCGCCGCGCTCATCACGCGCGAGGGCTTCTTCGCGCTTCCCGCCTACCCGCTCGAGAGCGTCGTCGACCCGACCGGCGCGGGCGACACCTTCGCGGGGGGCTTCGTGGCCTACATCGCCGCGCACCCCGAGGAGGAGCTCGGCGACGCGCTGCTGCGCCGCGCTATGGCGCACGCCACGGTGCTCGCCTCCTTCAACGTCGAGGAGTTCGGAACCGAGCGGATTCAGCGGCTGACGGCAGCGGAGATCGCCGCGCGCACGAGCGAGCTACAGGCGATGACGCAGTTCAGCGGAGCCGCGCTGCCGACCCGCGGCTGAAGCGCCTCGCGCGGCTGCGCGGAGGGTTGTGCGGCGCCTGGCTCGAGTGTACGATCGCGGCGGTGAGCGTCTGGGTTTTCGTCTGGCTGATGGTGATCCTGAAGATCCCCATCGTGGCTCTGTTCCTGATCGTGCGTTGGGCGGTCCGCCAGACGCCCGAGACGGGCCCCGGCCACGACGGCGGCGTCGGCCCGCGCCTGCGCCCGCCGCACCCCTACCACCCCCGCTCAAGGCTGCCGCGTCCACCCCGCCGCGGGCCCCATGGCGAGCCGGCGCTGCCGGCGCCAGCGCGCGTTCGTTCGTTTGCCTCCAAGCAGCACCTGCCGCGCGGTTGAAGCGCCGCCGCGACCCGCCGCGCCGCGCGCGGGCAGGCAGCCATAATCGGTGTAGAGCGCTTTCAACCGCTGATAGGAGAAGCACATGAGCACCCATACGCAGCCGGGCCCGAGCACAGACGCCAGCAGCCGGCCCTCCGGCGAGGGCGCGGATCGCGGGCAGGGAACACTGACCGTCACCGACAACCGCACGGGGCGCTCCTACGAGCTGCCGATCGAGGACGGCACCGTGCGCGCGATGGATCTCCGTCAGATCAAGACCGGCGAGGACGACTTCGGCCTGATGGCCTACGACCCGGCGTACACGAACACGGCGTCCTGCCGCAGCGCGATCACGTACATCGACGGAGACGCCGGCGTGCTCCAGCACCGCGGCTACCCGATCGAGCAGCTCTGCGAGCAGTCGAACTACCTCGAGGTCGCGTACCTGCTCATCAACGGCTCGCTGCCCACGAGCGAGCAGTTCCAGGAGTGGGTGCACGAAATCACGATCCACACGTTCGTGCACGAGAACGTCAAGGACTTCATGCAGGGCTTCCGCTACGACGCGAACCCGATGGGGATGCTCGTCGCCTCGGTCGGCGCGCTGTCGACGTTCTACCCCGACGCGAACAGGATCCGCGACGAGGAGGTCCGGCGCATGCAGATCATCAGGCTGCTCGCGAAGATGCCGACGCTCGCGGCGTTCGCGTTCCGCCACAACATGGGCCAGCCCTACGTCTATCCCGACAACGAGCTCGACTACGCCGGCAACTTCCTCGGGATGATGTACAAAATGACCGAGCTCAAATACGAGCCCGATCCCGGTCTGGAGCGCGCGCTCGACGTGCTCTTCATCCTGCATGCCGACCACGAGCAGAACGCATCCACGAGCGCGGTGCGCTCGGTGGGCTCCACCCAGGTAGACCCCTACACGGCCGTGGCGGCCGGGGTGGCGGCACTCTACGGACCGCTGCACGGCGGAGCCAACGAGGCGGCACTGCGAATGCTGCGGCGGATCGGCGCGGTCGAGAACATCCCTGACTTCCTCGAGGGCGTAAAGGCCGGCAACGAGCGCCTGATGGGCTTCGGCCACCGCGTCTACAAGAACTACGACCCGCGCGCGCGGATCATTCGCAAACACCTCGACGCGGTCTTCGAGGTGCGCGGCAAGAGCCCCCTGCTGGAGGTCGCGAGCGAGCTCGAGAAGCGCGCTCTGGACGACGACTACTTCACCTCGCGCAAGCTCTACCCGAACGTCGATTTCTACTCCGGCCTGATCTACGAGGCGCTCGGGCTGCCGGTAGCGATGTTCCCGGTGATGTTCGCGATCGGCCGCACGAGTGGCTGGATCGCGCAGTGGCTGGAGATGGTCGAGGATCCCGAGCAGAAGATCGCGCGCCCGCGCCAGATCTACACCGGCTATCGGGACCGCGACTACGTGCCGATCGAGCAGCGCGGCTAGCAGCGCCGCTAGAGCACGAGCGTGGCGCCGTAGCGGCGCAGCCACGCGCGATCCTCGCGATAGCCGGGCCAGCGCCCGCGCAGCAGCTCCCAGAACGCGGGCGAGTGATCGAGGCGCTCGAGATGGCACACCTCGTGCCAGACCACGTATTCGAGCACGCGCTCGGGCGCGAGCAGCAGCCGCCAGTTGAAGCTCATGCGCCCCTCCGGCGAGCACGACGCCCAGCGGGTGCGCTGGCCGCGGATCTCGAGCGCGCTGTAGCTGCGCCCGAGGAGCGCGCTCGCGCGATCCAGGCGCGGCGCGACCTCCACGCGCGCGGCGCGGCGATAGAGGCGCTCGATCGACGCCCGCGCATCGCCCACGGGGACGAGCAGCGAGTCGCCCCGCCGATGGGCGCGGATGCGTCCCGCCTGGGGCACGAGCGCAAGCGTGCGGTCGAGGTAGGGCACGGTTGCGCCGCGCGCGTCGATCTGCTCTCGCACGGCACGCGCCTCGCGCATGCGCCGCTCGATCCACGGTCGCAGCTCGCTGACGGCCGCCGCGGCGGCGCGCTCGGGAGCCCGCGCGGGCAGCACGACCTCGACGCCGTCGTGGGCGTGGACGTTGACGCGCACGTTGCGAGCGCGGGTGGAGCGGCGCACCGTGTAGGCGATCTCGCCCTCGTCTCTGGAGCTCATCGCGCTCCAATCTAGGGCCATCGCCGGCGGGTCCGCGCCCGACCCCCGCCACGCGGGGCCGGGCTCGCCCAGCGCTGGGCGTGCCCGGCCCAACGTTCATAATGGTGGCCGCTATGGCGCGATCGACCGTGAGGCTGCCGCGCGATGTGCGCAACCCCTATGAGGTCTATGTCAACGGCGTGCGCCAGCAGCTCGGCGTCGACTTCAGCGTTCGCGAAGGAGCGCTCGTGTTCGAGCGCGAGCTGCGCAAGGACAGGATCAGCGGCTGGCGCTGGCTGCTCGGCGCCTGGGGCGTGGGCACCTACCGCCAGAACGACTCGGTCGACGTGCGCTACGAAGCGCCCGACGGCTCGCCGCGCGTCGCCGAGGGGCTCGAGATAGAGGCCGGATAGACGGCCTTCTCCCACGGGCGCGTAAGCCGCAATGCGCTGAGGATCGCGCGCGTGGCCGGAGACCGGTTGAGTGTGTAGAAGTGGATCCCGGGAGCGCCGGCGGCGAGCAGCTCGGCGCACTGGAGGGTCGCGTAGGCGACCCCGAAGTCGAGCACCGCCTCCGGGTCCTCACCGCGGGCGTGCAGCTCGCGGTGCAGCTCTTCGGGTATCTCCGACCCGCACATCGCGGCCATGCGCTCCACCTGGCCGACGCGCGTGATCGGCATCACGCCCGGGATTATCGGCACCCCGATCCCCGCCGCGCGTGCGCGGGCGACGAAGTCGAAGTAGTAGGAGTTGTCGAAGAAGACCTGCGTAATCAGAAAGTCGACTCCGGCGCCGACCTTCTCGACGAGGTGTTCGAGGTCGGCCTCCGCGCTCGTGGCGTGGATGTGCGTCTCGGGAAAGCAGGCGGCGCCGATCGCGAATGGGTAGCCCGCGGCGATCAGCTCGACGAGTTCGCGCGAGTACTCCAGGCCGCCCTCCGTCTTCGTCCAGGCCTCCTCGCCCGCCGGCGGATCGCCGCGCAGGGCGAGGACGTTGTCGATCCCGGCTTCGCGCATCTCATCGAGCGTGCCGCGCAGCTGCTCGACGGTGGCGCCCACGCATGTGAAGTGCGCCATCGCCTCGAGCCCGTGCTCCTCCTTGATGCGCTTGACGATCTCGATCGTCTTCTCGCGTGTCGAGCCGCCGGCGCCGTAGGTGACCGACACGAACGACGGTTCCAGCGCTCCGAGCTCCGTCAGAGCCGCCTCCAGGTTGCGCTCGCCGTCCTGGGTTTTCGGCGGGAAGAACTCGAACGAGAACACCGGCCCCTCGGCGGCGAGGATCTGATCGATCCGCATCCGACGATTATGCAGCCCGGCGCGCGGCGGTCCAACGCTCCGGGCTTCCCGGCAGCCGCTGCACGCGCCCGCAGGACTCCAGGTGCGCGAGGTAGCCGAGCACCTGCGAAAGCAGCCAGTGGCCGTTCTGCTGGGAGAGCGAGTCGCCGTAGATCGCGCTCACGACCTCGAAGGCGGTGCGGGGCTCTGACTCCAGCGCCTCCTGCACCTCCTGCAGGTGCTCGTGCACGAGCTCGCGATTGCCGCGGATATGGGCCTCTACGTCGGCGAACGTGCGGCCGTGGCCGGCCAGGCACAGTCGGGCGCCGAGCCTCTCGACCGTGTCCAGGGAGGTGAGGAACTCGCCGACGGGGTTGGGGGAGTAGCCGTACTCGAAGTACAGCGAGATGCGTCCGAGCAGGTGGTCGCCTGAGATCAGCAGCCGTCGCTCGGGCTGGAACAGGCACACGTGCGAGGGCGAATGGCCAGGCGTCTCGTAGGCGACCCACTCGCCGAGGTCCGTCGCGACTGTGACGCCGTCGAGAAGCTCGCGGTCGACCTCGATCGGGCCGGCGATGCCGGGTTGGAGCGCCGCCCCCGCGCCGCGCGCGGCGGCATAGCGGCGCAGCGGCTCCTCGGGAACGCCGCTCTGGCGCGCGACCTCCAGGCGCCGCGCGAAGACCGCTTCGGGATCTTCGAACATGCGCGACATGAGCTCGTGGCTGGGATGCATCCACAGCTCGCAGCCGGCCCGCTCGACGACCGCGGCCGCCTGGCCGCAGTGGTCGGAGTGCGCGTGCGTGCAGACGACGAGCTGCGCTTCGGAGAGGCGCAGCTCGCACATCGCGAGCGCCCGTTCGAGGTTCTCGAGCGAATCGGGGGGCTGGTACATGCCCGTGTCGACCAGCACGAAGCCCTCGCCCGCGGACAGCGCCCAGGCGTTGCAGTGGGGAACCCCAGGCCAGGGGAGCGGCAGGCGCAGGCGGTAGACGCCGGGCAGAACGCGCTCGCCGCGTCCCAGCTCGCGCTTGGCGCTGACATCAGGCACCGCGCGGAGACTAGACTAAGCCCCGTCAGCGGCGTAGAGGAGGGGCGGATGTCGGGTCCGGAGGCGAGCGAGACAGGCGCGAAGGTCGATGAGGCGAGCACGAAGGTCGAGGAGGCGGCCGCAAGCGTGCAGCAGGCGACCTCGCCGCGCAAGCGCATCTCGGGCAGCAAGGCGGAATCGGTGGCGCGCCGCTACTTCGAGGCGATCGACACTCACGAGCTCGACGCCGCGATCGCGCTGTGGGCCGTGGGCGGGCGCGAGATCGTCCGCGGGCAGGTCGACACCCAGGCACCCGACGGCGTGCGCGCGTTCATCGGCGATCTGCTCGCGGCCATACCCGACCTGCACATGGAGATCGTCTCCACCACCACCGAGGGCGACCGCTGCGCCGTGCAGTGGCGCCTGCGTGGCACGTTCGCGGGCCCTGGCAGCTTCGGCGGGATCGCCCCGACGGGCAACCCGATCGAGCTCGAGGGGATCGACCTGCTGACCGTCGCCGACGGCCTGATCCAGCGCAACGACGCGTTCAGCGACTCGATGACGTTCGCGAGGCAGATCGGCATGATGCCCGCGCAGGACTCGAAGGCCGAGCGCCGCATGATGGGCGCCTTCAACGCGCTCACCAGCGTCACCTCGCGCCTGGCAGGCGGCGAGCCGGGCATCGTCGCCGAGGGCGTTTGGCTGGTGCAGGGCCAGCCCGGCAAGTGCAACGTCTACATGATCGAGGATGAGGGCGGGGTAACGCTGTTCGACGCGGGCGCGCGGACGATGACCCGCGCGGTGGCCGGCGCGGGAGCGAAGCTCGGCGGGATCCGGCGGGTCGTGCTCGGACACGCCCATACGGACCACCGCGGCTCGGCGCCCGCGCTCGGCGTTCCCGTGCTCTGCCACGCGGAGGAAGTGCAGGACGCCGAAGGCAGCGGCGGCTTCCGCTACTGGCCGGAGGGGCTTGCCGGTCTGCCCACGCCGCTGCGCCAGACCCATCGGCTGTTGCACCGGCTGGCCTGGGACGGCGGGCCGGTGAGGATCGACGGGACGCTCGCCGAGGGCGATGAGATCGCCGGCTTCCGTGTCATCCACATCCCCGGGCACGCGCCCGGGATGATCGCGCTGTGGCGCGAGTCCGACCGCCTGGCCCTGAGCAGCGACTGCTTCTACACGCTCGACATGTGGGGACGGGCCTGCGCGCCGCGGTTGCCGATAGCGCTCTACAACTACGACACCGAGCAGGCGCGCGCCAGCCTTCGCAAGCTCGCAGCGCTCGAACCCGCAGCTGCGTGGCCGGGCCACGCGGAGCCGGTCACCGGCGACGTGCGCGGCGCGCTCGAACGGGCGGCGGACGCCGGCTGACCCGTGGCACGTCGCGGACGCCGCCGCGAGCGACTGCACGCGCCCACCAGCGACTACACCGACCCGGAAGGCAACGTGCTCACCCTGCGCGGCTCGCTGACCGCGGGCTCGCGTCGCAGCTACGCCGAGGCGCTCGCCGGGACGGTGGCCTCCGCGGCCACGACGCAGGAGGACGCATGGCAGCGCGCGGGCGAGCTGCTGTTCGAGCGCCTGGCCGTGCGCTGGGTGATCGCGGGCGAGCCGATCACCGACCAGCGCGAGCTCCTGGGGCGCCTGCGCTTCGCATCGCACGAGGAGCGGGGGTGGGTCCGCGACGCGCTGCGCGAGCACTGCGCGGAGCACTTCCCGGACGTCGCCCCTCCCTGAAGCGCGCCGCCGAGCAGCGTCGCCGCACCGCCAGCGGAGCCGCTGCCCCGGCGCTGGCTGCAAGCCGTCCCGCGCCCGATTTCAGCGCTCCTCGAGCAGTTCCAGGCGCGGCCCGCTCGCGCTGAGCGCCGAGACGAAGCGCGCGCTGGCGGGGTTCAGAACGAATTCCAGCAGCTCGCCTGATTCGCAGCGCACGCGCAGGCGCCGGCCGCCGTCGAAGACCTCGAGCACGGTGGCGCCTTCGTAGCCGCCCCCGAAGTGGAGGATCCTGGCCGCTGAGCCCACCCTGGGCATCGGTCGCGAGGGGCCGAGCACGCCTGGATGCTAGAGACGCGGCGGGAAGGGGCCTGTGCGGCCGCTACCGTCCGTGCATGCGCCGCACGAAGATCGTCGCCACGATCGGCCCCGCCTCCCGCGATCCGGACACGCTCACGCGGATGGTCGAGGCGGGGATGGACGTAGCGCGCCTGAACTACTCGCACGGCACGCTCGATGAGCACGCCGAGACGGCGCGTAGGGTGCGCGACGCCGCCGGGCGGGTGGGACGCCCGGTGGCGATCCTGCAGGACCTGCCGGGACCGAAGCTGCGGATCGGCCCGCTGCGCGAGGACCTCGTGGAGCTGACGCCCGGGGAGAGGCTCACGTTCGAGTGCGGCGGCGAGGAGCTCCAGGGCAACGCCACGCGTATGAGCATCTCCTGGGGCGGGCTCCCCGGCGCCGTGGAGACCGGCTCGACGCTGTACCTGGCCGACGGAGCCGTGCGCCTGCGCGTCGTAGACGTGCGCGCCCAGCAGCACGAGGTCGATGTCGAGATCGAGGTCGGGGGCGCCGTTGCCTCGCGCCAGGGCCTGAACATCCCCGGCCCGGTCGCATCGCTGCCAGCGGTTCCCGAGGAGGACCTGCACATGCTTCGCCACGGCGAGTCGATCGGCGTCGACATGGTCGCCCTGTCGTTCGTGCAGACTCCACAGGACGTCGAATACGTCCGAGAGCACACGCGCCTGCCGCTGATCGCCAAGATGGAGAAGCCGCAGGCGGTGGAGCGCGCGGAGGAGATACTGCGGGCGGCGGACTGCGTGATGGTCGCGCGCGGCGACCTCGGCATCGAGCTCCCGATCGCGCGCGTGCCGATCGTCCAGAAGCAGCTGCTCGAGCTCGCCGGCTGGCTGGCGAGGCCCTCGATCACGGCCACGCAGATGCTCGACTCGATGGTCCATACGTCGCGACCGACGCGTGCGGAGGTGGCCGACGTGGCAAACGCGATCCTCGACGGAACCGACGCGGTGATGCTCTCGCAGGAGACCGCCGTCGGGGCCTACCCCGTGGAGGCGATCGCGATGATGGCCGCGGTGGCCGTACAGGCCGAGTCGATCGCCCCCTACGAACGCTGGAACGAGTCGCGTGTGCGCCGCACGGAGTCCGACCCCGCGCACACGATCGCGCACAACCTCTGTGACGCCGCGCGCGAGCTGCGCCTCGATGCGCTCGTCGTGCCGACGCTCTCGGGCCGCTCGGCGCGGCTCGTCTCCGCCCACCGCCCCACGGTCCCGATCTACGCGCTCTCGCCCGGGCGCGAGACCGTCCGCCGCTGCGGGCTGATGTGGGGCGTGCAGGCGGCCTCGATGCCGCGCCACGAGACGACCGAGGCGCTGATCGCAGACGCCGCGCGGCGGGTGGTCGAGCTGGGCTGGTGCAGGCGCGGGCAGCGCGTCGGCATCACAGCCGGCCTGCCCTCGGGTCGTCCGGGCACGACCAGCCTGGTCCAGATCCAGGTCCTCTAGCGCACCGATCGGCGCTCATCAGTAGCCGCCTTCGACCACGTTGAGGAGCTCCTCGCCGCGGACGTAGCGGCGCACCTGCTCGCCGACGAGCTCGAACGCGCGTACCTCCGACGCGGGCGTGTCGCCGGCGATATGCGGCGTGATGAGGACCCCCGGCGCGTCCCACAGCGGATGATCATCGGGCAGCGGCTCCGGATCGGTGACGTCGAGCGCCGCGCGGATCCTCCCGGCCAGGAGCAGGTCGAGCAGCGCCCGGGAATCGACTATCTGCCCGCGAGCGGCGTTGACGAGCAGCGCGCCGGGGCGCATCTGCGCGAGCGCGTCGCCGTCGAGCAGCCCCGTGGTCTGCTCCGTCAGGGGTAGCAGCACCACGACGACGTCCGCGAGCGGAAGCAGCTCGCGCAGCTCCTGCACGGGGTGCACGCACGGGCGAGCGCGGCGGGCGACCCGGATCAGCCGCGCCTGGAACGGGTTCAGCCGCGCCTCGACGGCGGCGCCGATCGAGCCGTAGCCGAGGATCATCACCGTGCGGCCGGCGAGCTCGTCGGTCTCCCCCCGGTACCAGGCGTGTCGGCGCTGGTGCTCCCATGCCTTTGGCAACATCTTCTGCGCGGCGAGGATCGTCGCGAGCACCCATTCGGAGACCGCGATGTCGCGCGTGCCGCGGGCGTCGCACAGCGTCACGCCGGGCGGGACCAGCTCGAGCAGCCGGTCGACCCCCGCCGAGAGCGTCTGGATCACGCGCAGCGAGGACATTCGCGGCAGCACCGCCGCCAGGCGCCGATCGCCCGCGCTCGGCACGAGGAACTCGGCGTCGAGGATCGCGGGGGGCAGCTCGCCCTCGCGCGGAACCAGCCCCAGCGCGACGCCTGCGGGCAACTCCCCTATCGCGCCGTGACCGACTCGATCGGGAATCCACAGATTCACGCTGGGGTGAGTGTATGGCAAGCACTCGCGCCCCTCGCCACGGGGGCTCCGCGATCGCCACCGCGCGCCGCTTACGCGCGGCGCGCGTCGCCGAGCACACTGCGGGTTTGCCCGCTCGTCGCGACGTCCTCCACCCGACTAGGATCCGCGGTGCGTGACCAACGATCTCGCACGCTGGCAGTTCGCGACTACGAGCATCTACCACTTCCTGTTCGTGCCGGTGACGATCGGGCTCGCGTTCCTCGTCGCTCTCCTGCAGACCGCCTGGTACCGCAACCACAAGCCCGAGTACAAGCGCCTGACGCGCTTCTTCGGCACGTTGCTCGTGATCAACGTCGCGGTGGGGGTCGTCACGGGGCTCGTGCAGGAGTTCGAGTTCGGGATGAACTGGTCGACGTACTCGCGCTTCGTCGGCGACGTCTTCGGCGGCCCGCTCGCGATGGAGGGCCTGGCCGCGTTCTTCCTGGAGTCGACGTTCCTGGGCCTATGGCTGTTCGGCTGGGAGAGGCTTCCCAAGCGCGTGCACCTCGCGTGCATCTGGCTCGTGGCGGCCGGGTCGATGCTGTCGGCGCTGTTCATCCTCGCCGCCAACTCGTGGATGCAGCATCCGGTCGGCTACGCGCTCAACAGCCACGGCCAGCCCGAACTGAACAACATCGGCGCCCTGTTCACGAACCCGACGTTCCTGTGGGGGTACGTGCACGTGCTCCTCGCCTCGCTGATCACCGGGTCGCTGGTGATGCTCGCCGTCTCAGCGTGGCATCTGCGCAGAGAGCGCGATGTGGAGTCCTTCCACTATGCGGCGCGGATCTCGGTGCTCGTGCTGCTCCCGGCGATCCTGCTGCAGATGTTCGTCGGCAACAAGCTCGGAGAGATCGAGACCACCTACCAGCCGGCGAAGATCGCCGCCGCCGAGGCCCAGTGGGAAAACTGCCAGCCGTGCTCGTTCTCGGCCTTCCAGATCGGCGGCGGGAAAAACGACAAGACCCCCTCGCAGATCATCGAGATACCGCACCTGTTGTCGGTGCTCGCGACTGGGACGTGGAACGGCGCGGTCGTCGGCCTGAACCAGCTGCAGGCGGAAGACGAAAAGAAGTACGGCCCGGGCAACTACATCCCCGACGTCTTCATCCAGTACTGGTCGATGCGCGTGATGGCCTATCTGGGGACGCTGATCGCGCTGTTCGCCCTGTGGGGGGGCTGGCTCGTGCATCGGGGGTCGCTCGACCGCTCGAAGTGGTTTCTGCGGTTGTCCGCGTGGGCCGTCGTGACTCCCTTCCTGATGAACATCGCCGGCTGGATGCTGACCGAGAACGGCCGCCAACCCTGGATCGTGCAGGGGCTGATGAAGACGATCAACGCGAACTCGCCCTCGGTGACGTCGACCGACATCTGGATCAGCCTGGTCGCGTTCGTGCTGATCTACATCGCGCTCGGCGCCGCCGATCTCGTGCTGATGCTGCGCTATGCGCGCAAAGAACCCGGCGAAGGCGAGGACGGCGCCGGCGCCGGCGCGACCACGATCCCGGCCGTGAGCTACTAGGAGAGCCGTGCTGCACCTACACACCCTGTGGTTCGTGCTGATCGCGATCCTGTGGGTCGGCTTCTTCGTGCTCGAGGGCTTCGACTTCGGCGTCGGCGTGCTGCATACGATCGTCGGCAAGACCGACGCCGAGCGGAGCCTCGCGCTGAGCACGATCGCCCCCTGGTGGGACGGGAACGAGGTCTGGCTGATAGTCGCCGGCGCGGGCACGTTCGCCGCGTTTCCCAGTTGGTACGCGACGATGTTCTCGGCGCTCTACCTCGCGCTGCTGCTCGTGCTCGCGGCGCTGATGGTCCGCGGCGTCTCCCTGGAGTACACGCGCAAAAGCGATGACCGAGGCTGGCGCCGGCGCTGGACGTGGTGCACGACGATCGGCAGCCTCCTGACCCCGCTGCTGCTCGGCGTCGGGCTGGGCGATCTGCTGGTAGGCCTGCCGATCAACTCGAGCCACGAGTTCACGGGCAACTTCTTCGACCTGCTGACCCCCTATGGGCTGTGGACCGGTGTCACGCTGCTGGGACTGTGCCTGCTGCACGGCGCGACGTTCCTGACGCTGCGGACGACCGGTCAGGTGCGCGCGCGCTCGCGCGCGATCGCACGGCCGCTGGGATGGGCGGCGACCGCGCTCGTCGTCGGCTTCGTGATCTGGACGCGCAGCGTCGCCGGCGGCCCCGACGTGCCCGAACCGGTGGAGGTGCTCGCGGTGATCGCGGTCCTCTTCGCCACGCGACTGGCGAGCACCGAGCACGACGGCTGGGCCTTCACGTCATCGGCGATCGCGATCGCTGCGACCGTCGGCTCGATCTTCATCAACCTGTATCCGAACGTGATGGTCTCGAGCACGAACGCGGCCTACAACCTGACCGTCAGCAACTCGGCCTCGGGCGGCTACGCGCTGAAGGTGATGACGATCGTGGCCGTGATCTTCCTGCCGATCGTGCTTCTCTATCAGGGCTGGTCCTTCTACGTGTTCCGCGGGCGCGTCAAGGGTTCTCAGGGCACGGAACCGCCGCCCACCCCGCCGGCCACCGCGTCGGCTCAAACGTAGGCGCTCTCCCAGCGCCACAGATCTGCGTAGCGCCCACCGAGGGCGAGCAGCTCGGCGTGCGTTCCGCGCTCGAGCACGCAGCCCCGCTCGAGCACCAGGATCTCATCGACCTCGGCCAGGCCTGCCAGCCGGTGCGTGATCAACAGCGTTGCGCGCTCCTGCGACGCCGCGAGCAGGTCGGCGACGATCTCATCCGCGGCCTGGGTGTCGAGATGCTCGCCCGGCTCATCGAGCACGAGCAGCGGGAAGTCCGCGAGCAGCGCCCTGGCGATCGCCAGGCGCTGGCGCTGGCCGCTGGACATGCGCGCCCCACGCTCGCCGAGCTCCGTCTGCAGGCCGGCGGGCAGGCCGTCGGCCCACTCCAGCAGGCGCGCCTGGGCGAGCGCGGCGCGGAGCTGATCGTCGCCTGCGCCTCGCCGAGCCAGGCGCAGGTTCTCGGCGAGCGTGTTGTCGAACACGTGCGCATCCTGCGCCACCAGCCCAATCACCTGCCGGCACTGATCGCCCGCGAGGTCGGCGATCTCGACACCGTCGAGCGTGACCGACCCCCGCTGATAGGGCGCGAACCGCAGCAGCACAGCGGCGAGGGTGCTCTTGCCGGCACCGCTTGCGCCCACGACCGCCACGCGCCGACCCGGTCTCAGCTCGAGATCGATGCCGGCCAGCGCCCAGTGGGTCGCGCCCGGGTACTTGACGCGCAGATCGTGCACTCGCAGGAGGTGTGGACCGCGCACCAGCGCCAGCGCCACTGCGGGCTCATCGACCGGGGCAGGAGCGTCCATCACCTCGAGCAGCCGAGCTGCCGAGCGCCGCACGCGCTGGAGCATCTGGGTGGCCGCGGGCAGGGGAGCGACGAGCTCGAAGGCCACGAGCGGGATCAGCGCGATCCCCGCGAGCAGAACACCGTTCAGCTTGCCCGCGTGGACGGCCGCGACGCCGACCACGAGTCCTCCCCACATCGCAAGCCCCATGCACAGGCTCGTAAGGCCCTGGCCGACCCCCGCTGTGCGTGCGCTCGCCGCCGCCACGGCCGTGAGCTCGGCGTCGGCGGCCAGCGCGCGCTCGAGCGCTCGCGGGGTGGCGCCGTTGACCGCCAGCTCCGGCGCGCCTTCGATCAGGTCGACGACGGTAGCGGTCATCTCCCCGCGCGCCGCCGCCTGCCGCGCCTCCGCGCGGGCGGCCAAGCGCCCGGTCAGCCAGGGCACGAGCGCACCGGCGAGAAGCAGCGAGGCGAGCAGGATCAGCGCTGCCGCCGGCAGCATCAACGCCACCACGCCGACGGTCAACGCGCCGACGATCACAGCGATCGCAAACGGGGGCAGGACCCTCAGCAGGAGGTCCTGGATCGAGTCGACGTCGCCGATCAGGCGCGCGAGCAGGTCGCCGCTGCGGAAAGCCGGCAGGCCGAGCGGAGCGAGCGCCTCGAGCCGCTCATATACGCGCACCCGGAGCTCGGCGAGCAAGCGAAACGCGGCGTCGTGGGCCACCAGCCGTTCGGCGTAGCGCAACAGGCCGCGCGCGAGGGCGAAGAACTGGACGCCGACGATCGCCAGGGCGACCGCCGACTCCTGGGGATGCTGCGCCGAGCGCGAGATCAGCCAGGCGGAGGTCGCGATCAGGCCGATCGCCGACGCGAGCGCGCCGGCGCCGAGCAGTGTCGCGAACGCCAGCCGCCGACGCACGGGCCGGGCCAGCGCCAGCGTCGCCCGCAGCGGCGCCTTCGGTCCGCGCTCGTCCTCGATCGATCCGTTCACGCGGCCGCTCCAACCGGCTCGAGCGAAACGACCGTGTCGGCGAGGGCGATCAGCGCGGGGCGGTGTGCGACGAGCAGCACGGTCCTGCCGCGGGCGAGCTGGCGGATCGCCTCGACGACGTCGCGCTCGGTCTGGCCGTCGAGATTGGCGGTCGGCTCGTCGAGCAGAAGCAACGGCGCGTCGCGCAGGAACGCGCGAGCCAGCGCCACCCGCTGGCGCTCGCCGGCGGAGAGGCCCGCGCCATGCTCACCGAGGACGGTGTCGAGTCTGCCGGGAAGCCTGCTGACGGTCTCGGCGAGGCCGGCGGCGGAGATCGCCGCGCGCACCTCCTCCTTCGAGGCGGCGTCGTTCCCGAGCCGCACGTTCTCGGCGATCGACGCGCTGAACATGTGGGGCCGCTGAGGAACCCATGCCAGCTGCGCGCGCCATGCCTCGACGTCGAGCTCTGCGAGATCGACGCCACCGACGCGCACGCTGCCCGACTCGGCGCTGACGAGCCCGAGCAGAACCCCGAGCAACGTCGACTTGCCGCACCCGCTCGGCCCCACGAGCGCGGTGATCTCGCCGGACTGCACGCTCAGGGAGGCGCCGTCGAGCGCGGGCTGCGAGCGGCCCGGGTAGGTGACTCGCAGATCCTCCACGGTGAGCCCGGCGGCCGCCGGGTCGGCAAACTCGGTCCGGCCCCCGGCCAGCGGGGCGGGTGACTCGAGCACGGCGAACACCTGCTCGGCGGCGGCCATGCCCTCGCTGCTCGCGTGGTAGCTGGCGCCGAGCCGGCGCAGCGGAAGGTAGGCCTCCGGTGCCAGCACGAGCGCGAACAGCGCCGTGCGCAGCCCCAGCTCCCCGTTCAGCAGCCGCAGCCCGATCGCCACCGCCACGAGCGCCACGGAGATGGTCGCGACCAGCTCGAGGATCAGCGACGAGAGGAACGTGATGCGCAGCGTCGAGAGCGCGGCGCGGCGGTAGCGTTCGGTGATATCGCGGATCGTCGCCGCCTGCGCCTTCGCGCGCCCGAACACCTTCAGCGTTCCAAGGCCTGCGACCACATCCAGGAAGTGGCCGGCCAGCCGCTGCATCGTCCTCAGCTGGCGGTCCATGCGCTCCTGGGTGCTGGCGCCGACGAGCGCCATGAATAGCGGTATCAGCGGGATCGTCAAGGCGATGATCGCGGCCGAGATCCAGTCTTCCCAGAGCACGGCCGCGATCACGAACGCGGGCACGATGACCGCGAGGAACAGCTGCGGCAGGTACAGCGAGAAGTAGCCGTCGAGCGCGTCGATGCCGCGCGTGGCGAGGATCGCGAGCTCGCCGGTACGCCGTCGGGGCCCGCTCTCGAGCCCGACCGCCGCCACCCGCTCCATCAGGGCGGCGCGCAGCTGCGACTTGGCTCGCGCGGAAGAGCGACTTGCCGCCAGCTCCGCCCCCCAGGCGACGACGGCGCGCGCCAGGACGACGCCCAGGAGCGCGATCAGCGGCGCCTGCAGCTGCGCAAGGCCGCGGCCGCCGATGAAGGCGCGCGCTACGACATCGGCCAAGAGCCAGGCCTGCGCGACGATCAGCAGCCCGCTGAGGAGGCCGAGCAGCACCGAGACGACGAGGAACGCCCGGGTCGCGCGCGCGTACAGCAGCAGTCTCGGGTCGAGCGCCCTCACCGCGCAATCATGACCCAGTGACCGGGTCGCGGTCCCGTTGCGGTGGCGGCCTAGTCCTTGACCAGCGACTCGGGCAGATGCTCCACGAAGTCGAGGCCGGCGTCGATCACCTGGTTCTGCGGGTCGCCCACGCGCGCGCTGATCCAGTCGATCAGCACCTTCAGACGATGCCCGGGGCCACCGCCGCTCAGGTAGTACATGTGCACGGACAGATAGGTGAGGAACGCGAGCCGTCCAGAGAGCTCCAGGCCGCGGATCTCGCACACCGCCTTGCCCCGGCCGATGACGGCCAGCGCTCCCTTGTCGAAGTAGCGAAACGGCGTCCTAGCCCCCGCCGCGCCTTGCCGGATCGCGCTGGCGACGTGACGCGCCTGCTGGATCGAGACGGTCGCGAGCCCCGGAAGGGTCTTGCCTTTCGGGCCGGCGAGCACCGTCGCGTCGCCGATCACGGAGATCTCGGGGTGGCCGGCGATCGTGAGATCGGGTTCGATCTGCACGCGCCCGGCGCGGTCCGTCTGCGCGCCGGTCGCGCGCGCGAGCGTCTCGGCGAATCCGGCTGCCCGCACGCCCGCCGCCCACACGACCGTCCTGCTTGCGATCCGCTCCTCGCCTCCGTCCACCTCCACGGTCACGCCCTCGGCGTCGATCGTGGTCACGCGCGCGTGCTCGCGGACCCTCACGCCGAGCTCGGCCAGGTAGCGCGCGACCTTGGCCGACAGCCGGCTGCTGAACGCAGCCGTCACGCGCTCTCCCGCGTCGAGCAGGATCACCCGCGCAGCGGATGGCTCGATCCGACTGTAGTAGCCCTTCAGCGTGTGCGCCGTGATGATCGCGAGCTCGCCCGCCAGCTCAACCCCGGTCGGCCCTCCGCCGATCACGACGAACGTCAGCCACCGCTCCCGCTCAGCCGGATCCTGCGCGCGCTCGGCCTCCTCGAAGGCGCCGTAGATCCGGTTGCGGAGCCGTACGGCGTCGGCGAGCGTCTTCAGGCCATAGGAGTGCTCTGCCCACTCGTCGTTGCCGAAGTAGGAGGTCTGAGCTCCGCAGGCCACGATCAGGCTGTCGTAGTCCAACCGCTCGCCGCGGTCGAGGACGACCTGACGGCGCTCGACGTCGAGATGGGAGGCCCTGGCCATCAGAACCGCAGTGTTGGGGTGGTGCTTGACGGCCGCGCGGATCGGCGAGGCGCACTCCCCCGTGGAGAGGCCGCCGCAGGCCGCCTGATAGAGCAGGGGCTGGAAGAGGTGATGGGCCATCGGGTCCACCAGCGTGACCTCCACGTCGGCGCCCCCAAGCTCGCGGGCGGCGGTCAGGCCTCCGAAGCCGCCCCCCACGATGACCACGCGCCGGCGCGGTCGCGCGTTCGCCTCAGCCGCCATCGGCGCCCAGCCGCTCGAGCAGGTGCTCGCCGACGCGCAGCGCGTTTGCCATCGCCGTGAGCGCCGGGTTGACGGCGGCGATGCTCGGGAAGAAGCTCGTGTCGACGACGTAGAGGTTGTCGAGCTCGTGCGCGCGGCAGTCGACGTTGAGCACGGAGGAGGCCGGGTCCGACCCGAAGCGCGCGGTGCCAGCCTGGTGGGCGACGCCCGCGACGGGGATCTTGTTCTCGAGGTAGGCCCAGCGCGGGATGAGGTGGTGCTCGCGCATGCCCAGGTTGCCGAGCAGGGAGCGCAGCTGCTCGAACAGCCGATCGCGCGCGCCGTCGTTGGAGGAGCGGTAGCTCAGCGTGAGCCTGCCCTCGCGGTCGACCGTGACGCGGTTGCCGGGTTGCGGCAGATCCTCGGTGGAAAGCCAGAAATCGATCGCATGGGCGGCGATGTCCTTGAGCGAGAAGCCGGGGGCGAGCTTCGTCATCGTGGGCTTCTCCCCGCGGTACATGTCGGCCGAGGACTTGCCCACCATCTGGATGTTGCCCATCGGAAACTCCCACTCGCTGCCGGCGAAGTAGTAGTCGTTGACGCCCAGGGTCTTCTGGAAGACGGTCGGGTTGGGCTCCTTGGAGATCGCGAGCACCGCCTGGCTGTTGTGGAACATGTAGTTGCGTCCGACCTGGTCGGAGCCGTTGGCGAGGCCGGCGGGATGCTTGTCGTTGGCCGACTCGAGCAGCAGCTTGGCCGTGTTGGCTGCGCCGCAGGAGACGACGACGAGCTCGCCCGCGTAGCTCTCCTGCGCGCCGTCGCGATCGACGAGCACCTCCGTGACGGCGGTGCCCGCCGCGTTCGTCCGCAGCGCCACCGCGGTGGCGTTCCTCAGCATGGTGACGTTGGCGTGCTCCAGCGCGGGTCGCACGCCCAGCACCTCTGCGTCGGCCTTGGCGTGCACTAGGCAGGGAAAGCCGTCGCACGTCGAGCAGCGCACGCACGCGCTGTAGGCCATGTTTCCCTCGTCGAGCATGACGCCGCAGGGGGCGTGGAACGGATGCAGCCCGGCGGAGGCGAAGTCCTGCGAGAGCTGCTCGATGCGCGGCTCGTGCGAGACCGCCGGGAACGGATAGGGTGAGCTCGCCGGCGGTTCGGTCGGATCCTCTCCGCGGGCGCCGTGCACCTGGTAGAGCTGCTCGGCCTCGGAGTAGTAGGGCTCCATCTGCTCGTAGGAGATCGGCCACGCAGGGGAGATGCCGCCGTGGTGGCGCAGCTCGCCGAAGTCCTCGGCCCGCATCCGATAGAGCGCCGCGCCGTAGAGCTTCGTGGCGCCGCCGACGCAGTAGTGGACCTGCGGCTGGAAGGGCTTGCCGTCGGCGTCGTACCACGTGTCGGGCGAGACGTAGCGGTTGTCGATGAAGACGTCCCCCGCGGACCAGTTCTGCGGCTCGCGCGGCAGCCAGTCGCCGCGCTCGAGCAGCAGGATGCGCTTTCCCGACGGAGCCAGCCGGGCTACGAGCGTGCCGCCGCCGGCGCCGCTACCGATGATGATCACATCGTAGGAGTCCATCAGCTGATCTCGCCAACCATCTCGGACAGGATTATTCGCCCCGCGGCCTCGATCAAAGCCAGGTGTGAGAACGCCTGGGGGACGTTGCCCAGGAAGTGCGCCGTGCTCGTGTCGAACTCCTCGGCGTAGAGACCGAGCGGCGAGGCGACCCGCAGGAGCTTTTCCATCAGGTCGCGGCCGCGCTGATGCTCGCCGACGACCGCGAGACCCGAGACCAGCCAGAAGGAGCAGATCAAGAAGCTCCCCTCCTTGCCCGACATGCCGTCATCGGTCTCGTCGGTGCGGTAGCGCAGGACGAAGCCGTCCTCTGTGAGGTCTTCGGCAATCGCCATCACGCTTGCCCGCAGGCGCTCGTCGTCGGCGGGCAGGAAGCCGAAGATCGCTGCCAGCAGGTTGGAGGCATCCAGCGCGTCGGTGTCGTAGTGCTGGCGCAGGACGCCGTCCTTGGTCAGCCCGTGCGTCAGTATGTCGTCCTTGATCTCCTCGGATGTCGCGCCCCATGTCGACTGGCGCGCGGTGTCACCGCGGATCGCCGCGAGCTTCGAAGCCCGGTCCATCGCGACCCAGCACATGAGCTTGGAGGAGACGTAGTGCTTCGGCTTGCCGCGGGCCTCCCAGATGCCCTGGTCGGGCTGGCGCCAGACCTTGGTCGCGCATTCGGCCTGCGCCTGCACGATCGGCCACAGCCTGCGGGGCAGGCGCTGGCTGCGTCGGGTGTGCAGCAGGATCGAGTCAAGCGCCGCGCCGTAGACGTCGTTCTGGCGCTGGTCGAAGGCTCCGTTGCCGATCCGCACCGGGCTCGCCCCGGCGTAGCCGGAGAGCTCATCGCGCGTGGACTCCGTCAGATCGCGCCGCCCGTCGATCCCGTACATGATCTGCAGGCCCCCGTCCGTGTTCGGCTCGAGGTCGGCGACGAACTGCATGAACTCCTCGGCCTCCCAGTCGAGGTTGAGGTAATGCAGGGCCTGCAGTGTGAACGTCGAGTCGCGCAGCCAGGTGTAGCGGTAGTCCCAATTGCGTGCGCCGCCCGGTGTCTCCGGCAGCGAGGTGGTGAGCGCCGCGACCGTCGCGCCGGTCGGCATGTAGGTCAGTCCCTTGATCGCGAGCGCCGAGCGCTGGATCGGATCGCGCCAGCGGTGGTCGGGTATCCGTGCGCGGCTGAGCCAGCCGCGCCAGAAGCGGGCTGTGGCGGCAAGACGCGCGTTGGCCTCATCGACGCTCTCCGGGCCCGCGAACTCGTCCTCCCACGAGAGTGAGCAGTAGATCTCCTCGCCCTGCTTGAGCGTGTGCCGAGCCCTCACCCGATCGCCCTCCGCCCCGAGCGCCATGTCCGTCCGCAGTCTGATCGTCAGCTCCTCGCCGCTCGCATCGGCGGTATGAGCGTCCTCGGCGACCGACCACTGGGCAGGAAGCCGTCCGTAGTCGAAGACCGGCTCGCAGGTCAGCTCCATCTCGACCTCGCCCTCCAGGCAGACCGCGACGCGAACGAGGAGGTGGTCGGCGTCTTCGTCAGTCGGGGGACGGGTGTGCGGTGTGATGCGGTCAACGCCACGGCGGGGCCCCAGCGTGAGGGCATCGCGCACGACGACCCAGCCGGTGGGGGTCTTCCACGTGGTCATCAGCATGTTGGTCCCGGGCTCGTAGATGCGAGCCGAGGGCACGTTGATGCCGAAGGGCCCCAGTCGGAAGGAGCCGGCCTGACGGTCGAGCAGGGTGCCGAACACGCTCGGAGCATCAAAGCGCGGGACGCACAGCCAGTCGATCGACCCGTCCGGGGCGACCAGCGCGCCGGTGTGGCAGTCAGACAGGAACGCGTAATCGGCGATTGGCGGGAAGGGCGAGGGCATCGCGGCGCTCTGCGGCGCCGCACGCTCGGTGTCCGTGCCCCGGGAAGCGGAGCTCGTGTTGCCGGCGCGCGCCCTATTGGCTGACGTGGCGGCGCTCGATTTGGCGGTGCTCGATTTTGTCTTGCGCGTCGTAGCCGACTTGGGTTTGCTCGACTTGGCCGGACTCATGACGCCATCCACGGCCCGTGCCAGGAGCCGAACCCGGCGAGGAGATCATCGCCTGCCGCGGGACCCCACGAGTCCTTCGCGTAGGGGTGAACCGGCGGAGGCGCTTTGATCAGCGGTTCGAAGATCCGCCAGCACTCTTCGATGCCGTCCTGCCGCGTGAAGCGCATGCTGTCGCCGCGCATCGCGTCGAGCAGGAGCACCTCATACGGCGTTGGCGCCTCACCTCCCTCCTCGGCGAACTCCATGTCCAGAGTGATCGCCTGCGGGCCGCCCATGTCTGCGCGGTGCGCGTCGAGGATCAATCTGGTTCCGGTCGTGGGGTCGAGCTTGATCACGAGTTGGTCAGGTTCCGGCGGGCGATGCCCGTGCAGCATGAAACCGAGACGTGGTGGGTGGCGGAACACGACCCGCAGCTCGGTCTGCGTTTCGGGCAGGCACTTGCCCGTACGAATGAACCACGGCACCCCCGACCAGCGCCAGTTGTCGATCTGCAGGCGCATCGCGGCATAGGTCTCGGTCGTCGAGTCCTTCGCGACGCCGTCGACGTCCAGGTAGCCGTCGTACTGCCCGCGCACGTAGTGAGCCGGGTCCGCCTCCTCGGTCGAGCGGAACACGGCGAACTTCGCATCCTTGAGAGTTCTTGCGTCGTTGCCGGCAGGCGCCTCCATCGCGGCGACCGCAACCAGCTGCATCAGGTGGTTGACGACCACGTCTCGAAGCGCGCCCACGGGGTCGTAGAAGTGGCCACGATCCTCGACGCCGAAGGCCTCCGCCATCGTGATCTCCACGAGGGCGATGTGGTTGCGATTCCACACCGACTCGACCATCGTGTTGCCGAAGCGCAGGTACAGCAGCTCGTCGGTACCCATCTTTCCCAGGAAGTGGTCGATCCGATACAGCTGGGACTCGTCGATGTACTGATGGATTTCGGCCGCCAGCTCCCGCGCCGACTGCAGGTCGTGCCCGAACGGCTTCTCGACGACCACTCGACCGGTCTTCGTCAGACCGGCCTCGGAGATGCCCTTGATCACCATCCCGAACAGCGACGGCGGGATCTCGAGGTAGAAGACAGGGCAGCTCACATCCTCGAGCGCGCCCGCGAGCTTCTCATAGGTGCCTGCGTCGGAGAAGTCGCCGGAGAGGTAGGAGAGGCGGGCGGCGAGCCTCGCGAACACCTGCTCGTCGATCGTCTCGCCGCAGCCTTCGATCGATGTTCGCGCGCGCTCGCGCAGCTGATCGACGGTCCAGTCGTCGCCGGCCACGCCAACGATCGGGCACTTGAGCAGGCCTCGCACCTCCAGGCGGTAGAGCGAGTGGAACGTCATCACCTTGGCGAGGTCGCCGGTGATGCCGAAGATGACGAGAACGTCGGCCGGTCTGACGCCGTCGGAGTCGAGGCCGCGGTCCGCAGTGCGCCTGATCGGTCCTGCCGGTGTGCTCATCCTCCGCCCGTTCACTCGCAGGTGCGGTTCCCAGTCGATGCCGAGGCTGCGAGCGGGTGTCTATCACAGATTCCAACGCGGCATCCGGCGGGGTTCGCACAGCAAAGCTCGCGCGGACGGGAAGCTGGCGCGGACACGCAGCGAAGCTGCCGCGTGCGGCGGGAGCCGCACGGCCACGCACGCCGGGCTAGTCGCTCAGCGGCAGCTCAAACCAGACGCTGGTCGCGCCCCGGGACTCCACGCCCCAGCGGCTCGCCGCCCTCTCGAGCAGGTAGAGCCCGTAGCCGCCGTCTGCTCGCGCCGGGTCGCGCTGCCCGGGGACGAAGCCGTCGCCGGCGTCGGTGACGGTGACGCTGATCGCCTCGTCGCCGACGGCCACGGTCATCGTGATGATCGCCTCCGGCGGGGCGGCGGAGTGGAGAACCGCGTTGCTGACCAGCTCCGAGACGAGCAGCAGGAGCGTCTGACACGTCGATCCGTCGAGCCCGAAGCGCTCGCAGTGCTCGGCTGCCGCCGTGCGGGCGATGCCGGGTGCTTCCACGCTGCGCCTCAGCGCGAGGTGCAGCGGCGCGGGCCGGCGCGTCGTCGGCAGGCTCCGCGAGGTGGGGGTCATCATGTGCGTTCGGGCTCCTCCAAGTAGGCCAGCTTCTCATCGGCCCCGGTCAGCTCCGATCGCTCGCACGCCTTCTGCACGATTGCTTGCAGGCCGTAGCGCCGGCTGGCACGAAGCTCTCCGCCGCGGCGTGCGGGTGCGAGCTTCGGCGCAAGCTCGGCGTGGATGTCCAATGGCGAAGCCACGATCACCGTACCCCTTTACCCCCGCTCGCCCGGTTTCGGCGCCAGGACGCTCAGACCCGACCGGCGAGCCGTTTACGCATCATCACCACCGCATTATCGTCAGCTTGGGCCTCAATCTGAAATCCGCAAACTGCGGCATTGCCGGATGTTGCTCCAGCACGGCCGATCGCGCGTGCGCGCGGGCTCAGCCCGCGGCGCCGACGCCGCTGTGTCCGTAGAAGTCCGCCTCGGCGCGACCGAGCTCGGTGACGGGGCGGTCGCCGTAGATCCACTCGCGTGCGATTCGGTGCCAATTCGCCCGCGCGCGCAGCTGGGAGAGCACGGCGAGCGTGAGCATCTCCATGCGCCGGCCGAACAGATGCTCGGCCCGCATGTGCTGGTGGCGCATCTCGCGGAAGTGGCTGGAGCGGGGATCCGAGCTCTCGATCATCACCTGCGTGGCGATCTCGGGCGAGAGCTGCAGGGGTTCGTCGGCGGTCGTATACCACCAGATCGCGTCGCGGACGAAGGCCAGCAGGTGGTCGGGGTCGACGCGCTCGGGTTCGGGCAGAAAGCCCGACTCGGCGAGCAGCTCGTGCAGCGCGCCGGCGTCGCCCTCGACCACCGCGCGCTGGGCGGCGAGCTCGAGCTCGACCGGAGCGGCGGGCAGCCGCTTGAACAGGCCAAAGTCCAGAAACGCGACACGCCCGTCGTCGAGCAGCAGGAAGTTGCCGGGGTGGGGGTCGCCGGAGAACTGCCTGTGACGGTAGAGGCAGCCGAGGAAGAAGCGGAAGACGATCTCGCCGACGCGGTCGCGTTCGGCCTGGGAGCGACCCTGGATCTGTTCGAAGCCCGCGCCGCGCACGAACTCGCTGACGAGCACGCGCTCGCGCGAGAGCGAGCTGAGCACGTCGGGTACAACGATAAAGGGATGCCCCTCGAAGATCCGCGCCAGCGAGCGTTGATTCTGGGCCTCGAGCTCGTAGTCGAGCTCCTCGAAGATACGCTCGCGGATCTCCCCGGCGACCGCCTTCACATCCAGCCCGGGGGTCATGCGCTTGAGCAGACGCATGATCATGTCCAGGTTCTGCATGTCGGCGCGAACGGCCGCCGCGACGCCTGGATACTGGACCTTGACGGCGACCTCGCGTCCGTCCTCGGCGAGCGTCGCGCGGTAGACCTGCCCGATCGACGCAGCCGCGATCGGCTCCTCGTCGAAGGTGGCGAAGACCTCCTCGATCGGAGCTTCGAGATCCTCTTCGACCACCCGGCGCATCTGCTTGAAGGAGACCGTCGGCGCGGCGTCGCGCAGCTTGGCGAGCTCCCGTTGGAACTCCTCGCGGTGCTCCTCGCCGACGAGCCCGACGTCGAGAAAGGACATCACCTGCCCGAGCTTCATCGCGGCGCCCTTCATCGTGCCGAGCACGGCGACGATCTGCTTGGCGGTCTCGAGCTGGCGACGGGACATCGCCGCCACCGAGGCCTCCTCGTCCCGGGTGACGTTCGCGGCGCGGGTGCCGAACTGCTTGACGGCCTCGCTCGCCGCCAGCGATGCGACCGTCGCCGTGCGGCGCACGCGCGAGGTGGGGATCTTCTCGTTCTCGCGCGCCACGCCCTGCATGCTACGAACCACGCCCGGCGCGCGATCCACCGAGTCGCGCTCGCGTCCGGGTGGAGGGCCTCAGGGGCGCCGCCGCACCCGCGAGCCGGGGACGATGTCGTCGGCGCCGTCCTCCCAGCGCACCCAGGCCTTGGTGCCGCCGTCGTAGTCGGCGCCGAGCAGGACGAGCGTCGCGGGCTGATCGAGCGCGCTGCACGGCTCCGAGCCCTCGGGGTCCAGCCCGCGCCAGACGCGGATGAAGGCGTTCGAGTCCCACTCGCGCGCCACCGTGCTCGCCTCGGCGTGGCCGGGATAGATCACGGTGTCGGGCGGAAGCTCCATCAGCGTGCCCATGATCGAGTCGCGCAGGTCGGTGTAGGTCGTGTGCCCGGGCGCTTTCACGCCTCCCACCGAGTCCTTGAAGAGCGTGTCTCCCGTGAACACCGCCGCACCCGCGCCCGCGAACCCGCCCGGAGCTCGGCTCGAGCCGCCCGCGCGCTGCGGGCGCTCGCCGGCGCCGTTGGCCCCCGCGCTCTCTGAGACCAGAAACGAGAGCATGCCGGCGGTGTGCCCCGGGGTGTGCAGCGGGCGCACCTCGAGCGCTCCGAACCACAGCACCTCGGCCGCCTCGATGCCGCCCATCGCACGTGCGAGCTCTAACGCGGCCGGATCGCCGGTGGACTCGGCCGCCTCTACGAACAGCTCCTTCTCGCGCGCGCTGATCAGAACCTGCAGCGAGGGCCAGCGCTCCAGCAGCGCTGCGACCTCGCTGACGTGGTCGAAGTGGTGATGCGTGAGCAGCACGTGCGTTGGCTGCAGCCCCAGGCGATCGGCGGCATCGATCAGCGGCTCGACGGGACCTCCGGCGTCGACGAAGAACGCCGGCCCGCCCTGGCCGTCGGCTACGAGGTAGGTGTTGGAGATGAACTGGGGGTGGCTTGTGCGCTCTACGACCATCGCGGCCATCCTTGCAGGAAAGCTCAGGCCGGGTCAGGCACCGTCGCGGAGAGGAGCTCGCGCAGCCCCTCCAGGTAGGAGCACGCGCCCACGTCGCGTCGCCACTCCAGCACGGGCACATCCGCGGCGCAGCCGACGACCGCCGATCGCGCCTGCTCGAGCGTGGGCGCGGCGGCTGCGAGCGCCACCGCCCGCGAGGTGCCCACGGTGCGATACCTGTCGGCGCCGAGCGCTATCGCGGAGGAGAAGAACACCTCGCAGCCCCGCGCGGCGATCTCATCGACGTCGAGTGAGAACTCGTAGGGAGGCCCGGCGCGCAGCGCGTAGTCCGGCGAGACGAGGTACAGCACGACCGAGGCCTCACGGCGCAGGGGCACGTCCGCGCGCGTCAGCCGCCCCGCGCAGATGCGATCCATCACGTGAGGCCAGCTGCCGTCGAGCAGGCTCATGATGTTCATGCACTCGGGGTCGCCGAAACGCGCGTTGAACTCGATCACCTTGACGCCATCCGCGGTGGCGAAGAAGCCGCTGTTCATGACCCCCGTGAAGTGGCGCCCCTCTACGCGCAGGCGCTCGATCACGAGCTCGATGATCGAGCACGCGCGCTCGTAATGGGCGTCGGTCATGAATGGCAGCGCGTCGGTGGGCATCGACAGCGAGCCCATCCCGCCCGTGCCCGGACCCTCGTCGCCGTCGAAGCGGTAGGGGTAGTCGTAGGTCGCGGGGGGGAACACGACCGTGCGCCCGTCGCTGATCGCCTGGATCGTGAACTCCGCGCCGTCGATGCGCTCCTCGACCAGCACCGTTCCACCGTCGCCGCGGCCGAGCAGCTCGAGCGCGTAGGCGCGCGCGTCGGCGTGCGTGCCGAGGTGGGGCCCCATCACCTTCACGCCCTTGCCGCCCGTCAGCCCGGAGGGCTTGACAACGATCGGCGCCCCGTCGAAGAAGTCGATGGCAGCGTCCAGCTCGCGCGGCTCCCGCACCAGGCGCAGCCTCGGCACGCTCTCCGGTGCTACCTCCAAGAGCAGCTCGCGCGCGAACGCCTTGTTCCACTCGATCTCGGCCCCTGCGGTGGTGGGGCCGACCGCCGCGATGCCGCTCGCCAGCAGGGCGTCCACGACCCCGGCTGCCAGTGGCTCGTCCGAGCTCACCATCGCGAGCTCGATCTGCCGCGAGCGGGCAAACGCGGCGACCGCGCCGGGGTCGCACACGTCCCCGACGCCGTGCCCTCCGCCCGAGCGCTGCGCCGCCGAGACGATCGTCGGGTTCTCGTGGCCGACGAACGCGTACAGCTCGCTGTGATCTGCCATCCGCGAGGCCAGCGCGCTCTCCCGCCCGCCATGGCCGACGATCAACGTTCGCACGCCGCCAGTCTAGGTGTAGTTCCTAAGCACGTTCGTCAGTAGACATCCGGGCCCCCTTGGAGGCTGGGTGGTGCTCAAGCCAACTCAGTCCCAAGGAGGA
>DATFZM010000004.1:0-32523 GCA_035314465.1 Solirubrobacteraceae bacterium | reverse complement strand
CGAGGGTCCGGTCGTGCTGTTCGTCGGGCTGCTGCGCCCCTACAAGGGCATCGACCTGCTGCTCGAGGCCTGGCGCGAGGTGCAGGGCGCGGAGCTGTGGATCGCCGGACTGCCGCGCATGGACCTCGCCCCGCTGTGCGCGGCCACGCCGGAGCGGGTGCGCTGGCTGACGCGCTTCGTCAGCGACGGCGAGCTGCATGCGCTCATGGCCCGCGCGAGCCTCGCCGTGCTGCCCTACCGCGAGATCGACCAGTCGGGGGTCGCGTTCACCGCCCTCGGCGCCGGGCTGCCGCTGCTGCTCAGCGACGTCGGCGGCTTCCCCGAGCTGAGCGCCACGGGCGCGGCGCGCACGTTCGCCGCCGGTGATCCGGGGGCGCTGGCGGCGGCGATCAACGAGCTGCTCGCGAGCCCCTCGCAGCTCGCAGCGATGGCCTCGGCGGCGGGGCGCGTGGGCGAGGGCGAATACTCCTGGGAGGAGATCGCGCGCCGCACGCTGGAGCTCTACCGCGGCCTGCTGAGGGGCTGACCGCGGCCCTGCAGCGGCCGCGGCGCGCGGGCGGCGAGGGCGCCGTTAGGCACAATCCGGCAGGTGCTGGCCCTAGAAATCATCTTCTGGCTGTGCGTCGCGCTGATCCTCTGGACGCAGCTCGGCTATGCGCTCGCGCTGGCGTGCCTCGATCGCGCTCTGCGGAGCACGCGGCGAGGAACGCGCAGGCGTCGGGAGGCCCTCGGCGAGCGGCTCCCGGGCACGTCTCCGAGCCCGCCGTCGCTGTCGCTGATCATCGCCGCCCACGACGAGCAGCAGGTGATCGCCGAGAAGGTCGCCAACGCGCTCGCGCTCGACTACCCACGCGAGCGGATCGAGGTGATCGTGGCCTGCGACGGGTGCAGCGACGCGACCGCCGCCCGCGCTCGCGCGGCCGGCGCGGACGTCGTGCTCGAGCTGCCCCGCGGCGGCAAGATCCGCGCCCAGGACGCCGCCGTGCAGCGCGCCACGGGGGAGCTGGTCGCGTTCTCGGACGCGAACGCCCTGTGGGAGCCCGCCGCGGCGCGCGAGCTCGTCGGCGCCTTCGCCGCGCCGGAGGTCGGCTACGCGTGCGGGCGCGTGAACTTCCTGCAGCCGGCACACGGCCCGGGCGCGGGCAACCAGGAGGGCCTCTACTGGCGCTACGAGCTCGCCGTGCGGGCGCTGGAGTCGCGCCTGAGCTCGATCACCGCGGGCAACGGCGCGATCTACGCCACCAGGCGCGAGGCGTACATCGTCGTCGACCCGATCATGGGGCACGACCTCTCGCTGCCCTTCAACATGGTCAAGCGCGGGATGCGCGCCGTGTACGTGCCCACGGCGCGCGCCAGCGAGAAGATGGTGCCCTCGCTCGCGGGCGAGTTCCAGCGCAAGCGGCGCATGATGAGCCACACCTGGCCGATCCTGCTGCGCGGCGGCATGCTCTCGCCACGCGGCTACACGCCGGGCTATGCGGCGATGATCTTCTCCCATCGCCTGCTGCGCTACTGCTCGCCGGGGCTGCACGCTCTCGCCCTCGCCGCCAACATCGCGCTCGTGGCGACGGGCGCCGGGTCGGTCTACCTCGTGACGCTCGTCCTGCAGGTGGCGCTGCTCGCCGCCGCGCTGCTCGCCGGCGTGCTTCGCCTGCGCCCGCTGCTGATCGCGCGCTACTACGTGCTCACGACGGCCTCGCCCGCGGCGGGCCTGTGGGACTGGCTGCGCCACGGCACCTCCCCCTCCTGGGAGGCCGCCGAGGGGACGCGCTGAGGCTTGCCCCTATTGTCCCGGCCGTGATCCGCCGCGCGATCGACGTCCTCGTCTCTGCCTGTGTGCTGGCGCTTGCCTCGCCGCTGCTCGCACTCGCGATCGTCGCGATCCGCCTGGAGGGCCCCGGGAGCGCGATTTACCGCCAGCGCCGCATGGGGCTTGCCGGAGAGCCCTTCGACGTACTCAAACTGCGCACGATGGTCGCGGGCGCGGAGCGTCTCGGCGCCGGCCTGGCGGTGGACGCCGAGGACCCGCGCATAACGCGCGTCGGCGCGGTCCTGCGCAGGACCTCCCTCGATGAGCTGCCGAACCTCGTCAACGTGCTGCGCGGCGAGATGTCGCTGATCGGACCTCGTCCGACCCTGCCCGTGCAGGTCGAGCAGTACTCCGAGCGCCAGCGCGGCCGCCTCGCGGTCAAGCCCGGCATCACCGGCTGGGCGCAGGTCCACGGACGAGCGTCGCTGCCGTGGTCGGAGCGGATCGAGCTCGACCTCTACTACATCGAGCATCGCTCGCTCGCGCTCGACCTCGAGATCGTGCGCCGCACGGTCTCGATGGTGCTGGCCGGCTCGGGCCTCTACAAGGGGCAACACGGCGGCTGGGAGGGGGAGCTGTGAGCGCGCCCGCTCGCCTGCGCCCTCCAGGGTGTCCTTCCGAAGGGAGGGCGGTCCTGCTCACGGGCGCCGGCAAGCGCTACGACATCGTCGCGAGCTTCGCCCGCCTGACGAAGACGATCGTCGCCGACCCGGCTCCCCTGGCGCCGGCGCAGTACGCCGCCCACGTGCGCGCCGCCGTGCCCCTGATCGACGCGCCCGAGTACGTGCCGGCGCTCGAGCAGCTCTGCGCCGAGCACGGCGTGGGTGTCGTGCTTCCCCTCACCGACCTCGACATCGAGCTCCTCGCCCGCGCCCGCGAGGAGGGGCGCCTGCCCGCGCTCGTGCCCTCCTCGGAGGTCGCGCGGGCTACGTATGACAAGTACGAGGCGCACCTGCTGCTCGGGCGCCACGGCCTGCCCTCGCCGCCGACGGCACTGCCCGACGGGGATCTCAACTCGTTGCGATACCCGGTAATGGTCAAGCCGCGCCGCGGCTCTGGCGCGCGCTCGATCCATCTCGCCCACGATCCCGGCCAGGCGCGCTTCTTCGTCGACTACGTCGCCGAGCCGACGATGATCCAGTGGGCGATGGGGGGTCCGGAGCTGTCCATCGACTGTCTCGGGGACGCCCAGGGGCGCTGCCTCAACGCGATCCCGCGCACGATGCTCGAGTCGCGCGGGGGCGAGTCGATCAAGGGGCAGGTGATCCGCGACGAGGAGCTGATCGCGCTCGGGCGCGAGGTGATGGAGGCGCTCGGCGTGCGCGGCCCGGCGACGGTCCAGGTGTTCCGCGACCCCGAGATCGGGATCGGCATAACGGACGTCAACACGCGCTTCGGCGGCGCCTTCCCCGCACCCGCCTACGCTGCGCTGCCCGGACGAACCTATCCCGAGCTGATCGTCGCGATCGCCGCCGGGCAGGAGCCGAGCCCGCACGTGGGCGAGTTCCGCGCGGGGATGAGCTTCAGCCGCTACTACTGGCAGCTCGAGCTCGACGAGCGACTGCAGCCGACCGGCCGTGAGATCGTGCCCGGCGGTCCCCCCCCGCCGCGCTGAACTGCGATCGTGCGACGGCGGCGCGGATAGAATCCGCAGGTAATGGACACGATTGTCGAGCCCTCGCCGGCTGCCGCGGACGGGCAGCACGAGCTCGTCGAGCCCGCCGCGCAGAACGGCGCGACCCGGCCGGACGGGCCTCCGGCCGAGGCCGCGGCCGCTTCTCCGCAGGGCGCCGCGAGAACGTGCGAGAAGTGCGGCTCGCCGATGGCCGAGGGGCAGGACTGGTGCCTGCAGTGCGGCGCGGGAGCCCCCGGGAGCCTCGGCACGCCCGGCTGGCGAGGAGCGGCGACGGTCCTCGGCGTGACCGTCGCGCTGCTGCTCGGAGCCGCCGCCGCTGGCTACGCGGCGCTCAGCAGCTCTGCGCCGAAGGCCCGTGTCGTGACGGCCACGGTCGCGCAGGCGAGCGCGCCTGCGCCCGCGACGACGACGCCCACGCCCGTGACTCCGCTCGGCCCCGCGAGCACGCCGACCGCGAAAGTCCCGCCGATCACGATCAAACCCCCGAGAATCCCGCTCACTACGGTCACTCCCAAAGCGACGACGACGACGCCGCCGGTGAGCACGGCCCCGGCCACGACCACGCCCGCGAGCACGGAAACGGGCGGAGCCGGCGAAGAAACGAAACCGTCGGCGATCGTGCTCGACACGAACGCGGCGAGCACGTACAACCCCTACAACCTGCCCGCGGCGAACTTCGGCGACCCGAGCCTGGCGATCGACGGCGACACCACCACCGGTTGGACCGCGCAGGTCGAACCCGCGACGGCGCCGAGCATGGCCGCGGGCCTGCTGATCGACCTCAAGGCCGCGCAGAAGCTCTCTGCGATCGAACTGATCACGTCGACGCCGGGGATGACGATCCAGCTCTACGGCGCAAACGGGAAGACTGTGCCGGCGTCGATCACCGAACCGGCGTGGGTCGCGCTGACGCACTCGATAGTCGTGCACAAACGCCACCAGCGCATCACGCTGCGCGAAAGCAGACGCGCGTTCAGGTTCGTCACGCTGTGGATCAGCCGCGTTCCCGCCTCCTCGGTGGGCACGCCGCAGGCGCCGGGCCACATCAGCGTCAACGAACTGGAACTGTTCTCCGCGGGCTAGCGTTCGTGGCTGGCTAGCGGCTGCGCTCGGCAGAGGCTCGGCGCGCCGTCGGGGTCGTGCGCCGGCGCGTGGCCCGTCCCTTCGAGCGCGTCGAGAAGACCTCGTCGAGGAAGCTGGCGATCTCGTTCGTGAGCCGCTCGGGGCGCGTGCGCAGCTCGACGAGCGAGTCGGCCACGAGCAGACGCGCGTTGGGCATCTCCTTGGCGAGCATGCCCGCGTCGGAGAACGGATGCACCGGGTCGCGCGCGTGGCCGAGCACGAGCGCGGGCGTCTTGAACGTGCGCCGCTCGCTGCGCGGGGGCGCGACCCTGCCGAAGAAGAGCCCCTGCATGAGCGCTCCGCTCGGGCCTGGTTCCTGGCGTACGACATCGAGCATCACGTTGCCGTAGAGCGGGAGCAGCCGTCGCGGCAGCGCGCGTGTGGCCCGTGCGAGGAGCTTCATCACGGGCTCGCCGAACGTCAGGGCGACGAGCAGCGGCGTGAACACGAGCGCGCTGGCGAGCAGACCGTTGTCGAGCACCGGCATCTCGATCACGAGCCCGCGCAGCCTCTCGGGGTTGGCCGCGGCCACCTCAAGCGCGGCGTTCGCGCCGAGGGAGGTGCCCATCACGACCGCCTCCTCGATGCCGAGGTGGTCCATCAGCGCGACCACCTCGCGGCCGTAGATCGCCATCGAGTAGTGCCACATGTCGCGCGGACGATCCGAGCGGCCGTGGCCGAGCAGGTCAAGCGTGATCACGCGGTTGCCACGCGCTGCAAGCGCGCGCGCCAGCGGCTGGTGCATCTCCTGGGAGAGCAGCAGCCCGTGCAGCAGGATCAGCGGCCGATCGGAGGGCGGCGCGCTGCGCGCCGTGCGGCCGCGCGCGCCCGTCTCGGTGACCGCCGCGGGGCCGCCGCCAAACTCGCTGTACGCGAGCCGCTGTCCCTCGAAGCTGAAGAACGGCATTACCCCAGCCTACCGATCGGAGGATCGCGCCCGGCTCACTCGCGCTAGCGTTGCCGCGTCAGCGAAAGCCACGTCAGGAGGAGTTCCATGGCCAAGCAGCCCCGCATCCTCGCCGGCGAGACCGCCGCGATCACCGGCGGCGCGCGCGGGATCGGACGCGCGACTGCGCGGGCCTTCCTGCGCCAGGGCATGAAGGTCGCGATCGGCGACGTTGACGCGGAGGCTGCCGCAGCGACCGCGGCCGAGCTCGGGGCGAGCGCGGTGGGATTGCCGCTCGACGTCACCGAGCGCGCCTCGTTCGACGCCTTCCTCGACGGCGCCGAAGAGCAGCTCGGACCGCTCGACGTGCTCGTCAACAACGCCGGCATCATGCAGGTGGGGCGCTTCATCGACGAGGACGACCTCACCGCGCGGCGGATGATCGACATCAACCTCCACGGCGTGATCCTGGGAACGAAGCTCGCCCTCGAGCGGATGATCCCGCACGACCGCGGGCACATCGTCAACATCTCCTCACAGGCAGGCAAGTTCGGCGCGCCCGGTGGCGCAACCTACTCCGCCACCAAGCACGCCGTCGTCGGTCTCACCGAGGCCGTGCGTGGCGAGCTGCGCCTGATGGGCGCTCACGTCGACATCAGCTACGTGATGCCCGCGATCGTCAACACGGAGCTCGGGTCCGGGCTCGGCGAGGTCCGCGGGATCGCGAACCTCGAGCCCGACGAAGTGGCCGACGCGATCGTCGACGCGCTCCAGAATCGAGTCGTGGACGTGTGGGTGCCGAAGTCGGCGAAGCGCACGAACAGGGTCATGTCGCTGCTGCCGCGGACCCTCTCGGAGGGGATGGCACGCGCGATGAAGGCCGACCGCGTGCTGGCTGCCGCCGACGGGCGCACGCGCCGGGAGTACGAGCTGCGCGCCGCGCGATCCGAGCCGGCGCTCGTCGAGCGGGCGCCAAGCGCGCCCGAGCTGACACCCACCGCCAGCGAGTAGATAGGCTCGCGCGCGTGCACAGCCTCGCAATCGCCCTCTCGACGGTGCTCGCCGCGGAGAAGAGCAAGGTCCCGTTCTTCATCGCGGGCGGCCTGCTCGTGCTGTGGGCGCTCGTCATCGCGCTCGGGTTCGGCCTGCGCGACCCGCGCTTTCCCGGCGACCTCCAGGGCCAGCGCACGGTCTCGGCGATCACGATCCTGCTCGTGCTCGGGGCGGTCTCGACGGCCGTTATCACCGCGAGCCCGCCAACCAAGACCGTAACCGTGACGCCCGTGCACCAGGTCTCCCCCGCAAGCCAGCAGCCGCTGCCCGGCGCGCCCGAAACGAGCGCGCCAGCCGCATCGACCACCGCGAGCGGCCCCGTCGCTGGGCTTCCCGCGAGCACCGCGACCTCGCGGAGCGCGGGCGCGAGCACCGCGCTGAAGCTCACCGCCAACCCGGGGGGGCTGCTCAGCTACAACACCAAGCAGCTCAACACGAAAGCGGGCACGGTGACGATCACGATGACCAACATGTCGCCCGTGGAACACAACATGACGATCGCCCAGGGCACCACGGTGCTGGGCGCGACGCCGACGTTCACCGGTGGCTCTCGCAGCGTGACGCTGACGCTCAAGCCGGGAACCTACACGTTCTACTGCTCCGTGCCTGGCCATCGCCAGGCGGGCATGGAAGGTACGCTGACGGTCTCGTGAAGCTATACGTCTGCTGGGGAACGTTTCCGACCCCGCGCCCGGGCGGGCACCCATGCGCGAACGCCTACCACGCTCTCAAGGACGCCGGGTACGAGCCCGAGCTAGTGAAGTCCTACGGCTTTGCGCCGCTGCCGGGAATGTTCAACCGCACCAGCGGCCGGCGCGAGGTGCAGGAACTCACCGGCAACCGCTGGGTGCCGACGCTCGTCCTCGACGACGGTACCGTGATCGACGACTCCCGCGCGATCGTCGAGTGGGCCTCGGCCAACCCGGCGTAGCTCTCGTGCAGCGGCGGGCTCGCGGTCGGCCCCGCCTGCGCGCGCGGGCGCCAGCTCGGCGGCGATCGCATCCTCCATGTCCCTGTCGCCGCGCGCCGCCGCTCGTGCGAGCGCGATCGCCATCGTGGCGCAGAGCAACATTACGACCACTGTCGCTGCGAGGATGGTTATCACGGAAGCCTCCCCATGACCTGCACGAACTTCCCTCGTGAGCACCCTCGCACGATCCCCGGACGGCAACGCCACCGGCGGCGTGAAGGGCACCTGTGACCCATCCGTTTCGCCGTCCCGGGGGAGTTTCCTGCGCTACCGCCGATCGAAAGAAGGGACCCGCCATGGAGATCGTCGAAAGGCTCGACCGGGCGCGCGCGGCGCGCAACGTGCTCGAGCACCCGTTCTACGTACGCTGGAACGCCGGGGAGCTGTGCCCCGGAGAGCTGGCGCTGTACGCGCGCGAGTACCGCCAGGCGGTGCTCGCGCTGGCCGAGGCGTCAGAGCTCGCCGCTGCCGCGGCGCCCGAGGCCCACGCGCCGGGCCTGCGCCGCCACGCCGAGGAGGAGCGCTCGCACGTGGCGATGTGGGACGCGTTCGCGAGCGCCGCACGCGCCGCGGCCGACGCGGAGGCCCCCAGTCACGGCCCGCTGGCGCAGACGCGAGGCTGTGCGAGCGCGTGGACGGCCGGCGCCGACCTGCTCGAGCACCTGGCGATCTTGTACGTGATCGAGGCGGGCCAGCCGCGGATCTCCGAGGCGAAGATCGAGGGGCTCGTCGCGCACTACGGGTACAGCCCCGAGGGACCCGCGACGGAGTACTTCCGCGTGCATCGGCGGTTGGACGTCGAGCACGCACGCGCGGCGCGCGAGCTGATCGTCGAGCTGCTCGCGCGGGAGCCGGCCGCCGGCGCCAGGGGCGAGCGCATGCTCGAGCGCTCCGAGACCGCGCTGCGCGGAAACTGGGCGCTGCTCGACGGCGTGCAGGAGGGTGCGGGCCAGGGCGCGCTCGCCGGCCTCTAGCTCCGCTCGCCGGCGGCGAGCCGCCACGCGAACAGAACCGCGGCGAGCGAGGTGGCGAGGTTCAGGCTCGAGACACCGGCGCGCATCGGAATCCTGATGCGCGCGTCGGCGCGCTCAACGATCTCGTCGCTGAGGCCGTCGCGCTCGCTGCCGAACGCGAGCACCGAGAAGGGCGGCAGCAGCGCGCCCTGCAGCGGCTCGCCGTCTGGGTCGAGCGCGAGCAGCGGCCGCTGCGGGGTGCCGCTGGCCTCCGGCAGGGCGCCGATGCGGGCGACGGGCAGCGCGTAGTGCAGCCCCGCGGCGCCGCGCAGCGCGTCGGGATGCCACGGATCGTGGCTGCCGGTGGTGAGCACCGCCGCAGCGTCGGCCGCGGCGGCGACGCGAACGCACGCGCCCATATTGCCGAGGTCGCGGGGATCCTCGAGCAGCACGATGGGGGCGGGATGCGTGCTCGCGAGCACGGCCGCGACGTCGACGGCGCGGCGCTCGGCCAGCGTGATCACGCCGGTCGCCGGGGGGAGCGGCGCGAGCTGTTCGAACAGGCGCACGTCGACCTCGCGCGCGAGCCCGGCGACGCGCTCGAGCAGGTCCGGAGCGAGCCTCGCCGTCAGGCGCTGCAGGCGGGCCGCGTCGCTGGTGATCACCTCGACCACCTCGGCGTCGAAGCGCAGCGCGTGCTTGAGCGGATGAAAGCCCTCGAGCACCGCCAGGGAGGGATCGCGCCGGGCGCGCCCGAAGCGCGGGATGAGCGATCCATCCTGCACGCGGCGATCATCGCAGGAGTCGCGCGCAGCCCGCCGCGGAGCCTCGCGCGCCACAGCCCCGCTGGCGGCGCGGGCGACTACAGTTCGCAGCTGTGAAGCTCGAGGGCATCCACCACATCACCGCAATCACGGGCGATGCTGCCGGCAACGTGGAGTTCTACACCGGGTTGCTCGGGCTGAGGATGGTCAAGCAGACCGTCAACCAGGACGACCCCACCGTCTACCACCTCTTCTACGGCGACGACGAGGGCTCGCCCGGGATGGACCTGACGTTCTTCGAGTACCCGGGCGCGGCGCCGGGGATCGCCGGCGCAGGCATGGTGCACCGGATCGTGTGGAGGGTCGCGGGACCGGCAGCGCTGGAGTTCTGGCGCGAGCGCCTGCAGGTGGCGGGCGTCGACGTGAGGCCGGTGGGCGCGAGCCTGCTGTTCTCCGATCCAGAGGGGCTCCAACACGAGCTCGTGCACTCGACCGTCGCCGACGAGCCGCTGACGGCGGCCTCCCCCGAGATACCCGCCGAGCACGCGCTGCAGGGCTTCGAAGGCGTGCGTGCCTACAGCTCGGCGCCCGTTCGCAGCGAGCGGCTTCTGTCCGAGACGCTCGGCTTCACGCGCCAGGCGGGCGAGCATTGGGAGGTGCGCGGCGACCGGCGCGGCAGCTTCTACGCCTATGACCCAGCTCCGCCGGAGATCAACCGCCGCCAGGGAGCCGGCAGCGTCCACCACGTCGCGTTCGCGTCGCAGATCGGCGATCACGAGACATGGCGGCTGCGCGTCGCCCAGGCCGGCGCACATCCGACCCCCGTGATCGACCGCTTCTACTTCAAGTCGATCTACTTTCGCGAGCCGAGCGGCGTGCTGTTCGAGATCGCCACGATCGGGCCAGGCTTCGCCGTGGACGAGGATGCGGCGCAACTCGGCGAGCGCCTTTCGCTGCCGCCTCGCTTCGAGCCGCTCCGCGAGGAGCTGCGGGAGACGCTCAAACCGCTGCCCTACCCGCCGCCGTGGCGGCTCGCGGGCGACCCGTCGCAGCTCCCCTCCTAACGCGAGCGCGACTCAGGCGGCGTCGCCGAGGCGGCGCGAGCGCGGCGAGCGGCGCGCGAGCAGAGCGGCCCAGTCGGCGTCGGCGAGCTCGCCGGGCTCGGTCGTGGCGATGAACTCCCGCAGCCGCTCGGCGACGGCGTCGGGCTCTTCCAGATGCGGGAAGTGCGCCGCGCGGGGGATCGTGGCGAAGGTGCTGCCGGGGATCGCGCGCGCGGCCGTGCTGCCGTGCTCGATCGGGATCGTGTTGTCGCGCTCGCCCCATAGGATCAGCGTCGGCAGCGCCTCGAGCAGGTAGAGGCGGTCGCTGGCGCTCACGCGCTGCCCGTGAACGTCGATCACGGCGCGTAGCGTGTGCAGAAAGGCGTGGCGCGCTTCGGCGCTCTGCAGGGGGATCAGCGCCCGCGCGATCGCCTGCAGGTAGACGCCCGCGCCGACCCCGCGCTCGCGCATGCGCCGTCCGCCGCCGGAGAGCCCCTCGAGCATGCGCGGGCGGATCGTGAGCGACAGCAGGGCCGAGACGCCGGGCAGCGCGGCGGTGCGCAGCAGCGGGCTCACGTCGCGGCCGAGGCCGCCGCTCGAGATCAGGGCGAGCCGCTCGACCCGCTGGGGGAACTGGTAGAAGAACTGCATCGCCACTCCCCCGCCGAGGGAGTGCCCGACAATCGTGGCGCGCTCGATGCCGATTGCGGCGAGCAGGTCGCGGATGCTCGCTGCGTGCGCACCGAGCGAGTAGTCGCCGCGCGGCGCTGCGGAGTCGCCGTGTCCGATCAGGTCGGGCGCTACGACGGTGTAGTCGGGAGCGAGGGCGCTCGCAACGCGTTGCCAGTGGCTCGAGGAGTTGAGCATCCCGTGGATCAGGACCACGGGTGGGCCGCTGCCGGCGACGCGGTAGACGACGGTGCGCCCGTGCAGCTCGATCTGCCACTCCTCGAATTGCGCCGGCACGATCCTGACACCGCGCACAGCCACCCCGGGGCGGTTCTCAGCGTCCCGTTGGCCGCCGGTTTCGCTCAGCGCGCCACCTCGCGGCCAGCCTACCAGAGCGCCATACTGCGCTTGCGTGCTGCGACTGCTGACGATTCCGATAAGCCACTACTGCGAGAAGGCGCGCTGGGCGCTCGATCGCGCCGGACTGAGCTACAGCGAAGAGCGCCACGTGCAGGGCATCCACTCGATCGCGGCGCGGCGGGCGGGGGGCGGCGGGACGGTGCCGGTGCTGGTCACCGACGCGGGGGTGATCGGCGAGTCGGCCGAGATCGTGGAATGGGTCGACGCGCGCACCGCTCCCGAGCATCGCCTGCTGCCCGCCGAGGGCGATCAGCGCGAGGCGGTTCGCGCGTTCGGTCGCCGCCTCGACGAGCGCCTGGGCCCGAGCGGCCGCCGCCTTATGTACGTGCACGTCTTTGCTCAGCACCGCGAGCTGATGTCCTACAACAACCGCGGCGTGCCGCCCTGGGAGGACCGGGCGATCCGCTGGTGCTGGCCGCTGGCCGAACTGACGGTGAGGCGCGTGCTTGACATCCGCGACGGCGTGGAGGTGCAGGACGAGGCCCACGTATGGCGCGAGCTCGACCACGTCGCCGAGCAGCTCGGGGATGGCCGCCCGTACCTGTTCGGGGAGCGTTTCGGCGCCGCCGATCTAACGTTCGCGGCGCTCGCGGCTCCGGTGTTGCTGCCGCCGATCTACGGGGTGCCGTTGCCCCAGCCCGAGACTCTGGCCCCCGCGTTCGCGGCGATCGTGCTGCGCGCGCGCGAGCATCCGGCGGGACGCTTCGCTATGCGGGTCATCGCAGAGCAGCGAGGCGCGCGAGGAGCAGCGGCTGCGGTCGCGGCCTAGTGAGCTAGCGCGGGCGATCGCGCCACAGGCGCAGGTTGCGCCGGCCCGGCACGCCTTCGTCGATGTCGGCGTAGCGGTCGTCGGGCTCGGCCCACTCGTGCAGGCAGTGGCTGGCCGAGCCGAGCATCCAGCAGTCGCTGCGCAGCCGCTCCGCGAGCTCGAACCACTGATCGGAGAACGCCGGCGGACGCGTGCGCAATAGCTCTGCGGCGTCCGCGAGGCTCGTGCGCAGCCTGCGGCGAAAGCGGTCGATCTCGAGCGCGGCGGTGGTGCGCGCCTGGCGCCAGGCGCGGTGCTGCGGCGAGTCGGGAAGCGCGGCCGCGGCGCGGGGGGTGCGAGCGAGACGCCGTCTGCCCGCGCTCGTGAGCGCCCACAGTGGCACGCTGTGGCGGCGGCTGCGCGAGACCGCGCCGCGGGCCTCCAGCTCGGTGAGCAGCTGCCGCGCTTCTCGCGCGCCGGCGGAGCGCATCGGGATGTCGAGATGAGCGAGGAGGGCCGAGAACGGAACCGGTGCGGAGGGGTCGGCGCGGTGACATGCCGCCCGTGCGAGCGCCGCGAGCAGGAGCGCCGGCGAGAGGTTCGCGTCCGAGCGGACGCCTGGGTGGGGATCGCGTGCGGTCATCGGTGCGCATCGCGAGGCTAGCCCCGCCCTCCGCGCTCTCGAGCGCCGTGAGGGCATGATTGTCAGACTTGTTGCGCGGAGGGCACGAAGCTGTCGTTGATGCGCGGCTCCGTTGACACCACGCGCCGCGAAGGGAGGGCGAGGCGACTCGCCGCGCGGCCGATTGTGCGCTCGGTTGGCTGCGACTAGACTCGCGCCGGATGGTCTCGGTGCAGCTCACGGCGATGCACGCAGGCGGCGGGCCGTGCGGATCGTCGGGGTGAGGATGGCCGGCGAGCAGGAGGAGACGCCCTATCTCGATGCGCTCTACGCCTACGCGCGCCGCGGGCCCGCACGCTTGCACGTGCCCGGCCACAAGGGCGGGCAGGGCGCCGACCCGGGCCTGATCGCGGCGATCGGCGAGCAGGCGCTGAGCATGGATGTGCCGGCGCTGACCTATGGCGTCGACGTAGGCGTAGAGCCGAACCCGTTCGCTCGCGCGCAGGAGCTCGCGGCGGCGGCGTGGGGCGCGAGGCGTGCGTGGTTCCTCGTCAACGGCGCCTCCCAGGGCAACCTCTCGGCGGGGCTGGCCCTTGCGCAGCGCGGCGAGGAGGTCGTGGTGCAGCGCAACGCTCACTCGAGCACGATCGACGCGCTCGTGCTATCCGGCATGCGGCCGACGTTCGCGGCCCCGGCGATCGACGCCGAGCTGGGCATCGCGCACTGCCTGACCGAGGACTCGCTGCAGAGCGCGCTGGAGCGGACCCCGCGCGCTGCGGGCGCGTGGGTGATCTCTCCAACCTACTTCGGGGCGGCCGCGAACATCCGCGCGCTGGCCGCGGTCGCGCACGCGCGCGGCGTGCCGCTCGTCGTCGACGAGGCGTGGGGAGCGCACATGGCCTTCCACGAGGCGCTGCCCGAAGACGCGATCGCCGCAGGGGCGGACCTGGTGATATCGAGCACGCACAAGATCGTGGGCAGCCTGACGCAGTCGGCGATGCTCCATCTCGGGCGCGAGGGCAACGAGCGGATCGGCGAGGACTTGGTCGACCGGGCGGTGACGCTGACCGAGTCGACGAGCCCGAACTCGCTGCTCTACGGCTCGCTCGACGCGGCCCGGCGCCAGGCGGCCGTGCACGGGCGCGAGCTGCTCGAGCACACGATGGCGACGCTCGCGCGCCTACGCGAGCAGATTCGCGCGATCGACGGGCTCGACGTGCTCGACGAGCGCCTCGCCGGGCGCCCGGGGGTGTTCGCCTACGACCCGCTGCGCGTGGCCGTGGACGTGCGCGGCCTGGCGCTGAACGGCTACGAGCTCGCGCCGATGCTGCGCGAGATCGGGGACATCAACCTGGAGCTCTACGGGCAGAACGTGCTCGTGGCGGTGTTCGGGATGGGCGAGCGCTGGCTCGGCGAGGCCGAGCGGCTCGTGCAGGCGCTGCGCACCGTCGCCGAGCGGGTCGGCCTCGATCCCGGCGGCGCGCGTGAGAGCTTCGCCGCTCCGCCGCCGTGGGGCGAGCTGGTGATGACCCCGAGGGAGGCGTACCTCGGCGAGCAGGAGGTCGTGCCCGCGGCTCACGCCGCGGGCAGGGTCGCGGCCGAGTCGCTGGCGACCTACCCGCCCGGCATCCCCAACGTGCTCCCCGGCGAGCGGCTCACCGGCGAGACGCTCGCCTACGTCCGGCGCACGCTCGAGCTTGGCGGGAGCGTGAGGGGTGCCAGCGACAGGCTCTTGCGCACGGTGCGGGTCGTCGTCGAGGATGATCCGGAGCGACGCAGGCAGGCGGGCAAGCGGGCGGCGTGTGAGGCCGCCGCCTGACGACGATGCCGGCTGACCTAGCGGGCAGTGGGAGCGACGACGAGCTCGAGCCAGCGCCCGAACAGCTCGCGCGCGAGCGGCACCGAGCGCGCCTGCTCGCGGCGCACCTGCTCGAGCATCACGGTGGGCGCGTCGGCGCCGCCGAGCGCCTGCAGTTCGCTGATGTATCCGGGGATCTGCATCCATTGCTCGGCCAGCGCCGAGTCGACCTCGAGATGGAACTGGAGCCCGTAGGCGCCGCCGCCGGCCGTGGGATGAGGGAGGACGAAGGCCTGCTGCTCGTAGAGCTCCGATCCTGCCAGGCGAACCGCGCCGGCGGGCAGCGAGTAGGTGTCGCCGTGCCACTGCAGGGCGGCGAACATGGATGGCGCTGCCGAGAAGACTGGGTCCGACGCGGCCTCCTCGGTGAGCTGCACGGGGAGCACGCCGAGCTCCGGCTGCGGCCCGCGGCGCACGTCTGCGCCGAGGCTCGCGGCGAGCAGCTGGGCGCCGAGGCACACGCCCCAGTAGGGGATCCCGGCGTGTACCGCCTCGCCGATGAGGCGCTTCTCGGGCACGAGCCAGGGATGCTCGTGCTCGTCGCCGGCGCTCATCCCGCCGCCCATCACGACGATCGCAGCGTAGGCGCGCCAGTCGGGCAGCTCGCCGCCCTCGTCGAGCACGACGCGAGCGAACGCGAGGCGACGCGCGAGCAGCTCATCCTCGTAAACTCCGGGTGGCTCGCAGCCGGCGTGCTGGAGCACGAGGATCGGCCCCTTCACGCGGTGCTCGCTCATCGCGCGAGTGTAGGCGCAGCGCGGTTTCGCGGGCCGTCCGGGAGCGCCGAGCGGCTGAGCGTCGCGACGGTCCGAGCGGCCGGCGCCCGCGATCGCGGCAGATAGAGTCGCTGGCGTGGATGGCGCACCGCCCGCCGTGAGTTCCGATGCCGAGTCCTTGGACCGGTCCTCTGTGGACTGGGGCGCGTGGCATGCGTCCTATGAGAGGCCCGACTCCGCGCTCGGCAAGCGCCTGGCTCTGGTCCAGGCTCAGGTCCGGGCCGCGCTCGAGCGCGCGCCACGAGGGCGGATAAGGGCAGTGAGCATTTGCTCGGGGCAGGGTCAGGACCTCATCGGCGTGCTCGCCGATGATCCGCGCCGGGGCGATGTGAGCGCGCGGCTGGTGGAGCTGGACGGGGAGAACGTTGAGCGCGCGCGGGAGGCGGTCGCCGCGGCCGGGCTGGGGGCGGTGGAGGTCGTGGCCGCCGACGCATCGATTACCGACGCCTATAAAGGCGCGGTGCCTGCCGACCTGGTCCTGATATGCGGCGTCTTCGGCAACATCTCGGCCGCGGACATCGACAGGACGATCGAGCATCTGCCGCAGCTCTGCGCCCCCGCGGCGACGGTGGTTTGGACGCGGCATCGCAACCCGCCCGACCTCGTGCCCCACATCACGCGGACGTTCGAGCGCGCCGGGTTCGAGGCGCTCGCGTTCGACGACGCGGGACCCTATGGCGTGGGCGCGAACCGCCTGATCGCGCAGCCCGCCGCGTTTCGTCCCGGGGTGAGACTGTTCGAGTTCATCGGCCACCAGGCCCTGTGGCCGCACCTGGGCACTTCGCAGCGCGCGGCGCTGGCTGCGCTCTTTCGCCCGGACTGCTCGCTCGTGGAGCTGGTCGAAGCGATGCGGGCGCTGCCCTACGGCCTGCCGAGCGAACCCACGTCCGAGAGCATGCTGCGCGAGGGACGCGGGACCAGCGAGGCCAAGCACCTGTTCCTGGGCCACACGATCGCCACGCGCTTCCCGTGGGCGCAACCGGAGCTCGTGCACCGGGTCTATCGCCTGGACCGCGCGCGCGCGTTGGAGCTGTACGGCCCTGAGATCGCGCAGGCCGTGCCGGCCGAGGGGCTGGTCGACGTGCACCGTTACCTGACGCTCGTGCTCGAGGGTCGAAGGGTTGCCATCGACGCGACGCTGCCGGGGCCGCCCTGGGACGGGCGCTCGCCGCTGCCGGTCGCGTGCGGCCCCGGCGAGGACCACGCCGCCGGCGCGGACCCCGACGCCGACCTTCGGGCGCTCGAGAGCGAGCGCTGCGACGCCGGCGCCCGCGCGGCGCTGACGTCCGCGCGCGCGCGCGCGGCCCTGCCTGCGGCTCCCGCGTAGGTAGACCAGATGGCCGAGTCGAGAGCGAGCGCTTAGGCTGCTCTCGGTGGTCCGCGCCTTCCCTCGCATCGAGCATCCGATCGTCCAGGCACCGCTCGCCGGCGGACCGTCGACGCCGGCGCTGACGGCGGCCGTCTCGGGCGCCGGCGGCCTCGGCTTCCTCGCCGCTGGATACGCGAGCCCCGAGCAGCTGCGCGCGGACATTGCCGAGACGCGGCAGCTGACGCAGGCACTGTTCGGCGTGAACATCTTCGCGCTCGCCGAGGCTCCCTTGGACGAGGCGGCGCTCGCGCGTTATGCCGAGGAGCTCGAGCCGGTCGCCGAGACCCACGGCGTGCAGCTGGGCGAGCCGCGGTTCGACGACGACGCGTTCGACTCCAAGCTCGATCTCGTGTGCGAGGAGCGGGTTCCGCTCGTCTCGTTCACGTTCGGCTGCCCCGCGCAAGCGGTGATCGAGCGTCTGCACGAGCGCGAGATCGCGGTGTGGGTGACGGTCACCGAGGCCCGCGAGGCCACGCTCGCGGCCGAACTCGGGGTCGATGCGCTGATCGTCCAGGGGGTCGAGGCCGGCGGCCATCGCGGCTCCTTCGAGGACGTGGACGGAGTGGGCGAGATCTCGCTACTCGCGCTCATGCGCCTGATCGCGCGGGCGAGCGAACTGCCGCTCGTGGCGGCCGGCGGCATCGCCGACGGCGCCGGCGTGGCAGCCGTGCTCGCCGCGGGGGCGCAGGCGGCGCAGATCGGGACGGCGTTCATGTGCTGCCCGGAGGCCGCGACCGCTCCGGCCCATCGCCAGGCGCTCGGCGGCGTGGCGAGCACCGCGCTCACGCGCGCGTTCAGCGGGCGCCGCGCACGCGGGATCGTGAACGAGTTCATGCGCGAGCACGGCGCCCGCGCGCCCTCGGCCTACCCGCACGTGAACCACCTCACCGCCCCGCTGCGCGCGGCCGCGCGCGAGGCGGGCGAACCGGACCTGATCAACCTGTGGGCAGGCGAGGCGCATCATCTGGCCGAGAGTCGCCCGGCGGCGGAACTCGTGGTTCGCTGGAGCGCCGATGCCCGCGCGGCGATCGAGCGGCTGCATCGGGATCTGTCCGCCGGCGAGTGAGTGTCCGCCGGCGAGTGAGCGCGCGCGGCCGGCTTGGGGCACACGAACGTGCCGGCTCGGGAAAGCGCCGGCCGGGCGGCCGCGGAAAACCCGGTCTAGCCGGGCTCGGACGGGAGACGGCGCGCGCCGCCTCCCGCCGCCTCGATTCAGCTCGGCTCTATTTCCAGCTCAGGTTCGCTTTCTTCACTTCCGCTTTCAGTTCGCCCGTGTAGGAACCGCCCTTGCCTTCGGGCATTTCGAGTTCTTCGCAGAACCCTTCCGTGAGCGTGTAGTGGATCGCCTTCACGGCGGCGTTCTTTACGAGGACCTCGTGCTGAATCGGCATCTTCTTGCTGCTCGTCACGACTTCTTCGTTTACGAACGCCGCAGCGGTGAATTCTTCAAGCGGGCGCTTGACCGCTCTTGTGGGAATCGTCTGCGGTTCCGCTTCTATCTTGCATTTGAACTCGCCTCCAACTGCGATTTCGACGGTCCCCACTTCGACGAACCCGTTCGCGTAGTACGTCAGCGACAGGGGGCTGAGGAAGTGCGTTGGAATAGCGGGGCCTTCCGTTTTTCCGACTTTGCCGGCGTGCGCGTTGCATTTGCTGTAGCGCATCTGCAGCGCGAGGGTGGCTGAAGGCCACGGGGCCGCGATTTCGGTTTTCACCGAGTTTGCGCCTTCACACATGATCCTGAATGGCCGGAAGACGAACTGCTGTGCACCGACAGCGACCGCGCGCGCTTCCTGCGGCGCTCCGGGTCCCGTGAATTCGTGCGCGGCCTGCGCGGTCGCCGGTGCGCCGACGACAGCGCAGGCCACCATTGCGCCCAGCGTGGCGAATCTCAGACGTACCATCCTTAGCTACTCCCCTCTCGAGCTGTCCGGGCTTTAGTCTCCATGCGGGTGACCTTCAGTTGGCAACGAACGTTGTGAGGCACCCGTTTGCGCGGTCGAATGTACCACCGTCGCGAATCCTGTGACGCCCAGCGCCGGCCCCCGCTCAGGCTCGCGCGCGGATCGCTGCCTGCGCCGCGGCCACGCGCGCGATCGGCACGCGGTAGGGCGAGCAGGAGACGTAGTCGATTCCGGAGGCGTTCAGGAAGTCGATCGAGTCGGGGTCGCCGCCGTGCTCGCCGCATACGCCGAGTACCAGGTCTCCTCGCGTCTTGCGCCCGAGCCACGCGCCCATCCGGATCAGCTCTCCGACGCCGGGGGTGTCGAGCGTCTCGAACGGCGAGCGGTCGAGGATGCGCACGTCGATGTAGCGGGCCAGCAGCCTCCCCTCGATGTCGTCGCGGCTGAAGCCGAGCGTGGTCTGCGTGAGATCGTTGGTGCCGAACGAGAAGAAGTCGGCGTTGGCGGCGATCCGGTCGGCCTGCAGGCAGGCGCGGGGCAGCTCGATCATCGTGCCGACCTCGTAGTGCTCGGCGCCCAGCTCCGCGGCGACGCGATCGATCAGCCCGCGCGCGAGGTCCAGCTCTCGCTCGTAGGCCACGAGCGGCACCATCACCTCGATGCGGCTTGCGGGCACGCGGGCTGCGGCGGCGAACAGCGCGCGGACCTGCATCTCGTAGAGCTCGGGGTAGAGGATGCCGAGCCGCACGCCGCGCGTGCCGAGCATCGGGTTGGACTCCTGCAGCTGCTCCGCGCGTCGGCGCTGCGCCGAGCCCAAAGGCAGCGTCGCGGGGTCGGGCAGGAACTCGTGCAGCGGCGGGTCGAGCAGGCGCACGGTCACCGGACGTCCGTCGAGCTCGGCGAGGATCTGCTCGAAGTCGGCTTCCTGCAGCGGGCGCAGGCGCTCGATCGCGCGCGCCCGGGCCGCGTCGTCCTCGGCCATGATCACCGCGGCCATCAGCGGTTGCCGCTCGCCGAGGAACATGTGCTCGGTGCGACACAGGCCGATCCCCTCGGCCCCGAGCTCGATTGCGCGCCGGGCGTCCTGCGGCGTGTCGGCGTTGGCTCGTACGCCGAGCGTGCGCAGTTCGTCGCACCAGCAGAGAACGCGCTGCAGGTGCTCGGATACGCGGGGTTGCACGAGCGGCACGTCGTCGGTCGTGACCGTGCCGTGGCTGCCGTCGATCGCGATCTTCTCGCCGCGATGCAGGGTGTGCCCCTCGATCCGCACCTCGCCGGCGGCCAGGTCGATCCTGACCTGCGCGGCGCCGGTCACGGCCGGCCGACCCATGCCGCGGGCAACGAGCGCGGCATGGCTGGCCTTGCCTCCCTCGCTCGTCAGGATGCCGCGAGCGGCGTGGAAGCCCGCGACGTCGTCAGCTTCGGTGAACGCGCGCACGAGGATCGCGTCGCGGCCCTCCTCGGCGGCGCGGATCGCTTCCTCGGCGCTCAGCACGATCTCGCCCTTGGCGGCGCCGGGCGACGCGGCGACGCCGCGCGCGACCACCGTGAAGCGCGCGGCCGGATCGAAGGTCGGGTGCAGCAGCGCGTCGAGGGTGGAGGCGTCGATCGTCGCGACCGCCGACTCGCGGTCCAGCAGCCCCTCTTCGACGGCGTCGACGGCGAAGCGCACGGCTGCCTGCGCCGGTCGCTTGGCGTTGCGCGTCTGCAGCATGTACAGCCGTCCCTCCTGGACGGTGAACTCCGTGTCCTGCATGTCGCCGTAGTGGCGCTCGAGCGTTGCCAGGATCTCGAGCAGCTGCTCGTGGACCTCCGGCATCCACTCGCGCAGCTCGGAGATGTCGCGCGGCGTGCGCAGTCCCGAGACGACGTCCTCGCCCTGAGCGTTTGCAAGGAAGTCGCCCGATGGCTCGGGCGCGCCCGTCAGCTCGTCGCGCGAGAAGGCGACGCCGCTGCCGGAGCGCTCGCCGAGGTTGCCGAACACCATCTGCTGGACGTTGACCGCGGTGCCCCACTCGTCGGGGATGCCGTTGATGCGTCTGTACGCGATCGCGCGATCGCCCTGCCAGGAGTCGAACACCGCGCGGATCGCGCCGCGGAGCTGCTCGCCGGGGTCTTCGGGGAACTCGTAGAGGCTCTTGAAGTTGAGTGTTAGCTCGCGCAGCGCCTGCGCGTCGAGCTCGGTATCGAGGCTGACGCCGCGCGCCGACTTGGCCTCGGCGATGGCCCGCTCGAACCGCTCGCCGTCGATGCCGACGACGACGTTGCCGTACATCTGCACGAAGCGCCGGTAGGAGTCCCATGCGAAGCGCTCGTCGCCGGAGCGCTCTGTCAGGCCGAGGACCGAGCGGTCGTTCAGGCCGAGGTTGAGGACCGTGTCGAGCATGCCGGGCATCGACTCGCGGGCGCCGGAGCGCACCGACACGAGCAGCGGGTCGGGTGGGTCGCCGAGCCTTCGCCCGGCCTGCGCCTCGAGCCGTTCCAGCGCCTCCTCGACCTGCTCGAGCAGGCCGTGGGGGAAGACTCCGTCGCGCATGTAGGCGACGCACGCGGCGGTAGTGATCGTGAAGCCCGCGGGAACGCGCGCGGGCCCCAACACGCGCGTCATCTCGGCCACGCCCGCGCCCTTGCCGCCGAGCAGCTCCCGCAGCTCGCGCGTGCCGTCCTGAAAGTCGACCACCCAACGCTCGTCTACGGGCCACTGGGGCTCAGCCATCGCGGCCTTTCGTGCGCGCCCGCGTCGCGCGATCGCCCATCGCCTGCAGGCGGGGAAACAGGCGAGCGGCGTTGTGGGCGAACATCGCCTCGCGAGCCACCTCGGAGAGAACGTCGCTTGTGGCGAGAGCCTCGGCGAGTGCCTCGACCGCGAACGCGGGCGTGAACGGGAAGTCGGAGCCGTAGAGCAGCTGCTCGGGCGCCACCAGCGTGAGCAGCGCGGGGAGCGCGCGCGGCAGGGGTGTACCGGCGAGGTCGTAGTAGAGCCGGCCGAGCTCGGCGATCACGTCGATGACCGGGCTGCCCTCGGGACAGAAGAACGCGCCCATCAGGTGGGCGCGGTCCGCGAGCACCGGTAGGGCGCCACCAGCGTGCGGGATGATCCATCGGATCCGAGGGTGTCGCGTGAGCCCGCCGCTGAGCGCGAGGTCGAGAACGGTCCGGGTCGTGTCGAGCGGGAACTCGAGTATCGGTCGCGGCCTCCCGAACGAGACGGTCTGCCAGCACGCAGGGGAGCTGGGGTGCAGGAGCACGACCGCCTCGCGGTCGTCGAGCTCGGCGAGCAGCGGCTCGAGAGCGTCGTCGCCGACGTAGGTGCCGCCGTAGTTGGTGAGCAGGACGATGCCGTCACAGTGCAGCTCGTCGTAGGCGTGGGCGAGCTCGCCTAGTGAGGCGTCCAGATCGGGCAGGGGAAGGCTTGCGAGCAGACCGAAGCGGCTCGGGTTGGCCCACACCAGCTCTGCGCCCGCGATATTGACCGACCGGGCGAGAGCGCCGGCCGCCGCACGGTCGCCGAAGAAGACGCCCGGTGAGGAGATCGACAGGAACGCCACACGCACCCCAACCCGGTCCATCAGTTCGAGGGCACCGTCCGGGCTCCACGCGGGGATGCTCGGGATGCCGTCAGGCGTGACTCCTGCGCCGCCTTCGCATGCCTCGCGGTAGCCGGGCGGCAGGAAGTGGGCGTGCACGTCGATGGCCCCCGGCAGGCGCGCGTCGTCCTTCATCGAGCCATGAACTCGGCCAGGACCCCGGCGGTCGCCGCCGGCGCCTCGAAGGGCCAGAAGTGCCCGCACTCGAAGAGGTGGACCTCACTGCCACCCGGCAGGCGCGCCAAGACCTCAGGGTCGCTGTAGAACTCATGCGGCTGGAAGGGGTCGGCGCGTGCCTGCAAGAGCAGGACCGGGCATCTCCAGGCGCCTATCAACCTCGTTCGGCGGTCGATCCACTCCTGACGGAACGATGACGAGTTGAAGTAGCGTGGCACGCCAAGGGCGATACCGTCGTGGGAGAACTCGGCGATCGTGCGCGCGAGGTCCGCGTCGGCTACCGGGAGGCTTGCCAGCGTCGTATAGGCGACGAGCACGAAGGTTCTCGCATCCGACAGAGCGATGGGTGCGAGGGCCGACGTGAACGTCTTCTCCTGCGGCGCCAAGCTCGGGTGGAAGTGCCAGAGGTGCTGCTCGCCGCGGCCGTATCGCCTGACGCGCGCGCGCGCCAGGGCGACGAGGTGGTCGGCGGGCGGGGTGCCGCGATCGTGTGCCACGATGCTGAATTGCCCTATCCCAATCTGGTCAACAAGAGCGAGTAGCTGTCGGGCTACTCCTTCCTGGCGGTAGTCGCCGGTGCGCTTGTCCGACTGCCCGTAGCCCTTGAGGTCGATCGCCACGCACCGGTACGTCGACCCGAGGGCCTCCATCACGTGGTGCCACTGCCACCACGAGTCGGGGACTCCATGGAGCAGGACGAGCACCTCGGCGTCTTGCGGGCCGCATTCGACGAGGTGCCAGCGCACCAGCTCGCTGTCGCCGGGAGCATCGACGAACCTGTGCGTGGCCGTGATCGGGCCAAGGCTCTCGCTCTCACCATCGCTGTTCGCGCGAGGCACGGCGGCCTCGGGAAGATCGGCAAGCCGTGCCGCGATCGGTCCGAACGGCGCGGGATCGTGGCGGTGTCTCGCCGGATCGGCGAGCAGGCGCGGAAGAACCTCCGGGAACTGGTCGAATGTGGCTGCGATCGCGGCGAGCTGAGAGCGCAGCCGCTCGGGCGGGGGCGTGTAGGTGAGCCCCGACGAGCTCATGCCGGCGCTGTCGTGCTGCGCATCTAGTCGGGCTGGTGGCTCGCCAGCGCCAGGTAGTCATCGCGCACGGGAGCGAAGACGTCGACGTTGAGCACGATCTCCTCCCCGACCACCCGGCCCGTGTGCGGCACGCCGGCAGGTATGTAGAGCAGCTCGCCCGCGCGCACGCGATAGGGCGCGCCGTCGAGCTCGAGCTCCAGCGTCCCGCTGAAGACGAAGGAGAGCTGATCGTAGGGATGCTCGTGCGGCGGCACCTCGGGATGGCCGGGCTGGATCCAGTTGAACGTCACGAGCGCGTCGTCGGTGCGCACGGCGGTGCGCTCGAGGACGCCGCCGGCGAGCGACTCGCGCGGCAGGTCGGCGAAGGCGGCGTGGAATGGGGTGCTGGGCACGGCGGTTTCCTGAGGCGGATCTAGGCGGCCGCCTGAAACATGGCGGCATGCTCGTGCAGGAATGTGAGCAGCGAGGTGGCCGGCCGGCCGGCCATCCGCTCGACGGTGTCGGTGACCTCCGCGGCCTTCGGCTCGCGCATCAGCGGCGCGAGCTCGAGCAGGTGCTCCACGAGCCACTCGGGGCGGCCCATTCCCAGCAGTCCCTGGCGGATGACCTCGGGTGGTGTCGGATAGTGCGTGACCGGGCGCCCGAGGACGGAGCTCATGGTCTCGGCGACCTCGAACCAGGTAAGCGCCTCGGGTCCGGTGACCTCGAGCACCGGCTCCGGCGGGTCCTCGGCGAGCAGCGCAGCCGCCGCGACCGCTCCGACGTCGCGGGCGTCAACGAACGAGACCCGTGGGTCGCCCTCCGGGCCCGGGAGGGCACCGTGTCCGACGGCGAGCGACTGCTCGAGGAAGTTCTGCATGAACGTGTTCGGCCGCAGGGCGACGGTCTCCCGGCCGGTCGCCTGCAGCGCCTCCTCGATAGCGAGGTGGTCGCGGCCGCTCGCCGCCGGCGAGTCCGGCGCGATCGACACCGGGCTGCCCGAGATCTTCACGATCCGGCGCGCGTCGCTCGCGGCGATCGCGCGCACGGCGGTGAGCTGCTGCTCGCGCATCGCGGGTCCGTGGGCCGAGCAGAGAAGCACGCCGTCGATGCCGTCCAGCGCGGCGCGCACCGACGCCTCGTCGGCCAGATCTCCGGTGACCAGCGGCACCGCCTCGCCGACCTCGCTCGCGGCCCGCTCCGGATCGCGGACGAACGCGGCCGGCTCCTGCCCGGCAGCAGACAGCGCGCGTAGTGTCGCGCCGCCGACCGTCCCGGTCACCCCGATGACGAGGATCGCGCCCGTCATTCGGCGCGCACGGGGTTCGTGACGGCGCCGAGACCCTCGGCCTCCACCGAGACGGTGTCGCCATCGCGCAGGAAGATGCCCTTCGGACCGCCGACTCCCGCGGGCGTGCCGGTGGCGATGATGTCGCCCGGCAGTAGGGTCATCGTGCGCGAGAGCCACGCGATCGTCTCCGCGACGCCGAAGACCATGTTGGCCGTGGTGCCCTCCTGGACGACCTCGCCGTTGATGCGGGTGCGCAGTTCCAGCGCCTGGAGGTCCTCGATCTCGTCCATCAGCACGAGCGCCGGCCCGCAGGGGCCGAACGTGTCGATCGCCTTGCCCGACGTCCACAGCGGGTTCTGCAGCTGCAGGTCGCGCGCGCTGACGTCGTTGAACGGCATCGCGCCGGCGACGTGGTCGAGCGCCTGCTCGGCGCTCACCTTGTGAGCGGGGCGCCCGATCACGACCGCGAGCTCCGCCTCGTAGTCGACGTAGTCGGCGTGCGCCGCGGGCAGCACGATCGGCTGCTCGTCGCCGATCAGCGAGTTCGCGAACTTCGCGAACCACAGCGGGTTCTGGGGGATCTCCTGCCCCGCCTCTTCGGCGTGGTCACGGTAGTTGAGCCCCATGCAGATGATCTTCTGCGGGTCGAGCACGGGCGCCAGCAGCCGCACGTCCGCGCGCGGGATCCGCTCCCCGGAAGGGCGTACCTCTTCGTTTGCGGCGAGCAGCGCGCGGACCGACGGCCCCACCGGTGCGATCTCGTCGCCCAGCAGCGCGCCCGCGGCCGGGCCGTCTCCGTCCTCGTACGTGACCAGGCGCATCCGAGCTACGCCTCGACCCGGGGCAGGTCCAGCGGCGCGCTGTCGGGCGCCATCTCGCCGGCCATCGCGCGCGTGTGGATCTCCTCGAAGCTCATGCCCGCCGCGAACGCGGCGGCGACCCGGTCCGGATCGACGAACTTGCCCAGCGGGTCCTCCTGGAACTCGAGGCTGTCGCGCATCCAGGCGCTCGACTTCGACCAGTCGCCGAAGTTGTCGACCTGCAGCTCGGCGCGGTTGCCGTCGGGGTCCTTGTAGTAGTACGAGAACGTCATCCCGTGATCGAGGCAGAACTCGGGCACGATGCCCGCCGCCTTCAGCCGCAGGTAGCTGGCGTTGAGGTCCTCGAAACCGTCGTACTCGAACGCCGTGTGGTGCAGGCCTGTGCGGGTTTCCCGCTCGGGGTCCTCGACGAAGTTCGGGAACGCCAGCAGCGCGATCCGGTGGTTGGCCTCGTCGTTGGAGATCCAGGCGCCGAGCTCGTACTGGTGGAGCACCTCGGTCCCGATCAGAGCCGAGTACCAGTCGATCATCTCCTGCAATCTGGTCGTCTTGAGGTTGACGTGGTGGAACTTCGGGTGGATGACCGCTGTGTCGGTTGCCATCGTGGGTGCTCCTTCTTCGGTTGTGGATAGCAGTTCGCGAAGCGTGTTCACGAGCGCTGGGGTCTTCTCCGGCGCCTGCGCCGCGCCGAAGATGTAGAAGTCGGGACGGATCAGGACCGCCTCGATGTCGTGGCCGGCGAGCCAGGAGGTGAGGCGCCCGTCGAGGTCCTCGAGGTCCTCCAGCGACACGACGATGGCCCCGATGCTCTCCAGGAAGCGCCTGTGCTCGTCCGGCAACGTTGTGCGGCGCCGGCTGAGCAGCACGAAGCCACGGCCGATCACGTCGTCGAAGCGCCCCTCGTGGCCGCCGTGGCGGACGGTCCCCTGCAGCGCGCGCGCGCCGGCGAGCGGCGAACCGGCGGCCAGCGTGCCGTCCTCTAGCGGGGGGAGATCCACCGAGGGTCCCGCGTTCTCGAGCGCGCGCATGGCCGCGTCCCGCTCGGCGGCCACCTGCGCGTCGAGCACGCACGAGACGCGTCCCATCTCCGAGGAGACGTTGACGATCCACTCGTTCTGCGGCCGGCGCTCGGTCGTGTAGGAGTTCAGCAGCCGCTCGTCTGCCAGGCCGCGCAGGGTCAGGTCCAGCCGCCAGGCCAGCGCCGAAGCGTCGCGCACGCCCGAGTTAAGGCCCTGTCCCATGAACGGCGGCATCGTGTGCGCCGCGTCGCCGACGAGCAGCGCGCGCCCGGCGTTCATCGTCTGCGCCAGACGCGCACGGAACTCGTAGACGGCGTGGCGCACGATCACGCCGTCCTCGGGCGTCATCCACGGAGCCAGCAGCTGCCATACCGTCGCCTCCTGGGCGAAGTCCTCCGCGCGCTCGCCGGGCAGCAGCATGAACTCGAAGCGGCGGTGCGAGCGGCCGTTGCGCGTCTGCATGTGGGGCCGGGCCGGATCGCACCACTGGCTCGGTGCCTCGATGTCCGCCAGGGCGTCGATGTCGTGAGGACGCAGGTCGACCACCAGCCAGCGCTCCGCAAAGCCCTGATCCTCGAAGTCGATGCCCGCGGCCTCGCGCACGAAGGAGTTGGCGCCGTCGGCGCCGATCACGTAGCGGGCGCACACCGTCGTGGTCTCCGCGGTCGGCTCCAGCCGACCCGGGCTCGGCTCGCGCATGCGCCGTAACGTCACTGTGACGTGGCCCTCGGCCTGCGTCAGCGCCTCGGCGCTCCAGCCGCGCCGGACCGTCGCCGTCGGCAGCGCCTGCACGGCGCGGTCCAGCGCCCGCTCGACGTAGGGCTGGAAGCCGAGATAGCCGGGCTCCCAGCCCGAGATCCCCGGCGTGGGGAGATCGAGGCGCAGGATCGGCTCCCCGTCGGCGCCGAACCAGTCGTAGCGGTTCGTCGGCAGCAGGTCCTCGGCGAGCTCGTCGACGATGCCCAGGGCCTGCCATACGCGGATCGATCCGTCGTCAAAGAAGACCGCCCGCGGCAGGCCATAGAGGTCGTCATACCGCTCGTAGACGATTACGCGGTGGCCGGAGGCCGCCAGCAATGCCGCAGTCGTCTGGCCGACCGGCCCGTACCCCACGATCACGACGTCGGCGTCCAGCTCAGTCATAGCCCCAGCTCTCGGGCGCTGCCTCTCCCCATCGGCTGAAGAATATCTCAAGACTGATGATACGGTCAAGTTTCTGAGGGCAACCCATTCGCCGGGAGCGGGCGGCGGGCGACCTCGGCGGCGTCGGCCGCGGTGAGGCCGAACAGCCGCAGGATGCCCTCCGCGTGGTAGCTGTCGGCGTTCCTGGGCGCTTTACCGTCGAGTACGTCCCGCATGACCATTAGGAGAGCGCCGCCTGATGCCTGGAGGGCGGTGCGCTCGTTCGTCACCTCGAGGCGGCCGGCGCGGATTCCGCGCCTCAGGTCCCGCTCGGCAAATGGGCGGAGGGCTTGGAGCACCACGTTGTGGGAGACATCCAGGCGGACCAGGAGCCACGCCCACTCGGGGTCGCTGCGGGCGAGGCGGACGAAATAGCGGTGTGCGGCGGAGATCACCTCGGCAGGATCGTCGAGTTGCGCGGTGATGGCCTCGACCGCCGCGCCCTGGGCGCCGACGGTCTTGGCCAGGACCGTTTCGACGATCGCCTCCTTGCTCTCGAAGTGGTTGTAGAAGGAGCCGAAGCCCACGTCCGCCTCGTCGGTGATCTCGTTGATGCGCGTGTTGTCGACGCCCTGACGGGCGAACAGCGCCCGTGCCGCTTCGAGCAGCTTTTCGCGCGTCTGTTCGCGCCTGCGGGCGCGGCGGTCGGTGGAAGGTCGGGTCGTCATGGTTGGGACGGGACGGTATCGAGTCTGGTCAAATCATCTTCGTTGATGAGTCGATCATGCTCCGTCGCAGCGCAGGCGCCGCGCTGAGCGGTCGCTGTTGATCACCCGACGAGGGTGATGCGGACTTACCCGGCCGGCCACCGACAGCGGGGACACCGTGCTGCACGGCGTGCTGCCCGACCAGGCAGCGCTCCACGGCGTGCTCGCGCAGATCGAGGCGCTCGGGCTCGAGCTGCTCGAGGTCAGACGGCTGCCGCCGGGCTGATAGACGGGCGCGCTCACCACACGGGACGATCACGACCGACCCGTCCGCGACGAGACTTGCCGCCGCGAATGCGAACCTACAGGTGGGATGAACGCGATCAGCGCCGACGCGAAGCGCGTCAGCTGAAAAGAGACACGATGAGAAGGATGGAGATCAAGTCATGACACGTCTCGGACGCACCAACCTCGAGGTCTTTCCGATCTGCCTCGGCGGCAACGTGTTCGGCTGGACCGCCGACGAGCCGCAGTCGCATGCCGTGCTCGACGCATATACGGCGGCGGGCGGCAACTTCATCGACACCGCGAACTCCTACCTGATCGAGCATGGCCGATCGGAGGCCATCATCGGGCGCTGGCTCGCCGAGCGTGGCAACCGCGAGGAGCTCGTCGTGGCGACGAAGGTCGGCGGCGGCCACGGCCCGCTGCGCAACCTGCGCCGGGAGACGATCGAGGGCGAGGCGCACGCCTCGCTCGGACGCCTGCAGACGGACCGCATCGACCTCTACTACGCGCACTTCGACGACGCCGAGACGCCGCTCGAGGAGTCGCTGCGCGCGTTCGACGCGCTCGTGCGCGCCGGCACGGTGCGCCACATCGGGGCCTCCAACTACACGCCGGAGCGGCTCACCGCCGCGCTCGAGCTCCAGCGCGAGCTCGGGCTCGCCGAGTTCACGGTCCTGCAGCCGCTCTACAACCTCGTCGAGCGAGACTTCGAGCGTACGCTGCTGCCCGTCGCGGAGGCGTGGGACCTCGCCGTGCTGCCCTATTACGGGCTGGCCAGCGGCTTCCTGACCGGTAAGTACCGGCCGGGGGCGCAGGACGTCGACTCCCCGCGCGCCGCGGCCGCCCGTGGCTATCTCGACCGTGGCGGCGCGGCCGTGCTCGACGCGCTCGCCGGGGTCGCCGCCGTCCGCGAGACGACGGTGGCCGCGATCGCGCTGGCATGGCTGCGCGCCCAGCCGCGGGTCGTCGCCCCGATCGCCAGCGCCCGCACGACCGAGCAGCTCGAGCAGATCCTGCCGGCCGCCGAGCTGGAGCTAACGCCCGCCGAGGTCGACCGGCTGTCGGCCGCCACCGAGGTGGATATCGCCCAGGGCGGGTGATTGCAACTCACCGTCGTACCGGAGGCTGTCATCGACCAAGCCGACGACACGATGCTCGTCGTTCCATCACGGGACGTGGCCGCTGCGCGGGAGCGCCAGACGGCCGCGCAGAGCTAGGAGGAAACCACATGCACAAGACCGCACTCAACACAAGACAGCTTGGCCAGACCGGTCTGGAGATCACACGCGTCGGGTTCGGCGCGTGGGCGATCGGCGGCGGAGGCTGGGAGTTCGGCTGGGGTCCGCAGCAGGACGAGCAGTCGCTCGCCGCGATCCGCCATGCGCTCGAGCAAGGGGTCAATTGGATCGACACAGCCGCCGCCTACGGCTTCGGTCGCTCCGAGGAGGTCGTCGGCCAGGCGCTCGAGGGCCTCCCCGAGCGCCCCTACGTGTTCACCAAGTGCTCGCTGCTCGAAGGCCCCGGCCGGCGCGTCGTCCACAGCCTCAAGCGGGACTCGAGGCTGAGCGAGGCCGAAGCCAGCCTGCAACGGCTGCGGATCGACGCGATCGACCTCTACCAGATTCATTGGCCGGTCCAGGCAGAGGACATCGAGGAGGGCTGGACGGCGCTCGCCGAGCTCAAGCAGCAAGGCCTCGTTCGCCACATCGGCGTCTCCAACTTCGACGTGGAGCAGCTCGAGCGCATCCAGCAGATCGCTCCGGTCGAGACGCTGCAGCCGCAGTACTCGCTGATCGAGCGCGACGCCGAACGCGAGCTTCTGCCCTTCGCCGAGCGCGAAGGGATCGGCGTGATCGTCTACTCGCCGATGGGCTCGGGGATGCTGACCGGGAAGATGACCCGCGAGCGGATCGCGCAACTGGCCGACGACGACTGGCGCAAGCACGATCAGCGCTTCCGCGAGCCGCAGCTCTCGCGAAACCTGGACCTCGTCGAGCGCTTGACCGTAGTGGCCGGCCGACATGACACCAGCCCAGGGGCGGTTGCCATCGCCTGGACGCTTCGCAACCCGGCTGTCGATGGCGCGATCGTCGGCTTCCGGCGTCCCGATCAGGTCGAACCGCTGCTTGGCGCCGCGAGCCTCGAGCTCAGCGAGGAAGACCTCGACCAGATCGAAGGACGGACGCGATGACACCGGTCGGAGTCATCGGGCTGGGCGCCTAGAAGGCCCCTGAAATAGTCGGGTCTGTCCGGCTGGTTCAAGACCCTTTCGGGCATGCTCCCAACTCAGTCTGCTCAGGTGGGGACGAGAGGATCCGTGCAGAAGCTCGACGACGGCGTCCAGCGCCACCAAGGAGTGACTGGCAATCGGGCTGGTCGTTGCGAGCAAGACCGCAGGCGAGACGCCGATTGCTCGCCCGCCGAAAGCATTCCCTGTGCAGGAATCTCGGGGAACGGGCCCGTTCGATCCCCGACGCCGCGACACCTGCTCCCGCCTCTCAGCGATGTGGATCCCGCAATTAGGCGACATCGGCCCTATATCGCGGCGCGGTCATAGTATTTTCCCCCTTGGCCAGAAACCTGAGCAAGACTGCTTCTTGGGGCCGCCTTGCGATGCTGAATGAGGTTCTTTCACAAACACAAGTGGAGTGAGTGGGAGCGAGCTTGGGGTAAAGGCAGCGCCAAAGGCTACATACTCGAGCGCAAATGTCTTATTTGTGGCAAGGTCCAGACAAGAGTCATACGGTGAACGACCTCGCCGTCGTAAGCCACCTGGCCACCGGCGAGGCGCTATACGCGCAAGGAGACGGCCACGGAGGCGCCACGATCAGAGGTCTCGTTGCAGGCGTTGCAACAGCCTTCCGCGCCACCGTGCGTCAGCTGCCGAAGCCGACCGGATAACCGCCGCCTCGACGGCGCGGGGGACGTCTGCCGCAGCTCGACCGTCGCCGCAAAGCTCCAGCCAGCCGCAGAAATGGAGCTAGGGGGACTCGAACCCCCGACCTCCTGGGTGCGATCCAGGCGCTCTCCCAGCTGAGCTATAGCCCCGTCGGCGCAGCTCGCGCGCTGCGGGAAAGAAGTCTAGTCGCCCCGGCGCCCCGCAGCGAGGCCGGTATGGTTTGCTTTGGTCGATGGGACTGCTAGACGACGCGATTCGCGAACACCTTGAGCTCAAGCGCCGGCGCGGCGCCGATCCAGGGGAGGTCGCCCACCAGGAACGCGCAGCGCTGGAGCCGGTGTTGCCCGCGGAGCGACCGCCGGGAACGGACCCCGAGCAGCACCTCGATGACCCCGAGCTCGACCCGGCCATGCCCGCGGGGAGCGAGCTGGACGATCACGACCTAGAGCCCGTGCGCTACGAGGGCGAGCACTTCGCGTCGGACCCGCAGGCGTTCGCGTCGGACGCGCAGGCGTTCGCGGCGGAGCCCGAGGCGTTCGAGATCGAGCCCGAGCCGTTCGCGCACGAGGCACACCTGCTCCCGAGCGAGCCGGATGAGGCGATCGCGCATGCTGGGCAGGAGACCGCGGAGTTCGACATGGAGGCCGTGCTCGGCGGCGCCGTCGAGGCAGACGGTCACGACGCGACCGAGCCCGCCGCCGGGAGCACGCGGCCGGTTGCGGCCCGGCCGAGCGAAGGACAGGCCCTGGAGGAGGATGCGCTGGAGTGGGAGCCCGCCGAGCACGCGGGCGATGGCCCCGACGCTCAGATACCGGGCCAGGAGCGCTTCTCGCTGGAGTGAGCCGAGCCTTCGCGGGGGCTAGGTGTAGGACCCGAGGAGTTTGTTCAGCTCGTGTAGTCGAGCTCCGGGTGGTTTGTGGCTGAGGGCGCCGTGTGGTCGCCGCCAGTTGTAGCGGTCGAGCCATCCTGGTAGCGCTGCGGTGCGCTCGCGGCTGTCGC
>DATFZM010000003.1:0-187808 GCA_035314465.1 Solirubrobacteraceae bacterium | reverse complement strand
GACCTTCTTCTGGGCTTTCTCGATCTGTTTGGAGAGCATCCCGGCCTCGATCGGTTCCTCGTTGCCCTCCTCGTCGACGCCGCCGAGACGGTCGAGGATCCGGTAGATGCGGTCACCGGCGAACAGCCGCACGAGATCGTCCTCGGCAGAGAGGAAGAAACGCGACTCGCCCGGGTCTCCCTGGCGCCCGGAGCGCCCGCGCAGCTGGTTGTCGATGCGACGGGACTCATGGCGCTCGGTGCCGCAGATGAAGAGCCCGCCCGCGGCCATCACCCGCTCGCGGTTCTCCTGCACCTCTCGTTCCACCGCCGGCAGCACCTCGGTCATGCGTCGGCTGTAGGCGTCCTCGTCATCGGCGGAGACGCCCTCGCGCGCCAGCTGCTGGTGGGCGAGGTGCTCGGGGTTGCCGCCGAGCTTGATGTCGACGCCGCGGCCGGCCATGTTGGTGGCGATCGTGACCGCGCCCGGCTGACCGGCCTCGGCGACGATGTCGGCCTCGCGCGCGGCGTGCTCGGGTTTGGCGTTGAGCACCGTGTGCTTGATCCCGCGCTTGGTCAGGCGCTCGGAGAGAAGCTCCGAGACCTCTACCGAGATCGTCCCCACGAGCACCGGCTGCGCGTTCTCGTGGCGAGCGGCGATCTCTTTGGTGACCGCGGCCCACTTCCCCTCCTTGGTCTTGTAGACCTGATCGTTGCGATCCTCGCGGACCATCTCCATGTTGGTCGGGATCTGCACGACCGGGAGCTCGTAGATCTTCATGAACTCCGTCGCCTCCGTGAGGGCCGTTCCGGTCATGCCCGCGAGCTTGTCGTAGAGGCGGAAGTAGTTCTGGTAGGTGATCGTCGCGAGCGTCTGGTTCTCCTCCTGGATCGGCACGTGCTCCTTGGCCTCGACCGCCTGGTGGAGCCCCTCCGACCAGCGCCGGCCCTCGAGGATGCGGCCCGTGAACTCGTCGATGATCTTGACCTCCCCGTCGATTACGGCGTAGTCGACGTTGAGCTTGTACAGCGACTCGGCGCGCAGCGACTGGATCAGGTGGTTGACGAGGTGCCCGTTCTCGGCGCGGTAGAGGTGGTCGATGCCGAGGAAGCGCTCCGCCTTGGCGACGCCCTGCTCGGTGATCGAGACCGTCTTGTGCTTCTCGTCGACCTCGTAGTCGAAGTCGGCCAGGAATTCCTTCTTCGAGCGCGGATCCATCCCTTCGGGGGTCTTGCCCTGCTTGAGCTGCGGCGCCAGGCGCGCGAACTGGACGTACAGGTCGGCCGCTTTTTCGGGCGCCCCGGAGATGATCAGCGGCGTGCGGGCCTCGTCGATCAGGATGTTGTCGACCTCGTCGACGATCGCGAAGGCGTGACCGCGCTGAACCTTTTCGGTGAGGTCCTTGGCCATGTTGTCGCGCAGGTAGTCGAAGCCGAACTCCGAGTTCGTGCCATACACGACGTCGCAGGCGTAGGCGCGCTGCTTCTCCTCGTAGGGCTGCATGTTGTGCAGCACACCGACCGTCACGCCGAGCGCGTCGTAGATGGGGCTCATCCATTCGGCGTCACGACGCGCGAGGTAGTCGTTGACCGTGACCAGGTGCACGCCTCTGCGTTCCGGCGCGGGAGCGTCCCTGTCCTCCTCCCCGTCCGCGTCCCCGTCTCCGTCCTCGGCGGCCCCAGCGCTCACCGCGAGCGAGTTCAGCACGACCGCGAGCGTGGCCGTGAGCGTCTTTCCCTCGCCAGTCTTCATCTCGGCGATCTGGCCCTCGTGCAGCGCCATCCCGCCGATCAGCTGTACGTCGAAATGACGCATGCCCATCGTGCGCTTGCCGGTCTCGCGCACGACCGCGAAGCACTCTGGGAGCAGGTCGTCGAGCGACTCCCCGTCGGCAGCCCGCTCGCGCAGCACCTCCATGCGCTCGCGAAGCTCGTTGTCGGTGTCGTGCTCGAGCTCGGCCTCGAACGCGCCGATCAACGCGACGCGCCGCTGGTACTGCTTGAACTTCTTCGCCTCGCCGACGTTGAGCGCGCGATCGAGTAGGGAGGGCATGCGCCAAGGATAGCTCCCGGCGCGCGCGCGAGAAGATGCCTACGGCGACGAAGCTCGGCCGAAGCCGGCGGTCGGCCGACCCTGCCGCCCCCGACCCCGACGGGCGGCGGGCGCCGCCTTGGGCGCGCCCCACCAGGCGCCGCTAGATCGACGGAAGCGGCGCGCTGCTCGGCGCCATGCCGGCGTCGCCCGGCGCGATCCCCGGGCCGCCCGGCGCGATCGGAGCGCTGCGGGCAGCAGCTGCGTGCGCCTCGCGGCGGCGGCGGAGTTTGTCGCGGTGGCGCTTGACCTGGCGGGCGAGCTCGTCGACGATCAGGTTCAGCGCGTGGATCATCTCCGGAGACCTCTCCCGCGCGCGCAGCGTGACGCCCTTGAGGTAGAGCGTGCCCTCGACGACGTGGCGGTCCGCGACGCGCGGGTTCGGCTCCTTGAAGAGCTCGATCTCCAGCCGGGCGAGGTCTGAGACCTGGCGCGCGACCTTGTTCAGACGGCGCTCGGCGTGAACGCGGAGCTCGTCGGTGACCGGGACGTTACGGCCCTTGATGTGAATCTGCATCTAGGCTCCTTCGGTCGACCTTGGTGCTGCAACGATGCTACGCCCGTGTGAGGCGGATGTAAACGGCCTTGGACCGATATCCGCGCCCTCCGCACGGCGCCGCGCTGGTGGCAGAATGCGTGCGAGATGAGCCCCGACCTGTACTGGTCGCTCAGCCCCGGCGTGCTGATCGGCGCCGCGCTCGTGACCGGCGCATACGTCCGTCGCTGGTGGCGCGTGCGCCGCTCGGGATCGCCCCGTGCCGCCAGCGATGCGCCGGTGTGGCGTCTGGCCTGTTTCATCGGCGCGGTTCTCGCGACCCTGCTGGCGCTCGTCTCGCCGCTGGACGCGCTCGCCGATCAGCTCTTTTTCACGCACATGATCCAGCACATCCTGCTGCTCGACGTCGCCCCGATCCTCGCGATCGTGGGCCTGACCAAGGTGCTGCTGCGCCCGCTCACACGCGCGGTGCGCGATCTCGAGCGCCACGCGGGTCCGCTTGCGCATCCGGCCTTCGCGGTGCTCCTCTACGTGGGCGTGATCTGGGCCTGGCACGTGCCTGCCGCCTATGACTTCGCCGTGCGCCACCCGACCGTGCACGTGCTCGAGCACATCAGCTTCTTCGTCGCGGGCTCGCTGTACTGGTGGCACCTGCTCTCGCCGATCCGCGCGCGCCTGCGCCTCGACGGCCTCGGACCGGTCGCCTACATGGGCACGAGCAAGCTGTTCGTCGGGGCGCTCGGCATGGGCCTCGCGTTCGCCCCCGCGGCGCTCTACCCCTACTACGCCCACCATGCGCGGGTGTGGGGCATTTCGGCGCTCGAAGACCAATCGATCGCGGGCCTGACGATGGCCGTCGAGCAGTCGCTCGTGATGGGGATCGCCCTCGTCGTGCTGTTCGTGCGGGCGCTGGCCGAGTCCGAGCGCGCCCAGCAGCGCCGCGAGCGCTTCGAACTGAGCGCGTGAGCGCCTAGGTGCGGCGGCGCAGGCTCTGGAGGATGCCGCTGTGGCCGGCGATCGCGCCGATCAGGATCGCCTCGGGGTCGATCTCCGTTCCGGGGAAGACGATGCTCTCGCGCAGCTGCGCGCCCTCGCCCACGGTCGCGCCATCGCCCAACACGAGCGGACCCATGAGGCGCACGCGCGCGCCGACCGTGACGTCGCGCCCGATCCATGCCGCGCCCTCGATCTCGGTGTCCGCGGCCAGCGGCGAGGGCCCGGCGACCGTCACGCCCGGCGCGATCTCCTCGCCCTCGACGTCGAGGCGCAGCTCGCCGGCGAGGGCGTCGAAGGTGCCCTGCTTGAGCTCCGCGAGCGAGCCCACGTCGTTCCAGTACTCGCTGATCTCGTGGACGTAGCACGGCACGTCGTTCTCGAGCAGCACGGGGAAGACGTCCTTGGCCCAGTCGACGAACGGCCGCGCGGGGAAGTAGTCGAAGATCGCCGGATCAAAGACGTAGATGCCGCAGTTGCCGAGATCCGACAGCGCCTCCTCGGGAGTGGGCTTCTCCTGGAAGCCCGTGATCCTGCCACTGCTGTCGTGCAGCACGACGCCGTACTCGCGCGTTTCGGAGACCTTCTTGACCGCGAGCGTGGCGACGCCTGCGCTCTCGCGATGACGGGCGATCAGAGCCGTTAGGTCGATGTCGGTGAGCGCGTCGCCGGAGATGACCAGGAAGGCCTCTCCGCCGAAGAAGCTCGCGCAGGCGCGCACCCCCCCGGCGGTTCCCAGCAGCTCATCCTCGAAGCGGTACTGCAGGCGCGACCCGAAATGCTCGCGGATCGACTCGGGGAAGTAGTGCAGGTTGGCGATCACCTCGCTCAGCCCGTGGAGGGCGAGCAGGTCGACTATGTGCTCCATGACGGGCCGGTCGAGCACCGGCACCATCGGCTTGGTGATCTCATACGTCAGCGGCCGCAGGCGCGTGCCCAGCCCGGCCGCGAGCACCATCGCCCTCATCGAGTGCCCGTCCCGGGACGCCGACCGATCGGAGATCGTCCAGCGTGGGCCAACCGGCGCCTGCCTCCAGGTGTTCGCTGGTCAAGCGAGCCAAGGACGCACGTAGCGACGTGTACCGATCGTCGATCGACGGGATCGCCGATCGGCCAGCACACAAACGACCGAGGGCGCCGGATCGCGTAGGCCAACGGGCGCCTGGGGTCAGTAGCGGTAGTGGTCGGGCTTGTAGGGCCCGTCGACCGGCACGCCGATGTAGGCGGCCTGCTCCTCGGTCAGGCTCGTGAGCCTCACCCCGAGCGCGTCGAGATGCAGCCGCGCGACCTTCTCGTCGAGGTGCTTGGGGAGCACGTAGACGCGCTTCTCGTAGTCGGCGTTCTTCGTGAACAGCTCGATCTGCGCGATCGTCTGGTTGGAGAACGAGTTGCTCATCACGAAGCTCGGATGGCCGGTGGCGTTGCCGAGATTCAGCAGTCGCCCCTCCGAAAGCAGGATGATCGCGTGGCCGTCGGGGAACACCCACTTGTCCACCTGGGGCTTGATGTTCACGCGCTCGATGCCGGGCACGGCGGTCAGGCCGGCGACGTCGATCTCGTTGTCAAAGTGACCGATGTTGCCGACGATCGCCTGGTGCTTCATCCGCTGCATGTCCGCGGCGGTGATGATGTCCTTGTTGCCCGTCGAGGTGACGAAGATGTCGGCGCTCTCGACGACTTCATCGAGCGTGCGCACCTCGTAGCCCTGCATCGCCGCCTGCAGCGCGCAGATCGGGTCGATCTCGGTGATCACGACACGGGCGCCCTGGCCGCGCAGCGACTCCGCGCAGCCCTTGCCGACGTCGCCGAAGCCGCACACGACCGCCACCTTGCCGCCGATCATCACGTCGGTCGCGCGGTTGATGCCGTCGATCAGGGAGTGGCGGCAGCCGTAGAGGTTGTCGAACTTGGACTTCGTGACGGAGTCGTTGACGTTGATCGCGGGGAACAGCAGCTCGCCGGTCTCGACCATCTGGTAGAGCCGGTGCACGCCCGTGGTCGTCTCCTCGGTCACGCCTTTGATCCCCGCGCCGATCCGAGTCCACCGCTGCGGGTCCTCCTCGAGCGAGCGGGAGAGCACCGAGAGGATCACGCCGAACTCCTCCGACTCGGGAATCCCGGGACCGCCCGCCCTGGGGACGGCGCCGGCACGCTCGTACTCGGTGCCCTTGTGCACGAGCAGCGTAGCGTCGCCGCCGTCGTCGAGGATCATGCTGGGACCCCCGTCCTCATCGGGCCAGCGCAGCACCTGCTCCGTGCACCACCAGTACTCCTCGAGCGTCTCGCCCTTCCACGCGTAGACGGGCACGCCGCGGGGGTTTTCGGGCGTGCCGTCTGGCCCGACCGCGACCGCGGCGGCCGCGTGGTCCTGGGTCGAGAAGATGTTGCAGCTGCACCAGCGCACCTCGGCGCCGAGCGCCGTGAGCGTCTCGATCAGGACGGCCGTCTGGATCGTCATGTGCAGCGAGCCGGTGATACGAGCGCCCTTCAGGGGCTGGGAGTCGACGAACTCGCGGCGAATCGCCATCAGCCCAGGCATCTCGTGCTCGGCGAGGGTGATCTCCTTGCGGCCGAACTCGGCGAGCGAGAGGTCGGCGACCTTGAAGTCGGTGGTGAGCGTCGCAGTGGGGTTCATTCTGGCCTCCGTGGTCAGGTGAGCGCCCTTTGCTTCAGGGACGGCCGAGCGTGGCGGATTGCAGCCCGTCGCAGCGCTCCTCGGCCGCTGGGGACGCTATCAAAAGGCATGCGGATCACCGGGATGGGAGCGCTTCGCGCGCCGGTCTACGGAGCGGCCGCGGCCGGCGCCGCAGCGGCTCAGCGGTCGGCGAGCGCGGCCTTGAGCTCGTCGATCACCCGTACGGGCCCGGGATCGGTGCCGCGCAGTACGGCCAGGTATATCGACACCAGATCGCCGAGCAGCACGAGCGAGATCACCCGCTCGATCGCGGTCTGACCGCGCGTCTCGAGGCGGAAGCTCGCCACGGCGTTGCCCGCGATGAGGCGCTCGGTCAGGTCCATGCGCTCCTTCACGCGGGGGTGCGCATCGGAGTCGTCGAGGAACACCGCCGAGAAGCGACCAGCGTCCTTGGCGCCTTCCCAGCCGACGATCTCGTTGTGGTCGAGCTCGGGCAGTTCGTTCCAAAAGCACGGCTGCTTGGAGTTCTCGTTGATCTGGGTCTTCCAGCGGTTGGCGACCGGCGCTGTGAGGCCCGCGCCGGCGACGACCGGCGTCGTGCCGTAGAGCCCGCGCGCAACCTCCTTGGCGAGCGAGTCCTCGGCGGCGTCGGGACCCCACTCGGCCACGAGCTGCTCGGTGTGGGAGGCGGCGACGTCGATCTCTGAGGTCAGGCGCGGGCCAACGCCGCACAGCGCGGCCACCTCGAGGGCGGTGACGATCATGTAGGCGACCGCTGCGCGCGGCTGAAAGCCGCCCGGGAGCGGGATCACGGGCACGCCGTCCGAGCGCGCCATCTCGGCCAGTCGGCCGCCCGTGGTCACGACGGTTCGCTTCGCGCCGAGCGCGCCCGCGGACTCGTAGCAGGCGAGCGTCTCCTCGGTGTCGCCCGAGTAGCTCGCGCACAGCACCATCGTCTCCGGCGTCGTCCAGGTCGGCAGGCCGTAGGCGCGGGTGACGAAGATCGGCCTTGAGGCGTGGTCGCCGAGCGCAGCGCGCGCGAGCGCCCCTCCGATCGCCGACCCGCCCATGCCGGCGACGACGAGACCCGCGGGCGTGTCCCAATCCTGCATGATCGCCGACTCGACGCGCCAGAGCGCGTCGCGCAGGTGCTCGGGGAGCGCGAGCACGTCGTCGATCTGGTCGGACGCGTCGATCTGGGCGATCGCCGCGCGCGAGAGCTCCTCGATGGCGGGTGCGGCCGTGAGGGGGCCTTCACTCATCTGCTGCTCGTCTCCTGTGCTGGTGGGGTTGGCGGTTGATGGTCTTCGGTCTGCGGAGAGCGCCTTGCGCGGCGCGGCGGCGACTCGGGCCTAGAACTCGATCGCTCCATCGGGGAGCTCGACACCTGGGAAGATACGCGCCCCGCGGGTGATCACGTTGTTCCCCCCGATGCGCGCGCCCTCGCCGATCACGGCGCCGCCCGTGATTCGCGTGCCGTCGCCGACGCTGCAGCCGGGCGCGACGATGCAGTCGCGCAGCTCGCAGTCGGACCCTATCCGCGAGCCGGCGAGCACGACCGCGCGCTCGATCGACGTGCCGCCGCCGACGGTGACGTCCGGGCCGAGCACGACGAGGCTGCCTACGTGCGCGCCCTGTGCAACCCGCACTCCGGCTTCCAGGAGCGCAGGCGGGATCACCCGCCCCTGCACGTCGGCCACCGGGTCCACCGAGAGCCAATCCGCGCCGAGGCGAGCGCGCACGGGGGTGGCGACGTTGCCCGCGATGATGTCGAAGGTCCCCTGCAGGTAGCGGGCCGGTGTGCCGATGTCCAGCCAGTAGCCCTTGCTGGGGAACCCATAGAGCCCGTTGCCGACGAGCCGCGGCCAGACCTCGCGCTCGATCGAGACGTTGCCCTTAGGCGGCACGAGCTCGAGAACGCGGCGATCGAGCACGTAGGCGCCGGCGCTGATCAGGTTCGTCTCAAGTTTCTCCTCCGGGCTGGGCTTCTCGATGAACTCGCGCACCGAGCGGTCATCGTTCAGCACGACGAGGCCGTAGGCGCTGGGATCGGGGACGGGGACGAGCGAGAGCGTGGCAAGCGCTCCGGTCGCGTCGTGCTGGGCGATCTGGCTCGTCAGGTCGATGTCCGTGAGCACGTCGCCGTTGAGCATCAGGAAGCGCTCCTCGAGGATCGGCTCGGCGAGCTTGAGCGCGCCGGCCGTGCCGCGCGGCTCGGGCTCCTCGACGAAGCGCAGGCGGATCCCGAGCTCCGAGCCGTCGCCGAGCACGCCCCGCACGCGGTCGGCGAGGAAGCCGCAGGAGACGATCACGTCGTCGACGCCGTGCTCGCGAAGCCACTCGAGCATGAACGAGATGAACGGGCGATCGACGAGCGTGACGATCGGCTTGGGCACGGTCGAGGTCAGCGGACGCAGGCGCGTGCCCTGCCCCCCGACCAGGATCACCGCCTGAATGGGCTCACCGCCTCCCGATGCCCTCGTAGACGAGCCCGGCCGCGCGCGCCGCGCCGGGGTCGAGGGCGTTGCGACCGTCGATCAGCAGGTTGCCTCGCATCGCCTCGGCGACGGCGGCGTAGTCGAGCTCGATCAGCTCGCGCCACTCGGTCACGAGCACGGCCGCGTCGGCGTCGCGCACGGCGTCGAGCGCGGAGTCGGCGAACGTGATGCCGCTCACGAGCTTGCGCGCCTGCTCCTCAGCGACCGGGTCATACGCGCTCACGAGCGCCCCGTCGGCGTGCAGCCTGGCCGAGAGCACGAGCGAGGAGGCCTCGCGCATGTCGTCCGTGTTCGGCTTGAAGGCCAGGCCGAGCAGCGCGACGCGCTTGCCCACGAGGCCGCCGAGATGCTTGTGCAGCTTGCCGATCACGCGCCGCTTCTGCAGGTCGTTGACCTCGATCACGGCGTTGAGCAGCTGGAAGTGATAGCCGGAGTTGCCGGCGAGCTGCTTGAGCGCGTCGACGTCCTTCGGGAAGCAGCTTCCGCCGAAGCCGATCCCCGCCTGCAGGAACTTCCCCCCGATGCGGTCGTCGAGGCCCATCCCACGCGCGACCTCGACGACGTCGGCGCCGGTCTCCTCGCAGACGTTGGCGATCTCGTTGATGAACGAGATCTTCGTGGCCAGGAAGGCGTTGGAGGCGAGCTTGACCATCTCCGCGCTTGCGATGTCGGTGCGCACGAGCGGCGCCTGCAGCGGCGCGTAGAGCTGGACGACCGCGTCTCCCGCCCAGTCACCACAGTCTCCCACGACGACGCGGTCGGGGTTCAGGAAGTCCTTGACCGCGGAGCCCTCCTTGAGGAACTCGGGGCACGAGACGTAGCCGAGGCCGTCCTTGCCCTGCTCGGCGAAGACGCGCTGCAGCGAGGCGCCCGTGCCGCAGGGCACGGTCGACTTCATAACGAGCGCGTGCTCCTTGGAGCCGGGGATCGCCTCCACGACCGCGTGCACCGCGGATAGGTCGGCGTCACCGGAGTAGGTCGGGGGCGTGCCCACGGCCACGAACAGCAGGCGTGCGTGTGCGAGCGCATCGGCGAGGTCGGTGGAGAAGTGCAGGCGCGCGGAGTTGCGCGCGAGCAGCTCCTCCAGGCCCGGCTCATAGATCGGCACCTCGCCGCGGCGCAGCTGCTCGATCTTCTCGGCGTCGATGTCCACGCACCACACCTCGTTGCCGAGCTCGGCGAAGCCGGCCGCGGTGACGAGCCCGACGTAGCCGGTGCCGATTACTCCAATTGGCTGGTGTGGATCGCTCATGAGGCGGCGAAGGCTAATGGCTGGCGGCGAACGCGGCCCCTGCTGGCTGACGCGAGCGCGCCTGGCGCTGGCCGGGCGCTCACCTGGAGCTTGGTTGCAGCCGGAACACGGGGTGGCGCTCGGCGATGTCGATCAGCTGCTGCTCGGAGGATTCGGGCCCCACGCCTTCGAAGAACACGCCGACCTCGGCCTTCCAGCGCTTCAGGTAGGCGCGCAGGATCGGCGCCTTCTCGGCGCCGTCGACGATCTCGCTGGCGGCGAAGTCCTCGGTTCGGCGGCCGAGGCGCAGCCTGCCCTCGCCGCTGGCGCGCAGGTTGCGCACCCACTGGGTGTGCCCGCGCGGCGCCACGAGGTAGCGCTCGCCGTCGTAGCTGAGCAGGTTCACGGGCGTCTGGCGCCACTGCCCCGAGCTGCGGCCGCGGACTTCGAGCACGCGCGAGCCCCACACGCTCAGCCCCATCGCCGTAAAGGCCGCGACGATGCGGTTGAAGACGTTCTTGGTGAACCAGCCCGGCTGCTTGAAGTGGTCCTCGGCGGCGGCGCTCATCGGTCGCGGTGGCCTAGGAGACCGACAGGAAGGCCTCGTAGCGGGTCACATCGCGCAGCGCGCGGGCGTGCTCCTCGGTGCCCTCCTTGCTGCTGTCGGCCGCGCTGCGCGCTTCCTGTAGCCGCTGCTCGAAGGTGGCACGGTCGAGCGTCTCGGGGGCGATCGCCTCCTCGACGAGCACGAGCGCGTGGTTGTCGGCGAACTGCAGGTAGCCCTCGGCCTGGGCGAAGCGCACGATCTCGGTCTCGGAGCGGTATAGGCGCAGCTCGGTCGGCTCGAGCATCGCCAGCACCGGCTCGTGGCCGGCGAGGATGCCGATCGAGCCGATCGCGGTGCGCGTGGAGAGCATCTCGACCTGCTCGGCGAACACCTCGCCCTCGGGCGTGAGCACCTCCGCCTGGAACCTCGTGCGCGCCACTACTTCTTGGCCGCCTGGACGACCTCGTCGATCGTGCCCTTGAGGAAGAAGGCGCTCTCGGGGACCTCGTCGTGCTTGCCTTCGATGATCTCCTCGAAGCCCCTGATCGTCTCCTCGATTTTCACGTACGCGCCGGGGGTGCCCGTGAACTCTTCGGCGACGAAGAACGGCTGCGAGAGGAAGCGCTCGATCTTGCGCGCGCGCTGCACCGTGAGCTTGTCCTCGTCGGAGAGCTCGTCGATGCCGAGGATCGCGATGATGTCCTGCAGCTCCTTGTAGCGCTGCAGGATCTCCTTGACGCGGTTGGCGACGCGGAAGTGATCCTCGCCGAGGATGTCCGCCTTGAGGATCGTCGAGGTGGAGTCGAGCGGGTCGACCGCCGGGTAGATGCCTTTTTCGGAGATCGCGCGCGAGAGCGCCGTGGTCGCGTTGAGGTGCGCGAACACCGACGCCGGGGCCGGGTCGGTGTAGTCGTCGGCGGGCACGTAGATCGCCTGGATCGAGGTGACCGAGCCCTCGCGGGTGGAGGTGATGCGCTCCTGCAGCTGGCCCATCTCGGTCTCGAGCGTCGGCTGGTAGCCGACCTGCGATGGCATCCGCCCGAGCAGCGCCGAGACCTCGGAGCCGGCCTGGACGAAGCGGAAGATGTTGTCGATGAACAGCAGCACGTCCTGACCCTGGTCGCGGAAGTATTCGGCCATCGTGAGCCCCGACAGGGCCACGCGCATGCGCGCGCCCGGGGGCTCGTTCATCTGGCCGAAGACGAGCATCGTCTTGTCGAGCACGCCCGACTCCTTCATCTCGAGCCACAGGTCGTTGCCCTCGCGCGAGCGCTCGCCGACGCCGCAGAAAGCCGACAGGCCGCCGTGCTCCTTGGCGAGGTTGTGGATCAGCTCCTGGATCAGCACGGTCTTGCCGACGCCCGCGCCCCCGAACAGGCCGACCTTGCCGCCCTTGGCGTAGGGCGCGAGCAGGTCGATCACCTTGATACCGGTCTCGAACATCTCGGTCGTCGGCGTGAGGTCCTCGACCCGCGGCGCCTCCTGGTGGATGCCGCGCCGCTCGACGTCGGCGGGGAGATCGGCGCCGAGGTCGATCGGTTCGCCGAGGAGGTTGAAGATCCGTCCGAGCGTGGCCTCGCCGACTGGCACGGTGATCGGTGCGCCGGTGTCGATCACCTCCACCCCGCGCGCGAGCCCGTCGGTGGTGTCCATCGCGACCGCCCGCACGCGGTCGTCGCCGAGGTGCTGCTGAACCTCGCACACGAGCACGGCCCCGCCCGCCTCGGAGCTGATGCCGGGCGCCTCCTCGGCGGCCGCGGCGGCTGGGCGCGCGACCGTGATCGCGTGGTTTATCTCGGGCAGCCGCTCGGTGAATACGGCCTCGATGACCACGCCCTGGATCTCCTCGATGCGCCCGACGTTGCGCGCCGGGCTCGCGGCGGCGGCCTGCGAGGGGCTGGTGGGCTCGGTGGCTGTGCTGGCGTCCATTTTGCTGAGTCTCCTGTCTGTACGTTCAAGTTCTGGCGGCGGGCGTGCCCTAGCTGACGCCCTCCGCGCCGGCGACGACCTCCATGATCTCCTGTGTGATCTCGGCCTGGCGCGCGCGGTTCATCTGCAGCGTGTAGTCGGTGATGATTTCGCCGGCGTTCTCAGAGGCGCTGCGCATCGCTGTCATCTGCGCGCCGAAAAACCCGGCGGCGGACTCCACGAGCGCGCGGTAGATCGAGATCTCGACGAAGTCGGGGATCAGGCGCTCGAGGATCTGTTCGGGGTCTGGCTCGTATTCCACCAGCGGCCGGGGCTCGCCCGCGGTCTCGCCACCCTCGCCGTCCCCTTCGCGGCCGCCGATCGCCTCCTGCGAGAGCGGCAGGAGCTGTTCCTGGCTGACGCGCTGGGTGAGCGGAGAGACGTAGGAGTTGAAGACGATCTCCACGCGGTCCAGCTTGCCGTCCACATACGCTTCGACGAGGTCGTCGGCGATCGTCCGTGCGTCGGCATAGGCGGGGCGGTCGGCGAAGCCAGTGTAGCTGCCGCTCAGCTCGTAGCCGCGAAAGGCCAGCGAGGAGACGCCGCGCCGTCCGGAGGCGAACCACGCGCTGCCGATGCCCTGTTCGGAGAGGTCGCCCGATGCGCGCACCGCGGCGCGGATCACCTGCGAGTTGAAGCCGCCGGCGAGCCCGCGGTCGCCGGTGACGACCAGCAGCCCGACGGTCTCGGTGCTCTCGTGCTCGTTGAGCAGCGGCAGGCGGGAGGCCTCGGCGCCGGCGGCCTCGGCGGCCTGCCGCGTCATCCGCCCGATCGCCTCGGCGTAGGGGCGCAGCGCCTCGATGCGCTGCTCGGCGCGACGCAGGCGCGCTGCGGCGACCATCTCCATGGCGCGCGTGATCTTCTGGATGTTCTTGACCGAGGCGATCTTGTTGCGAACGTCGCGCTGGCTGGCCATGATGATCGTCCGCGCGCGGCTCTAGGCCGCCGCGGAGGCCTCCTCGCGCTCGTCGCTGCGAGCATCCGCCTCGCGCCCCTCGCGCGGGCTGCTCACCGTGGGCTCGCCATCCTCGAGCGGCTGGCCTTCCTCGTCGAGGTCGTAGCCGAAGTCCTCGGCGAACGCGCGCACTGCGTCCGCGACGGCCTTCTGGGTCTCCTCCGACCAGTCGCCGCCCGCGATCTTGGCTCGCACGTCGCCGTGCTGGGAGTGCATCCGCTCGGTCAGCTCGCGCAGGAACTCGGGCACGCGCTCGACGAGCAGGCGGTCGAGGAAGCCGTTCGTGGCAGCGTAGATCTGCACGGTCTGGTCCTCGACGGCGAGCGGTGCGCGCTCTTCCTGGTTGAGCGTCACGACCAGCCGTTCGCCGCGAGCGAGCGTGCGCTGGGTGTCCGCGTCGAGGTCCGAGCCGAACTGCGCGAAGGCCTCGAGGTCGCGGTACTGCGAGAGCTCGAGCTTGATGCGCCCGGCGACTTTCTTCATCGGCCCGATCTGCGCGTTGCCGCCCACGCGCGAGACCGAGATGCCCACGTTGATCGCCGGTCGCACGCCCGAGTTGAACAGTTTCGACTCCAGGAAGATCTGGCCGTCGGTGATCGAGATCACGTTCGTGGGGATGTAGGCCGAGACGTCGCCTGCCTGCGTCTCGATGATCGGCAGCGCCGTGAGCGAGCCGCCGCCGAGCTCGTCGTTGAGCTTGACGGCGCGCTCGAGCAGGCGGGAGTGCAGGTAGAAGACGTCGCCGGGATAGGCCTCGCGACCGGGAGGCCGGCGCAACAGCAGCGACATCTGGCGGTAGGCGTAGGCGTGCTTCGTCAGGTCGTCGTAGACGCAGAGGGCATGGCGCCCCGAGTAGAGGAAGTGCTCGGCCATCGCGCAGCCGGCGTACGGCGCCATGAACTTGATCGGCGCCGCCTCGTCGGCCGGGGCGGCGACGATGATCGTGTTGTCGAGCGCGCCGTGTTCGTCGAGCGTCTGGGCCAGCGCGACGACGGTCGCCATGCGCTGGCCGATCGCGACGTAGACGGAGACGATGCCGGCGTCCTTGTTGTTGATGATCGTATCGATCGCGATCGCGGTCTTGCCGGTCTGACGGTCGCCGATGATCAGCTCGCGTTGGCCGCGCCCGATCGGGATCATCGCGTCGATCGCCTTCAAGCCGGTCTGCATCGGCTCCTTGACCGGCTGGCGCTGGACGACGCCGGGCGCCTTGAACTCGGCCGGCCGGCGCTCGCTGACTTCGATCGCGCCCTTGCCGTCGAGCGGGCGCCCGAGCGGATCGACGATCCGCCCCAGCAGCTCCTCGCCGACCGGGATGTCGAGCAGCACGCCGGTGCGCTTGGCGGTGTCGCCCTCCGAGATGCGCTCCCACTCGCCGAACAGCACGGCGCCGACGTTGTCGGACTCGAGGTTCAGCGCGAGTCCGGTGACGCCGTGGGGGAGCTCGATCATCTCGTAGGACATGCAGTTCTCGAGCCCGTGGAGGCGCGCGATGCCGTCCGCCACGGACAGCACCGTGCCGACCTCGGTCAGCTCGGCGCGGCCCGTGTCCAGGCCCTCGATACGGCTCTTGAGGATGGCTGTGATCTCGTCAGGGTTGATCTGCATGGGGTGTCCTAAGAGGCTCCTTGGGCAACGTGCCTGCGCAGCTGCTCCAGTCGGGTTCGGATTGAGGCGTCGAGGATCGAGTTGCCCACGCGCACGATCAGCCCGCCGATGATCTCCGGATCGACGCGCGCGGCGAGTGTGACCGTGCGTCCGGCGCGCTCGCCGATCGTGCGCCCGAGGCCCTCGGTGGTCTCGCGGTCGAGCTCGATCGCGCTTGTGATCTCGACGGGGAGCGTGCGGTTCTCCTCGTCCCACAGCCGCTCGTACTGCTCGCGGATGCGGAAGATCACGGGCATGCGGTGGTTTTCGATCAGCAGCTCGAGGAAGTTGACGAACACCTGCTCGGCGCCGACGAGCACACGCGCGAGCGCGTCGCGCTGCTCGGCGGTGGAGAAGTAGGGCGAGAAGAAGAACACCGCGAGGTTGCGGTTCTGATCGAGCGCATCGGCGAACGCCCCGAGCTGCTCGCGGATCTCGTCGAGAATGCCGTGCTCGCGCGCGACCTCGAACAGCGACCGTCCGTATACGCGGGCGAGCTCGTCCATCAGTTGGTCGCCGCTCCCATGCTCGACGACGAGGAGATGGCCGAGAAGTCCAGTTCGCTGAGAGCCTGTTGCACGAGCCGGCGCTGGTCGGCTTCGTCGAGGGTCTTGCGGGTGACCTTCTCGGTGGCCATGATCGTGAGGTCGGCCACCTCCTGTCGGATGTCATCGAGCGCGCGCCTGGTCGCGCTGTCGATGTCGCGCTCGGCCCGCCTGGCGGCCTCGGAGAGGATCTCCTGGCCGCGCTCGCGCGCCTCGTGCTCGTGCACGTCGGCGGCCTGGCGGGCGCGCTGGACGATCTCTTCGGCCTGCACGCGCGCCTCCTTCAGGCGCTCGCGATATTCGGCGAGGATCTGGTCGGCCTCCACGCGCGTGCGCTCGGCGGTGTCGATCGACTCTTCGATCGCTTTCTGGCGCCGGTCGAGGGCCGCGCTGATGCGCGGGAAGGCGAGCCTCGCGAGCAGGACCATCGTGAGCCCGAAGACGAGCAGCGTCCACACCATCAGCCCCACCCCGGGCTTGATCAGGAAGCTGCCGCTGGATGCGAGCACGCGTGGCGCGGCGAGCAGGCCGGCGGCCTGAGCGGGGAGGTTTGCGAGCGAGCCGAGCATTGCCTAGACGATGAACGCCGCGAGCAGCCCGGCGACGAGCCCGTAGAAGAAGCATGCCTCGGTCAGAGCGAAGCCGAGCCACTGCAGTTGCGTGATCTCGTCGCGCATCTCGGGCTGGCGGGTGATCGCTTCGATCGCCTTGCCGAAGATGATCCCGATGCCGACACCGGCGCCCACGGCGCCGAGGCCTCCTCCGACTCCGAGGCCGATCGACTTGCCGGCTTTGGCCGTTTCTTCGGCCACGGCAAGGATGGTGATTAGGGCTATGTGCACGACGATTGGCTCCTTTAGTGTTCCTCGGAGACCGCGCCCCCGAGATAGATAGCGGTGAGGGTGGCAAAGATGAACGCCTGCAGGGCCGCCACCAGGCCGACCTCGAACGCGTAGAGCACGACCCCGAACGGCAGCGTCAGCCAGCCGAGCCAGGTGGCGCCGAGCAGCACGGCGAGCGCACCGGCCATGAACAGGATGATCAGGTGGCCGGCGAGGATGTTGGCGAACAGACGAATCGTTAGCGAGAGGATCCGCATCAGGTTCGAGAGCACCTCGAGGAAGAAGATGACGACCGCCATCCCGCCTTTGACCCCTCCCGGGATCAGTCCCTTGAGGTAGCCGATCAGTCCCTTCGCGCGTATGCCTTCGATCGTGTAGGAGAAGAAGACGACGAGCGCGAGCGCGAGCGGGATCGAGAGGTTGGCGGTCGCGGCATACAGCGAGAACGACGGGAGCTGGACCCCGAAGAGAGTGATCTCGTGCTCCGTGTTCGTCGGCAGCGGGATGTAGCCGATGAGGTTCGAGAAGAGGATGAAGAGGAACAGCGTGCCGATGAAGGGGAACCACTTTGCGGCCATCTTGCTGTCCATCGCGCTGCCGGTGATGTTGTCCTGCATGAGCTGGAATACGGCCTCGACGGCCGTCTGCACCTTGTTCGGGCGGCCGTGCATGCGCCGCGCGACCCAGATCATCGTGATGCAGGTCGCGATCCCGGCGAGGAACAGGTAGAGCACGGCCTTGTTGATCGAGAAGATGCCGAGGTTCACCCAGTTTTCCAGTTTGAACTCGTTCTGCGGTTCGAACGCTTTGTTGCGGGTGCCGTGGAAGCCATATATCGCGATCAGCGCGATGAGCCCGGCGACATACACGCCGAGCACGATCAGCAGCCTCCGTTTGACGGAGGATTTGTGGGCGGCGCCCCCCTCGTTGGCGCTCATCAGATCCTCCGGGCCGGGGCGCGCGCGAGGTGTGCTCGCGAGCTCATGAGGCGCTCGGCCTGCCCTCCGCGCGCGAGCGGGCTGTGGGTGCGCCCGCGAGCGGGTTGCCGCGCGTCAGGAAGGACATCACGAAGTAGACGGTGAACGCCGCGAGCACGAGCGCCGCGGCCATGATGCCGTCGTCCTTGCCGCCGGCGTAGCGGGCGAGGATGACGGCGAGCGCCACGAGCCAGACCCTCGCCATCATGCTCGCGACCTGCAGGCCGGCTCGCAGGCGCGGGTCGCGCAGCAGCAGTGCGCGACTCTGCAGGAAGGCGGTGCCCACGCGCGTCAGCAGCCAGGCGGCGGCCCCGATCACGTAGCCGAGCGTGGGCATCCCGCCGACGAGCACGAACGGGGCCGTCGCGAGCACCAGGCACACGTCGAGGTATCTCAGCAGGACCACGTCAGCTCAGCGATCCAGGGGGCCGTCCGTGGCAGGTCGACCACTGGCGCCGACAACGGCGCGACGGCATCTCCATCAGGGCGGCACGAGCGGCCGCGGGGCAGCTCTCACGCGCCGCGCCACGAAGGCGGGCGGCGGGCCAGGCGCGGCCCCGCACTTCCAGCCAGCCGAGCCTCTCGCGCGGATGGCCGTAGCGAAGCTCGCACACGCGCCGCACGATCGGAGGGCGCTGAGAGAGCTCCGATCGATCGGGCTGCTCGGGTGCCTGCTCCTCGCCGGCGTCGGGCAGGCGGGCGAGATCCTCGTTGGCTTCGAAGTCGTGCATATGCGGGGGCCACACTACAGACGAAAAAGTCCCCGCGCACTCTATGGCGGAGCCGTCGAGTTGTCCCTCAACAGTCTGCGGCGGCGGCGCCAGTCTATCCGGTCTTGGACTTCGTAACAAGTTTGTGACATGCGGTACGCGGGCCGATCAGGGGCCAGTGGGCCTCGCTGCGCCGCCCGCCGAGCGGGCGGGCGCCGACGCGTCGGCGCTCGAGCGCCCCGACGACGACTACGGCGAGCACGAGCACGAGCAGGCCGCCGAGGATGTCGAGCACGAAGTGGTTGCCCGTCGAGAGCACAGCGAAGGCCGTCAGCAGCGGATAGGCGCTCGCGAGCGCCCGCACCGAGCGCCGGTCGGAGATCTGCCAGAGGGCGATCGTGCACCAGCCCGCCCATGCGATGTGCAGCGACGGCATCGCCGCGAGCTCGTTGGCGTGCGAGGCGAGCGCGCCGGTGTGCCAGGAGCCGATCGCGTGCGTGGAGGCGACGATGTCCGCGAACCCCGGGAGCATCCGCGGCGGCGCGACAGGGTAGAGCCAGAAGACGATGAACCCGAACACGTTGACGAGCACGAGGCAGTTGCGCAGTGGACGGTAGATGTCCGCGCGTCGCCACCAGAGCCAGCCGAGCAGGCCGAGCGTGACGATGAAATGGGCGTTGTCGTAGTAGTCGGAGAGGAGCAGACCGAGCGTGTGGTGACCGGCCAGCCAGCGGTCGAGCGAGAGCTCCGGATCCAGATGCAGCGAGCGCTCGAGGTCGAGCACGCCGCGAGCGTGCGCGAGCGCGAGGTGCACCCGCAGCGGCGCGAAGTTGGTGATCGCGTCATAGACCCAGCACAGCCAGACGATCGCGAGCACCTCCACCCACCAGCGGGTACGGCGAGTCGATTGCGCCTGCGGCGCACGAATCAGTGGCTCGGCGAGGGTCTTCGAAGAGGAGCCGGCCGCGTTGATCGGGACGGCGGTTGACAAGTCGACGATGTTAGCTGCAGGCGCGGGCGGGCTAGGGCTCGGTCGCGCGTAGGCCGCGCGCAGCGAGGATTCCGAGCACGCTCGGAAGGGCCGCCGCGGTGCGTCGCCAGGAGCCGGGCGCGGAGTAGTCGTCGGCGTCGTGCAGGAGCAGCACGGCGCCCTCGCCCACGTCCTTGGTGACGCGTCGCGTGATCGACTCGGCGCTCGCGCGACGCTCCCAGTCGCGTCCCCAGTGGCTCCACAACAGCGTGCGCCAGCCGCGACGCGAGGCGATCCACAGCGCGGCGGCGTTCGGCACCCCGTAGGGCGGGCGATAGAGCGTGGGACTCTCGCCGGTGCTGTCCTCGATCCACGCGAGCGCCCGCGCGAGGTCGTCGCGCACCTGCCACGGAGTCAGCCACAGGAGGTTGCGATGGCGGTGGCAGTGCAGCCCGATGCCGTGGCCGGCGGCGAGGATCTCGCGCGCCAGAGCGGGGTTGCGCTGCACCTGCTCGCCGACGAGGAAGAAGGTCGCGCGCACCGCCGCCGCGGCGAGGATCTCCAGCACGGCCGGCGTCCCCTGCGGGTGCGGGCCGTCGTCGAAGGTCAGCGCGAAGCCCTCGCCGCCGGCGGTGTGGTCCTCGATCCCGAGCGGCGCACGCAGGCCCGGCAGCGCCCCGGCGAGGCCCGGTCCCATGTAGGACGCGATCGCGACTCCTGCGAGCGCACCGGCGAGCGGTACGCCTCGAGTGCGATCATCGGATGCGGACATGGTCAATCTGGTGCTCGGAATCGCTGCGGCGGTGGGATCCTCGACGCTCTACAGCCTAGGGATCGCGCTGCAGGCGCTCGACGCGCGGGAGGCGCCACACGAGGAGCACCTGAGGCTCGCGCTCGTCGGCGGCCTGGTGCGGCGCTCGCGCTGGCTGCTGGGCACCGGCCTGTCGATCCTCGGTTGGCCGCTGCAGGTGATCGCGCTGCTGCTGGCGCCGCTGGTCGTCGTGCAGCCCGCACTCGCGGCGGGGCTCGTGGTCCTGCTCTACCTGGGCGAGAAGATGCTCGGCGAGCGACCTGGGCGCCACGAGTACGTGGCCGTCGGCGCGATCGTGCTCGGGGTCATTGGTGCTGCTCTGTGCGCGCCACCGCGCACCACCACCCACAGCTCCGAGGAGCTGACGATCACGCTCGTGCTCGTCAGCCTCGGCCTCGCGAGCCTGCTCCCCTACGTGCTGCACGCGTTCGGCCGCTCGATCGCCGAGGTGACGATGGTCGGGGCCGGGCTGGCGTTCGGCTGGAGCGCGGTGGCTACGAAGCTCGCTTCCGATGACCTCTCCGGCGGCCACTACGTGCCCGCGATCGCCTGGGCCCTGTCGACCGCCGCGGCGTCGGGGGTGGGCGTTCTCAGCGAGATGAGCGCGCTGCAGTCGCGCCCCGCGATCCAGGTCGCGCCGGTCGTGTTCGTGACGCAGACGCTCGTGCCGGTGATCCTCGCGCCGCTGCTGCTCGGCGAGCGCTTCAGCGCGACGCCGCTCGGAGGCGTGCCGTTGGTGATCTCGCTTGCCGTGCTCGTCGGCGGCGCGGCCGCGCTTGCGCGCTCGCCGCTGCTGCTTGGGCTGACGACGCCTCAGCATGTAGGCGAGGACGGCGCGCCAGAGCCGACTGTCGGCGGGCCGAGCCAGGAGACGACGCCTCAGCGCGTCGGCGAGGAGGGCGCCTCGACGCCGACGCACCCCGAGCCGAGTCAGGAGACGACTACTCAGCGCGTCAGCGAGGACGGCGCCTCGACGCCGACGCACCCCGAGCCGAGTCAGGAGACGACTACTCAGCGCGTTAGCGAGGACAGCGGCTCGACGCCGAGTCGCTGCGAGCCGAGCCAGGAGACGATCCGCTCGAGCCCCGCCAGCGACGAGGTAGAGCCGCCCAGCTCGACCACAATCACGTCCCCCGCCCGCATCGTTCGGTGAGGCAAAGGGGCCGTCGCGCCGAGGCGCAGCGCACCCTTCACAGGCGTGGCCCCCGCGGTGCGCGCGAGCACGAGTTGTCCGACCGAGAGCCCGCCGCGCGGCTCCAGGTAGTAGAAGGAGCGGCGCAGGCCGAGCGCGCGTGCCTGCGAGCGCAGCGTGCCGCGCGTGCGCAGCCAGTGGAACGTGGCCGAGTTGGGCACTTCGGGCAGTAGCTGGTCGCCGAGCAGGTCGAAATCGCTTACGCGTGCACGCGCCGGGACTCCGGCGTCGTCGGCGAACGTTACGTGGATGCCCTGCTGAGCAAGTTCGGCGGCCGCCCTATCGACGGCCCAAGCGGGCGCGTGCACGATCATGCCGACGTCGCGCTGATGGGTCTGCACGTGTGAGAGCTGATGCACGTCGAGAACCTTCGCCGCCAGCGCCGTGACCTCGTCGGTCGACATCACCCAGGCGCCGATCCCCACGAGCAGCAGCGCCTGGGTGGCAAAGGTGGCCAGGTGCAGCCGCCACGGCGGCACCGGCTGGACGCGGCGGGGAGCGGTGAGGACGACGTCGACGGCGGCCATGCCGCTAGCGGCGCCGTTGAGGGCCTGCGCGCCGGCGCCGTTGACGGCCTGCGCGCCGGCGCCGTTGACGGCGTGCGCGTCTGCGCCGTCCACCGTCCCGCCGACGGCCTGGCGCGCGAGGTCGGACTGCCGCCCGGCGCCGAACGAGGCCTGCACGTGCTCGCGCAGCTCGCGCGTGTCGTTGGCGAGGCGCAGGAGGTCGAGTTCGGCCATCGCGCGGGTGTTCAGGCGCGCGTGACCCACCGGTAGGCCGTAGGAGACGACAGGCGTCCCGGCGGCGCGAGCCTCCAGGCAGGTGACGCCGCCGGTCGAGTGCACGAGCACGTCGGCCGCTGCCAGCACGTCGGGCATCCTGTCCGTGAAGCCGTAGACGTGCACCGCTGGCTGCTCGGCGAACGTGGAGCGCAGGCGGGCGGCCAGCTGCTCGTTGCGGCCCGCCAGGCAGACGATGCTAGTGACGTCCTTGACGTGCGTGAACTCCCGCACCGCGCCGGCGATGTCGCCCACGCCCCAGCCGCCGCCCGAGACGACCACGACGCGGCCCGCCTCGGGCAGCCCGAGCGCGCGGCGCGCCTCGATCGGACAGCGCGGGCGCAGGAACTCGGCGGAGATCAGGGGCCGCACGAGGCGGACGCTGTCGTGCCCGGCGATGCGCTCGACCGAGGGCATCGACTCGCCGTACATGACGAGATGCATGTCGATGCCGGGCTGGGCCCAGAAGAACAGGCCGGTGAGATCGGTGATCGTTGCGACGGTCGGCGTTTTCACCTGGCCCCTGCGGCGCAGGCGCGCGAGCACGACCGTGACGGCCGGGTAGGTGGAGACGACCACGTCGGGTTCGTGGCGGGCGATCTCGCGCGCGAGCGGCCCCGAGCCGAACCCGCACAGGAGCCACTTCGTCAGGGCGCGGATCGGCAGCACGTGCTCAAGCAGCCAGTAGACGAGCGTGTAGGTCCATGGGAAGAAGCGCAGCTGGACGCGATAGCCGTCCTCGACCACCGGCCGCAGCAGCGGCCCCATCGCGGCGAGGCCGTCGATCACCGTCACCTCCGCCGGTTGCGGGGAGGCTTCGATCTGCTCAGCGAGCGCGCGCGCCGCCGCGGCGTGACCCTCGCCGACGTCCGCGGAGAGGATCAGGACGCGGCGCCCGAGGCCGTCGAGGTGTGCGCGCTCGGTAGCCCGGCGCGAGTTGCGTTTGCGGTGGCGACGACCCATTTGGAGGTGAGCGCTCCCGGGCCGGGGTGCCGCGGTGCGGTGCGCGAGCACCCGCCCACGGTCGGAGGCCCCCGGTGGGCGCTCGTCTAAGTACAGGCTAGCGGGCTGGTTGGACGATTGCAGTCGCGCGGGGGTGCACAATGCAGTGATCCAGGCCGCGACACGCACAGACGGCGCGCGCCTCGCTCGGGGTTCGATCGCGCGCGGGGGCGGCACAGCGCGAGCACCGGGGCCAGCGAGGCTGCGGTCTGCCGCTGGCGTCCTCGGGCTGCTCGCAGTCCTGACCTCGGGGTTCCTGCTGGCCGCCGGAGCGGCTGGCGCTTCGAGCGTTTACGTCCCGGCCCGCAGCGGTGGCTGGCCGGGCTGGCTGGCGGGTCCGCTCGCGGGCATCCATCTCGGGCTGCCCGGCGAGCGCTTCCAGACGCTGATGCTCGTGATGTGCGGCGGTTATGCGCTCGTACTCCTCGGCGCCCGCTCGCTGCCGGCCGGGGCGCTGGCGGGCGCGATCGCGCTCGCCATCCTGATCTTCGCGCTCTCCCCGCCGCTGATATCTCAAGACGTCTTCGGCTATATGGCCTACGGCCGCATGGGCGCGCTACACGGCCTTGATCCGTACACCCATTTTCCCTCCGAAGCGTCCACGGACCCCGTGTTCGCCTTTCTCGGCTGGCCCTTCCAGCACTCGCCTTACGGCCCCCTGTTCACGCTCCTCGGGTATGCGATCGCGCCGCTCGGCCTGGCGGCGAGCCTGTGGGTCTACAAAGCGATCGCCGCGCTCGCGAGCCTAGCGGCGATCGCGTTGATCGCGCGCGCCGCCGGCGAGCTCGGATACTCGCGTCGCTGGGCGGCGGCGTTCGTGGGGATGAACCCCGTGCTGCTCGCGCTCGCGGTCGGGGGCGCTCACAACGACACCTTGGTGCTGCTCAGCTTCGCGATCGCGCTGGCGCTCACGGCGGGAGCGGCGCCGCGAATGCGAGCGGCCGCGGCCGCGGTCGTCGGCGGCGTCGGCGTGAAGGTGACGGCCGGCGTGCTGCTGCCGTTCCTCGCGCTCGCGCCGCGGCGAGGGCGCGAGCGCCTGCAGGTCGTGATCGCGACGGCGCTGAGCCTGCTCGCGCTGTGGGCGCTCGGGGTGATCGGCTTCGGCGTGCACGCCTTCGGGTTCCTCGACGCGGTCGGCGAGCAGCAGCAGCTCGTCGCGACGCACAGCATCCCGGCTGAGACCGCGCGCCTGATCGGCCTGAGCGGCACGCCGGCGTGGTGGCGGCAGGTGTTCCTCGCGCTGTTCGTGCTCGTGTTCGCGTACGCGCTGTGGCGGACCGCCCGCGGCGCCGACTGGCGCGTGAGCGCGGGCTGGACGGCGCTGGCACTGCTGCTCTGCACCGCCTGGCTGCTGCCGTGGTATGCGATCTGGGTGCTGCCGCTAGCCGCGGTCAGCGGCGATCGGCGCCTGCGCGCCGCCACGCTCGGACTGTGCGCCTACGCGGTGCTGATCCACCTCTCCCTGGCCAACGGGCTGCTCGACCCGCGGCCCGTCCACGTCCCCCATCACCTCGCGTTTCCGGTCCCTGGCGTCGTGCACCGCCTCGAACTCACCGGTTTCAAGGTGCTTGGCGACGTCCATCGCGATCTCAGCTGGTGAAGCGTCGGGGCGCAGCCGGCGCAGGCGCATCGAGTCAAGGCGCCTGAACTTGAGGATCTCGAGGACGTAGACGAGGTAGACGCTCGCCGCCACCACGAGCAGGCCGAGAGCCACCAGCACGAGCGTCCAGCCGGTGTCGTAGTGGCCGCGGTGGTCGCTGTAGGGAATGAAGCGCAGCGCCAGTGCGAGGCCGGCGAGCATCAGCGTCCAGGCGTAGAGGTAGGCGATCGTGCGCCGTCTGGAGAAGCCGATGCGGGCCATGCGGTGATGGAAGTGCTCGCTGTCGGAGCGATAGATCGGCTGGCGGTACTTCAGGCGCTTGAGCACGACGAAGGTCGTGTCCAGGAACGGCACCGCCAGCAGGATCAGCGGCAGCACGAACGACACGACCGCGGCCGTCTTGACGGCAGCCTCTACCGCGATCACCCCCATCAGCAGCCCGAGCAGGTTCGCGCCGCAGTCGCCCATGAAGCTCGAGGCGGGTGGGAAGTTGAAGAACAGAAAGCCAAGCGCAGCGCCGGCTGTGAGCGCCGCGAGGACGCCCGGCTGCTGGCGGCCGAGGTCGAAGGCGATCACGGCCATCGTCGCGGCGATGATCGCGCACACCCCCGCCGCGAGGCCGTCGACGCCGTCGGAGAAGTTGACGACGTTCATCATCGCGACGAGCCCGACGACGGTGAGCACGGGCCCGGCGTTGGTGATGCCCGCGTTGGGAAAGGCGAGTTCGCCGACGAACGGCAGCGTGATCGCCTTCACTGCCACGCCGTAGTGCACGGCGATCACGGCCGCGACGACCTGTCCGGCGAGCTTGATCCCCGGCGGCAGGTCGAAGCGGTCATCGAGCGCCCCGACGATCGTGATCACGGCTGCGGCGAGCAGGACGCCGTGCCAGAGCTGGTGCTGATGTTCGTGCCCGCTGAGATAGCCCGCCGGCAGCCAGATCAGCGTCGCGCAGAGCGCGCCGCCGAAGATCGCAAGGCCCCCGAGCAGGGGCGTGGGCCGGTCGGAGAGACCGCGCGCGCGGGGTTCGTCGATCGCTCCGACCCGCCACGCCAGGCGTTTGCTCAGCGGGGTCAGCAGGGCGGTGATCGCCGCCGCCGTCAGGAACGCGTAAAGCGCGTCGAGCTCGTTCGGATGCGCCATCGACTGCCCCAAAGCATCGCAGGCGCCGTGGTCGGGAGCGGCGCAGGCGCCGCCGGCTACGCCGCCGTGGCCGCGGCCGCGATGGGCTGGCCGGGCACCTCGTACAACGGATAGCGCTCGACGATCGCCGCGACGCGCTCGGCCAGCTCGCCCGCGCGGGCCTCGTAGGCGGGCGTCAGCGCGGTCGCGAGGATCTCGCCGACCTCGGAGAAGTCCTCTCGCTGAAGCCCGCGGGTGGCGAGCGCCGGCGTGCCGATGCGCAGTCCGGAGGCCTCCATCGGCGGGCGCGGGTCGAACGGCACGGCGTTGCGGTTGACTGTGATCTGGATCTCGTGCAGGCGGTCCTCGGCCTGCTTTCCGGTGAGCGCGGGCTCGCTCTCGCGGAGGTCGACGAGCACGAGGTGAACGTCGGTGCCGCCGGTGAGCACGTTGACCCCGTGGCCGACCTTCAGCAGCTCCGCCGCGAGCGCGCGGGCGCCCTCGACCGTCCGCCGCTGGCGCTCGGCGAACAGCTCGCTGGCGGCGATGCGAAAAGCGACCGCCTTGGCCGCGATGACGTGCTCCAGGGGTCCGCCCTGCTGCCCCGGGAAGACCGCCGAGTCGATCTTCTTGGCGTGGTCCTCGCGGCAGAGGATCACGCCGGCGCGCGGACCGCCGAGCGTCTTGTGGGTGGTCGTGGTGACCACGTCGGCGCCGTGGTCGAACGGGTTGGCGTGCAGCCCGGCGGCGACCAGCCCCGCGAAGTGCGCGATGTCGACCATCAGCAGCGCCCCGACCTCGTCGGCGATCTCCCTGAAGGCGGCGAAGTCGAGCTCGCGCGGGTATGCCGACCAGCCGGCGAGCAGCAGCTTGGGGCGGCGCTCGCGCGCGATGCGCGCAACCTCCTCCATGTCGATCATGCTCGTCTCGCGGTCGACCTCGTAGGCGGCGATGTCGTAGAGGCGCCCCGACACGTTGGCCTTCATGCCGTGGCTCAGGTGCCCGCCGTGCGCGAGCGAGAGCCCCATGATCGTGTCACCCGGCTGTAGCAGCGCGTGGTAGACCGCCGCGTTCGCCTGCGAGCCCGAGTGCGGCTGTACGTTTGCGTGCTCGGCACCGAAGAGCGCCTTGGCGCGGTCGATCGCGAGCTGCTCCGAGACATCGACCCACTCGCAGCCGCCGTAGTAGCGCCGACCGGGGTAGCCCTCGGCGTACTTGTTCGTCATCACCGAGCCCTGGCATTCGAGCACGGCGCGCGGCACGAAGTTCTCGGAAGCGATCATCTCGAGCGTGGTCTGCTCGCGCTCGAGCTCGCCGCGCAGCGCGTCGGCGATCTCGGGGTCCACCTCGACGAGCGGGCGGTTGAAGTAGTCCGGGCTGAGCTCTGACACGGCGCTCTCCTTGGCAGGCGGTGACAACTATTGTGCCCAGGCGCGCGGCGGCTCCGCTGACCGCTTCCCGGTGGTCGCTTCCACCTCAGGGCGCCAGTCGCAGTCGCTTGCACGAGGCTAGCAGGAGCGCCCGTGGGCGGCTCGCTGAGCGGTGGTCTCGGCGGCTCACTCGAGCTGCGCGAGCAGGGCCTGCACCTCCTCGCGGGGCATCGCGCCTTCGCGCAGCAGATGCCAGCGTCGCTGGGCGGCGAGGTCGCGAAGGTCCACGACTGTGGAGGGCGTGCCGGGAAGGGTCCCTCCGTCGAGCACGAGGTCCGCGCGATCGCGCAGCGAGGCGGGCACGTCGAGGAGCGCACGCACGTCCGGCTCTCCGGACAGGTTTGCGCTGGACTGCATCGCCGGGCGGTCGACCGTCTCCAGCACGGCGAGCGTCTGCGGCAGCCGCGGCACGCGCAGGCCGAGCGTCGCCGGATCGCTGCGACAGGCCGCCGTGAACAGCCCGGCGCGGTTGACGAGCAGGACCGTGAGCGGGCCGGGGAGCAGCAACTCCAGCGCCCTGCGCTCGAGCTCCGGCAACTCGCTGAGCGACTGCAGCGCGGGCTCCAGCGCGAAGAACATGACCGCGCACGCACGCCGAGGGGGCCGGCCCTTGAGCGCGTAGAGGCGCCTCGCCGCGTCCTCATTGTTGGGGTCACAGCAGATGCCGTAGACGGTGTCGGTGGGGTAGATCGCAACGCCGCCGTCGGCCAGGCACGTCTCCAGGCGACGCGCATCGTCGCTGTCGAGTTCCGCGCTCATCTGCTCTGCGGTCCGCACTAACCGCTGCGCCGCGCGATCGCCACGCGCTCGATGCCCGCGAGGTCGCGCCTGCCCTGCACGAGCGTAAAGCCGGCGCTGCGCGCGAGCTCTCGCACCGCGCTGCCCTGCCCGGCCCCGTGCTCGAGCGCGAGCAGCTTGACGCGGGCGCGTCCGGCGACCTGATCCGCGAGCGCGCGGATCGCCGCCAGGCCGTCCTCGCCGGCGAACAGCGCCTCGGGCGGCTCGTGGCGGACGATCTCGGGGGCCAGCTCGGCGCGCTCTCGCTCGGCGACGTAGGGGAGGTTGGCGATGATCGCGTCGAACTCGTCGGCAACGCCGTCCAGCAGGTCGACATGCAGCCAGCGCAGCCGAAGGCCGAGCCGCGCCGCGTTTGCGCTCGCCAAGGACAACGCCGGCCCGCTGCGGTCGCTGCCCGTGACGTCGAGGTCCGGGCGCTCGTCCTTGAGCGCGAGCGCGACCGCACCGCTGCCGGTGCCGAGATCGAGCACGCGGGCGCCGTGGGGCAGTCCCAGCCCCACCTCGACCAGCAGCTCGGTCTCGGGGCGAGGCACGAGCGCGCGGCGGTCGACACTCAGCCACAGTCGCCGGAAGTGCCTGCCGGCGACGATGTAGGCGACAGGCTCGCGATCGACCGAGCGGCGGCGCACCGCCTGCTGGAAGGCCCTTACGGCCGTTCCCTCGACGCTCAGCTGGTCGTCGATCAGCAGCCGCTCGCGCGGTACGCCGAGCACGTGCGCGAGCAGCACTTCGGCGTCCAGCCTCGGCGTCTGGCAGCCGGCCGCAGCGATCGCGGTGACGGCGCCGTCCACGGCCTCGCGCACAGAGGTGCCCACCAGCACGCTCATGCCGCCGCGCGCCCGTAACCGTCGGAGTGCGCCTGGAGACGCCGGCGCTTCTCGTCGGACTGCAGCGCCTCGGTGAGCTCGTCGAGATCGCCCGCGAGAACCTGGTCGAGGTTGTGAACGGTGAGCTTGATGCGGTGGTCGGTGACGCGCCGCTCTCCGTAGTTGTAGGTGCGGATCTTCTCGGCGCGATCGCCGGTGCCGACCTGTGAGCGGCGATCGGCGGCGAGCTCGGCCTGCTGCTCGGCGAGCGCGCGCTCATACAGCCGCGCGCGCAGCACCCGCAGCGCCTTTTCGCGGTTCTGCAGCTGGGACTTCTCGTCCTGCATCGAGACGACCATCCCCGTTGGCTTGTGGGTGATGCGAACCGCCGAGTCGGTCGTGTTGACCGACTGCCCGCCCGGCCCCGAGGAGCGATACACGTCGATCTGCAGATCGCCCGGATCGAGCTCCACGTCCACGTCCTCGGCCTCGGGGAGCACCGCGACAGTCGCGGTCGAGGTGTGCACCCGCCCCTGCGACTCGGTCTGGGGCACGCGCTGCACGCGGTGGGTGCCGCCCTCGAACTTGAAGATCGAGTACGCGCCGTCGCCCTTGATCGCGAGCGTGTACTTGCCGTCGCCGATCTCCAGCGGCTCGACCTGGAAGCCGCGCCGCTCGGCGTATCTGCTGAGCATGCGATAGACGTCCCCCGCCCACAGGCCCGCCTCCTCGCCGCCGGCGCCGCCCTGGATCTCGACGATCACGCTCTTCTCGTCGTTGGGGTCGCGCTCGACCATCGCCAGGTGGATCTCCTCCTCGAGCTCCTCGATCCGCCGCCGCGCCGCGAGCAGCTCCTCGCGCATCTCGGCATCCTCACCCATCTCGGCGAGCAGCTCCTCGGCGCCCGCAGCGTCGTCCTGGGCCAGCCGCCAGCGGGCCGCGAGCTTGGCGGCCGGCTCGAGCTGGCTGTAGGCGCGGCCGACCTCGGCGTAGCGCTCCCGGTCCGCGATCACGTGGGGGTCGGTCATCTGCTCGCCGAGCTCCGCGAACCGGCTCTCGATCTGCTTGACGAGGTCTTCGATCATCGCTTCGAGGCTACACTTACGGGCGTGAGCGAGCGGCCGAGCGGGTAGGGGCGCTGAGACCGCGGCTTGCGCCGCCTGCCGCTGTCGCTGCCGGAAGTCTGATCCGCGCCAGCGCCGATCGCGCTAGGCGACGACCTCGCTCGGCGAGGCCAGCTCGAGCAACTCGTCGATCGTCGCCGACAGGGCATCCCTGAGATCGTCCTCCAGCGGCAGGCCGTCGGCGTCGAGCGCCTCGTCGACCTGGCCGACGGGCAGCTCGCGGTCGACCACGCGGGCGCCGGTCGCGCCGAGCACCTTGCGCAGCTCGGCCTGCGCCCAAACAGCTCCGAAGAGACCCGTGCTCGCGCCCACGACCGCGGCCGGCTTGCCGCGCAGCGGATTCGAGTCGTACGGCCGGGAGGCCCAGTCGATCGCGTTCTTGAGCACGCCGGGGATCGAGTGGTTGTACTCGGGGGTCGCGAGCAGCAGCGCGTCGGCCTGCTCGATCGCGGCCTTCAGGGCCGCGACCGCTGCAGGCGGAGACTGCTCGTCGTCCTCGTTGTACGGCGGGATGTCGGCCAGGCCCTCGAAGACCGCCAGCTCGGCGTCGCGCGGCAGCACCGCGCCGACGCCGCGCAGCAGGCGGGCATTGTGGGAGTCGCGGCGCAGGCTGCCCGCGATGCCGAGAATCCGCATCGGGGCTAGGCCTCCCTCACGAGCTCGAGCGAGACCTCGAGCTTGACGTCGTTGTCGAGCGCGAAGCCGCCCTTCGGCAGCGGCGCGTTCCACAGCAGGCCATAGTCACGCCGGTCGATCACGGCCTCGAGCTCGATGCCGAGCTTGTCGTTGCCGGCGATGTCGACGTGGGGTCCGGTGATCGAGCCACGCGCGGTCACGCGGTGCGTGTGATCCTTGATCGTCAACTCACCCTCGACCTCCAGCGAGCCGTCCTCTCCAACGCTAACGTCGGTCGAGGCGAACTTGATCTGCGGGAAGTTGGCGCTGTCGAAGAAGTCAGGCGAGTTGAGGTGGCCGGCGAGGTTCTCGTCCTTGACGACGAGCGAGTCGACGTCGACCGATCCCGCAATCTTGAGCCCCGAGCCGTCGTCGGCGACGAGGGAGCCCTCGTACTTCTCGAAGCGCCCGCGGAACGTCGATACGACCATGTGCTTGACCGCGAAGCCCACATGCGAGTGGACCGTGTCGATCTGCCAGGTGCCCGCGGTGATGGCCTGTGGTGTTGCAACGCTCATCTGATTCGCTCCTAGGATTAGGTTGTGCGGACCACGGTCCGCTTGTTACAAGAATCATAGCATCTAATCGGACCCCGGTCCGCTTAGTAGGATGTAGCTATGGAGACGATCACTCCGTCGAGCTTGGAGCTCCCGCAGCTCGCGCCTGAGGCGCTGGAGCGGGCCGATGCGGCGCGCAACCGGCAGCGGATCCTCTGCGCCGCGCAGCGCCTGTTCGCCGAGCGCGGCGCGGCGTGCGTATCGATGGATGACATCGCCGACGCGGCCGGCGTCGGCAAGGGGACGCTCTTTCGCCGCTTCGGCTCGCGCTCAGCGCTCGCGCTGGCCGTGCTCAGCGAGTCCGAGAGCGCCTTCCAGGAAGGCTTCATCCGCGGCGCGCCCCCGCTCGGTCCGGGCGCCCCGGCCGCCGAGCGCCTGATCGCCTTCGGAGAAGGACGGCTGGACCTGCTCGCCCGCCACGCAGAGGTGCTCGCTGCCGCCGAAGCCGGACCAGCGCGCTTCAGCTCCTCGCCGTACGAGGTCTACCGCCTCCACCTGACCCTCCTCTTGCGCGAGGCCGATCCCGACTGCGACGCGGAGTATCTGGCGGAGGCTCTGCTCGCCTCGTTGGGCGTTGACCTCTTCCTCTACCTGGGCCTCGCGCGCGAGCTGGATCTCGCGCGGCAGAAGGCGGGTTGGGCCGAGCTCGTGCGCAGGCTCGTGCCGTGCCCGCCGAGCAACGCGCAGAGCACCTAGGCGACGACCTCCAGGCCAACGAGGTCCGCCGCTGAGAGCTCGCCGGGCTTCTCCACAGCCAGCACCGCCTGCAGCGAGGCGATCGCGACGGCGAGCTGGTCGAGCTCCGGCTCGCGCGTCGTCAGCAGCTGGAGCTTCATCCCCGGCCACATCAGCGCGCGCACCCAGGAGCGCGAGCGGTTGCGCCCGGCGAACTTGATCAGCTCGAAGGAGATGCCCGCGATCAGCGGCACGCCGAGGATGCGCGTGGCCACCAGCCAGTACCAGGCCGGAAGCCCGATCGGCGCGAACACGAAGATCGCCACGATCATCACCAGCAGCAGGAAGCTCGTGCCGCAGCGGGGGTGCAGCCGCGAGAAGCGCTGGGCGTCGTGCGGCGTCAGCGGAACTCCGGCCTCGAAACACGAGATCGTCTTGTGCTCGGCGCCGTGGTACTCGAACACGCGCCGCAGATCGCGTACGCGCGAGAGCAACAGCAGGTAGCCGAGGAAGATCGTCGTACGCACGACGCCCTCGACGAGCCAGAACAGGACCGAGGAGCCGAGCTGCTGCTTGATCAGGCTCGTGAGCCCCACCGGTACGAGGAAGAAGAGCACGACCGCCAGCGCGAGCGCAACCACTACCGTGCCCACCCACAGGCCGCGAGGGATCTCCTGCTCCTCCTCCCCCTCCTCGGGCGGCAGCTGTGCGTTGGCCGAGACCTCGAGCGCACGAAAGCCGATCGCCAGCGAGCTGCCGAGCGCCACGACCCCGCGCACGACCGGCAGCCGCAGCAGCCGATGGCGGCGCGCGGCCGAGTCCAACGGGAAGCTCTTCACCTCGATCTCGCCGAGCGCGCCCTCGGTCGGCGTGATGCCCCCCGCGGCGAGCTGGTCGGGTGTGGGCTTGCGCACCGCCACCGCCCAGTGCGAGACGCCGCGCATCATCACGCCCTCGAGCACCGCCTGTCCGCCGACAGGCGCGTCGCGGGCGGCCTGCAGGCCGAGATCTTCGGCCGGCGCCAGCGCCGTCCCGGGCGAGCCGTTGGCGATCGCGCCGTCCCGCGCGACGCTCGCCCCGTCGGCTGTCGGCGTAGCCGCGGTCACCGGCTCGCGGGGGTGCCTGGGCGGAGCGCGGCCAGGCTCACGGCCACCGCGCTAGTTCGCTGACCGGGTCTGCGCCGAGCGCAGACGACCCTTGGCCACGCGGCGCTGGAAGCGCTCGACGCGCCCGCCGGTGTCCATCAGCTTCTGCCGGCCCGTGTAAAACGGGTGGCAATTGGAGCAGACCTCAACGTGCAGGGTGTCCCGCGTGGAGCGCGTGATGAACTCGTTGCCGCACGTGCAGGTCACGTGCACCGGAGCGTAGTTGGGGTGGATCTTCTCCTTCATCGTCGCTGCATTCTAGCGGCGCCCGGGAGTTGGTCAGAGGGCCGGCCCGGGCGAGCCCGCTTGTCCCGCCGACGGGAGGGCGAGGACCGCGGGGCCGCTCGCGGCGGGTGCGGACGCCGGCGGCGGCTGATCGCAGCGCGGTGTGCGCAGTTCGAGGGCCTTGATGAGATGCCCCTTGGCGTTCAGCCAGCGGAAGCGGATCGCCGCCCGATACTCCGCCGGAGCCGACAGGTCGGTGACCTTGTCGAGGTCCTTGTAGGTCTTGACGCCGGGCGAGGAGCGAAGCCAAACGCCCAACCCGGGATAGGAGACGGTGTGGTAGACGACTTCGTCGGGCGGGCGCTCGAGCACGTCGATCCGCATCAGCATCCGCGCTGTGCCGGCAACGGCCGTCATTTCGCCCACGAACGTTGCCGAGCGTTCGCCCTGTTCGACGGCGGTGACGCACTGTTCGAGCGTCGCCGAGGCCGGCAGCTTGCCGGGAGCGGTTCCCGCGGCTCCCTGCGAGGCGGCGAGCGCACCGGCGGGCAGGCAGACCGGCGCGAGCGCGCACGCCAGCGCCGCTACCTGGCGCTGCCGTGCCCTGCTCACGCTCGACCTTATGAACTGCATTGCACCCCCCTCAACACGCTCCAGGCGCGGAGGTTTCGCTTCGCCATGCCCGGCCGAGCCCGCCGCGCCGAGCCGACCGCGCGGGGCCCGGGCGCCGCCACGCGCTTGATCCGCGCCCGGCCGCTCTGGGGACCGCACCGCTCAGGTCACCTGATAAAGCGGGCCGTCGCCGCCCTCGGGCGTCGTTAGGCGTCCGCCCTTGGCGGTGATCGCGCCGCACTGCACGCAGTTGGTGTAGTTGACGATCACGTCAACTACACCGTGCTCGGGCGCATCCTCGGGGATCTCGTACACGCCCGCCGGACACATCCATCGCCAGGTCTCGGCGATCTCCCGCGGCACGTGCTTCTGCACACGGATGTGGTTCGGCGCGTCGTCGCGCGTGGCGTTGCCCGTGATGAACACCGACGAGAGCTTGTCGAACGTGTACTTGCCGTCCGGCTTCGGGTACTTGTCCTTGGTGTCGCCGACGAACATCGGCTTGGCGTCGTTTCGATGCCAGGACCAGCGCCCACCGGGAAAGCGGCCCTTTGTTCCCATCATCAGGTTCACGAGCGGCGCGCCCGCCACGAACCCTTTCTGGAACGGCTGTCGCGTGTTGCGAACCTCGTAGAGCTCTTTGCCGACGACGGACTCCTCGATCGCGTCTTCATAGGACTCGAACGACGACTCCCCGCGCACGAGCGCCGCATAGATCGACTCGGCAGCCAGCTTTCCCGACATCACGCAGTGGTGCACGCCCTTCAGCGCGACGGTGTCGACCATCCCGCCTGCATCGCCGACGAGCAACGCGCCGGGCATCGTGAGCTTTGGCATCGACCAGTAGCCGCCGCCCGGCAGCGCCTTCGCGCCCCAGGCCACGCGCTCGCCTCCCTCGAGGATGCCCTTGACGAGCGGGTGCAGCTTGAACTGCTGCAGCAGGTCGTGCGCCGAGGTCGTCGCATCGGCGTACTCGAGGTCGATCACGAAGCCGATGCTGACGAGGTCATCGCCGCTCTTCTCGTCCTTCATCGGGTAGATCCAGGTGCCACCGACGTGCCCGTACTTGGAGGAGAGCTTCAGCGGCCACGGCCCGAGCGTGTGGATCACGCGCTCCAGCGGCTTGGGGACCCTCCACACCTCCTTGACGCCGAGCTCCCACACCTGCGGCTCGCGACCGGAGGCGAGGTCGAACTCCTTGATCGCCGCGCCGGTCAGGTGGCCCCAGCAGCCCTCGGCGAGCACCGTCGCCTGCGCCTTGATGTCGGTGCCGGGCTCGAAGTTCGACAGCGGCTCGCCGTCCCTGCCACGGCCCTTGTCGCCCGAGCGCACGCCGACCACGCGCCCCTCCTCGACGACGAGCTGCGTGGCGGCAGTCTCGGTGAGGATGTAGGCGCCGGCCTCCTCGGCCTCGCGCTGCTGGTAGCGCGCCATCGCGGACACCGAGACGACCTCGTTGCCGTGGTTCTTGAAGTTGGGCGGGGTCGGGATCCGGATCTTGGCGCTGCCGTTAGGCAGCAGGTAGACGGCCTCCTTGGTGACCTCCCCGTAGGCGAACCCCTCCTTGCGCCAGTCCTCGCGGGAGAGCTCTGGGAACAGCTCCTGCAGCGGCCCCGGGCGCATCACGGCGCCCGACAGGTTGTGGCCGCCGCAGGTCTTCGCCTTCTCCACGACCGCCACCGGAACTTCGCCGAGGCGCTCCATCGTCTCGGGGTCGTCGCCCAGCAGCTGCAGGAGGCGGTTGGCGCACGACAGGCCCGCCGTACCGCCGCCGACGATCGCGACGCCGACCTCGATCAGCTCGTCCTCCGGGTCGAGCCCTCGCTTGATGAACTCGGCGCGAGAGTCGACCGGCGGCGGGAACGCCGCCGGCGCCACCTTGCCGTTGTGCGAGCCGTTGTGCGCGGACACGGTCTACCTCCCTTCGCGAGCCCGTGCGCTGTGCGCCGCGGCGCTCATCTCAGCTGCCCTTCTTGGCCTTCACAGCCTCGGTCAGCTTGGGCAGGATCTTGTTCAGGTCGCCCACCACGCCGAGGTCCGAGAACTCGAAGATCGGGGCGTTCGCGTCCTTGTTGATGGCGACGATGTTCTCGGAGCTCTGCATGCCGACCTTGTGCTGGATCGCTCCGGAGATCCCCGCGGCCAGATACAGCTTCGGCGCGACGGTCTTGCCCGTCTGGCCGATCTGCGCGGCGTAGGGGTACCAGCCGGCGTCGACGACCGCGCGCGTAGCCGCCACCGCGCTGTTGCCGCCGAAGGCCTTCGCGAGGTCCTCGGCCAGCTGAAAGCCCTCCGCTTTGCCGAGACCGCGGCCGCCGGCAATCAGGATGTCGGCTCCCTCGATGTCGACGTCGGCCCCGCGCTGTTCGCCGCGCGTGAGCATCGTCGCCTGCGAGGCGTGCGCGCTCAGCTCGAAGGAGAGCTGCTCGACCGGCGCGTCGCCGGCGCCGGTCTCCTTGATCTCGAACGCGTTCAGACGGCCGATCACGATGCCGACGTTCGAGCGGTATTTGACTTCGGAGATCGCCGAGTCGCCGAGGATCGGCCGCTCCGCGATCAGCTCACCGCCCTCGGCGCGCACGGCGGTCACCTCCATCACCACGCCGGCGCCGAGTCGCGCCGCGAGGCCGGCGCCGATCTCGAAGCCGAGCAGCCCGCCGCCGAAGAGCGCATAGGAGTAGCCGCCGTCGGTGATCGCCTTGGCCATCGCGTCGACGAGCGGCTGCGCGAGTCCCTCTGGGCCCTCCGCCACGAGCACCTTCTTGGCGCCGTAGTTGCCCAGCGAGGCCGCCAGATCGCGGGGCACGTTCTCGCCGAGCAGGATCGCGTGCGCCTCGCCACCGAGCTCGGCAGCGAGCTTGGCGCCCTCGGAGACGGCGCCGAGCGAGTTCTTGTTGATCGCGCCCTCGTAGTGCAGCGCGTAGACCAGGATGTTTGCCATGTCAGTTCAGTTCCTTTCGCTCATCCGGGTCTAGATGAGCTTGCGCTCGTCGAGCCAGGCGATGATCTTTTCGACCGTTTCCCCGGTGTCCTCATCCTCGATGATCTCGCCCGCCGCCTTCGCCGGCGGGGCCTTCGCGGCGACCCACTGGGCGGCGGAGTTCTCGCCGCCGACCTTGCTCGCGTCGATCTCCACCTCGCTGGTGGTGACCGTCTCCAGCGGCTTCTTCTTGGCGCCCATGATCGCCTTCAGCGACGGGTAGCGCGGCTCATTGATCGCGTCTCCGACGGAGATCACGGCGGGCAGCCTGACCTGCACCGTGTCGTAGCCGTACTCTGCCTGGCGCTCGCAGCGCAGGCTCTCCGCCTCGACGTCCATCTTGATCACCTGCGTCAGCGAGGGCATGCCGAGGTGCTCGGCGACGACCGCGCCGATCGTATAGCACTCGCCGTCATCGGACTGCTGGCCGAGCAGCACCAGGTCGGGCTGCTCGCGCTGCAGCGTCTTGGCCAGCGCATAGCCGGTGGCGGCTACGTCCGAGCCCGCTACCGCCGGATCGCTCAGGTGCACGGAGCGGTCGGCTCCCAGCGAAACGGCCTTGTGCAGAGCGCGCACAGCGCTGTCGGGACCCATCGTCACGGCGACGACCTCCTCGACGGGGATCGCGCCGCCCTCCTTGATCTGCATCGCCGCCTCGATGGCGTGCGTGTCGTACGGGTTCAGGTTCTTCTCGCCGCTGCGGTCCATGCGCCCCGTCGAGGGATCGATCCTCTTCTCGACGGCGGCGTCCGGAACCTCCTTGACGAGGACGCATATCTTCATCTCTAGGGCAACTCCTTGGGTCTGTTGGATGCGATGCTACCGATTCGAGCCATTGACTGACGAGTCAATCAGTGTCGTGACGCAACGGCGCCGCGGATGAAATCCACGATCGCCTGCGTCGGAGCGCCCGGGGTGAAGACCTCGGCGACGCCAAGGCTCTTGAGCTCCGGGATGTCGTCCGCGGGGATGGTGCCGCCGACGGTCACGAGCACGTCCTGCACGCCCTGCTCGCGCAGCAGCTCCACAACCCGCGGGACCAGCGTCATGTGCGCGCCGGAGAGGATCGAGAGGCCGACGGCGTCGGCGTCCTCCTGGATCACGGTCTCGACGATCTGTTCGGGCGTCTGGTGGAGGCCCGTGTAGATCACCTCCATGCCCGCATCGCGCAACGCCCTCGCGATGATCTTCGCGCCCCGGTCGTGCCCGTCGAGCCCCGGCTTGGCCACGACGACACGGATCTTGCTGTGGGTGCTCGAAGCGGTGGAGGACATGGCGGCGGACGCTATCGCTCACCGGCGCGCCACGGCCGCCGACGCGCCGAGCAGCCTCGCCGGGAGGCCGCTCGGGATTCTAGAGCGCCATGACTCGCGGCGGGGGTCGTGGTCAACTCCGGATGTTCTTGCGGTGCTGGGGGACGTTGCTCGGCACATAGCGGAAGTCCGCCCGCGCCCGCTCGCGTATCGGCTTGGCCGGGTTGCCAGCGACGACCGTGTAGGGATCGACCTTCCCGCGCACGACGCTGCCGCTGCCCACGACCCCGTATTCGCCGATCGTCGTACCCGGCAGCACGAGCACGCGGTAGGGCAGCCAGACGTAGTCGCCAATCTGGACTGGGCGCCGGATCGTCGCGAGCGTCGGACTGTCGACGTCGTGCTCGACCGTGAGCACCGAGGTCTCATTGCCGATGATCACGTTACGCCCGATACTGATCCCGCCTCCGGCGTCGAGCCACACGCTCCCGCCGATTTTCGTGCCCTCGCCGACGCTCACGCGGGCGGGCCAGCGCATCCACACACCGGGGCCGATGCGCGCCGACGGCGCGATCGCCGCTCCGAGCCTGCGCCACGCCATCAGTCGCAGGCGCAGCCCGATGAGCGAGCGGAAGGCGTGGCGCATCATCAGCCGCCCGAGCCAGCGGTCGCAGACGCGTCGGATCATCTGCGCCGCCCGTCCTCGCCGTTGCGCGTCGCAAGACCTCGCGTGCGCGCGACCCCGACCAGCGACGCGCCTGCCAGCCCGGCCGCGAGGGCGCCAAGGAGCTTCATGCGGCGCGGTAGGTTGTCGAGGTCGATCACCTCCCAGCCCTCCTCGCTGGCGGTCCGCCGCAGGGCGGCGTCCGGGTTGACCACCGTCGCGTAGCGAACGGCGCGAAGCATCGGCAGGTCGGACTCCGAGTCCGAGTAGGCGTAGGAGGCCGCGAGATCGATACCCGCGCGCTCGGCGACCTCCTGCATGGCGAGAACCTTACCCTCGCGATAGTTGAACGGGCCCGCGGGGCGTCCGGTGTAGCGTCCGTCCACGATCTCCGAGCGCGACCCCAGGCCGCCGTCGAAGGTCAGCACACGCGCCAGCAGTTCGGCCATCTCCTGCGAGGCCGCCGTCAATATGTACACGGGCACACCCTCATCCTGGTGGGCGTAGGCGCGCTCGAGCATCTGCGGATAGAGCCGCGGCAGCACACCCGCGAGCACGCGCGGAGAGAGCCGCTCGAGGTCGCGCACGCGCACGCCGGCGATCATCTCGCCGACCCTGCGCCGCACGTCGTCGGCGCGATCATCGGTCGAGCCGAGCAGGCGGAAGCGGAGGTTCTCGTATACGTCGCGGGCGAGGCGCCCGCGCGAGATCATCCCCGTTTCATAGGCCGCGCGGGCAAAGAAGATGCCCGAGGACCCGGCCATCAACGTCTTGTCGAGGTCGAAGAACGCGGCGCCGCGGGCGCCGTCCAGCGAACCGTCGCCGGCGCCGTTGCTGCGCGCGTCCACTAGACCTTGAGGATCACCGCGTCGCCCTGACCGCCGCCCGAGCAGATCGCGGCAAGGCCGAGGCCGCCGCCACGCCGGCGCAGCTCGTGCACGAGGCTGCCGAGGATCCGCGCGCCCGAGGCTCCGATCGGGTGACCGAGCGCCACGGCACCGCCGTTGACGTTGACGCGATCCTCGTCGATCCCGAGCATCCGGATCGAGTTCAGCGTGACCGAGGCGAAGGCCTCGTTGATCTCCCAGACGTCGATGTCGCCCGGCTGCAGACCGGCCTTCTCAAGCGCCTTCCGGGCCGCGCTGGCGGGCGTCGTGGCGAGGTAGGCGAAGTCGTTGGCGGACTGCGCGTGGGCGACGATCTCCGCGAGCGCCTCCTTGCCGTTGGCCGCGGCCCATTCGTCGGAGGCGAGCACCAGCGCGCCGCCGCCATCGTTGACGCCCGGCGAGTTGCCGGCCGTATGCGAGCCGTCCTTGCCGACGAGCCCGGGGAGCGCCGCGAGCTTCTCCAGCGACGTGTCGCGGCGCGGCCCCTCGTCGATCTCGACGGTGACCTCGGATTTCTTGCTCTCGACCCTCACCGGCACGATCTCATCGGCCAGGCGTCCCTCGTCGGTCGCGGCGATCGCGCGCTCGTGGGAGCGCAGCGCCCAGCGATCGAGGTCCACCCTCGTCAGCTCGAGCTCGTCGCCGACTTCCGTGGCCTCGATGAACATCTGCTTGCCCGAGAACGGGTTGGTGAGCCCGTCGTGGACCATCGCGTCGAGCATCTTGGCGTCGCCCATGCGATAGCCGAAACGCGCCTGCGGCAGCAGGTAGGGGGCGCGCGACATCGACTCCATGCCGCCGCCGACGCCCACGCTCAGGTCACCCGCTCGGATCGCCTGATCAAGCAGCACGGAGGCGCGCAGGCCCGACGCGCAGACCTTGTTGATCGTCTCCGAGGAGACCTCCTTGGGGATGCCGGCCTTGATCTGAGCCTGGCGCGAGGGGATCTGGCCCTGGCCCGCCTGCAGCACCTGGCCCATCACGACGTGTTCGACCTGCTCCGGCTCGACGCCCGAGCGCTCGAGCGCCGCACCGATCGCCAGCCCGCCGAGCTCGGTGGCGTCGAGGCTCGACAGGCCGCCGCCCATCTTGCAGACGGGTGTGCGCGCGGTGCCGAGGATCACGGTCATTGGCATGGGGCGGGGTCTCTCCTGGGATCGCGGGGCAGGATCGCAGAGCAGATGGTAGTGGACCGCCAGCGCCAGTCGCCGAGCAGCCGCCTCGGCGCCTCGCACGGCGGGGGTCGCCCGCGGGCGGATATGGTGGCGCCGATGGAGGTCGCGGCCAGCAGCCAGCCCCCGGCGACCACCGACGCGGACACGGTCGCGATCGGCCTGTTCGCCGACGAGCAGGCGCCGGCGGACCTGCCCGACGCGGTGCTCGAGCTGATCAGCTCAGGCGAGGCGAAGGCCGCGCCGAAGGCCCTCGCGGTCGCGCACGCCGAGGGCAGGCGCTGGATCCTGGTGGGACTTGGCCCGCGAGGCGAGTTCGACCACGAGCGCGCACGCGTGGCCGCCGCGGCAGCCGCCGAGCGAGCGCGCGAGCTCTCCACACGCGTGCTCTGCTGGCGGGCGCCCCTGCCGGAGCCCGCGATCGCCGCCGCGCTCGTGGAGGGGACGCTGCTCCGCGACTATCGCTACGAGCGCAACAAGTCCAAGCGGGACGACGAGGACGAGCCGAAGGCGCTTCAGGAGCTGATCGTGACCTCCGAGCAGGCCGCGCAGAACGCGATCGCAGCGGCCGCGCTCGTGACCGTCGCCGTCAACGGCGCCCGCGACCTGCAGAACCGGCCCGCGAACGACCTCACCCCCACCGCGCTCGGCGAGCACGCGCTCGCGCTCGCGTCGGAGCTCGAGGGCCTCTCCGCCACCGTCGAGGGACGCGAGCAGATCGTCGCGCGCGGCATGGGCGCCTTCGCCGCCGTGGCCCAGGGCTCCGAGCAGGAGCCGGCCCTGATCACGCTTCGATACGAGCCGCCGAGTGGGCAACTCGGCGGCCCGCTGCTCGCGTTCGTGGGAAAGGCGGTGACGTTCGACAGCGGGGGCATCTCGCTGAAGCCCGGGTCGAAAATGGCGGAGATGAAGTTCGACATGTCTGGCGGGGCGGCCGTGATCCAGGCCGTCGGGGCGATCGCCCGCCTGCGCCTGCCGGTGCGACTGCTGGCGGTGGTGGGTGCCACCGAGAACCTCCCGAGCGGGCGCTCGGTCAAGCCAGGCGACGTCGTCGTCGCGGCAAACGGCCGCACGATCGAGGTCAACAACACCGACGCCGAGGGCCGGCTCGTGCTCGCCGACTGCCTCAGCCACGCCTGCGCCGAAGGAGCCGAGCAGATCGTGGACCTGGCGACGCTCACGGGCGCGGTGATCGTCGCGCTCGGCTCGACCTACGCGGGCCTGATGAGCAACGACGACGAGCTCGCGGAGCGGATCGCCGCTGCGGGGCAGCGCAGTGGGGAGATCGTCTGGCGCTTGCCGCTGCACGCCGAGTACGACGAGCTGATCAAGGGCCGCTACGCGGACCTCGACAACGCCCCCGAAGCCCGCAAGGCCGGGACGATCGTCGGCGGCGCGTTCCTGTCGAACTTCGTCGGCGAGGTCCCCTGGGCCCACCTGGACATCGCGGGATCGGCGTGGGACCTCGACCGGCCGTACGTGGGCAAGGGAGCCTCCGGCTATGGCGTGCGCCTGCTCGTCGAGCTCGCGCGCTCCTACGCAGCCTGAGGCGAGCGCGATGGACTTCGATCTCTCCCCGGACCACGAGCTGATCAGGCGCACCGTGCGCGAGTTCGCGGAGGGCGAGGTCGCACCGGTCGCCGAGGAGCTCGACCGCACGAAGTCCTTCCCCTATGAGATCGTCGCCAAGCTCGGTGCCTTGAACCTGATGGGCATCCCCTTCCCCGAGGAGTACGGCGGCGGCGGCGGCGACACGCTCGCCTACGCGCTCGCGGTAGAGGAGCTCACCCGCGTCGACTCCTCGGTCGCGATCACGCTCTGCGCGCATACCTCGCTCGGCACCCAACCGATCTATCTCTTCGGCAGCGAGGACCAGAAGCGCCGATGGCTGCCGCGGCTGTGCTCGGGCGAAGCTCTTGGAGCCTTCGGGTTGACCGAGCCGGAGGCCGGCTCGGACGCAGGCAACACGCGCACGCGCGCGCGGCTGCAGGACGGCGAGTGGGTGATCGACGGCACCAAGCAGTTCATCACCAACGCCGGCACCGACATCTCGGGCATGGTCGCGATCACGGCCGTCACCGGCGGGGGCGGATCCGATCCGGACGGGCCAAAGGAGATCTCGAACATCATCGTGCCCAACGGCACGCCAGGGTACGAGCAGGGCGCGCCGTACCGGAAGATGGGCTGGAACGCCTCCGACACGCGTCCGCTCAGCTTCAGCGACTGCCGCGTGCCCGAGGAGAACCTGCTCGGTCCGCGCGGGGCGGGCTTCAAGCAGTTCCTGCACATCCTCGACATCGGCCGCATCGGCGTCGCCGCGATGGGCGTGGGTCTCGCACAGGGAGCCCTCGAGCAGGCCCTGGAGTACGCCAAGCAGCGACGTGCCTTCGGCCGGCCGATCTCGACCTTCCAGGCGATCCAGGCCAAGCTCGCGGACATGTCGACGGAGATCGCGGCAGCGCGGCTGCTCGTGCACAAGGCGGCGCTCGAGAAGGATGCCGGGCGCAACTTCACGCTCACCGCCGCCCAGGCCAAGCTGAAGACGGGTCGCCTCGCGGTGCGCTGCGCCGAGGAGGCCGTCCAGATCCACGGCGGCTACGGCTACATCGAGGAGTATCCCGTGTGCCGCTTCTACCGCGACGCCAAGATCCTCACGATCGGCGAGGGCACCGACGAGGTCCAGCAGATGGTGATCGCCCGCGCGCTCGGCGCCTAGCCCTGCGCGGCCTCTTGCGCCTCCCGCCGCGCGAGCAGCTCGCCGGCGGCGCTTGCGGGGTCGAGCCGCCGCTGGACGACCTCGTCGAGCAGGCGCTGGAACTCGGGGTCGTCGCGCAGGTCCTCCTCCAGGCTCCGGCGCATACGCGCGGTCGCGATCGCGAGCACCTCGTTGCGCAGGTTGCGCCGCCGGCGCTGCTCGAGCTGACCGGCCTCGCGAATGTAGTGGGCGTGCTGATCGAGCGCCGCGACCAGCTCGGCGATACCCTCACCGCGCGCGGCCTCCGTCTTGATGATCGGCACGCGCCAGATGGCGCGAACTTCATCGGCGCTGCGCTCGAGGTTCGCCAGCGAGAGCACGCCGCGTATCTCGCGCACCATCGTGTCGGTCAGGGGATGATCGGCCTTGTTGATCACGATCACGTCGGGGATCTCCATCACGCCCGCCTTGAGCGCCTGGATCGAGTCGCCGGAGCCGGGCATGAGCACGAGCACGATCGTGTCGGCGTGGTCGATGATGTCGATCTCGGCCTGCCCCACGCCGACGGTCTCAATGAAGACGTCCTCACGGCCGGCCGCATCGAGCAGCAGAGCCGCCTGCAGCGCCGCCTCCGAGAGGCCGCCGAGCGCGCCGCGATTGGCCATCGAGCGGATGAAGACGCCCCTGTCGAGGAAGTGCTCGGAAAGGCGGATGCGGTCTCCCAGCAGCGCCCCCTGCGTGAACGGAGAGGACGGGTCGATCGAGAGAACTCCGACGCTCCGCCCGGCTTCGCGGCGCGCCTTCGTCAGCGCGCCGATCAGGGTCGACTTGCCGACCCCGGGCGGGCCGGTGAAGCCGACCACCTCGGCGTGCCCGGTGTGCGGGTAGACCTCCCGCACGAGCTCCCACCCCTCCGGCCGGTCGTTCTCGACGAGCGTGATCGCGCGCGCGAGCGCGCGGCGGTCGCCTTCGAGCAGGCGCTTGGCGAGCGTCGGGTCGGCCATCGAGCGCGCAATCATCGCAGGGCAGCATCTGCCCGGCGGTCCCTTACGATTCACACGGCATGGGTCTAGTGGCCGATCCGACGGGAGCGCACCCTGAAGGGCGCGCTCCGAAGAGCGCAAGCACGCAGACGGGCGTCTCGCGCGCCGATCAGGTGCGCCGTGCGCCCGCGCCGCCGCACGGCGGCCCGCTCGCGCTGCTGCGCTTCATGCGCGCCAAGCGCATGCTCACCTGGAACCACGTGACCCTGCTCGCGAGGCTCGCGTGGCTGAAGCTGCGTTTCGGCAAGCGCCTGCAGACGGACGGGATCTGCTTCGTATGCCCCAAGGTGCAGCTCGAGATCGGCCGTGACGCGACGCTGCGGATCGGTCGCTGGGCGTGGATCGGACACGGCTGCAAGGTGCGCGTGCACGAGGGCGAGGTGAGCATCGGCGCGAAGACGGTGATCGGCCAGGAGTGCACGATCTCCGCCTACCAACACGTCTCGATCGGCCGCGAGTGCATCGTCGCCGACCGCGTAATGATGATCGACTTCGACCATGGCGTCACCGAGGTCGAGCGGCCGATCCGACTGCAGGGCATCTACAAGCGCGACGTGCACGTAGGGCACAACGTCTGGATCGGCTACGGCGCGTGCGTGCTGCGCGGGGTCAGCATCGGCGACAACAGCGTGATCGGCACGAACGCCGTCGTGACGAGGTCCTTCCCCGCCAACGCGGTCCTCGCCGGGGTGCCCGCACAGGTGGTGCGCATGCGTCAGGCGCCGACCTCGATGCGCTGGGAGTAGCCGTGGCTCTCGAAGTGCAACCCACGCAGAACCGCGTTCAGGAGAACGCCGTCTCCTACGCCCTGCACACGGAGTGCGGTCCCAGGTTTCGGGCCGTGTTGCGCAGGCTCGTCGACGACGGCGCCAAGCGCTTCTTCGACGTCGGCGGCGGCGCACTGCCGGCCCTCCCGCTCGGCAGGATCCGCGCGTGCGGGCTCGAGTACGTCCTCCTCGACGCGTCGGCCGACGAGCTCGCCAAGGCGCCGGACGGCTACGAGGGGGTGCAGGCTGACGTCCTCGATACGCGGGCCCTAGCGGAGCTCGTGCGGGAGCGAGGCCTGGCCGATGCGGTGATCAGCCACTGGACCGCCGAGCATATTCCGAGCGGCGAGCAATTCCACCGGAACGTGTTCGATCTGCTGCGCCCGGGCGGCACCGCTGTGCATCTCTTCCCCACGCTCTACGCGGTGCCCTTCGTGATCAATCGCATCCTGTCCCCCGAGCGTTCTTCGACGTTCCTGTTTCGCGTACACCGCGCGCGCAAGGTGAAGTTCCCTGCCTACTACTCCTGGTGCCGCGGCCCAAGCCGGCGTCAGCTCCGCCGGCTTGTTGCGATCGGCTACACGGTGGAGTCCTATACGGGTTTCTTCGGCCACTACTTCTACGCCCCTGTCAAGCCTGTGCATCGGGCCCACGAGCACATCGCGGAGATGCTCGTGGAGCATCCGGTGCCGGCGCTGACCAGCTTTGCCCTGGTCGTGCTCAAGCGACCAGCGTGAGCCGATGCCGGCGAAGCTGCTGCTGCAATCCCACTGCCCGCCGCACTACGGCCTCATCATCAGCGACCTACGCGCATCGACGGCAAGGTTGCGCAGGCTCTCCGGCCGGTGAGTCGGGCCTTTGCCGAGCGCCCGGCGAAGGCCATCGCGATGCTGCTCGAACCGCTGCCGCGCATACGGGGCGGCAATCGCCCGCGAGCACATAAAGGCCCAGTCGCTTGCCTGCAGCGCCAGCAGCTCGCGGATCGCGGCGTCGCCCACCGGGCCGGACGCGTGCAGCACATCGAGCTCGGCTGCGCGCGCGCCGAACGCGATGTCCGCGACGGCAGGACCCGACCAGGTTGACAGGTCGCCGTTGAGCCCCCAGCTGCTGGGCTCCCAACCCTCGCCCCCCGGCGCGTGGACGGTTGGGCGAGCGCCGCCGGCTTGCGCGATCGTCGCGGCGCTCACCGTCGCGTCGCGCTCGAGCGCGTCGTCGAGCCGGATCAATTCCAGGCCTTGGCGCGAGGACTCATCGAGCACTGCTGCAAGCCACGCCACGCCCTCATACCACCAGTGCCCGAGCAGCTCGGTGTCGAGCGCACACACCACCAGTCCGCCGTCCGGCAGCTCGCGCGCGGGCAGCGACTCGCGCGCCCGGCGCAGGCGGAGCAGCGTGCGGGCGACGAAGTCGGCCGCGTGCTCTCGCGTCAGCGCGAGCGCCGCGTCATGGTCATAGGGCGCGCCCGAGTTGCTCCATGGGTTGTGGTGGTGGACGGTGTGGTGGTGATAGTCGCGGTAGCCACGCGCGGCGGGATAGCCGGTCTCACTCCAGACCAGCGCCATGGTCGCGCGGTCGATCGGTACGAGGACGACGCCCGCCTCGCCGAGGAGCGCCCGCAGATGCGCTGGCGAGCCGAGACCCAAGGAAGCGGTGAGCTCAACGCAGCACGCGGCGACGCCGGCCTCCGCAAGCGTCGGCTCGAGCCAGGGCGCGAACCCGCACTCGGGCAGCCAGAAGCCACCGCGCCAGCCCCCGCCGAAGCGACGACGGTGGGACTCGATGCCAGCGCGGACCTGCAGCCGCACGCCGGCATCGCTGGCGAGCAGCGGCAGCACGGCGTGGGTGGCCGCCGACGTCCACTGCGCGTAGGGCGCGAGCGCGCCGAGAAGGTCTCCGCCGCGCGCCTGCAGGGCAGCGAGCGCGTGCGCGTAGTCCAGCCAGGATCGATCGAGCTCGGCCGCGAGCTCGGCGTGACCAGCAGCGCGCATACCGGCGGCGTCCTCGGCGTGGGTGCTGCGACGCACGTCCTCGACGAAGCTCGGGAAGCGCTCCTGCAGGCCCGGCGCTTCGAGCTGGTCGCAGAGCACGGGCGTCAGCGACAGCGACAGCGGCGCGCCGCGGTCGAGCAGCTCCAGCAGCGGCAGGTAGCTGCACGCGATCGCCTCCCAGAGCCACTCCTCGCCGAAGGGCCACGTGCCGAAGCCCTCGACGTAGGGCATGTGGGTGTGCAGGACGATCGCCAGCGCGCCGCGTTCGCGGCCGCTCACGGCCGGCACACCGCGACGAAGTCGAGCGCCCGTGCCAGGCGCCCGGCGGGCCCGGCGCGCAGCGAGAAGTCGCTCGTCGCGATCGCCGGTGTGAACCATCCGTAGAAGCGATCGGTCAGCCCCAGGCGCTGATGGAGCGCGTCCCAGCCGGCGCGCAGCGCGAGCTCGTGGGCGCGCAGCTTGCGCGCGTGGAAGAGGCCGAGGATCTCCACGTGCTCGAAGTGCTCGCGGCAGAGGCGCTCGAACTCGTGAAGGCGGTACTCGTGCACGTGCCACGGGTTGCCCGACCGCGGCTCCCCGGCGGGGGCGAGCGTGAGCACGTTGGGCGTGGAGACGTACGCGCAACCCGTGCCGCCGACGAGCGAGCGGAAATGGGACAGCACGGCGCCAGGGTTCTCGAGGTGCTCGATTGTCTGTAGGAACACGACGCTGTCGGCCGGCTCGCGGTAGCCCTCCACGAGCGCGCGCTCGAAGCGGATGTTCTCGGCGCGATAGCGCATGCGAGCGTGCTCGTGGGCCTCGGGATTGGCATCGACGCCGACCACGCTGCGGGCGCTGCGCGCGAGCACCTCGGTGCCGTAGCCCTCGCCGCAGGCCATGTCGATCACGCGCTGTCCCGCGACGCGAGCGGCGATCCATTGATAGACGACCAGGTGGCGGCGAAACCAGTAGTTCTCCGCAGGCACGTCGGGAAGCGTGCGCTCACCGGTCAGCGCAAGCGGTGGCACGCCGTCGGGCTGGTCGCGCTGGACGTAGAGGGTCGAGTTCAAGCGGTCGCTGCGCCGGGCGGCGCGGTCGGGGCCCCCTGCGTGGGCCGGGCGCGCGAGTATATGGTGCTGCCTCGTGCCGTCCCTCCTCAGCTCCGAGCAGATCCGCGACGCGAACACCCGCTATCACGACGTCGCGGCGGGCCACTACGACGCCAAGTGGGGCATCGACTTCGGCGACAGCGGGCGCGAGCAGGTCACGGCCAAGGTGCGCAAGGCGCTGGGCCGCCAGCCGGCGCGCTTCCGGCGCTCGTTGGAGATCGGCTCGGGCACCGGCTACTTCACGCTCAACCTGTTACAGGCCGGACTGATCGGGCAGGCGACCTGCAGCGACATCTCGCCGGGCATGCTGCGCACGCTCGAGGGCAACGCGCGCAGGCTCGGCCTGCGAGTCGAGACCGCTCCTGCGGACGCCGAGCGGCTGCCGTTCGAGGACGCCAGCTTCGACCTCGTGCTCGGCCACGCGGTCCTGCACCACATCCCAGACCTCGGCCGCGCCTTCGCCGAGTTCGAGCGCGTGCTCGCGCCGGGCGGCACCGTGCTGTTCGCGGGCGAGCCCTCGCGCTACGGCGACCTGCTCGCGAACGTGCCCAAGCGCTGCGCCACGGTGCTCGCGCCATTCTGGCGTCGCGCGCTGGGCGCCGCCCGCGCCGAGCAGGACGAGGGCCAGAACTCCGACGCCGCGCTCGAGGGGGTGGTGGACGTGCACGCCTTCGCGCCCGGCGAGCTCGCCGGCCACGCGCGTGCGGCAGGCCTTCAGGACGTGCGCGTCGGCGGTGAGGAGCTGCTTGCCAACTGGTTCGGCTGGACCAACCGCACGCTCGAGGCGACGGCCGAGCCCGGCGACGTGCCCTGGGCATGGCGCATATACGCCTATCGCGGCTACCTCGTGCTCCAGGAGCTCGATCGTCGCGCGCTCGAGTCGCGCCTGCCGGCCGCGATCTTCTACAACCTCATGCTCACCGCGCACAAGCGCGACTGAGTCATGCTCACCGCGCACAAGCGCGACTAAGTCATGCTCACCGCGCACAAGCGCGCCTGAGTCGTGCTCACCCAGCACACGCGCGAGCGAGCGGCCGCGCCCCGGGCCCCCGCCGCCGCGAGCGCAGCTTCTCGCCCGCACCCGCGCGCTGCGCCTAGACTTGGCGCGATGGAGAAGCAGACCGCCAGCGGCTACCCGCTGTTCCCGCTCGGCATCGTCGCGCTGCCCAGCGAGGGCGTGCCCCTGCATATCTTCGAGGACCGCTACCGGCGCATGATCGAGGGCTGTCTCGAGGCCACCCCCGGGACCCTGGAGCGCTCCTTCGGAATCCTCTGGCTCTCCGACGACGAGCTCAAGCCGGTCGGCTGCACGTGCGAGGTCGAGCAGGTTCTCGAGCGCACACCCGACGGGCGGCTGAACATCCTCGCGCGCGGTCAGCTTCCGTTCCGGCTGCTCGAGCGCCAGGACGACCTCCCCTACCCGGCCGGCGTGGTGGAGTTCCTGCAGGACGACGATGAGGAGGGTCAGCCCGAGCTCGCACAGTCGGCGCGCGAGCTCTACAGGGAGCTGGTCAGGCAGGCCACCGACCGCGAGATCGGACCCGAGGAGCTCGGCGAGATGTCCGCCTATCGGATGGCGGCGACGGTCGAGTTCGAGACGCAGGCCAAGCAGGAACTGCTCGAGCTGCGCTCGGAGGACGCGCGTATGAGGCAGCTCGCGCTGCTGCTGGAGTCCGCGATCGAGCGGCTCGAGCTGCTCGAGCGTGCACAGGCGCGCGCTCGCTCAAACGGCAAGGTCCGCTTCGCCTAGCCTAGCTGCGGGCTCCTGCGCGCTTGCCAGAGCGCCAGACGGGCCGCTCGCGCCCACGACCCGTCTGCGCGATACTGCCCCGACACGGTGTCGGGTGAGGGGATAAGCGTCGCGCGCAGCTGGTTCGAGACATGGAACCGTGGCGACCTCGACGCCTTCATCGAGCTGTATGCCATCGACGCCGAGGTGTCGCCGCCTCAGGGTTGGGTCGAGGCCGGAACCGTCGAGGGCCGGCCCGCGATCCGCCGGTTCTTCGACGGCCTAAGGGAGGCCTGGGCCGGCGAAGACACAGCGATCCTTCGTGAGCTGTTCAGGAGCGGAGACGAGGTCGTCTCGCGCATGGACTGGCGGTCCGCGGTCGAGCGAGCGGCATAGATACGCATCTCGGCATCACGAACGTCAGCACGATCGTGGGCGGCAAGATCGTCCGCCAGCGCCACTATCTGGACCACGCCGAGGCCCTCGAGGTCCTCGGGCTGCCCCAGTAACGTGGGCCTGCGCCCGGCTATTCGGGCACGCGGCAGACCTGTTGGGCTACCTGCAGCACGAACAGGGCGAGCTCGTGCAGCACGTGCGGCTGCGAGGCGGAGTTGTCGCTGAAGCTCACGGTGCCGTTTTCGTCGCGCACCGCGTAGCTGTAGACCGAGCCCGGGCGCGGCGGAAGGCTGAGCCGTTCGGAGGCCGGCGTGCGCAGTTCTTCCTGGATCGCGCGTGCCTGCACGAGCTGCGGATCGCTGAGCTTGAGGATCGGGCCGTTGTCGCAGCGCACCACGCCTTCTTCGTTTACGAGGATCGTCAAGCGCTGTGCGGGCGCAGGCCCGGTGCGGGTGACCACGAACAGGTCAGCGGCCGTGACCCCGCCGCAGCTCGTGAGGCCCGCAAGCGGCGCGAGCGCAGCCGCGCCTAAGAGCACTCGCCGGACCGAGCTCGCGCTCACAGGCTCACCGCGACGCCGCCCCGCCGGGGGTCGCCGGCGCCGCTCAGCTTTCCCTCGCGCCGGAGCGCCGCCTGTACCCCGCCGAAGAACAGGTTGAGCGCTGCGAAGCGCACGACGCGCAGCGCGTCGTCCATCCCTTCCAGCGCGATCCCCGGCTCGGCGAAGAGCGTGCCGTCCTCGAAGTGCAGCCGCGGCGCTCGCACGGCCGCGCGTGCCCCGAGTCCATGATCAACGACGCCGACAATCGTCTGCAGCAGCGCCGAGCGGATGCGGCTCGAGCCCGCGCTGCCGAGCACGAGCTCGACCTCGCCCGCACGCATCACCACCGTTGGCGCCATCATGCTCGGCATCCGCCGCCCGGCCGGGTGCAGGTGCCAGCCCAGCGGGTTCAGATCGGCCTCGCCCATGACGTTGTTGAGGTGCAGGCCGGTTCCCGGCACGACGACACCGGAACCCTCGCCGTTCGTGCACGTCGCGCTGCATGCGCGGCCCTCGGCGTCGATCACCGAGATATGCGTGGTCGAGCCGAGGCGGCGGCCGAGGAAGCGCTCGAGGAAGTCCTCCTGGTCGAGGCTTTCGACGAACTCCTTCGTGCGCTCCGACTGCGCGGCCGCCATCGCGTCGACGACCCCGCGCAGCGTCGGCGGCGATGGTTCGCGGTCGAGCAGCGCGAGCGCGTAAGCGAGCAGGATGCCGCCGGCGGAGGGAGGCGGGTTCGTGAGGATCTCACGATCGCGGTAGGCGATCTGCACGGGGCGGCGCTCGACGGCCTCGTAGGCGGCGAGGTCCTCGCTCGTAACCGAGCCGCCGCGGTCGCGCAGCCACTGCACCACCGCCGACGCGATGTCGCCGCGGTAGAAGGGGCGTGGACCCTCGCTCGCGAGCCGCAGAAGCGCCTCGCCGAGCTCGGGGTTGCGCAGCAGCTCGCCCTGCCTGAGCACCCGCCCGCCGGGAGCGAACAGCGCGGCGGCCTCCGGGGTCGAGGTGAGCAGCCCGGCGAGGATCTCCGCGACGTAGGCCTGACCGGCGTTGAGCACGACGCCCTCCCGCGCGAGCCGCGCCGCGGGCGCGGCGAGGTCCTCCAGCGGAACGCTGCCCCAGCGGCGCATCGCCTCGCAGACACCGGCCGGCGCGCCGTAGACCCCGCAGGAGGCGGGACCGATGTGGAACAGCTGCTCGGCGTCCCCGAACGACACCGGCAGCGCGTAGAGCTCCGCCTCCGAGCCGTCGCCGGCGCGGCTCGGCGCCTCCACGAAGAAGTCGAGCAGGACCGCCTCACCGGTCTCGCCGCCGGCGACGAGCATGTATCCGCCGGCACCGAGACCGGTGAGCAGAGGCTCGGTCACGAACGATGTCAGCATCGCCGCCACGGCCGCGTCGACGGCGTTGCCGCCCTCACGCAGCACCCGCGCTCCGGCCTCTGCGGTGAGCGGATGGCCGGCCGCGACGACGCCCTTCTCACCCTCGGCCATAGCTCAGCGATACCACAGGCGCGGCGGCGCTGCCGGCTGGCGGCGGCGCGCTGCCCCGGTTCAGGAGCCGGGGATGAACTCGGGCACTTCGAGCTCGTCGAGCCCGCCCCGGCGGCGAGCACCCTGCGGGCGCTCGCGGGGCGCGTTCGCTTCGCGAGCGCGCTGCACCCTGACCTCGCCGGCCGCCGGCTCGCGCAGCCGTTCCACGCTCCTGCGCCGGCCCTCATCACCGTATCCGGTGGCCACGACGGTGACCCACACCTGATCGTCGAGCTTCTCGTCGACCATCGCCCCGAAGATGATGTTCGCGTCGGGATGCGCCGCCTCGGCGACGGACTTCGCGGCCTCGTTGACCTCCCACAGCGACAGGTTCGTGCCTCCGGTGATCGACAGCAGGATCGAGCGCGCGCCGTCCATCGAGGTTTCGAGCAGCGGCGAGGAGACGGCCTGCATCGCGGCCTCCGTCGCGCGGTTCTCGCCCACGCCCATGCCGATCCCGAGCAGCGCGCTCCCGGCCGAGCTCATGATCGTGCGCACGTCTGCGAAGTCGAGGTTGATGAGGCCCGGCAGCGTCACCAGGTCGGAGATGCCCTGCACGCCCTGGCGAAGGACATCGTCGGCGACCCGGAACGCCTCGACCATCGCGGTCTGCTTGTCGAGCACCGCCAGCAGCCGGTTGTTGGGGACCACGATCAGCGTGTCGACCTCTTCGGCAAGCGCGCTCACGCCCCGCTCGGCCTGCTCGCCGCGCCTGCTGCCCTCGAACCCGAACGGCTTCGTCACGATCGCGACTGTGAGCGCGCCGAGTTCGCGCGCGATGCGCGCGACGATAGGCGCGGCCCCGGTTCCCGTGCCGCCACCCGCGCCGGCGGTGATGAAGATCATGTCCGAGCCCTTCAGCAGGGCCTTCATGCGGTCGTAGTCCTCCATCGCCGCCTGGCGACCGATGTTCGCGTCCGAGCCCGAGCCGAGACCCCGCGTGAGCTCTGCGCCGATGTGCAGCGTGATGTCCGCGGTGGACTGCTGCAGCGATTGCAGATCGGTGTTGACGGCCAGGAACTCGATCCCCTCGACCTCGGCCTCGACCATGCGGTTGACGGCGTTCACGCCGCCGCCGCCGACGCCGACGACGCGGATCACGGGCTGTCCTAGCTGGGCGGGCGCGCGCTGGCGCTCGTGCTCGGGGCCGAGACCGGCGGCGTAGGCGCCGTAGTCGCGGGCGGTCGTCTCGCGCTGGTCGGGATCGATCAGCCGCGCGCTGGCAGGCCGCTCCATCACGTCCTCGGGGATCTCGGAGGAGAACGCATGGCGCAGGCGCTCGCGCGGGGAGGGCACATGCGTCTCGGGCTCCGCCGCGGGGCGTGCTGAGGCCCCCAGAGCCGGATGGGGAAGCCCGCTCTCACGGGGGTGGACCGGCGGCACGTGCTCGGAGCCGCGCCCGATCGCGTCTGCCGAGCTGTGCTCGGCCCCGGCCTCGGTGCCGCTCTCCTCCTCCATCTCCGTCTTGCGGAAGAGGGCCGCTAGCGGCCCTTCGCGCATACTCGCGCGTTTAGCGTTGGCCATGGGTGAGAACCTCCTGCGCGAGTTGCCGGTATGACTGAGCCGCGACGCCGTCCGGCTCGTACTTCAGCACCGACATGCCCTTGACGGGCGCCTCGGCGAAGCGCACGGTCTTACGGATGCGCGAAGCGAACACGCGGTCCCCGAAGTTCTCCTCGAGGATCTCGATCGCCTCCTTGGCGTGGATCGTTCGCGTGTCCACCAACGTTGGCAGGATACCCTCGATTTCGACGTCCGGATTGAGATTCTCACGGATCATCGCGAGCGTGTTCTGCAGCTGGATCAGCCCGCGCATCGAGAGATACTCGCATTGGACGGGGACGATCACCTTGTCAGCCGCGGTGAGCGCGTTGATCGTCAGCAGCCCGAGGCTGGGAGGCGTGTCGATGCAGATGAAGTCGTAGTCGTCGAGGATCGGCTCGAAAGCCTTCTGCAGCGCCCGCTCGCGGCCGATCATCGTCGACATCGCGATCTCGGCCCCGGCGAGGTCGATCGACGCGCACGCGACGTCGATCTCGCGCTTGCGGATCACCTCCCTGATCGAGACCTTGTGCACCAGCACGTCGTACATCGAGCGCTCGAGGGTGTCCGGGTCGATCCCCTGGGACATCGTGAGGTTGCCCTGCGGATCCATGTCCACGCACAGCACGCGATGGCCCTCCTCGGCGAAGGCGGCCGCGAGGTTCAGCGTCGTAGTCGTCTTTGCGACGCCGCCCTTCTGGTTGGCGAACGCGATGACCTTCGCACTTCCTTCCACGGTGGCTCCGATAATCGATTGCGGGAAAGCCGTCCGGTGGGTATTCGCATAGGCGGGGGCGATTCCTGCACGAGAACTACGATCCCGGCATGGCCCCAACGGAGCTCAGCGGCGCCGCGGGACTGCGCGAGCGGCTCGCGGACAAGCGCATCGTGATCTGCGTCGGCGCGGGCGGCGTCGGCAAGACGACCACCTCGGCGGCGCTCGCTCTCGCGCTGGCGCTCGAGGGGCGCAAGGTCGCCGTGGTCACGATCGACCCCGCGCGGCGCCTGGCTGCGGCGCTGGGGCTGGGCGAGCTCTCCGGCGAGCCGCGGCGGATCGCGCCGGAGGCGTTCGCCGAGCACGGCCTGCATGCCGAAGGCGAGCTGTGGGCGATGATGCTCGACGCCAAGCGCACGTTCGACGAGATCATCACGCGGCTGGCGCCGGACGCGAGCGCGCGCGAGGAGATCCTCGCCAACCCCATCTACCGGGAGCTCTCCACCGCGGTGGCGGGTTCGCACGAGCTGAGCGCGATCGCGAAGCTCTATGAGCTCTACGAGGAGCACGACTTCGACGTGATCGTGCTCGACACGCCGCCCTCGCGCAACGCGCTCGACTTCCTCAGCGCGCCGACGCGCCTGATCGGCTTCCTGGAAGGCCGCGCGCTGCAGGTGTTCCTCGCCCCCGGCGGGCTCACGGCGAGGCTGTTCGGGCGCGGCACGGCGCTCGTGTTCGCGATCTTCGCGCGCGTTACCGGAGTCGACATGCTCGCCGAGCTGTCGTCGTTCTTCCGCTCGCTCTCGAGCGTGACCGAGGGCTTTGGCGAGCGCACCCGCAGCGTCGCCGCTCTGCTGCGCGCCCCCGAGACGACCTTCCTGATCGTCACCTCGCCCGAGCCCGAGCCCGCGCGGGAGGCGCGCTTCCTGGCCGACCGCCTGGCGGCGTCCGGCATGCCGACGGGCGGCCTCGTCGTCAATCGCGTCCACGACGACGGGCTCGGCGGCCGCTCAGCAGCCGACGTGAGCGCGCTCCTGCAGCCGCAGCTCGGCCGCGAGCTGGCCGCACGCGTGGCGAGCAACCTCGCCGACTTCGACGCGCTCGCGCGCCGCGATCGGGACACGATCGAGGAGCTTCAGGGCGCGGTCGGGCAGGGGCCGCCGATCCTCGTGCCCCAACTAGACGGAGAGATCCAGGACCTCCTGGGCCTCTCCCATGTAGCCCAGCATCTGCTCGACTGAAACGGGTCCGGCGCCGGCCACCGGCGCGCCGTCCTGCGCATGCTCGGGCGCCAGCGGCCCCGCAGCGGCTGCGGCGGACTGCTGATCGTGCTCGGGCTCGAGCAGAATCTCGTCCGCGATCCGGCGCAGGTCGACGTCGAGGTGGCCGCAGATGACGTCGCGCAGGAGCGCGCGCAGATGATCGCCCAGCTCGCTAACGAGCGCGAATCCGCCCGCGTCCTCGCTCGCGCTGCCGTCGATCACAGCTCGCTCGAGCGCGAGCGCCGCGATCGTGCGCTCGGTCAGCTCCCGGCGCCGCGGCGGTGTCGCGCACAGCGCCGCGAGCCTGCCCGGCAGCATGCCGCTGGCGCTGCCCTCCGGCTCGAGCAGCACGCGCAGCGCCAGCAGGTCGTCGCTCAGCGCCTCGTACGGGCTCTCGCGCTCGCAGCCGAGCTCGAAGCGCCGCAGCGCCCACGCGATCTCGTTGTCGGCCGGCGCGCGGCGCGAGACCAGGTTGCAGAAGGCGCGCAGCTCGTCCTCCTGCTCGGCCGTGACGAGCAGGATCCCGCGCGGCCTGCCCCCGGTGCCGAGCGCCAGCGGCGTCCAGGCGCCGCCAGCCGTGCGCGAGTAGGCCAGCGCTCCGAGCGTGAGACGACCGTCGCCGAACAGGCGCAGGGCTCGCAGCAGGTCGCGCAGCACGGCGCGGCCCTCGGCGAGCGCGCGCGCCGGGTGCTCGTCGCGCAGGCTCAGCACCGCCACGAGGTGAGAGGTGGGCGCCTCCTGGCCGAGCGTCGCCGGGCGGACGCCCTCGGGCAGGCCCTCGACCGCCTCCGGATGGGCGATCGTAAGTCCGCTCGTCAGCTGGATCTGCTCGGAGGCAATCGTCAGGCCGTGGAGCGTGGCCACCAGGGTCACGGCCGCCCCGTCGGCGCCTGCCGCCTGCTCGAGCCGCGTGATCGCCGACTGCAGCCGCTCGGCACGCACCTCGAAGGTGCTCTGTTCGGCGAACACGTCGGCCAGCAGCGCCCGCAGCGCCATCCGCGCACGGGCGCCCTTGGTCGCGCGGGGACCGGCTTCGATCCCGGACGCAGCCAGATAGCGGTCCAACCCCTCGTAGAGCGCGAGCCGCGCCGCGGCCTCGCCGTGGCTCGAGAGCGCTTCGATCTCGGGCTGGCGCTGAGCGATGTAGTCGGCGGTCAGAGGGCGGTAGCAGTAGAGCGACGGGCCGCCGCGGCCGGATCTCGTCTCGACCTCGAACGGGATCTCGGCGCCGGCGGCGACGTCGACCTGAAGGCGCTCGCCGGCCTCCTGCACGTAGGAGGCGAGCGCGGAATGAAGCTGAGGAGAGCGCATGGTGCGCTGACTTCGCTGCGCGTCGGGCTGCTCCTCCGCGCGAACCGCCTCTTGCAGCGCCGGCGAGCGCGAGAGCGCCCCTGCGCACGGCCCCGGAGGACCCGACGCGTCGAAGGGCGCTGCTTCTCAAACGAGTGCTGAGCCGGGGGCGAGCGCGTTCGCTCAGGCGGGCTGGAGATCTGCGCCGGCGCGCTCGAAACACTCCGCCCCGAGCCACTCTTCGCCGTAGGCGCGCATGTCATCGATGATCGGCACGAGCGCGCGGCCCTTCTCCGTGAGCGCGTACTCGACGCGCGGGGGTACCTCGGGGAAGGTGTGGCGTTCGACGATGCCCTCCTCCTCAAGGCCGCGTAGCCGCAGCGAGAGGGTGCGAGGGCTGATCCCCGCGAGCGAGCGTTCGAGCTCGCAGAAGCGCGCACGTCCTTCGGCGAGGTCGCGGATCACGAGCAGCGTCCACTTTCCGCACACGATCTCCGCGGTCAGGCACACCGGACATGTCTCATCGACGGCCATTTCTCCCTTTACTTTACCAATTGAAGTAAAGGGAAGGCCGGTGCGGAGCGGCGCTCAGGCGCTTACGCCGCGTTCAGCGACGGCTTCGAGTCGTCGTCGCGCTTCGCTTCGGCGGAAGCGACGTCCTCCATCGTCGTGCCGCGGCGGCCGTCGGCCTGCATGAGCAGCTTGAAGTCGTGCGGGCTCGAGGCGACGCGCATCGCGTCCTCGAACGTGACGCGACCGGCCTTAACGTGGCCGAAGAGCGCCTGGTCGAAGGTCTGCATGCCGTAATAGGCCCCGGAGGTGATCACCTCGACGAGTTTGCCCGTCTGCGCGGGGTCGAGGATCATGTCGCGCACGCGGCCGGTCATGCGCATGATCTCGCACACGGCCACGCGACCGCCGTCGGCGCCCGGCACCAGGCGCTGGGAGATCACGCCCTTGACGGTGCCGGCGATCATGCTGCGCGCCTGACCGTGCTGGTGGGGAGGGAAGAAGTCGAGCATGCGGTTGATCGACTCGGTCGCGTCGACGGTGTGGATCGTCGAGAGCACGAGGTGCCCCGTCTCGGCGGCCGACAGCGCGGTCTGGACGGTCTCCTCGTCTCGCATCTCGCCGACGAGGATCACGTCGGGGTCCTGACGCAGCACCCTGCGCAGGGCGCGCTTGAAGGATGCCGTGTCCATGCCCACCTCGCGCTGGTTGATCGCCGAGCGCTTGTCCTCGTGGACGAACTCGATCGGGTCCTCGATCGTGACGATGTGCTTGCTCATCGTGTTGTTCATGTGATCGATCATCGCCGCGAGCGTCGTCGACTTTCCGGAGCCGGTCGTGCCGGTCAGCAGGATGATCCCGCGCTCCTCCTCGGCCAGTTCGCGCACGACGTCGGGCAGCGCAAGTTCTTCGATCGTGCTGATGCGGTGGGGGATCGCGCGACAGACCATCGAGATCGAGCCGCGCTGCTGGAAGGCGTTGATGCGGAAGCGTGCCACCCCGGAGATTTCGAAGGAGAAGTCCACCTCTCGGTCACGACCGAACTCCTCGAGCTTGGCCTCATCGCTGAGCAGCGTGTGCAGCGCCTCCTCGGTGTCGGCGTCGCTGAGCGGCTCCGCCCGGCCATCGACGCCGAGCTCGCCGTTTACGCGATAGAGAGGAGCGGTTCCGACCTTCAGGTGTAGATCCGAGCCCTGTTTCTCAACGAGCTCGCGCAGGGCTGCCGTGACATCGAAGGCGCCCCCGTGATCGTCGCGGTCGTCGTCGACTTCGACCGTGCCGCCGCGATCGTCAACTTCGAACATGCCCTCCAGATCGGCAGCCGCGGGCGTCGGCTTGAGCCCCGCAGGGGCGCATGGACGATCGCGGCGAGCCGTCAGGCGACGTCGCGGAGCTTCTGCGCCTCCGCGAGGCTCTGCAGCTTCTTCAGCGACTGGTTCTCGATCTGGCGGATGCGCTCGCGGGTCACGTTGAACGTGCGACCTACCTCGTCGAGCGTGCGCGGATGCTCGCCGCCGAGACCGTAGCGAAGCTCGAGTACGCGGCGTTCGCGGTAGGAGAGGTTCTCGAGCGCCTCGCGCAGGGCCTCCTTCGTGAGGATCTCGGCGGCGCGCTCGTAAGGGGACTCCGCGCGCTCGTCGGCGATGAACTGACCGAACTCGGACTCCTCCTCGTCCCCGACGGGCTTCTCCAGCGACACCGGCGCCTGCGCGGAGCGCTTTATCGAGTCGACCTCGTCGGGATCGATCCCGGTCACCTCGGCGATCTCGTCGGCGGTCGGCTCGCGGCCGAGCTCGGTCACGAGCTTGCGCTCGGCGCGGCCGATCTTGTTGAGCTTCTCGACGACGTGCACGGGGATGCGGATCGTGCGCGCCTTGTCGGCGAGCGCACGCGCGATCGCCTGGCGGATCCACCAGGTCGCGTAGGTCGAGAACTTGAAGCCCTTGCGGTAGTCGAACTTCTCCGCGGCGCGCACGAGGCCGAGCGTCCCCTCCTGGATCAGGTCCAGGAACGGCAGGCCCTGGTTGCGGTAGTTCTTCGCGATCGAGACAACGAGGCGCAGGTTCGACTCGACCATCTTCTGCTTCGCGTCGAGGTCGCCCCGCTCGATGCGCTTGGCGAGGTCCACCTCCTCCTGGGCGGTCAGCAGCCGCACCTTGCCGATGTCCTTCAAGAACAGCTGCAGCGAGTCGGTCGTCATGTCGGGCTTCAGGTCCAGCGCCGTTTTCGCTTTGCGGCGACCGCGCTTGTCCGGCGCGCGCTCGAGCTGCGCGGAGGCGGCGATCGCCGGGTCGATGTCCTCGACGAGCTCGATCTCCGAGCGCTCGAGGAAGCCGTGCAGCTCTTCGACGTCCGACTCGTCGAGGTCGAGCTCGGACATCGCCTTGGCTATCTCCGCGTAGGAGAGGACCCCTACTTGCTGTCCCTTGGCCAGCAGGCCCTTGACCTCATCCAGCTCCTGCAGCTCGACTACTGACATTCGTGGTTTCCGTTTCTCGCTCGATCGACAACTCGCACGCGACCGCTCGGACCTCACGGCCGTGGCCGGGAGCAGCTACCCGCCGGACATAGACCGCAGCCCTCCCGACGTTACAACCCGATTCCGGTGCTGCCTCATGCTAACGCGTCGCCGTCGATATCGGACCGGCTCAACGGGGCCTTGAAACACGGTCCCCGCCGCTCGTACTCGCCTCGCGCGAGCCGCTCGGCGCCCCCTGCGCGCCCCGGCGCGCTCCCTTAAGCAATGATGTGCACGTGTCCGTGCCCGGCGACAGCGAGCCTCCCACGCCCACCCACGAGGAGAGCACGGGAGTCCTCGCAGCGCTGCCGCGCACACGGCCGCAGCGCTCCACGCGCAGACGCATCGCAGCCCGAGGCAACGGCTCGGCGGCGCCTGCGCTCTCCGCCGCCGACGCGCCGCAGGCCCCAAGCGTGGATGATCGCGCGCCCGGGCGGGCACACGACGCGGGCAAAGCCCGCACGGCGCCCCCGGCGGGCAAAGCCCACAAGGCGCCCGTGCCCGAAAAAACCCGTAGAGCGTCCGAGGGCGGCAAAACCCGCAAGGCGCCAGAGGCCGGGGCGCGAGCCGGCAAAGCCCGCAAACCGAAGTCGTCCGCCGCGAAGTCGTCCGCCGCGAAGTCGAGCGCCAAGGCCGGCTCCGCCGCGCCGGCAACCGCGAAGACCGCGAAAACCCGCGCCTCCGTGCCCAGCGCCGGCACCTCCGGCACTGCCAGGTCCGGCACTGCCCGGTCCAGCGCTGCCAGGTCCAGCGCTGCCAGGTCCAGCGCTGCCAGGTCCGGCGCTGCCCGGTCCGGCGCTCCGGGACCCGGTCCGGTCAGGGCCGAGCGCGAGACCACCAGGCGTGTAAAGTCGGCGCCCGCCGCGGCTGCCGGGCCGAGCGCCGGCGCGGCGAAAGGACGCGCCGGTGGACGTCGGGTCGCGCCGCAACGCCGCGCCGAGCAGACGCAGCCCAGGGCAGTGCCGCGTCAAGGCTTCGCCAGCGACGGCGAGCGCGTGAGCGGGCCCGTTCAGCCGCCGGGCGGCGCCGAGCTGATCGCGACCGCCGCCGAGATCGTCAGCGAGCTCGCCAAGGCGGGCGTCTCGACGGGCGAGCGGCTGATCAAAGACGTGGTCTCGCGTCTGCCACTCGGCTGATCGAGCGCGAAAACCCAGCTCTGCAGGGAAAAACGACCGCGCGTCGGATCTCGGGCGCGTCGGCGGACGGCGTGTGTATACTGCCGCGCACGCCGAGCTGCCGTGGCCCAGGTCGCGGCAGGCGGGGGACCCAAACGCGGACCGGAGCAGGTCCGCTGGGGCGAATCGGTCCGTATGGGCCGTAGCGCCGCAGCCGCATGCCGCGCGAGCCCGTCAGCTCACCCCGTAGGCGCCGATAACGATGTCGATCCGCCCCCGGACATTCACGACGCTGCTCGCGCTAGCCGCCATGGCGCTGGCGCTGCTGCCCGCAGCTGGCGCAGTGGCCGCGTCCGGTCCCGGCGGCGCAGCCGCACCGTCGGGCACGGCCAGCGCGAGCTCGCACAAGATGCACTCAAGCGCGATCGCGACCTGGTTCGGCCCGGGCTTCTACGGCCAGACGACCGCCTGCGGGCAGACGCTCACGCCGGCGGTGATCGGCCTCGCCAACCGCACGCTCCCCTGCGGCACACTCGTAAAGGTCACCTACCACGGGCGCGCGCTCACGGTCCCGGTTCTCGATCGCGGCCCCTACAGCAACACCGGAGCCGACTGGGACCTCACCTCCGGCGCCGCCGAAGCGCTGGGGATCAGCGATACGGTGCGCATCGGCACCCGGGTCGTCGGCACCACGCCGAACACGCCCACGCTCGGACTGCCGGCGGTGCCTGCCGCCTCTGCGCTCTCCGGCGGCGCCCTCGCGGGCTAGCTGTAAGAACCGCTAGCGCGCGCCGCTGAAGGGCAGCGCGGCTTCGCGCGCCGCGGCCCGCGCCGCATACAGCCCCACATCGGCGTGCGCCGCCAGCGCGGCCGCGTCGTGGCCGTCACGCGGACACGACGCCGTGCCGATCGCGACCTCGAGCGCCTGACCCGGGGGTGAGGTGGCCGAGGACACCTCGCGCGTGAGGCGCTCGGCGAGCAGTTGCGCGCCTGCGCGGTCCAGTCCTGGCACGATCAGCCAGTAGCGACCCGCGCGCTCACGCGTGAGCGACCCGCGCTCGTCTCCGATCGTCGGCGTGCCCGGTAGGAGCTCGGGCAGAGTTCCGTCCACGACGCCCGACAGCAGCGTCTCGAGCGCCTGTTCGCGCCCGCCGGCCTCCGCCGTGGTGCTGCGGTAGAGCCCGCCCGGCGCCCAGCGGCTCACCTGCACGAGCAGAACCGCGAACGGCGTCGCGCGCTCGTGAAAGCGCTCGAGCTGGCGCCCGATCGAGTCGATCCACGCGGCCGGTCCCTCGCCACTGCGCTGATCATGGACGGCGATCTCGCGCGGCGCGATCCTCGCCCTCGGCGGTGCCTGCTGCGGGCCGGCGTCGTGATAGAGCTCGCTGCGCTCGTCCACGATCCTCGCGGGCGTGCCAGCGTCCGCGCCGGGCGATCGCTCGACGAGCGGCGGACCCTCACCGGCACGAGCGCTCGGCTGGGCGCGCCGCGGGAGCTGTGCGCCGTGAACCGCGCTGGCCGCCAGCCGCGCACACACGTGCGCGAGCCGGTCTGCCGCATCGCAGGCAGCCCTCGCCGAGGGCGAGCGCATCTCGGCGGCGAGCGCCTCCCACAGCACGATTCGAAGCGCCTCGACCGCTGCGACCATGTCGGCCGCGTCGCGAGCACCGGTCATCGAGCCCAGCCGCGCCGGCAGGTCGACGGGCGCTCGATCTGGCCGCGGCTCGGAGGAGGGCGCGAGCAGGCGCTCGAGCGCGTCCTCGCGCGCGAGGGCCCACAGCGCCTGACGGCACAGCGCCGGACCGTCGATCGCGAGCTCCGAGAGGGCGATCTCGCCGATCCGCTCGGGGGGCCGCTGCAGGATCAGCGCAATCGCCCAGCGCCTCGCCAGCTCGCCGCCGCGCTGCGCGAGCTCGCCGATCGACAGGCCCTCGAGCGGTCGAGGGTGCGCGGCGTGGCGGACGTCGGGCGGATGAGTGCTCACGGATGTTGAATAGCAGCACCGGGAGACGCCAACGCCGCGTTGTCCGGCGCGGATAGCCTGCTGGGCGTGACAGCGGGTTCGGGATGAACGATGCGGAGATCGCGACCGGCGCGTGCGCGCTCGCCGCCGCTGTCGTCGGTGGCCGCGCGCTCGCGCGCCGCAGGCGTCGCCGGGCACAGGCAACGCCCGCCGTGATCGAGGCGCTGTCGGACTCCACGAGCGTGGAAGCGGACACGGGAGCGGTCCGTTCGGTCCAGCGAGCCGACCTGACGATCTCCGCGGCGGCGCTCGCGGAGATCTGGACGCCGGCGCACCTCGAGCGGCTCGCGCGAACCTACTGGCGCTTCCTGACGCGTGTCACGCTCGGGCTGATCCGCGTCCACTACGACGAGGACACGCGCTCGGTCGTGCTGCTCGCGCGTCCGCTGCGGCTGCTCACGTTCAATGCGCCCGAATACGAACTCGACGCCGCGCGCGGCCTCGTGCGCTGGCGCATAGCGCGCGGACTGCTCGTCGCGCGGCGCGGGCGCGGGCGCGGCTACCTGCAGATAGAAGTCCGGCGCAGCGGCCCCGCGGACGCCGATCGCACGCGCCTGCACGTCGAGGTCGAGGTGGCGAACTTCTATCCGGCGATCGCCTCGGGGCTGAGCCTGCGCCTCTACAACGCGACCCAGTCTCGCATCCACGTGATCATCACCTACGGCTTCCTGCGCTCGCTTACGCGGCTCGACCTCGCCGAGTCGCGCGTAGGCCGCTTCAGCGCTCAACCCTCGGCCTGATCGGCCTCCGCCTCGGCCTCGGCCCCTTCCAGCACGCGCGGCGGCGCGCTCACCACGGTCGCTCCCGCGGGAACGTCTTTCGAGACGACCGCGCCGGCGCCGATCCGCGCTCCGCGCCCGATGCGCAGGCTGCCTTCGGCGGGCGAGATGATCACCGAGTTGGCGCCGATCTTGACGTCGTCCTCGATCACGATCCCGTGCGGCGCTCCGGTCGCGGCGCGCACGGCGATCGTGACGTTGTGGAAGATCGTCACGCGGCGGCCGATCTCGACGTTGCTGTGGATCACGGTGCCGAAGCCGTGATGGCCGAAGTGGATGTCAGGGGAGAACTTCGCCCCCGGCGCGAGCGAGTTGTGGTAGATCGTCGAGTTGATTTTCTTGACCAACAGCGCAAGGCGCCTGTGGCCGCGCCGGCGCAGCGCAGCCGACAGGCGCCACAGCCGTTCGGGACTCATCAGCGGGGGCGACTCGCAGCCTCGAAGCGCTCCCCGCCAACGGCCCGCAGCTTGGCGCGATCGTGCGTCGCGCGGATGCGCCGAATCGTGCCCGAGCGGCTACGCGTCACCAGCGACTCCGTCGTCGCGCCGCCCGCGCTGGGATAGCGCACGCCCTGCAGCACATCGCCGTCGGTGATGCCGGTGGCCGAAAAGAACACGTCCTCGCCCGCGACCAGGTCGTCCCGATCGAGCACCCGCTCGAGGTCGTAGCCGGCATCGCGCGCGGCCGTCCGCTCCTGCTCGTCGCGCGGCCACAGGCGGCCGAGCAGCTGGCCGCCGATGCACTTCACCGCCGCCGCCGAGATCACGCCCTCCGGGGTGCCGCCGATGCCCCATAGGAGATCCACCGGCGATCGCTCCGTAACCGCCAGCAGCGACGCCGAGACGTCGCCGTGCGGGATCAGGCGGACGCGGGCGCCGGCCTCGCGGATCGCCGCGATGCCCGCCTCGTGCCGGGGCCGGTCCAGCACGACGACCATCACGTCGGCGACCGGAGAGGCCTTGCGCTCGGCGACGAGGCGTACGGTCTCGCCGAGTGGGCGATCGAGGTCGAGCAGGTCCGATATCTCCGGCCCTCCCGCCATCTTCTCCATGTACACGCACGGCCCGGGGTCGAACATCGTGCTGCGAGCCGACAGCGCGATCACCGCGAGCGCGCTCGGCATCCCGTTGGCGGCCAGCGTCGTGCCCTCGAGCGGGTCGACGGCGATGTCGACCTCGGGCGGGGAGCCGTCGCCGATCTGCTCGCCGTTGTAGAGCATCGGCGCCTCGTCCTTCTCCCCCTCGCCGATCACCACGACGCCGTCCATCGACACCGAATGCAGCATGTAGCGCATGCCGTCCACGGCGGCCTGGTCGGCGGCCTCCTTGTCGCCGCGGCCCACGAGCGGGGCGGCGGCAAGCGCCGCCGCCTCGGTGACCCTCACCAGCTCGAGGGCGAGGTTGCGGTCCGGCCGCTGGTCTGTCGAAGCTTGGCTCACGGTCTCCTGGTGCTCTCTTGCGGCTCTCACCGGCCGGCTTCGCGCGCACCCGAGGCGCACGCCGGGCGGCCGGCCGCAGCGCCCACCCGCCACCCGCCGGCGGCACCGAGCGCACGTGAAACGTATACCAGTGCCGCTGCGACTACGATCGTGGCGTGAGCGACCCCACCCTCGCCGTGACGGCGCGCATCCCCTCGACGCTGAACGACACGGTGCAGGCGCGCGCGGCGCTCGCGGTGGAGGCAGGCGTCGCCGAGCGCACCCGCGCCGGCGACCCCACGCTATGGGCCCCGGCGGGCACGCCCGAGGTCGCCAACCGGCTCGGCTGGCTGACGATCGCCGAGCGCATGCTCGACGAGCTGGGCGAGATCGAGGCCTTCGCCGGCGAGGCCCGCGAGCAGGGGATCTCCGACGTCGTGCTGCTCGGCATGGGCGGGTCCTCGCTCGCGCCCGAGGTCCTGCGGCGCGCCTTCCAGGCGGAGGGGCAGCGACCGCGTCTGCACGTGCTCGACTCGACCGACGCGGCGACGATTCTCGCGGTCCAGGCGGCCGTGGAGCTCGATCACACGCTTTTCCTCGTCTCCTCCAAGTCGGGCGGGACGATCGAGCCTCTGTCGCTGTTCGCCTACTTCCACTCGATCGTTGCCGACGGCAGCCGGTTCGCCGCGATCACCGACCCGGGCTCCGGGCTCGAGCGCCTGGCCGCCGAACAGGGATTTCGCAAGGTCTTCGCGGGCGACCCCGACATCGGCGGGCGCTACAGCGCTCTCTCGCCGTTCGGGATCGTCCCCGCGGCGCTGATGGGGATCGACGTGCGCACGCTGCTCACCCGCGCGCCCGCAGCCTGGGAGACCGCGATCGACGCCGCCGCACCCGGGGCCGAGCAGCTCCCGGCAGCCGCCGTCTGGCTGGGCTGCGCCCTGAGCGCCCTCGCCCGCGGCGGGCGCGACAAGCTGACGTTCGTCATCTCCGAGTCGCTCCCCGGCCTCGGGCTATGGCTCGAGCAGCTCGTCGCAGAGTCCACAGGCAAGCACGGCACCGGCATCCTGCCCGTCGCCGATGAGCCGCTCGGCCCGCCGTCGGCCTACGGCGAGGACCGGGTCTTCGCCCATCTCAGCGACAGCAGCCTGCCCGACCCCGCGACCGAGGAGAGGCTCGTCGCGCTCGCCGGCGCGGGGCATCCGCTGATCACGATCCCGACTCACGGCCCGCGCGATTTGGGGCGCGTCTTCCTGCTCGCCGAGATCGCGGTCGCCGTCGCCGGCTGGGGCCTCGAGATCAACCCCTTCGATCAGCCCAACGTCCAGCAGGCCAAGGACGCGACCAACCGCGTGCTCGGCGAATACGAGCAGCGGGGACCCGGGGCCGAGATCGCCGCACAGGCTCCACCGCTCGCAGACAAGCAGGCCGTGCGCGCCCTGCTCGCCGGCCCAGCCCCACCGGCGTATGTCGCGATCATGGCCTACTGCCAGCCATCCGAGACCTTCGACGCCGCCATCGCCGAGCTGCGCGCTGCGATCGGCGAGGCGACCAGGGCCACGACCACGTTCGGCTACGGACCCCGGTTCCTTCACTCCACAGGACAGTTCCACAAGGGCGGGCCGCGCGTGGGCCGCTTCCTGCAGATGCTGCACGACGGTCCCGCCGACGTGCCGATCCCGGGCGCGCTCTACTCCTTCACCACGCTCAAGGAAGCGCAGGCGATCGGCGACCTGCAGACCCTTCGCGAGCTCGGGCTCCCGGCCGAGCGCATGCGCCTGCCGGACGGCGAGGGCGGGGATCCGTTGGAGGCGCTGCGCGCCCTGATCGCGATCATCAAGGAGCAGAAATGACTCAGATCGGCTTCGTCGGGCTGGGCAAGATGGGCGGCAACATGGTCCATCGCATACGACGCGACTCGGATCACGAGGTCGTCGCCTTCGATTTCGACGCCAAGGCCGTCAAGGCGGCCGTCAAACACGGCGCCGCGGGCGCGGACACGTTGCGCGACCTCGTCCGCCAGCTTCAGGCGCCGCGCATGATCTGGATCATGGTGCCCGCCGGGGACCCGACCGAGCAGACGGTCGAGCATCTCGCCAAGCTCCTGCAACGCGGCGACATGATCATCGACGGTGGCAACTCGAAGTGGACCGACGACAAGCGCCGCGCCGAGAAGCTGCGCCGCAGCGGTATCGAATACGTCGACGTAGGTGTCTCCGGCGGCGTGTGGGGACTGCAGGTCGGCTACTGCATGATGGTCGGCGGGCCGCAGAAGGCAGTGCGCAGGCTGGCGCCGATCCTCGACGTGCTTGCTCCGGAGACGAACGAGCAGAGCCGCGCGGCGATCGGCCCGCGCGGCTGGATGCACTTCGGCCCAACGGGCGCAGGGCACTACGTGAAGATGGTCCACAACGGCGTCGAGTACGGGCTCATGCAGGCTTACGCCGAGGGCTTCGACGTGTTCGACAAGTGCGAGTACGAGCTCGACAACGCGAAGATCGCCCACCTCTGGGGCCAGGGATCGGTCGTGCGCTCGTGGCTCTGCGAACTTGCCGCGCGCGCGTTCGAAGCCGATGGCAACGAGCTCGCCGTGATCGAGGGCTACACCGAGGACTCCGGCGAGGGGCGCTGGACGATCGCCGACGCGACGGCGCACGACGTGCCCACGCCCGTGATCACAGCATCGCTCTACGCGCGCTTCCGTTCGCGCGGCAACGGCGATTTCGCCGACCGCGTGCTGGCGGCGCTGCGCAACCAGTTCGGCGGCCACGCCGTCAAGAGCGCGCCAACCACTGCGAGCGCAGCCCCCGCGAGCGCAGCCCCCGCGAGCGCCTCGGCCGCCTCCGCGCGCGTCGCTGGAGACAAAGGCAACAGCAAGGCCAGGCGCGCCGTCAAATCGGGCGCGGGCAAACGCCGAGCGTCCGCAGCTGGAGCGAGGGGAGCGGCGGGGCGCAAAGCAGCAGCGGGCAAATCCTCGGCGGGCGCAGGCAGCTCCGGCAAAGCGGCGAGCCGGAGGGGGCGCTGACCGTGGCGGTCTCTGCGGGCCGCGCCACCGAGGAGCCACAGGCAGAGAACCCGCTCACCGCCGGCCTCGAGCGGTTGCCCGTCCCGCCCACCACGCTCGTGATCTTCGGCGCCACCGGCGACCTCGCGCGCCGCAAACTGCTGCCCGCGCTCTACAACCTCGCCCACGACGGCGCGCTGCCGGAGCGCTTTCACCTAATCGGCGTCTCACGCAAAGAGAAAGCGCACGAGGCCTACCGCGCCGAGTGCGAAGAAGCAATCCGCAGCTTCTCGCGCCGCAAGCCCGACGACGACGTGCTCGCGGCGCTGCTGGGGGACGTCAAGTACGTGCCCGGCACGTTCGACGACGCGCACGTCTACGCCGTGCTCGGCGAGGAGCTCGACCGCTTCGAGCAGCAGGCCGGCGAACCGCTCAACCGGGCCTTCTACCTCTCGACCGCGCCGGGCTTCTTCCCCGTGATCGTGGGCCAGCTCGGCGAGTCCGAGCTCAACCACCACGAGGGCTCGCAGGTGCGGGTGATCATCGAGAAGCCCTTCGGCACGAGCCTGGAAGAGGCGCGCGAGCTGAACCGCAAAGTGCTCGCGATCTTCGAAGAGCCGCAGGTGTTCCGCATCGACCACTACCTCGGCAAGGAGACCGTCCAGAACATGATGGCCTTCCGCTTCGCCAACGGGATGTTCGAGCCGTTGTGGAACCGCAACTACATCGACAGCGTGCAGATCACCGCCGCCGAGGACATCGGCATCGGCAGCCGCGCCGACTACTACGACAAAGCCGGGGCGCTGCGCGACCTGATCCAGAACCACATGCTGCAGCTGCTCTGCCACGTCGCGATGGAGCCGCCGGTGAGCTTTACGGCCGAAGAGGTTCGCAACGAGAAGGTCAAGGTCCTGCAGGCGGTCCCGCACCCCAGCGCGGCGCAGATCGCGGGCATGGCGGTGCGCGCCCAGTACACCGCCGGACACGCGGGCGGCGAGGACGTCGTCGGCTACCTGGAAGAGGACGGCGTACCGGAGGGCTCCAACACCGAGGCCTACGCCGCGCTTCGCCTGGGAGTCGACAACTGGCGCTGGGCGGGGGTGCCGTTCTACCTGCGAACCGGCAAGCGGCTCGCACGCAAGGTGACCGAGATCGCGGTCACGCTGAAGCCCGTCCCGCATCTGGCCTTCAGCCAGGACGGATCGCTCGGCGTGCAGCCCAACCAGCTCGTGCTCACGCTGCAGCCCAACGAGGGCGTCTCGCTGCGGCTCGGCGCGAAGATCCCCGGGACGCGGATGATCATCCGCCCCGTGAACATGGAGTTCCTCTACGGAACCGCGTTCCTCTCCCAGTCGCCCGAGGCCTACGAGCGCCTGATCACCGACGCGATGCGCGGCGACGCGACGCTGTTCACGCGCAACGACGAGGTCGAGGGCCAGTGGATGATCTGCGATCCGATCGTCAAAGCCTGGGAACACGAACCCGGACCGCTGCCGACGTACGAAGCCGGCTCGCAGGGACCAGCCGAGGCGGACCGTCTGCTGCGACCCGGGGACCACTGGCGCGCGATCTGATGTCCGTCAGCGAGGCCGTATGGAGCGCGCAGGGCACCACGCCCGACGCGATCGAAGCGGCGCTGCGCGGGCTCCTGATCGAGCGTCACGCCGAAAACGACAGCTACGTGCCCGCGCGGGTGCTGAACATGATCGCGTTCGTCGACCGTGAATGGACCGGCGAGATCGCCAACCGCCTGCGGGGGGTCGGCCGCTACCACGCCTCGCGGCTGCTCGTCCTCGCCTACGAGCCCCGGCGCGTGCGCCTCGACGCCCGCGTCATGATCGCGGCCGAAAACGAGCCGGCGCCAGGTGAGCTCGCGCTGCTGCGCGAGACGGTCGTCGTCGAGCTGGGCGACCGCCACCTCGACGACCTGCTCACAATCGCCGACCCGCTCGTCGTGACCGACCTGCCCACGCTGCTGTGGTCCCCGCACGGCCATCACGAGATCGTCGAGCACCTGCTGCCGCTCGCGCAGTCGGTGCTGCTGGACTCGGTCGACGAGCCCGACGCAGGCGAGGCGCTCGCCCGCGCAGGCACGCTCGCCGAGCGCGTCTACGTCGTAGACCTCGCGTGGTTGCGATCGACGCCGTGGCGCGAGCGCGTGGCCGCGACGTTCGACCCTCCTCCACTGCGCACCGAGCTGGGAACGCTCAGCCAGGTCGACGTGCGCCACCATCCCGAATCGACGGTCGCGGCGATGCTGCTCATCGGCTGGCTCGCCTCGCGCCTGGACTGGCAGCCGGGTCCGCTCATCGCACACGGCGCAGCGCTGACCGGGACAGCCCGGGCGAGCCGCCAGGAGGTCAACCTGCGTCTGGAATCCGCGCCCGAGCTGATGGTCCGGGGCCTCGAGGACGTGACCCTCGAGACCGCCAAGGGCCGGCGCGTGCAGCTGCGCCGTGGAAGGGGCGGGCTGCGAGCGCGCGTGCGCGAGCCCCGCGGGCACGAGCACGAGTGGACGATCCCCGGCGCATCCCGCGGCGAGACCGGCGTGCTCGGGGAGGGGATCCGCCAGGCGCTGCTGCGCGACCCCACCTACCTGCCGGCGCTGGCGGCCGCCCGCGCGATGCTCTCGTGACACGGCTGACGGCCTGCCCCGACCCGGAGGCGGTCGCAGCACGCGCCGCCTCGGTCATCGCACGCCAGCTCGAGCGCGCGCGCTCCGAGCGGGGCGAGGCGCACCTTGCGCTCAGCGGCGGCACCACGCCGGCACGCACCTACGAGCTACTCGCCGAGCAGGTTCAGAACTGGGAGGCAGTGCACGTGTGGTTCGCCGACGAGCGCTGCGTAGCGCCCAGCGACCCCGAGAGCAACTACCGCCTCGCCGGCGAGACGCTGCTGGATCCCGCCGCGATCCCCGCCGACCGCGTGCACCGCATGGAGGGCGAGCGCGGCCCCGCGGAGGGAGCCGCGCGCTACGCACGGGAGCTGCGCGAGCGGCTGAAGCCGGCGGCCGAGCCGCCCGTCCTGGACGTGATCGTGCTCGGCATCGGACCCGACGGGCACGTCGCATCGCTGTTCCCGGGAGCCGCGACGCTCGACGCACCCGCGCAGGACATCTGCATCGGGGTCGAGGACTCCCCCAAGCCGCCGCCCGAGCGCATCACCCTCAGCCTCCCGGTGCTGCGCAGCGCGCGCAGCTGCGTGCTCCTCGCCACCGGCTCGAGCAAGGCCGACGCTGTCGCGTCGATGCTCGGCGAGCCCACCCGCCACGTGCCCGCGAGCCTGCTGCGGCGCGAGCGGCTGACCGTGATCGTCGACGACGCCGCCGCGCCGCCGGACCCGCGGCCGGCCGCGTGAACGCCGACGGGGCAGGCGGCCAGCTGCCAGGCCGCGGCGCCGGCGAGGTGATGCTCGTCCGCCACGCCGAGACCGAGTGGTCGCTGGACGGCCGTCACACGGGGCGCACCGACATCCCGCTGACCGAGCGTGGCCGTGCGGCCGCGCTGGCACTCGGGCCACGGCTGCGGGCGATGAGCTTCGACCTCGTGCTCGTCAGCCCGTCGCGGCGCGCGCGCGAAACGTGCGAGCTGTGCGGCCTGGGGACGCACGCGGTCGTGCGCGAGGAGCTGCTCGAGTGGGATTACGGCGACTACGAGGGGCTCACGACCGCGCAGATCCACCAGCGGCGGCCAGACTGGAACCTGTGGCGCGACGGCTGCCCCGGCGGCGAGAGCGCCGAGCAGGTCGGCGCGCGAGCAGACCGCGCGATCGCCGAGCTGCGCCGCGCGAGCAGCGCGGTCGCATTCTCCCACGGCCACCTGCTGCGCGTGCTCGGGGCGCGCTGGATCGAGCTGGCTGCGGCGGGCGGTGGGCATCTCGGACTCTCCACCGGCGCGGTCTCCTTGCTCGGCTACGAACGCGACGAGCCGATCATCGCGCGCTGGAACGAACCGCCACAGGACTCGATGTAGCTCCCGGGCAGGCCGCCTCGCTCGTTGAGGCGAGTGATCGGTGACCGGCGGCCGAGTGGCTTTCGAGGGCTTCGGAGCCTCAGGCCCGAGCTCGCGCCGCGAGACGCATGTACAGGTCGTGATAGCGCTGCACCATTCGCCCTGAGCTGTACCCAAGCGCTGACTCTCGCGCGGCCACGCCGAGCCGCGCACGCAGCGCCGGGTCGGCGCCGAGTTTGTTCAGGCGCTCCGCGATCAGGTTCGGCTCTCGCGTGATCACATACCCGTTCTCCCCGTCCTGAAGAAGCTCGCGGACGCCGCTCACCGGGGTGGCAAGCACCGGCAACCCGCTCGCGGCCGCCTCGAAGGTGACGATCGAGAATGTCTCATAGCTGGACGGAAGCACGAACGCGTCCGCCGACTGGTAGATGAGAGCCACATCGGAGCTGACCCCGAGCCAGCGAACGCGCGACCCCAGGCGCAGCTCGTCTGCCAGCCGCCGGTAGCGCTGTACGTCGCCGTCACCGACCACCAGCAGCGTCCAATCCGGCGCCGACGCCAGCGCCCGGATCGCCGGCTCCAGACCCTTTCGACCCCACTCGCCGCCGACAAATACAGCCACTAGCGCCCCAGGCCCGAGCCCGAGCTCCTCCCGTGCGGCACGCGCCTCGTCGCGACGGGCACCAGGGGCGAACGCCTCCGTGTCAACGCCGTTGTGGATCGCGGTCACGCGCTCGGCGAGCCACGGGTGGTGCTCTCGCATCTCATCGGCGACTCCCTCCGAGACGCCCACGAACACGGCCGGATCGTTCAACCGGTACGTGGGCCCCTCTCCCCTGCGCTTGAGCAGGCTCGCCAGGCGGACGTGCGCCCGGTACAGGCGCGTCGCCCGGCTCGCGGTGGTCGGCCCGACCTGGTGGCAGTAATGCACGGCTGCGACATCGACGCGATTCAAGACGACCGCGCCGTTCGCCTGCACTATCCCCCGCCTGTTTCGGCGCGCGACCAGCGTGCCGGCGAGGAGGAACCACAGGTGCGCGAGGACGAAGGGCCGCCGCGGCCCGATCACGCGATGGAACTCGACCTCGACGCCGGGCGGCAGCTCGCACGTGCGCGCTACCACCGTGACACGATGCCCGAGGGCGCGAAGACCGACGATCAGACCCGTGAGCTGGCGCTCCATTCCCCCGACCGGGCCGATGTCGTTCGCGACGATCGTCACGTCCGGCAGGCCTGACGACCGCACCAGGGTGCCCGCCGCGCCGGTCTTGCTCTCGGCTGCCATCTCGCAGCGCCAGGGTAGCGGAGCGCCTTTGCCCGCCTGGGCCAGGACGCCGAGTCGAGCTCCCATTCAGCTTTCTGATCTAGGTTCCGTGAGCGTGCAGCTGTGTCGCGTTGCGCCGGCGAGTAAGGGCCCGAGGTGGTCCGCTAGGGTGCCCGGCACCTCGATGGTCTTGAGAGTTGCTGACATCACACGGCTCGAACCGGCTCCGCGTCCCGCGCGTTCGCCAGACGGCGATCTCGCGGAGCCTGCGCGCGCCTGGCGATGAGCGCTACCAACGCCTCACCGGGCGGCTCCAGCCGCGTCTCGGCAGCGGCCGGCCGAGACCGACCGATCGTGTGCTTCGCAACACAGGGACATGGGCACATCGAGGGTCTGCGCATACGCCAGCTGCTCGAAGCGTTGGAACCCGTGGACTATCCGTTCGACCGTGCGCGAAAGCTCCGCTCGGCGATCGGACTGCTGGCGCTCGCTGCGAGGCGTCGTCCCAGCCTGATGGTGATGGAGGGCACCGGCACTGCCGGCGGCGTTCCGCTGATGCTCATCGACGCCTTCCTCGGCATCCCCTACCTGGTATCGGCCGGCGACGCCGTGGGGCCATACCTCCGCCTGCGCTCGCCGCTGGCCGGCTTCGTAGGAGGTCTCTACGAGCGTCTCCTGTTCCGCCGTTGCGCCGGCTCGATCGGATGGACTCCGTATCTCGTCGGACGGGCGCTCACGTACGGAGCACCGCGCGGCATCACCGTGGCTGGATGGACCCGCAGCGGACCCTCGCCCGGCGCGCGCGCGAGGGTCCGCTCCAGGTTGGGCATCTCTGAAGACACACTCGTGGTGGGGTTCACCGGCTCGATCCACTACGCCAAGCAGCGCGACTACGTCTACGGATCTGAGCTGGTCAGCGCTGTGCGACGCGTGCAGCGTCGCGATGTCGCGGTGTGCATGCTCGGCGAGGGCTCGGGGCTGGCGCTTCTGAGGGACGCCGCCGGGGAGGACCTCGGCAAGCGCATCCTGCTCCCCGGGCGCGTGCCGCCGGAGGAGGTGCCCGACTACCTGGCCGCGTTCGACCTGGCGAGCCTCTCGCAGAGCGTCGACCGGGTCGGATCGTTTCGCTACACGACCAAACTGCCCGAGTACCTGTCCGCAGGTCTGCCCGTGATCACCGGGCAGACGCCGCTGTCCTACGACCTCGACGAAGGCTACTTCTGGCGACTGCCCGGATCGGCGCCCTGGAGCCAGCGCTACTTCGACGCGCTGGTAGCGCTGTTGGAGGGCCTCACGCACGAGGAAGTGCAGGCGCGCCGCGAGGCGCTCGAGCGACGTGCAGCCGATCCGTTCGACAAATCCGCGCAGCAGCGACGCGCGTGCGCGTTCGTGCGGGACCTGCTGGCCGAGCGCACCTGACAGGCGCTCGCGCGAGCTCCGACGGCGACCGCGTAGCTCCTACTGGGATCAGGCCGCCGTGAAGCCGGTGCGGACCCTGCTTTTCACGGCATCCACTTGATGGATGGCGGGCGCAGAGTGGGCCTTTGGGAGCTCTCAACGCGATCCCTGACGGCCTCGAGCTTTGAGTCGGGGACGAGCAGCATGTTGCCGCCATGCCGGTAACCGGGCTGGATCTCGGTTAGTGATCGGGCGCCGGGGTCGTAAGCATGAGGGCGGTAGCCGAAGCGCTCGACGAGCGCGAGGGGCCCAGCGCCGCCGGTCCAGATCTCGACGAGGATCACCGGCCGCAGGCGCTCGATCGTGACCATGCCGCCGCGCAGCACGTCGAGATCATGACCCTCGGCGTCCACCTTGAACATCGTCATCGACGCCTGGTGCTCGGCGAGCTCCGCATCGAGGGTGCTGACGTCGACGTCAATGCCCGGCTCGTCGCTGCCGGCCAGGTGGTTGCTGATGTCGTGGCCTGTCGTGAATCTCGCCATGCCTGGCTCGGCCCCACATGCGAGGCGGTGAACCGTTGCCAGCGCCCGGATGTCGTTCAGCTCGATCCCGCGCTCGCACGCTGCGCACGCCTCGGGAGTCGGCTCGAAGGCCTCGACCCGGGCGCCCCGCCGCCCGGCGATCATCGTGTAGAAGCCGACATTCGCGCCAACGTCGACGAACAAGTCGCCAGGACGGAGGAGGTCGAGCACGAACAGCGCGTCGTCGCGCTCGGTCAGGCCGGTGCCCGCGATCATCGACGTGGCGCGGCTCCAGCTCGGAGCGAGGAGCAGCGATCCCTCGGCGCAACGGATCACGACCGGGCGGCGGACGGCGCGCCTCCACACCTGCCATGCCCAGAGCCGCAACAGGACCCCGACGGCCCCGCTGCCCTCGATCCTCCCGTCGAGCACGAGCGAGCAGTGACGGAACGCCCGAAACAGCGTCGCTCCTGTGCGGGTTCGTCGCCAGACCGGTACCTCGCCACCGGGATGCCCGACCCGCGGCGGACGGTGCGTCGGGTCAACTCCCTGAGACGCGTCGGCCGGCACCGCGCGGATCTTAGTGCGTTGGCGAGCCGCCCTGCGGACGCCGTCGTTGCGCTTGCTCCTCGCCAGAGGAGCTCGCCGGCCGCAGCTCGATATCGGACCAACTCACGTCCCTGGATGCTCGGACGTTCTACAGTGACCCGCAACAGTCTGCTACGCCCGAAGCTGTGAGCTGTGAAGACCACCTCGCTTCCAACAGACACCGAGCAGGCGCTGATCGCGATGGAGGACGTGCGCGAGCAGACCCTGGCGCTCGTGTCGGGTGTCGGCGAGGAGGAGCTGGAGCGCGTGCACTCGCCGCTGATGAGCCCGCTGGTGTGGGATCTCGGTCACATCGCCGCCTACGAGGACCTGTGGATCGTCCATCGCCTGGGGGGACTGCCGCTGCTACGCGCGGATCTCGCCGGCCTCTACGACGCCTTCGAGACGCCGCGTGCCGTGCGCGGGGACATCGAGGCGCTGGTCACCGACGACGCGCTCGCCTACCTGCAGGAGGTGCGCGCGCGCACGCTCGGCGTGCTCTGCGAGCGGGGCGTCCAGGACGCGTTCATCACCGAGATGGTCCTCCGGCACGAGCTGCAGCACTGCGAGACCATCCGCCAGACGATGATGATCGCGGGGCTGCTGCCCCTCGGCGAGCCTGCCCTTGCGCCGCTGCGGGGCGAGGAGGCCTGGATCGAGATCCCGGCCGGCTTCTTCGCGATGGGCGCTCCCGCCGACGGCTTCGCCTACGACAACGAGCGCCCACGCCACACCGTCGAGGTCCCCGCCTTCCGGATCGCGCACCGCCCCGTCACGAACGCGAGCTGGATGGGCTTCAGCGAGGGCGGCGGCTACGAGCGCCGCGAGTGGTGGTCGCGGGAGGGCTGGGCGTGGAAGCAGGAGTACGACATCACGCATCATCCAGCGATCGCAACCGGCCACCCGGAGGCCGCCGTATGCCACGTCTCCTGGTTCGAGGCCGACGCCTTCGCAAGAGCGCACCGCGCGCGTCTTCCCACCGAGCCCGAGTGGGAGAGGGCGGCGACCTCGGGGCAGGCCCCGACGGGGCGAGATCGCCTCAGCGGGATCGGCCAGGTGTGGGAGTGGACCGCCTCGCACTTCTACGGCTACCCCGGCTTCCGCGCATATCCCTACCGCGAGTACTCCGAGGTCTTCTTCGGCGAGCACTACCGTGTGCTGCGCGGGGGCTCCTGGGCGACGAGCCCGCGCGTGGCGACGCTCACCTTCCGCAACTGGGACCTTCCGCAGCGGCGCCAGATCTTCGCCGGCGTGCGTCTCGCGAGGGACGCTGCATGAAGCCTCCCTCGGCCGCGGGGGCAGCCATCAAGATCGACTCGCACCTCGACGCGGGCAGCGAGCGGTCATTGGCCGACGACGCACTCGACGGGCTCACGCGCCCGTTCAAGGAGCTGCCGCCAAAGCACCTCTACGACGCCCGCGGCGCGGAGCTCTTCGACCGCATCTGCGAGCTGCCCGAGTACTACCCCACGCGCGCCGAGCGCGCGATCCTCGAGGAGCGCGCGAGCGAGATCGCAGAGCTCACGGGTGCCGTCGAGCTCGTCGAGCTCGGCTCGGGGACGGCCGCCAAGACGCGCGTGCTGCTCGACGCGCTGCACGCCGCCGGAACGCTCCGGCGCTACGTGCCCGTGGACGTCACCGAGAGCATGGTCAGAGAATGCGCCGAGACGCTCACCGAGGAGTATCCCGGCCTGCACGTGCACGGCGTGATCGGCGACTTCGAGCGTCACCTCGACCGCCTGCCGCCCCCGCTCGGACCGCGCGTCGTCGCCTTCCTCGGCGGCACGATCGGCAACTTCCCACCCGGCAGCCGCCGGCGCTTCCTGCGCGCGATCGGCAGGCTGCTGGGGCCCGAGGACCACCTCCTGATGGGCACCGACCTGGTCAAGGATCGCGACGTCCTGCAGGCCGCCTACGACGACTCCGAAGGCGTCACCGCGGAGTTCAACCGCAACATGCTGCAGGTGCTCAACCGCGAGCTACAGGCCGACTTCAGGCCAGAGGACTTCGACCACGTAGCGCTGTTCGACGAGGAGCACGAGTGGATCGAGATGCGTCTGCGCGCCCGCCGCGAGCACACCGCCTTCGTCGCCGAGCTCGATCTGCCGGTGCACTTCGACGAAGGCGAGGAGCTGCGCACCGAGATCAGCGCCAAGTTCACGCCCGAGCGGGTCGAGGGCGACCTCGCCGCCGCGGGGCTCGCGCTCGTGCGCTGGCTCACCGACGGCGACGGCTTCTTCGCGCTCACGCTCTCGCGGCCTCGCCCAGGGTAGGCTCCCGCGCGATGGACATCGACGGCTCAGGCGCGATCGTCGTCGGCGGCGCCTCCGGACTCGGCGAGGCCACCGTGCGCGCCCTGCACGAACGCGGCGCGAACGTGACGATCGCCGACGTCAACGCCGAGAAGGGCGCCGCGCTCGCACGGGAGCTCGGCCTGGACTTCCAGGCCTGCGACGTTCGCGATGAGGAGCAGGTGCAGGCCGCCGTCCAGCACGCAGCCGCCGCCGAGGGCGGCCTGCGCATCACCGTCTGCTGCGCGGGCACCGGCTGGGCGCAGAAGGTCGCCGGCTCCAAGGGCCCGCACCCGCTGCTGCCCTTCCAGACGATCATCGAGATCAACCTGATCGGTACCTTCAACGTGCTGCGCTTCGCCGCCAGCGCGATGATCGGCTGCGAGCCGTTGCAGGACGGAGAACGCGGCGTGTGCGTCAACACGGCCTCGATCGCCGCCTTCGACGGGCAGGTCGGCCAGATCGCCTACTCGGCCTCCAAGGGCGGCGTCGTCGGCCTCACGCTGCCCGCCGCGCGCGACCTCTCCCAGTACGGCATCCGCGTCAACACGATCGCCCCCGGGCTGTTCGACACGCCGCTTCTCGCCGCGCTGCCCGAGGAGGCCCGCAAGGCGCTCGGCGCCGGGGTCCCCTACCCGCAGCGCCTTGGCCATCCCTCTGAGTACGCCCAGCTCGCCTGCCAGATAGTCGAGAACCGGATGCTCAACGGCGAGACGATCCGCCTCGACGGCGCGCTGCGGATGCCGCCGCGCTAACCGTGTGGCGCCCGGCGCCGCGACGCCTCGGCGCGTCGTCAAGGCGCACGACAGGGCGGGTGTGATTCATCATCGCCGACCCTTCCGGGCCGCCCACAGAGGCGGCCCCATCGACATCCCTCAGGCGAGCCGTTCCACGAGCATCGCCATGCCCATGCCGCCGGCGACGCACATCGACTCCACGCCATATGTGCCATCGAGCGTGTCGAGGTCGTTGAGCAGCGTCGTCATGATGCGCGCTCCCGTCATCCCGAACGGATGGCCGAGAGCGATCGCGCCGCCGAACGGGTTGAGCTTCTCGTCCGGGATCCCGAGCTCCTCTTTGCACGGCACGATCTGGGCGGCGAACGCCTCGTTGATCTCGACCACGTCGATTTCGTCGATCGTCATGCCCGTCGCCGCCAGCACTTTCTGGATCGCCGGGATCGGGCCGAGGCCCATGATCTCCGGGCGGATCGCCGCGACGGTCGAGGCCACGATCCGCGCACGCGGCTTGCAGCCGAGCTCCTGGGCCTTCTCCCGCGACATCAGCAGCAGGGCGGCCGCGCCGTCGTTGAGCGGGCATGCGTTCCCGGCCGTCACCGTGCCGCCCTCTTTGAACGCCGGCGGCAGCGCCCCAAGCTTCTCCATCGTCGTGCCGGGGCGGGGACCGTCGTCCTTGCTCACGACCGTCTCGGGCACCTCTACCTCGTTGCCCTCCTTGTCCGTCTCCGTGTGCGCAGGAACCCTAACGGGCACGATCTCCTTCTCGAAGTGGCCCGACTCGACCGCCGCGACCGCGCGCGACTGCGAGGTAACAGCCCATTCGTCCTGCGCCTCGCGGCTCACCTTGCACCGTTCGGCCACGTTCTCGGCCGTCATACCCATCGGGATGTAGACGTTGTAGGCGCTCCCCTCCGAGCCGTCGACCGCGTGGTTGAACTCGAACGAGCCGCCGCCGCCCGCGCGTGAGACGGCCTCGACGCCGGCCGCGATGTAGACGTCACCCTCGCCCACGGTGATCGCGTGGAAGGCCATCCGCGTCGTCTGCAGAGAGGAGGCGCAGAAGCGGTTCACGGTGCACGCCGGCACGTGGTGGTCGATGCCCGCGAGCAGCGTCGCCACGCGGCCCACGTTGTAGCCCTGCTCGCCCTCGCAGAACCCGCAGCCCATCATCACGTCGCCGATCGAGGCCTGCTCGAGCTCGGGGTTACGCTCGACGATGGCCTTCAGCGGGATCGCCGCGAGGTCGTCCGCGCGCACCGATCGCAGCGAACCCTTCACAGCACGCCCGATCGGCGTCCTTATGGCGTCGACGATCACAGCTTCGGGCATGCCAGCTCTCTCCTTGTTCGTTGAGTCCCGCCGACCACGCGGCGAGGGGCGCGAGGGCGCCAATGCTAGGGCAAACTGGCCCTCAGTCGGGGCCGCGCACCGCCGAGACGTTCAGGCGCACGTAGTCCAGCGGCAGGCCCACCCCGCACCGTGCCTTGCGCCGCGTCCGCGCGCGCGAGGTCACAGGTCCAGCGTGGAGACGCCTAGCTCGTCGAAGCCCACGTGGTGTGCGAGCTCGTGTCGAACGGTGCGCGTAACCTGATCGCGCAGCAGGTCGGGGTCGTGGCCGAAGTCGCGCCTGAGGGTGTCGCGGAAGATAACGATGCGGTCGTGCACGTGATCGCGGGTGGCCCCGTCGCCCTGGTAGAGGCCGTAGGCGCCAGCCCGGCGACCGCCGTCCGAGATCACCACAGCGACATGCTCGAGCGCATTGCGCAGCAAGTCCGGGAGGTCGTCGAGCGCGTCGCGAACGAGATCCTCGAAGTCCTCGTCGTCGAGCGGGTCGAGCTCCATGAACTCCGCTTCCTCGGGGGTCACGGCGAGGCCCTCGCGCGCGAGCCGCTCGGAGTGGCGCACGATCTCTTCGAACTCTCTCTCCGACTCCGGGTCGCGCCAGCCGGCCATGCGCACCGCCACGAACGCCACGCTGCCCATCAGCGCGGCCGCCACGATCACGCCGAGCGCCACGTCCTCGAGCGCGCGCACGACGCCGATCGAGCTAAAGCCCTGCCCCACGACCAGCACGACCAGCCCGAGCGACATCGCCACGATCGCCGCCACGCCCACGCGGCGGAACTGGCTGGAGGCGCCGGGCGGTGAGGAAGAGCTTCGCATCGCCCGAACTCGTCCTATTTCAGCGTGCGCGCGATCACGAGACGCTGAATCTCGTTCGTGCCCTCGTAGATCTGGGTGATCTTCGCGTCGCGCATCATCCGCTCCACCGGGTAATCCTTGACGTAACCGTAGCCGCCGAGCACCTGTACGGCCTCGACGGTCACGTCCATCGCGGTGTCCGAGCAGAAGACCTTCGCCATCGAGGAGTACTTGGCCCGCTGCGGGTGACCCTGGTCGGCCATCGCGCAGGCCTTGTAGAGCAGCTCCCGAGCGGCCGCCGTGCGCGTTTCCATGTCTGCGAGCTTGAACTGGATTCCCTGGAACTCGTTGATCGGCTTGCCGAACTGCCTGCGCTCGCGCGCATACGCCACGGCATAGTCGGTCGCGCCCTGGGCGATTCCCACCGCCTGCGCCGCCGCGCCCAGGCGCGTGCGCTCGAGCGTGCCGAGCGCCACCGACAGGCCCTTGCCGACCTCGCCGATCACGTTCGCGGCCGGCACGCGCACATCCTCGAAGATCGGCTGGCCCGTCGGCGAGGCGCGGATGCCGAGCTTGTGCTCGAGCTTGCCCACGCTGAAGCCCGGCCGGTCCGCCTCGACGACGAACGCCGTCATGCGCCGGTTCTCGCGGTCGGTGACCGCGAAGCAGATGTAGAAGTCCGCGACCCCGAGGTTGCTGATCCAGTTCTTCGTGCCGCTGATCACCCACTCCTCGCCGTCCTGGACCGCGGTCGTCTTCATGCCCGCGGGGTCGGAGCCAGCCTCGGGCTCGGACAGCGCGAACGCCGGCGACCACTCGCCGGTGGCACAGCGAGGCAGGAAGCGCTCCTTGAGCTCGTCGCTGCCGAACAGCTGGATCGGGAGCGTGCCGAGCTCCTGCACCATCAGGATCAGCGCGCACGCCGCGTCGACCTTCGCGATCTCCTCGACGGCCATGTTCAGCATCAGCGTGCCCGTGCCCGTGCCGCCGTACTCGGTTCCGAACGGCAGCCCGAGGATGTCCTGCTCGGCGAGCAGCCTGCGCACGTCCCACGGGTATTCCGCGCGCTCGTCGATCTCCGCCGAGCGCGGCGCGATCCGCTCCCGCGCTATCTGGCCGATCGTGGCGCAGAAGTCGACGTGCTCCTGCGGGATCGTGTAAACGTCGCTCACCGCCTCCATAGCGGTGATCCTAGTGATGCTCGTCCGCGGCCGCGCAGCCGCTCGGGGCCCTGACCGGCCGGGCGGCGCGGCTAGGCTCATCGCATGAGCGCACCGCCCGACGGCGATTCGATCGAGCTCGAGCCCGAGCGCGTCGCGGCCCTGCTCACCGCCCAGCCCGCGCCCCAGCTGATCGACGTGCGCGAGCCCTACGAGCGCCAGGCGGGGCACATCGCCGACAGCCGCCACGTCGAGCTCATCCGCCTCTCCGCCGAGGCCGACACGATCGAGCGCGAGCGGACGGTGATCTTCTACTGCCGCGTCGGCGCGCGCTCGCTGATGGCAGCGCAGGCGCTCAGGGCCGCCGGCTACCAGGCATACTCAATGAACGGCGGGCTCGTGCGCTGGGCGCAGGAGGACCGCCCGCTCTCGCCCGAGGGCGGATACGTGGCGGACCACTAGGCGGACACACAAGGAGGCTGCGCGATGGAGGCTTCTGGCGAGTACCCGAACGTGACCACGGGCGACGGCTACGCCGTCGGACACCTCGACGACCTCGGCGAGGGGCCCGGCTTTCGCAAGGTCCGCAAGGGGCTCGGCGTGACCGCCTTCGGCGTCAATGCGATCGTGCTCCCGTCCGGGATCGAGACGGGCTTCCACTACCACGACGAGCAGGAGGAGCTCTACTTCGTACATCGCGGCGCGATCGAGATGGAGTTCGGCGACGGCTCCGTCCAGCGCCTGGGCGAGGGCGCGATGGCGCGCGTGGACGCAGCAACCGTGCGCAAGATCAGAAACAACGGCGACGTGGAGGCGATCTACCTGGTCGCCGGCGGCAAGGACGGGTATGTCGGCCGCGACGGCCGCGTGCCCGAGGGCGAGGAGCAGCGCGTACGGGCGCTGCACGATCTCGGCAACGAGCAGCCGCGATGAGCAGCCGCCGCGGCGGCGCGCGTGCCCGACGCTGAGCCCGGTCGACTTCGCGTCGACGGGCGCCTGTCCATCCCGCTGAGCGAGATCACGATCAGGACGAGCCGCTCATCGGGGCCCGGCGGCCAGCACGCCAACGTCACCGCCTCACGCGTCGAAGCGGTCTTCGACGTCGAGGTCTCGAACGCCCTCAGCGAGGCCCAGCGCGCTCGCGTGCTCGCTCGCGCCGGACCGCGCGTGGTCGCCGTCGCCCAGGACGCCCGCTCGCAGACGCGCAATCGCGAGCTCGCGCTCGCGCGCCTCGCAGAGCGGCTCGCGCGCGCGCTCCGCACGCAGCGCCCGCGGCGGGCCACGAAGCCCACTGCGGCCTCCCGCACACGCAGGCTGCAGGAAAAGCGCAGCACGAGCCGGCGAAAGGTCGAGCGCCGGCGCCCGAGCGCCGAGGAGGAGTAGGCGTTCGCGCTCGGGGCTCGGCGCAGCCCGTCACTCGAGCGGCCCCGGTCCTTCGGGGCCGCCGCTCAGTTCAGCAGCTCGCGCACGTAGCGCTGGTGCAGGCGTCCCAGCGGCGTGCGCTCGGGATGGAAGCCGATCGCGTTCCAGAACAGGCCGGCCGCCGGCGCCCAGGCGATGATCAGATAGACGCCGAGCACCGCGGTGGCGAGGCGCAGTCGCCTGGACGACGAAAGCGCGGCCAGCGGCAGTACCCACAGCACATACCAGGGGAGCACCCAGCTGAGCGTCACGAGCAGCGCCACGCTGGCCCAGCCGCAGGCCGTGATCGCGTCTTCGCGAAGGTAGGCCATGCGGCAGCACAGGAGCACGACGGCGATCAGCGCGAGGCTCATCAGCACGCGCAGCGTCGCCGTCTCGCCGCCCGCGCCGACGAGCAGACCGACGAGGTTGGGCACGCTCTCGCTGGTCACCAGACGCCCCTGCGTGCTGAGGTCAGGGATGTGCAGGCCGAACGCCACGAGGCTCGCAACGCCGAGCAGCGCGCCCGCTGCGACCATCCCGATCAGCACCTGCACGAGGCCGCGCCGCCAGCGCAGCATCCCCGCCAAGACGATCGGGATCAGGATCGCGCCCGAGGCCTTGAAGGCCACCGCCGTCACGAACGCCGCTCCCGCCCCGATCTCCGTGTAGGACAGCGGCAGCAGCCATTCGCGCACCCGCGGCGCGCGGCGTGGCGAGGCCGTCGCGCGCGCTTTGCCGAGCAGCAGCAGGTAGAAGCCGAGCACGATCATCAGCAGCATCAGGAAGTCGTTGTGGTCGCCGCCCAAGCCCCAGATCAGCACGATCGGGTTGAGCCCCACGAGCGCCACCGCGCTCACCGGGTCCCGTCCAAGCAGTCGAGCGCAACGCCACACGAGCACGATCGTCGCGAGGCTCGCGAGCATGAGCAGCGCCTTCAGCGTCCAGAACGACGCCACCACCCCGAGCGGCACGACGGCGAACGTCAGCATCGTGAACAGCGGGCCGTATGGGCTCAGCAGCTCGTGCCAGTTGCTGAGCACGAAACTCGGGTCGTCGTGGGGCTCGACGATCGGGATCGTCGTGTACGGGTTGAGGTGATGCACGATCTCCATGCGCCCGTAGTTGATGTAGTTGAACACGTCCGTCAGCGCCATCGGAGGGGCCAGCAGGAAGATCGCGTGCACGATCACGATCGCGCCGATCACCAGGCGCGCCGGTGCGCGCGAGACGTTGCGCAGCACGAGCAGGTAGCTCACGAACATCACGCCGACCGCGGCCGTGAACATGTATCGCAGCGTCGTGCCGCTTCTCGTCAGGCCCGGCCACAGCCCACCGAGCGGACCGGCCATCCAGGCCGGGAAGTAGTTCGTCTGCGAGGTCGGCGTCAGGCCGCTGGGGCGCTCGGCGGCCATCAGCACGACGACCACGCTCAGCAGCACGATCACGCTCAGCGCCCCGATCGCGACCCACGTGCCCGCGTTCGCGCGCGCTACCGCGCGCGTCGGCGGGGTCAGCCCCTCCTGGCCGCGGCGCGCGGATCGCTGCGCCGCCGGCGCCTGGGCGCCGGGAAGCGGAAGCGTTGTGGCCTCACCCGCCATCTGAGGCCGCCACGATATCCCTCGGGAAATGCGGAGGGCCCGCCGGAGCGGGCCCTCGAGCACTGTTGGCGGTAGGGCTGAGCCCTTACAGCGTCGTGACGTTTACGGCCTTGGGGCCCTTGTCGCCCTGCTCGGGGTCGTAGGAGACCTTCGCCCCCTCCTGCAGCGAGCGGTAACCCTCGCCGTTGATCCCGGTGTGATGGACGAACAGGTCCTTGTCGCCGTCGTCAGGGGTGATGAAGCCAAACCCCTTGTCGTCGCTGAACCACTTAACGGTGCCGGTGGGCATTCTTATGCTCCTCCACGGTATGTGCGTGCTGCCACGCGGAGGATGCTTCTCAAAGCTTCGACCTGCGCGCTTGCACTCCATTTCCCGGCTCTTAGCCGGCCAGACACGACGAAGGTAGCAGGTCGCCGGGCGGCGATGTTGTCCAGATGTTGCCCCATTCGGGGGATGGTTCCCGGCCGGCGCCGGCGCCTGGTGCTCGGATGCCGGCGCCGGTAGCTAGGGTGCTCGCGTGCGCAGCGATGCAATCCGCGAGCACGCGCGCGAGCCGGCACCCGTGCTGATCAGGGGCCTGCTGCCGCGCGCCGAGCCCCACGCCGCGGCGGAGCTCGTGCAGCGCCTGGGCCTCTGGGAGCGGGCCGGGGCCGCGCCGCCACGCCCGCTCGTGCTGCTCAACATGGTCAGCACGGTCGACGGGCGGGCCACGGTCGACGGCCACTCCGGCGCGATCAGCTCGCCGGCCGATCGCGACCTCTTCCACGCTCTGCGAGCCGCCGTCGACGCCGTCCTCGTCGGCGCGGGCACGGTGCGCACCGAGCGCTACGGACGCATCATCACCGACCCGGCTCGGCGCGCGCTGCGCGTGCAGCGGGGGCTCTCGCCGGAGCCGCTCGCGTGCATCGTCAGCGCGAGCCTCGCGCTGGACAGCGACATCCCGCTGCTCGCAGAGCGCGAGTCGCGCGTGGTCTTCCTCACGCCCTCGCAAGGCGAACTCGCGCCGGTAGGAGCGCAGGTGCAGTACGTCCGCCGCGAGGCCGATGGCCGGCTCGACCTCGGCGCCGCGCTCGCCGAGCTCGCCACGCGCTTCGGCATAGGCATGCTGCTATGCGAGGGCGGTCCCCACCTCGCGGGCGACCTGCTGGCGGCAGGGCTGCTCGACGAGCTCTTCCTGACCGTCTCGCCCGCGCTCGTCGGAACCATCTCGGGGCCCGGCCGGGAACTGCGCGTCGTCGCGGGGGCCGAGCTCTCGCCGCCGGTCGAGCTCGAGCTGCTCGACGTGCTCGAGCACGGCTCGCACCTGTTTCTGCACTACCGCGTCGCCGGGTCCGAGCGCGTCTCGCGCGAGACGATCCCGAGCAGCTCGCTGGCGAGGTGACGGCCCTCGGAGGCGACGAGCGGCGTCGCAGCGATGCGCACGACGACCTCGTCGCCGTCGAGCTCCTCGAGCGTGATCCGCGGCGCGTCGCGCAGCGGCGTCTGCAGTGACTTCTCGAGGATCTCCTGCAGGTCGCCCGGCGTCATGCCCGCGCGCAGCCGGGCGCGGAGGTTCACCGCCTCCGGCTCGCGCAGCGGCAGCACCGCGACGTTCAGCACCACGCTGTTCGGCACCATGATCGAGTCGTCGCCGGTCGCGAAGGTCGTGTAGAGCAGGCCGAGTGAGCTGACCGTGCCCTCGATCTGACCGGCCAGCGGCCCGCCCTGGAGCCGCACGCGCTCGCCGACGCGGAACGGCTGCGCGCTCAGCAGCACGGTGCCGGCGATCAGGTTGCCCAGCGTCTGCTGCGCCGCGAGGCCGAAGATAACGGCCGTGAACGCGCCGCCGAGCGCGAGCGTGCGCGCTTCGATCCCGGCCACGCGCAGCGCGATGAACCCCGCGATCACGACCGTCACCAGACGGACCAGGAAGCCCACGGTCCCCGCCGTGGCCGGATCCATGCGCCGGAAGAGCGCGGGTCCGATGCCTCTGCCGACGTCGCGCGCGATCGCCCAGCCGAGGATCATCAGCGCGATCACGGTGGCGACCGTCACGAGCGTCTCCAGCGGCGGTTCCAGTTCCTTGGCCGCCTGGCCCGTCTTCCCGGCCGCGCCGAGCAGCGAGACGCGGTTGTCGTAAAGCACCACCACCGCCACGAACAGCGGCACCAGAAACAGCAGGTCCAGGCGCGCCCGCTTCACGACGCGCGGGTTGATCTGGCGCAGCAGCCCGACCTCCTTCCAGGCGTGGCTGCGCGTCTCGAACATGCGCTGGGGCGTTCGCGGGGCGGGCATCGAGATCAATGATGGCGCACGCGCCGCGCGGGCCCGCAGGCTAGCTCTGGGTGTAGATCACCATCGCCCCGCCGAACACGAGGCAGTAGATCGCAAACGGCGTAAGCGTGCGCGTCTTGTACCAGCGCACGAGGAACGCGACCGTGAAGACGGCGGTGACCGCCGCCGCGGCGCACCCCACGAGCGCCTGCCCGCGAATGCCGTTGCCAAGGTGACCGAGCAGGTCGGGGAGCTTGAACAGGCCGGCGGCGAGGATGATCGGCGTCGCGAGCAGGAACGCGAAGCGCGCCGAGTCGCTGTGGTCGAGCCCTCGCGCCAGGCCGGCGCCCATCGTCACCCCGTCGCGGCTGATGCCCGCGATCAGCGCCGTCGACTGCGCCGCGCCGATGACAAGGGACTCGCGGTACTCGAGCGTGTCGAGTTCGCGTCCACCGTCGGGCTTGGCCCCCTCGCGGATCGCCAGCTCGCGGACCTCGGCGCGTTTGCGGAAGCGCTCGGCCGCGAGCAGCACGAGGCCGTTGACCATCAGGAAGATCGCTGCCAGTTCCGGCTTGGCCGTGATCGTGCGCAGGGTGTGCTCGAACGCGAGCCCCAAGATCCCTGCGGGAATGCTCGCGATGATGATCAGCCACGCCAGTCGCTCCGTCGGCGTCTCCGCGCGGCGCTTGCCGAGGGTCGCGAAGAAGGCCTTCACGATCTGCACCCATTCGCGTCGGTAGTAGTACAGCAGCCCGAGCGCGCTGCCCACGTGGAGCATGACCACGAACGCGAGCCAGAACGACTCCGAGGCGGATTGCGCGTCGACGAGCTGGTTCCAGCCGAACAGCGTCGGGAACAGAACCGTGTGGCCGAGGCTGGAGATCGGGAACAGCTCGGTAACGCCCTGCAGGATTCCGAGCACGATCGCCTGGAAGTACGTCAGGGCCGCCGCGATCGGGAGCGTCAGGGTCGACATCGCGCGGGAGCCTAGTTGACCGCATCCAGGGCACGCCGCACCGGCGCCCCGCTTGACGCATGTGTGAGTAAACCCTCATCGCACCCCGCGGGCGGCATGACCTGCTCGCGACCGAGGCCCTACGCTCCAGCGCCATGCCCTCGCTCGTCGAGATCGCCCGCGAGTGGGGCCGTATCGGGTGCACGGGCTTCGGCGGGCCGCCGGCGCACATCTCGATGCTGCGCGATCTGTGCCTGCGTCGCCGCGGATGGCTCTCCGAAGAGCAGTTCGAGCGCGCGGTCGCGGCGGTCCAAGTCCTGCCCGGCCCGGCTTCAACGCAGCTCGCGATCTACTGCGCCTGGCGGCTGCGGGGAAACGCCGGAGCGCTCGTGGGGGGTGTCTGCTTCATCGCTCCGGGCCTCGTTGCGATCCTCGCCCTTTCGGCGCTGCTCTTCACCGGCTCGCCCCCCTCGCTCGTGCTCGGCGCGGCCGCCGGCGCCGCCGCGGCCGTCGCCGCCGTCGCCGTGCGCTCCGGCCTGGACATAGCGCTGCCGATGCTCGCCCGCTCCCCCCACGCGCGCTTGTCGATCATCGTCTACGGCCTCCTCGGCGGCCTCGCGGCCGCGCTCACCGGACCATGGCTCGTGCTCGTGCTGCTCGGCTGCGGCGCGATCGAGCTCGCACGCCGCACGACGCGCGGGGGTGAGCTGCGCCGGCTCGCGCTCGCGCCGCCCTCGCTCGCGTCCCTGCTCGGCCCACGCGCGCCCGGCACGCTGCGAGGAGCCGGCGCTCCCGTGGCCGCGGCCGCTTCCACCGGCGGCACCGCCGCGCTCGTCTGGACGGCCGTGAAGGTCGGCGCGCTGTCGTTCGGCGGCGGCTTCGTGATCATCCCGCTGATGCAGTCAGACGCCGTCAGCACCTATCACTGGATGACCTCCGCGCAGTTCGCCAACGCCGTCGCGCTCGGGCAGCTCACGCCCGGCCCCGTGCTGCAGACCGTGGCCGCCGTGGGGTTCGCGGCCGGCGGGCTCGGCGGCGGCCTGCTCGCCGCCCTGGTCGCCTTCACGCCCTCGTTCGCGTTCGTGATGCTCGGCGCGGAGGGGTTCGAGCGTCGGCTCGATCGGCCCCGCATGCTCGCGTTCCTCGCCGGCGCCGCGCCGGCCGCCGCTGGCGCGATCATCGGCGTCGCGGTGCCGCTCGCCGGGGACCTGAAGGAGACGTGGCAGCTCGTCGTGCTCGCCGGCGCCGCCGTTCTGCTGCTCGCCATGCGCGGTCGCATCCTCACGACGATGCTCCTGGCCGCGCTCGCCGGAACCGTCGTCGCGCTCTTCGGCGGCCCGCTGCCGGGCTGAAGCCCGCCGCCCGCAGCGCAGGGCTCCGGCGCGCGAGCTGCCGGACGCGCGGCGCCGGGGCGATGCACCATGCCGGTGCAATTCCGATTGGTAGCGCGATTTCACTGCCGAATTTCACCGTCGCGTAACAAAATCGTTGCTGCTTGGTCACAAAAAGCCCCTCTTTGCAGGGAAATCTATTCGCTATGGATGGCAGTGACTCGATGCTGGTAATGGGCAAGGATGCGACGCGGGTCGATCTGCACTGCCACTCGACCGCCTCGCAGGAGTCGCGCCTGGGCGTCCAGCGCGCCGTTGGGCTGCCCGAGTGCGCCACGCCCCCCGAGGAGGTCTACGAGCTCGCCAAGCGGCGCGGCATGGACTTCGTCACGATCACCGACCACGACACGATCGCCGGGGTAGCGCAGATCGCCGACCGCCCCGACGTGTTCATCTCCGTCGAGCTCACCGCGCACTTCCGCGGCGAGCCGCAGGCGGTACACGTGCTCTGCCTCGGGATCACGTCCGAAGACCACGAGTGGCTGGTGGCCAAAAGCGGCGACGTCGAGCTGTGCGCGGCGTATATGTACGAGCGCGACATCGTATGCGCGCTGGCGCACCCCTACTACACGGTCGCCGCTCCCCTCACGGCGCGCCACCGTCGCCGCCTTGCCGAGCTGTTCGCAGTCTGGGAGATCCGCAACGGCGCCCGCGCACGCGAGCTCAACCGGCCCGCCGCCACCTACGTGGCGACCCGCGACGGCATCGGCGTCGGCGGCAGCGACGACCACGCGGGCGTCGACATCGGTCGCACGTTCACCGAAGCTCCCGCTGCCGGCACTCCGGCCGAGTTCCTCGCGCACGTCCGCGAGGGCCGCGTGCTCGCACGCGGCGCACAGGGCAGCGCCGCCAAGTGGGCCCACGCGGCGATCGCCCTGGCCGCTCGCTCCCTCGGCAGCGGCGGGCCCGGCCCGCACGCACGCCCGGATCCGGCGCGCGTGCTCGCGATGGTACGCCGGCTCCTGCGCGAGGCCGACGCCCGCCAGGGCCAAGCCAGCGGGGACGTCACACCCGAGGACGCCCGCTGCCTGCTGCGGGCCTGGCTCGGCGCCGTCGAGCTCGACACGCTCGACGAGCGCGGGCTGATCGACTACATGCAGAGCGAGAACTTCGACCACGCCGACCTACAGCGGCGCGCCCACCGCGCACACGAGCAAAAGCTGCGGGCTGCAGTCGCAGACGCCGTGCGCTCCGTGGAGGGCGCCCGCGACCTGCTGCCGGCCGCCGAAGGCCTGTTCGAGGCCTGCATAGCCGCGATCCCCTATGCCCCCGCGGCGGCGTTCCTCGCCAGCGAGCAGGCCAAGCTCGCGGCGATCCCCGACGCGCTCGCCCGCCGCGCGGGCGCCGGGCGCGAGGACGGCGAGCGCACGCGCGTGGCGATCGTCGCCGACGGCATCGGCTCGACGCACGGCGTCACGCGCGCGATCGAGGAGATCAGGTCGCGCGGCGTCCGCGGCTTCGACATCGAGGTGCTCGGCACTGACCCCGAGGTGGACCGCAGGCTGCCGGCGGTAACCGAGATCGAGGTGCCCTTCTACGAGGGGCTGAAGATCGGCGTGCCCAGCCTGCCTGCCACGGTGCAGGCGCTCGCAGACGGCTGCTACGAGGCGATCCACGTCTGCTCTCCCGGTCCAGCGGGAATCGTCACGGCGCTGCTCGCGCGCGCCATGGGCCTGCCCCTCATCGGCAGCTACCACACCGAGCTCAGCGCCTACGCGGGCCTGCGCTCGGGCGATCAGCGCCTCGCGGGCGCGATGGCCGGCGCGGTGGCGGCACTGTACGGGGCCTGCGACGTCGTGCTCTCCCCGAGCCCCGCCTCCGACCGGGCGCTGTCGGCGATCGGCATCCCGCCAGAGCGCGTACTGCGCTGGGACCGCGGCGTGGACACCTCGCGCTTCGACCCCTCCCTGCGCGACGCCGATCTGCTGCCGGGAGCGATCAACGTCCTCTACGCCGGCCGCATCACGCGTGAGAAGGGAGCCGACCTGCTCGTCGAGTCCTTCCTCCGCGCACATGCCCGCGACCCGCGTCTGCACCTCGTGCTCGCAGGAGGAGGGCCCGAGCAGGAGCGCGTGCGCGAGCGGCTCGGCGAGCGCGCCACGTTTCTCGGATGGCTCGCCGGCGAGGAGCTCGCGCGCGCCTACGCGAGCGCGGACGTCTTCGTCTTCCCCAGCGCCACCGACACCTTCGGCCAGGTCGTCCTCGAGGCCCAGGCGAGCGGGCTGCCGGTCGTGGCGGTCGACCGCGGCGGGCCCTGCTCGTTGATCGAGGAGCGCACCAGTGGCCTGCTGCGCGAGCCCGACCCGGACGCGCTCGCGCAGGCCGTGATCGAGCTGGCCCGGTCGCCGCTGTTGCACCGGCGCCTCTCGAACGCGGGCATCGCGAGCGCCGCCGAGCGCACATGGGAGGCTTCGATGCGGCGCCTGGCCGCGGGCTATGACGCGGCTCTGGGCACGCCGGCGCGCAGCGGGGTCGGCGATCGTGCCGCGTAGCGAGCGACCACGGCAGACGATCGCCGTCGCCCTGCACGGCATCGAGCCCGCCACGTTCGAGCGCTGCGCGCTGATACGCGACTGGCTGGACGACCACGGCGTCGACCGCGCCACGCTGCTGGTGATCCCTGCGCGTGACCTGCATCCTGTCGGCGAGCGCTCGCCCGAGATGGTCGCCTGGCTGGCCGAGCGCAGTCGTGCCGGCGACTCGATCGCCCAGCACGGCTTCCAGCACGACCCGCTAAGGCCCGCCGGTGCGTTGCGGCGCCGCTCCGGGGAGTTCCGAGGCCTTGACGACGAGGAGACGCGCCGCGCCGTACACGCCGGCTGGCGCGTGCTGAAGCTCGCCGGGATCGAGCCCGACGGCTTCGTCGCGCCCGCCTATGCCTACACGAGCGCGCTGCGCGAGGCGCTCACGTACCGCTTCCGCTGGTGGGCCGGACTGCTGCGCGTGCACCGTGCCCAGGTCGCTCTGCAGGCCCCCGTGCGCACGCCGCTCACGCCGGCGTTCAGCCTCGCCACCGCTGGTCCGCTGGCGCGCGCGATCTCGCCGCCCCTGCTTCGAGCCGGCTCGCTGCTGCCCACGAGCGCCCTGCGACTGGACCTGCATCCCTCCGATCTGAGCAACCCGCGGCACATGCTCGCGCTCGAGTGGGTCCTCTCGCGCAACGGCGAGCGCCGCACCGCGATCACGTATCGCGAGCTGGCCGGCGTCTGAGCGAGCGGGGCCTGCGCCCGGCGCGAAAGCGCGACGCGACTGCGGCGGCGCGACTACGCGGGCGCGCTCAGCGCGAAGGGGAGGAGTTGAAGAGCGCCGGTTCGAGCGACTTGACCGCGGGCAGCGCGGCGTAGCCGATGTGCCCGAGCGAGAACATATCCTCGATCGTGCGCAGCAGCGCGAAGTGATTGGAGGATTCCTGCGAGGTCGTCCCGCCCGTCACGTATGGCGAGAGCAGCAGCGCGCCCACTGCCCCGCCACCGCGAGGTTTCACGCCCGAGGGCGCGCTCTCGGCGAGGTTCGGGAAGCTCGGCTGCCCGCAGCACGAGCTCGAGTCGCCGTATTCGCCGCCCGAGGGCGCCTCGTCGGAGGTGATCACGAGCAGCCCAGCTTGGCGGTACGCGGGCGAGGAGGTGATCTCGGGGACGACGCGCGAGAGGAACGAGTTCGCCGCCGCCATGCCCGCTGGCGCGCCGGGGCTGCACGGCGTCGGGTTGCCGTCGTGGCAGCGGTCGGGCACGACGTAGGAGAAGCTCGGCGTGCTCGCGGCCTTGGCGAGGTCGCCTTTCAGCGCGCTGATCCCGACGTCGTCGTGGCTGCACGTCGAGGACCCTGTGATCGAGGCGAAGTAGACCACCGGGTTGCGGAACGTCGCGTAGGGCCCGGTGCTCGCGGCCTGGTTGGACGTCGGGTCGGCCTGCCCGAGCTGCGGATGCGCACAGGCAGCGTTCGCCGATCCGGCTTCGCCGATGCCTTCGACGTAGGCGCGCCAGGCGAGATGCTTGGCCGTCAGCTGCCCGAGCAGGGTCTTCGTGCTCTGGGGATACACGCAGCCGCTGCCCATGATCTGTTCGGAAGCGCCGACGTTGGCGGGCACGATCGCGCTGTACGTGGGGCAGTTGGCCGCCGTTTCGGTCGTTGGCCCCTGCCCGCTGAGCAGCGCGACGCCGTTCGCGAGCTCCTCGTGGGCCACGGCGTCATAGTGCGCCAGCAGCTCGCCCTTGTGCTCGAGCGTGCTCGCGAGATAGGGCGAGGTCGATGCCGGGCCGAAGGCCTGGGCGTAGGACTCGTCGGAGAGGACGATCAGGAACACGTGCTTGATCGGCGGCAGCTTCTTCGCGGGGGTGGGCGCCGTGGAGCCGCTGGAGGAGCCGCTCGAGGAGCCGCTCGAGGAACCGGAGCCCGATTCGCTCGAGCTCGATTCGCCAGAGCTTTTCGCGGTCGCGGGAGACGCGCTCGCGCTCGTCGAACCGGAGCTCGCTTCGGGTGTCGATTCGGCCTGCGCCGCAGGCGCTTCGCTCGAACCCGAGGCGCTCGGTTCGGAGGCGCTCGTCGAGGTGCTAGCCGTCGCCGGCGGCAGCACGAGCTTCAAGTGCGAGGCGTCGCTCGCGCGCTCGGCGCTCTGCGGGCCGCTCGCGGCCGCAACGCCGAGCAGGATCCCGAAGCCGAGGAAGGCCGTGACGAGCACCGCCGAGAGGCGCGCCGGGAATGGCCCCAGTCGAGCGGGCGCCTTAGCCTTGTCGCGCTCGCTGACCGGCGGCGCCGCGGCTCGCTCGCCGGCTGCGCCCTCCTCGGCCGCCGCGGCCGACGCGGGCCAGCACTCGCGGGCGCGCTGCATGAGCGTCTCCACGCGCTCGTCGCGCTCACCCGCCCGCGCGCCGCATAGGAGGCAGTAGCGCTGGTCGCCCGCCAGCGGCGAGCCGCACTCCTCGCACTGGCGCTCGCGCGGAAGGGGCATGGCAGGCCGGGCCCTACCCGTCCTGACCGGGGTCCGGCGCGGGAGCCCGCGCCGGCGCCGGCAGCAGCGCGCCCATCACCGCGGTGTCCTCCTCGCCGCCCGGCGAAGCGCTCGGCCGCCGCTCCATCAACATCGTGCCGCACTGCCAGCAGTACAGCGCGCCGCGGCTGTGGGGTGCAGCGCAGTTCGGGCAGTTGCCCGCGACGCCGTCCTCCTCCATGCGCAGCAGGCGCTCGACCTCGGCGAGCTCAGCGTCGCGTTCCTGGAGGACCGCGGCGCGACGCACGAGCACGTCGAGCCGGAAGTGGTCGCGGATCGCCATCTCATAGGCCAGGCCGCCGAGATCCCAGTGCAGCTCGGTGACCTGCTCGGCGAGCGCATCGCGCCGGCGGCGCAGCTCCGAGCGTGAGCCCGGCGGCGGGCCGCCGGTGGGGGTGCCGTGCGCGGCTTGGGGGCTCGTGCCGGGCGCGGCTTGGGGGCTCGTGCCGGCCGCGGCTTGGGGGCTCGTGCCGGCCGCCGGCACCGGCAGCGCGCGGGTGGGCGCGCCGTTGGCCAGGCCGGTTCCCGTCGCGTCCGCGCCCGCGGCCTGTGAGGCGGGTGTGACCCGATCCGAGTCGCCGTCGCCGATCGTGTCGCGCAGGACCCCCATCGCTCAGCCCGTTTCCACTACGTTCGGGAGGTTCTTCGACGTTTCCTCATAGCTTTTCCCCGTGCTCTTCTTCGGCGGTTCGAGCGCCGACGGCGGCGCCGGGTGGCTGAGCGTCCCGCCGCCGCCCCCGGATGACGAGGACGATCCACCGCTGCCGGAGCCGCTCGCGGACGAGCTCGCCTTGTTCGAGACTTCCACGACCGAGGCCCCCGGGAAGCTCTTCTTGAGCGAGCCGAGCGCTTTCGTCGCTTCCGCGCGCGTGTGGTCGGCGCCCGAGTAGATCACGTAGCCCGAGGACGTCAGGCTGCTGAATTCTTCGGCCTTCAGCGCGCCGACGGCGCTGGCGCCCTTTGCCGTGGCCGCGGACTTGGCGGCCTGCACGGCGCTCGCGCTGGTCGAGGCCGGCAGCGTCTGAAGCTGCACCGTGTAGCCCTTCGTGCCCACCGGCCAATCGCTCGTGAACGCCGCTTCGCCCGTGCCGCCACTGGCCGGCGCGGTGCCCGCACCGGCCACGGAGATGACCTGCGGTGGCGCGGCGCTCGGCTTGGAGCCGCCGGAGCGGCCGATCAGCACCCCAACCCCCATCGCGAGCAGCAGCACGCCCACGCCGGCGATCACGGTGAGCGTCGTGTTGCGGGAGCCCTGCGCCTGCCCGGACGTCGTGCCGGCCGATTGGGTCGGCGGCGAGCTTGGAGTGGTAGCGCCGGCGCCGTTGGCGCCCGCCGCGAGCGCCGCGCCCATCAGCACGCTGCTCATCGGCACACATCGCTCGCCGCACTCCAGGCAGTAGCGCTGATCGGGAGCGAGCGCCGCGCCGCATGCCGCGCAGTGCGCGGGCGCTCCCACGTAAGGTGTTGGACTGGCGATCGATTCGCTGGACATGAGCTCTGCAGCGGCCCGCGTCCCGACGACCCGGGTTATTCCAGGCATCGACGTAGGACAGGTACCCCGTCTATCTTATGGTCGATGCGGCCGCTACCCGCATCGTGACCTTTTTGTGAAAGCGGGCCCAGCCGGCGCGATCGTCCTCAGCCGTGATCGGTGCCGCGATCGAACCGCGCGGCCTTCACAGAGCCGACGCTCGGCAGACGCCGCTCAGGCAGCGACGTGTTCGGCCTGACCGCCGCCGTGAGCACGCTGCGCATGGCTCCGCGCGGTGACCGTGAACGGCTCCTGATCCCACGTAGGCTCCGCGCGAGCGCGCTGCGAGCCCTCCACGGGCGGTGCCAGATCGCCGCGGCGCGCCGCGCCGCACATGCAGGCCACGAGCGTGACGACAACCAACCAGCAGGCTATGAGGGCGAGGAGGACCATGGCTGCTCCGAGGGATCGCGGGCTCTATTCCTCATCAAACATATCAGCTTTATTGCTTTAGTGCGCGCCCGAGGTCGACCCCTCCTCTATCATCACTACGTCATAGCTACGTAGGGCACGGATCGCCCGCACGGAGCCTCGCACGAGGCTCCGTGGAGTCCGACACCGCAACGAACCGGGGTCGCTCGGGTTGGAGCAGTTGGCCCGCGGCTCCACGCCGGCGCGGCCAGGGAACCGAACCCACGGATTCTTGCAACCGAGCAAACACGGAGGGAAGCCCACATGAGCAGCAGCAGGATCGGCCGGCTGACGGCCCTGATCTCGTCGGTCGCGGTGGTTCTCGCCGCGGTGCCGCTGCCCGCAGCCTCGGCCGCGAAAACCCCCGTCGGCAAACCGGCGCCCAAGCCGCGCATCTCCACCGACGCCGCTACGCACGTTCTCGGCACGTCCGCCCTGCTCACGGCGACGATCACCCCCAACAACCAGGAAACCGACTACTTCTTCAGGTACGGTCCCGTGACCCTCGGCCCGGTGACCTTCGCCTCGCAGACGCCGACCGCGAGCGCCGGGGCCGGCCCGACGAAGGTCGCCGTCGGCCAGGCGATCGGCGGGCTCTCGCCGGGCTCCACCTACCGCTACAAGGCGTTTGCAGTGAGCCCGGCGGGCACGATCCTCGCCGAAGGCAAAGAACACACATTCAAGACGAAGGGCGCCGTGCTCACGTTCGTCGTCGCGAGAACCCAGCAGGCGACGTACGGGAGCCCGTTCCTACTCAGCGGCACGCTCACCGGCGCCAACAACGGCAGCCACCGCATCGCGCTGCAGGCCAGCCCCTTTCCCTACCTCGAACCGTTCACCACGATCGGCCTGCCCGGCCTCACGAACGCCGCCGGGAGCTTCTCCTTCCGCGTGGCCAACCTCCGTGAAAGCACCCAGTTTCGAGTGACGACGCTCGACCCGCTGCCCGTCTACAGCCCTGTGATCACGGTCGACGTGCGCGTGCGCGTCGCGCTGCACGTGCGCTCCAGCGGACAGCGCGGCGTCGTACGCCTCTACGGCACGATCGCGCCCGCTGTCAACGGCGCGAAGGTCGCCCTCCAGGTGCAGAAAGCGGTCCATCCCAGCGGCAACTCCGAAGTCACGAGCAGGTGGGTGAACCAGTTCATCACGGTCGCGAAGAAGAACGGCGCGAGCGCCTCGCGCTTCAGCGTCGTCGTGACCGTGCGCCACGGCGGGCGCTACCGCGCGTACGTCAAGCTCCCGGCGACGAGCAAGCTCGCCTCGGGCCAGAGCCCGAACACGGTCATCCTGCGCGCCGCACCCGTGGGCGCGCTCGGCAAAGGCAAAAAAGGCTAGGCCCGGATCAGGCCGCGCGCGGCCAGCAGCTCCATCACCCGCTCCACCTCTGCCTCCACCGTTTCGCGATCGCTGCCGAGGACCAGATCGGGCGTGCTCGGCGGCTCGTAGGGAGCCCCCACCCCGGTTAGGCCCTCGAGCTCACCGGCCCGCGCGCGCGCGTAGAGCCCCTTCGGGTCGCGCTGCTCGCACAGCTCGAGCGGAGCGTCGACGAAGATCTCCACGAACGCCAGATCGTCGGCCGCGTGCAGCACAGAGGCGGCGTCGCGGTCGGCGGCGTAGGGACTGACGAGGCTCACGAGCGCGATCGTGCCGGACTCTGCGAGCAGCAGCGCGACGTGGGCCGTGCGGCGCACGTTCTCGGTGCGCGCGCTCTCGTCGAAGCCCAGATCGCCGTTGAGGCCGTGGCGCAGGTTGTCGCCGTCGAGCAGGAATGCAGGCTGTCCGGCCTCGATCAGTCGCTCCTCGACGGCCGCCGCGACGGTCGACTTGCCGGCTCCGGGCAGGCCGGTGAACCACAGCGTCGCGCCGGCGTTGCCCAACGTGCGCCAGCGGCGCTCGCGCGTCATGCGCGTGCCCTGCCAGCGGACGTTTGGGCTGCGCTCGCTCTTGGCCTCGGGCGCCTCCTCGACCTCGGTGTCGAGGATCACGCCAGCGGCGACCGTTTCGTTGCTCGCCTCGTCGATCACGATCAGGCTGCCGGTCACGCGGTTGCGCCGGTAGGAGTCGAACACGAGCGGCGCGCTCAGCTGCAGGTGCACGCGAGCGAGGTCGTTCATCTCGAGCGTGTCGACGTGCTCGTCGCGGCGCAGGCTCTCGACGTCGATGCGGTAGCGCACGTCGATCGCACCGAGCATCGCGCTGCGCGTGGTGTGCTTGACGCGATAGCGGCGCTGGCGGCTGAGCGGGTGCTCGGACATCCAGCACATCAGACACTCGAAGCCGTTTGAGACCGTCGGCTGGTTCTGCGGCCTGACGATCGTCGAGCCGCGCCCGACGTCGATGTCGTCGGCCAAGCGCAGCGCGACGGACATCGGCGGGAACGCCTCGCGCAGCGACGATCCGAAGGAGTCGATCCCCGTAATGCGCGTGTGCCGGCCGCTCGGCAGCACGACGACGTCGTCGCCCTCGCGCAGCACGCCGCCTGCCATCTGGCCCGCGTAGGCACGGTAGTCGACCACGCTGCTCGCGGGCGGGCGGATCACGTACTGGACCGGGAAGCGCACGTCGATCAGGTTGCGGTCGGAGGCGATGTGGACGTGCTCGAGGTGGTAGAGCAGCGGCGGCCCCTGGTACCACGGCATCGCCTGCGAGCGCTCGACGACGTTGTCGCCGAGGAGCGCGGAGATCGGGATGAACGTCACGTCGGGCATCTCCAGGCGCGCGGCGAACGCGTCGAACTCCCCGACGATGCCTTCGAAGACCTGCTCGTCGAAGTCGACGAGGTCCATCTTGTTGACGCATACCACCACGTGCGGGATGCCCAGCATCGAGCTGATGAAGGCGTGGCGCTTGGATTGGGAGACGACGCCCTTACGGGCGTCCACGAGCACGATCGCGAGGTCCGCTGTCGAGGCCCCGGTGACCATGTTGCGCGTGTACTGCTCGTGGCCTGGGGTGTCGGCGATGATGAAGCGCCGCTGCGCGGTCGCGAAGTACCTGTAGGCGACGTCGATCGTGATGCCCTGCTCGCGCTCGGCGCGCAGGCCGTCGGTCAGCAGCGAGAGGTCGAGGAAGTCGTGGCCCATGCGCTCGCTGGCCTGCTCGACGTGCGCGAGCTGGTCGCTGAGCACCTGCTTGGAGTCGTAGAGAAGTCGCCCGATGAGCGTGCTCTTGCCGTCGTCGACCGAACCGGCGGTCGCGAAGCGCAGCAGGTCCGCGGGCCGCTCGGTGAGCCGGCGGAAGACCTCGTGGGCACCCTCGTGCCCGCTTGTGCCCGGATGGGTGCTTGTGCCCGGATGGGTGCTTGTGCCTGGATGGGTGCCTGTGTCCGGATGGGTGCCTGTGCCTGTGCCCGAACGGGTGTCGCCCGGGCGTGCCGCCTCTGACGTCGCGAGCTTGCCGTTGCCGAGCACGCCGGCAGGGTTCTGCTGCGCGCCCATCAGAAGTAGCCCTGCCGCTTGCGGTCCTCCATCGCGGCCTCCGTCACACGGTCGTCGGCGCGGGTCTGGCCGCGCTCGGTGACCTCGGTCGCTGCGATCTCGGCGACGACCTCTTCGAGCGTCGCGGCGTCGGACTCGACCGCGCCGGTGCAGCTCATGTCACCGACCGTGCGGTAGCGCACGCTCGCCCGAAACGGCGACTCGCCATCCATCAGCTCGATGAACGGACTCACCGCGTAGAGCATGCCATCGCGCGCGAACACGTCGCGGTGGTGCGCGAAGTAGATCGAGGGCACCTCGAGCTCCTCCTCGGCGATGTACTGCCACACATCGAGCTCGGTCCAGTTGGAGATGGGGAACACGCGCGCGTGCTCGCCCTTGCGGATGCTGCCATTGTAAAGGCTCCACAGCTCCGGGCGCTGGCGCTGAGGCTCCCACTGGCCGAACTCGTCGCGAAAGGAGAGGATCCGCTCCTTGGCGCGGGCGCGCTCCTCGTCGCGGCGCGCGCCGCCGAACGCGGCGTCGAAGCCGTGCTCTGCGATCGCGTCCAGCAGCGTGACGGTCTGGAGAGCGTTGCGCGACGCCCGCGGCCCTGTCTCCTCCACCACGCGCCCGGCGGCGATCGAGTCCTCCACCGAGGCCACGATCAGGCGCTCGCCGAGTTCGGCGACTCGGCGGTCGCGGAACTCGATCGCCTCGGGGAAGTTGTGTCCGGTGTCGACGTGCATGACCGGGAACGGGAACGGCGCCGGGCGAAAGGCCTTCTCGGCAAGGCGCAGCAGCACGATCGAGTCCTTGCCGCCGCTGAAGAGCAGCACGGGACGCTCGAATTCGGCGGCGACCTCGCGCATGACGTGGACCGCCTCCGCCTCGAGGGTTCTCAGGTGCGGTAGGTGGTAGGTCTGTTGCATCCTTGCCGGTGTCTTAGGCTAGCCCGCGGGGGGCGAACGGGTTGTGAACTTTAGGGTGCCCCCGGCCGCTGTCAAGCGGTGGCACGCCGGTAGGCGCCCAGCATCGCACGCAGGTGGTGCTCGGCGCTGAACCGCTCGCGCACCCGAGCGCGCCCCGCTTGGCCCATCTGCGCCGCGCGGTCGGGGCTGCGTGCGAGACCCAGGATCGCCTCGGCCCAGGCCCGCGGCTCGTGCGGCGGAAGCAGATAGCCCTCGTGCCCGTCCTGCACGATCTCGTTGGGGCCACCGACGTTCGTGGCAAGCACAGGCACGCCGAGGGCCATCGCCTCGATCAGGGCCCGCCCGAACGGCTCCTCCTCCGATGGCAGCAGCAGGATGTCGAGCGCACGCACCAGCTCCGGCACGTCATCGCGCTCACCCAGCCACGAGACGCGGTCCTGCAGGCCCGCGTCGGCGATCTGCTGCCGCAGGCGCTCGACGTAGGCCTCGTTGTCGAGACGAGTCGCGCTCGCGACGAACTTGGCCGAGCCCACGAGCAGAAGGTGCGCGTCGAGACCCTGCTCGCACGCGAGCGCCAGCGCCTGCACGGCGACGTGCTGCCCCTTCCACGGGCTCAGCTGAGCCACCACGCCGAGCAGCACCTGCCGCTCGCCGGCCGCTCCCAGCCGTGCGCGCGCCCGCACGCGGTCGATCCGCTGCGGGTCGAAGCGCTCGAGATCGACGGGATTGTGGACGACCTGAACGCGCGCCCTCGGCGCGGCGCGGCGAACGGATGCGGCGGTGTAGTGCGAGTTGGCGACCACGACCCTCGCTCTGGCCGAGATCAGGCGCAGCGTAGCGCTGCTCACGGGCCCGGGCGGGAGGCAGTCGCGGACGTGCACCAGGCGCGCGCCTGCGAGGCGAGGCGCAAGTGCGAGCACGATGCCGGCCCTGATCGAGTTCGCGTGCACGACGTCGGCACGGTGGGCGCCGGCCAGGCGCCCCACCTGGCCCGCCGCGAGGCTCATCTCGGCGAGCGCCCTCGGCGTGTGCAGCGGATGCAGCCTCAGGCTTCCCGCGGTGCCTCTGATCTCGCTCCTTGACACGTTCAGCTCAGAGACGGCGTCGAGCAGGGCCCCGCGCGGGGCGGCGACGTGGGCGTGCACGTCCGCGGGCAGACGCGCGAGCAGGCTCAGCAGCGAGCGCTCTCCGCCGCTGACCTCGGCCGTGTGGCTGACGTAGAGGACGTTCATCGCCCGAGAAGCTCGAGCAGCAGCGACTGCACGCGCGCGGCGATCACCGGCCAGGCGTACTCCCGAGCCCGCGCGCTGGCGGCGGCCCCCATCCGCCGCGCAAGCTGTGGATCTAGCAGCAGCGAGGCGATCGCGTCGGCGACCGCGCGCTCGTCGGTTGGGTCGACGAGCAGCCCTGTCTGCCCGGCCGCGACGGCGTCGACCGCGCCGCCCACGTTGCCGGCGACGACCGGGATGCCGTGCGAGCCCGCCTCGAGGAACACGATCCCGAACCCCTCCCCCGCCAGGCCGCCGCCCGGCAAGCGACTCGGCATCGCGAACACGTCGGCGCGGTCGAGCCACGAGTCGCGCTCGGTGTCGCTGACGGCGCCGAGGAAGCGGATGCAGCCCGCGAGGCCGGCCGCCCGCGCTTCGGCTTCAAGGCCTACGCGCAGCGGCCCCTCGCCGATCACCACCCACTCCACCTCGGGCACCCGCGCGCGGATCGCCGGCAGGGCCGCGAGCAGCACGTCGTGGCCCTTGTAGCTGTCGTTCAGGCGAGCAACCGTCAGGATCGTGTGGCTCGCGCTCGGCTGGCGCTGCGGCTGCGCCGGCGGCAGATCGACTCCCGGCGGGATCAGGCGCACGCCGTCACCCGGCACGCCGACGCGGGCGAGCAGGCCCGCGGTATAGGTGCTCACCGCGATCGAAGCAGCCGCGTGGCGGGCTGCGAACGCCGCCAGCCGCGGTTTGCCGCCGATCTCGTTGGCGTGGAAGTACTGAACGTAGGGCGCACCCGTCAGGCGGGCGATCATGAACGCGGCCGGGCTCGCGACGATGTGGGCGCTCAACGTCAGCTCGGGTCTAAAGCGCGCAGCCTCGGCGAGCGCGATGGCGTTCAGGGGGACGTTGCGCCCCGGCCCCAGGCGCGCCGGCGCCCTCACGCGCCGCACGCTCACGCCGTGGCGCTCGTCGTAATCGCTCCCGCCACCAGCGTCGAGCGTGAGGACTCGCGAGTGCATCCCCGTCATCCCGCTGAGGAGCCCGCGCATGAGCGCCTGGATGCCGCCGCGCCCCGGTGGGAAGTCGGGCGTGATCAGGAGCAGTCGCGGCGCGCGTTGCGTCGAGCCGGCGGCGGCGCTCATCGGCCCCTCGACGTGATCGGGCAGCGGCCGCCGTGACGCATCGCCCCCAACATAGATCACCTCGCCCGCCGGCCGCGCGGCCGGCCCTCAGGCGACGAATCGCACCGCGAACGGGGCGACGCGCTCACCCCGCTGTGCATTTGTCCACGCGCATCGGCCGCCGTCAAGCGCCCCTCGGCCCCCGCCGATCGAACTCGCGCAACGCCTTTCCCCGCCCCGCCCAAAGCGAAGGGATTCGCCATGCTCCGCTGCCCTCGCCGGCGCCCATCAGGGACGCTGCACGCCCGCACCACCCCCTCTCGTCCTCTCGCCCTGCTCGTCGCACTCGGCATCCTCTCCGTGAGCGCACCGGCCGGCGCCGGCGCCGCGACGCTGCCCTCGCACTGCGAACCGCCGACGGAAACGGGCCCGTACGTCCCGGTCTGCGCGCAGGCTGAGACGTTCGGGGGCCAGCCCGCCGACGTGCTCCTCACGTACGCAGCCGCGGTCTCGCCTGCGATGGCGGCGCAGTGTGTCGCTGTCGAGTCATCCGGCGCGCAGGAAGCCTTCGGTGGCGTCGAAGCCGGCCCGACAGCGGACAGCGTCCGACTCCAGCTGGCCCCTGCCGGCGCGATGCCGGCGGCGGTCCAATGTCCCTCCGAACCGGCCGTGGGCCAGGCGTCCGCGAGGCCCGCGAGCCCGTTTGACAGGCGCGCGAGCTCCTCCGAGAGGCCCGCAAGCACATCCGTGAGGCCCGCGAGCTTGTCCGTGAGTCTCGCGAGCTCCTCCCCGGCCGAGACGAGCATCACGGTGTCCGCGGGCCCGAGCACCGAAGGCGGGGTGGTAAGCGATCCGATCGACCCGAAGTACCTGCTCGACGTGCCGTTCGGAAAGACCTCGTTCTGGCTGCAGCCGTGGCGCGCATACCTCGACACGCGACCTGGCTCGCAGCTGCTGCACGCCGTCGGCGTCAACTTCGACGTCTCCTCGAGCGACGCCGAAGCCGCCGCGCAGCTGCTGCAGGAAAGCGGCTTTGTGCTGGCGCGCGTGGAGATCGACTGGAGCGACCTCGACTACAGCAACCCGCAGACGTTGAGGTCGAACAACGAAGCCTCGATCCGCGCGCACCTGACGGCCCTGCACAACCATGGCCTGCGGCCGCTGATCGTGCTCAACTCGAACAGCACCGCCCCGGCGCCGCTCGAGCTGGTCAAACTCGAAACGACCGAAACGGCGCCGAAGGGGGCCAACACGGTCAAGCTCACCGCCGCGAGCGCCGCACGCGTCGTCCCCGGCAAGACCGGCTTCAACGAACTCACCTGGACGGGCTCGCCCGATGTCCTCATAACGTCGGTGGAACCCGGCGGCGTGGCGAAGCTCTCGCGGCCGCTTCCCGAACCGCTTTCCGCCGGCCCGCACGGCGGCACGACGCTGCTCTACGCGCCCTTCCAGGCGCCGACGCTGCGCAACGGCCGCTCGAACCCGGCCTTCCAGGCAACGCTGGCGGGCTGGCTGAGCTACGTGGGGACGGTCTGCAGGGAAGCCCAGGCGATCCTCGGCCCTGGCGGCTTCGACCTCGAGATCTGGAACGAGCTCACCTTCGGCTCGCAGTTCCTGAACGGCGAAAACTACGGGCCGCCGGCCGGCAACGGCAGCGAGCGCGCCGAGCACAAGGCCCAAGTGACGAAAGCAGTGATCAGGACGCTGCTCGGCGCCACGGTGGCCTACGTGCGTAACCCCGCCAACGGCATATCCCCGGGCGTTGCGATCACCGACGGCTTCGCGAGCCAGACGCCGTTCCCGAGCGGCGCGTATGCGCCGCTCGGGCTGAACGCGCTGAGCAAGCACCCCTACGTCGTGGGGCTGGACTACCCGGGCGCCTACCGACCGAGCTTCATTCGCCCCGTGAACGCCCTCGGGACGCAGGACCTCGCGCCGAAATCGCCTCCCCCGTTCGTGCCGTTGTTCATCCCGTCGTTCGAGACGCTGCTCCCGGAGTTCACGCTCATGGGAGAGTCGACCGAGACCCTGATTCGCGACATCGCTCCGATCACGACCGAAATCTACGGTCTGCCGCACGGTCGCGAAGTGGGACCGTCTGGCGGCCCGCCGTTGCAGAAGTGGATCACCGAGTACAACCTCGGCGTCCCCCACGGCTCGCCCGAACTCACGCCGGCCGACGAGGCCCACTTCCACGCCAAGGCGCTGCTCCGCAGCCTCGTCGCGATGGTCAGCAAGGGCATCAGCCGCGAGTACTTCTTCGCCGCCGCCCCCGGCCCCTTCGGCCTCATCGGCAACGAATTCTTCGCGGCCCTGGAAGCGCACCCCGGCACCTATCCCGGCCAGGCGCTCGGCGGCGAAGTGATGAACGCCTTCCGCAACCTGCTCGCGGCCTTCGGCGGCCCCGGGCCCAGCGGCTCCCCGCGCCCGCTCACGCTGAGCTCGATCACGCAGGAAGGCAACCACGCGCAGTTCAGCGGCGACGGCACCGCGGCGCACCCGAACCTGTACGACCGCGAAGTCCTGGCCGTGTTCCCCTACCAGACCTCGCCCACCGAATTCGTGATTCCAGTTTACGTGATGACCAGCTACCTGCTGACCGACTACCAGCCGGGTGCTCCCACGAGCGACGTGCACCGCTTCGACCTGCCCGACGAGAGTTTCCGCATCACCCTCGGCAGCCTTCCCGAAGGCGCCAGCCCCACGGTCAGCGCCTACGACCCCCTGCTGGGCGCGCAGACCCCCGCGCGGCTCGTCTCGCGGGTCGGGGGCACCGCCGTCTTCGAAGTCGCCGCGACCGACTACCCGCGCCTGCTGCGACTCAGCTACAGCGGCGCAGCCTAGGTCAAAGTCGGATCTTCTCGTCGACCTGCTCCTAGAATCTGAGACGTGGCGGCCCAGGGCCCAACAAGCCTCGAACGTCGGCCGTGATGCGGCGCCGCAGCGCGCTGGCCGCGATCACCGGCTGCCTAATCCTCCTGCCAGCGGCGGGCGCGCTCGCCGGCTGCGGCGAACTGTCCGGCGGGAGCGGAAGCGGTGGCTCGGGCAAAGCGGCCGAAGGGAGCGAAGAAGCCAACCAGCACGCCGAAGAAAACGCGCAGAAACGCGAAGAAGCGAGCGAACTCTCCAAAGATCGCGAAGTGCTCTCGGAGGTCGAATCGAAAAAGCGCGAAGAAGCCGCCGAAAAGGCCGCCAAGAAGCGCGAACGGCAGGCCGAAGAAAACGTCAAGAAGCGTGAAGAAGCGTCCAAGAAGGCCGCCAAGTCACTCGAAGAAAGCGCCCGCGCCGCCGCCAAGAAGCGCGAAGCCGAAGTGCAGCAGCGGACGAGCAGGAGCGAAGCGGTGGCGCGCGCCAAACGGCAGCACGAAGCCAAGGCTCGCGAAGAATCCGCCCGCAAACACGCCGCCGGAGGCGGCTCGACGATCGGGCGGGCATCACCGGGCCAGGCCAACACGATCACGACGGCCGGCTGATCGCGCTGGCGCCCCGCGCGCGCACACAGGCGCGGCGCAAGCGGCGTGCCTGTGTGCGCGCTGGCTACGCTGTCGGCATGAGAAGCTCCGCCGAGAAGCCGACGGCGCTGCGGGCTCGAGCGACGCCCCGGGTCGTGACGGTCGCGCTGCTGTGCCTGCTCCTGGCAGCCTGTGCGGGCCTGGCGGCCGGCTGCGGAGAAGCCGCCCACGGCGGTGAAGCGGAACCCAGCGCGGCGTCGCCCAAGACAGCCAGCACCGCAGAACCGGGCGCTGAAGCGCAGGCGAAGAAGCAGCAGGCCGAAGAAAGCAGGCGCGAAGCCATCTCGGAAGCGGAAGCCAAGGCGAGGAAGAATGCGGCCAAGCAGAGCGAAGAACAGGAAGCGGCGCAGAGCGCCGCCAAGAAGGGCCACGGCAGGCCCAGGGCCGGCAAGAAGTCGGGCCACGGCACGGGCGCCAAGCGGACCAAGAGCGCTGGCTCCAAGCAGAGGAAGGCCGCAAGGCACACGGCCAAACCGCAGGAAACCTCCCCCGTGGAAGCCGCGCGGAAGCCCCTGGAACGCGAAGAAGCCGCCGAAGCCAAGCACGCCGAACGAGCAGAACGCGCCGGCGGCTCGCCCTAACGGGCGCCTGCTTGCGGCACCCGCCGGCGCCGCCGTACGTGGCCCCTGCGGCCTCTACTGGGGGGCGGTCGCCCTCACGCGCGGCGACGCGAGCCAGTTGACGATTCCCGCGCCGCGGACGAAGGCCGCTTTCGTGAACGGGCCCTCGCCGACGATCGAGAAGATCTCGTAGCCGAGCCCGTCTAGTAGATCCCATGCCGCGCCGGGATCGGTCTCGTACAGCGCTGCCGCGCTGGCGAAGTGCTCGAAGATCACGATCGGCCTCGCCTCGGAGAGGATCGCCCGTCCGCCTTCCAGCACCGCCAGCTCGGCCCCCTCGACGTCGATCTTCACGACGCTGGGGGCGATCCCGGCGAGCTCGACGTCGAGCGTCGAGACCTCGACCGTGATGTACTCGGGATCCCCCTCGCTGTCGCTGATTTCCGGGCTGCGCCTGAGCCCGCTCCATCCGTCCAGCTTGCGGAAGTGGCAGAACTCCGCGGCGGCCGTCTCGGCACCGAGCGCCTTCCGCCGGCAGTCGACGTCCGGGAACGCGAGCTCGACCTCCCGGGCGAGGCTGGGGATCGGCTCGAACGCGATGTGCCTGCCGTGCGGCGCGATGCGCACGGCCTCGCGCAGCACCTGTCCCCTGTTCGCGCCGACGTCCACATAGGTGCCCTCACCGTGAAGCACCGCCGCCAGCACGGCGCTCATCCCGATCGCCTCGCGCTGTGCAAGGCGCGCGGTCGCGTCGACCGCCGCCAGCCACTCGGGCCGGTCCAGGCGTCGGGAGAGCGCTCCGACGACCCTATTCACGGACCGCACGCGCGCCTCCCGTCGGGCTCGAGGTGCTGGGCTTCAGCCGCGCGAGGACGAACGCCCACGGCAACTGCAGCACGGTGGTGAGCGCCGAGCGCCCCGCACGCTTGGGCGGGCCGGACTCGAGCGCGATCACCTCGGAGCGGATCAGGCGGTTGCCCTGGAAGGGCACGCCGGTTAGGAGGCGCGAGAAATCGGGAGGCGCCGCGGTGAGGCCCGCGCGTCCGAGGATCTCCGCGAGCACCCGCGCGGGATCCTCGACGAAGTCCTCGTAGCGAACGAACAGGCGCCTCTCACGCGGGTGACGGAGGAACACGAGCACGGCGAGGAGGTTGGTGAGCCACAGGTAGACGTTTGTGGTGAGAGTTGACTTCGTATATTGAGCGACGTCGTGCCGGTTGAACGAGGCGACCACGCTGCGCGGGTCCCTTACGAGATACAGGAGGTAGAGATCGATTCCGTTCAGCTCCTGCAGCTCGCGCGCGCGCAGCGGGTAGTGAGAGGTGTCGACGATGAACATCGTGCCGGCCGCCGCAGTGATCGCCTGATAGAGACTTTCGGCCACCTGCCGGTAGGGCGTTCGCAGGCGACGGCGAGCGCGCCACTTGTTCACACGCAGCAGCGACAGGGAGCGCTCGATCGCGCGCTCGGGCTCCCTGCCGTAGAGCGGGTCGGCGCCGCGCACGCGCAAGCGCACCTCGTTCCAGAAGCGGGTGCGCTCCTCGTCTTTGAGCTGGGACGCGCCCGAGCGGGCCAGCCACGCGTCGAGCTCGCCCGCGTAGAAGAGGTTCTCGCAGTTGCCCAGCGCGACGCCGAGAATCGTGCTGCCGCTGCGGCCGGCGCCCATCACGTACAGGACCTGCGGCCGCGCCGGCGCGGGCTGCGTCGTCGTCGAGGAGGCCCTGGCGGCTGGCTCCGGCATGGCTCGGCAGTCTCGCAGATGCCGCCTTCGGGCCGACCGACATGCAGCCGATTGATATGCTCCGGCGCCCGCCACATGACCACTTCACCTCGGACGACGCACGGCTCGGTGCTGCTGGTGACGCCGCGCTGGACGAGAGACGGCGGCGTCGGCGCGCACGTGCAGGTAAGCGCCGCGGCACTCGCCGAACGCGGTGTGAACGTCGGCGTGGTGGCGGCCAAGGTCGACGCCGATGACGAGGTTCCGGCGGGCGTCACGATCCACCACGCGCCCTCTCTCTTCGACTCGAGAGCCTCGATTCAGACTCGGCTCGCGGGCGCCGTCCCTGCCGAGGGTGAAGTCGTTCACCTTCACCAGGTCGACGACCCGAAGCTCGTGGGCGCGCTGGGCGCCCATTCGCCGGTGGTCGTCAGCGCGCATGGTTACACCGCATGCACTGCGGGGATGTATTACTTCAAGCCGGGGCAGGAATGCACGCGCGCGCACGGCGCGGAGTGCATTCCCAACTTCCTTGCGCGGGGCTGCGCGCACACGCGCCACAAGAAAACGCTGGCGCGCAAGTTCATCAATGCGACGCGCGGCCGCGATGCGCTGCGGGGCGCGGACCTCGCGGTCTCGTATTCGAGCGCGGTCGATCGCCATCTGGCGAACAACGGGCTTGCGCGGCGCGCGATCGTGCCCTACTTCCCGACCATGCACGCCGTGCAGGGCTCGGGGCACGAGAGCCGCAGGCGCGTCGTGTTCGCGGGTCGGGTGGTTGAGCCGAAGGGCGTCGGCGTGCTGATCGAAGCCGCGCGCGAGGTGGAGGCCGAGTTCGTGCTCTGCGGAGACGGGCGCGAGCTGGAGACCATGCGCGCGCTCGCCGAGCGCCTCGGCCTGCGCGATCGCGTCCGCTTCACCGGCTGGCTCGACGCCCCCGGGCTCGCACGCGAGCTCGCAGAAGCGTCGGTGGTGACGATGCCGTCACTGTGGCCGGAGCCGTTCGGCCTGGTCGGCATCGAGGCGTTCGCCGCCGCCCGCCCTGCGGTCGCCAGCGCCACCGGCGGGATCGGCGACTGGCTGGTGCACGGCAGCAGCGGGCTGGCGGTCGCTCCGGGCGACGTGGGCGAGCTCGCGAGGGCGCTCCGCGAGCTGCTTGCGGACCCCGGACGTCAGGCGCAGATGGGCCTCGCGGGCAAGGCCACGGTGGCCGCGAAGTTCACCCCCGAGCGCCACGTGCAGACGCTGCTCGAAGCGTATGCGAGCGCGAGCTCGCACTGGCAGACGACGCGTTCGACGCGTCGCTGAGCCCCTACGGCGCGGGCGGCGGCACCTCGCCGGACCGAAGGCGACGCTCGCCCGCCGGGGAGCCGGCCGGCCCCCCTCCCGCGAGCAGGCCCATCACGGTCTCTGCGGTGCGCTCGAGCGCCATCTCGCGCCTGTAGAAGGCGAGGCCCCGCTCGCCGAGCTCCTCGCGCGCGCTCTCGTCCGCGAGCAGCCCGCCTACAGCGTCGGCGAGGGCGCGCGCCGAGGGCGGCACTGCGATGATCGCGCCGGCGTCGATCAGCGCCCGCCAGCCCATCGGGCCGTCGAGCGCGACGAGCGGGCGGCCCGAGGCGAGCGAGCCGGCGAGCGTGCCCTTGCGCGAGGACGGCCCGGCCGCGTCGGCGAACAGCAGCACCTCGCACGCCGCGAGCTGATCGGAGAGCTCCTGCGCGGGAAGCGCGCCGGAGAACGACAGCGCGTCCGCGATCCCGCGAGCCTGCGCCTGCTCGCGCCAGGCCTCGCCGCCCGGGCTCTGCGGGCCGGGCGCCCCGAGCAGCCTCAACCTCACAGCTACGCCGCGCTCGGTCAAGTCCGCGAACGCGTCGAGGATCAGCGCCAGCGCCGCTCCCTGGTAGGAGTAGCCGAACAGGCCCACGGTGCGCCCGTCGCGACTCTCGCGGCTGCTTGCCCTCGGCGGCGGCAGGTTGGAGTAGACCGGCGCCACGACCACCGCACGCTTTGCAAGCCAGGGCCGCGAGGAGAGCCAGCGCGCGCGGACGTCGGCGGTCACGAGCACCGTCGCGGCGACGCGCATCACCTCGACCATCGCCGCTCGCTGGCTGACCGCCCACACGGCCCCGCGCCAGCCTCCGTATCTCCACGGGTATGCGAACTCGTGCAGCACCGCGAGCACGGGCACGCCGCTCTCCCGCAGCGCCTCGAACACGGGGCGCACGAACAGCGGCAGCCCTTTGTGCGAGTAGGCGAACACCGAGTAGTGCAGGACCACCGCCGCGGGGCGCTCCCGCGCGAGCTCGTCGCGCAGCTGCTCGACGAAGCCTGCGATCTCGCTGCGCGCTCCTGCGAGCGCGCTCTGCTCGCGCGTCAGCCAGTGCCACGAGCAGGACACGCCGTCGGCGGCGAGCGCGCCGGTGAGCAGGGTGGCGTGGTCGCGCACGCCGCATGTGCCGCTGAGCGAGATACCGACCACCGCCACGCGCAGCGGCTCGGCGCCCTCCCCGCCGGCTCGCGCAGGAGCCTCTCCCAGCTCGGCCCGGGACCATCCCATTGTCAGTCCGCGCTGGCGGCGCGCGGGCGGGCGAGGATGTGCGCCCACCAGGGCGCCTCGCGCGTGGGCACGTCGCGCTCGATCGGACGGTGCTCGTAGCCGAAGCTGTCGAGCTGATCGGCGACCTCTTCGCGCGTGCCGTACAGCTCGACGATCAGCGTCGGCCCCGCGCGGCGCACGGTCTCCTCCATTCCGTGGGGGACTCCCACCTCCGCCCCCTCGACATCGATCTTCACGATCGTCGGAGACGGCCGGCCGGTGCGGGCCAGCCACGAGCGGCTGGCGCACGTGCATGCCTCAGCCGAGATCGTCATATCCCCACAGCGAGACGAGATCGCGATCGAGGTACTCGCTGAGCGCGACCACCTCCCCCTGGTAGCGGGTGCGCAGCTCGCGCATGAGGCGCTCGTCGGCGGGCTCCTGCGAGCGATATACGAGCCGCCTGCGCACCGTCGCCAGGGCGCTGCCGTGCACGCGCTCGGGCGTGAGCGCCTTGACGGCGCCCTTCATCGCCCGGGTGACGGGGCTGCGGCCCCCGTAGATGCCGCGCACGACGCTGTCCATGCGCAGCGATCGCACGGCCACGCTGGGGTTGGCCTCGAGCACCTCGATCGGCGCGCTGTCGTCGACCTCGAGGAATCGCAGCACCTTGCGCACGGTCGCCTCGTTCTCTCCCCGGAAGTCGTCGTAGATCAGCACGAGCACCTGCTCGGAGGGAAACGCCTCGTGGAAGCGCCGCAGCTGCTCGACGTAGCGTATGTGGTCGGAGTAGCGGCGCACGGTGCGCCCGTCGCGCACGATCTCCTCGCCCGCGACGGCGCGGCGCAGATCCTTCTCCCGCTCCACGTGCTCCTGAACGAGCTGGGAGTGCAGCGAGCGCACGAAGCTCGCGGGCTCGCGCAGGATCGCGATGCAGCGCGCGCGCGGCTGCGCCGCGGCGATCGCGCTCGCGGCGAGGACGGAGCGCAGGTACGACGCCGAGGCCTCGCCGATGCGCTGCTCCGGCGCGGCCCCCTCGAACAGCGCGAGATACTCGCCGTAGGTCTCGGGCCGGCCGCTGTTGGCGGAGGTGCGGGCGACCGAGTGCAGGTCGCTGTCGAAGAAGCGCGGCTCCTTGAGCTCGGGCATGTAGATCTGAGGGTGGCGGCGCAGCATCTCATATAGCGCCGTGGTCCCGCTCTTGTGCTGGCCGATGATGAAGAATTCGGGGACCCGCTGCTGCGGCAGGCGCTCGGCGGGGAGCGCCTCAGCGGACACCGTTGTAACCCCAAAGAGTGATCAGGTCACGTTCGAGATAGTCGCTTAGCGCCACGACCTCGTGCTCGAAGCGGCGACGGAGCTCGGCCATCAGCGCCTCCTCGGGCGGGCGCGGATCGCCGTAGACGACGCGGCGGCGCAGCGGGTAGAGCAGCGCCTCGCGCACGCGCTGGCTGGTCAGCGTCCGCACGCTCTGGCGCAGCGCACGCGATCCCGCGCTGCGACCTTGGCGGACCTCGCGCACGAGGGAGTCGAAGCGCACCGCGCGCACGTTCACGCTCGGGTTCGCCTCGAGGACGGTCAGCGGCACGTCCTCGTCGACGTCGAGGAAGCGCAGCAGCCGGCGGACCGTGCCCTCGTTGTCGGCCCTGAAGTCGTCATAGATCAGCACGAGCACCTGCTCGCGCGGAAAGACAGCGTGGTAGCGCCGCAGCTGCTCGGCGTAGCGGACGCGATCGGAGTACATGAGCGCCTGCGGCCAGTAGGAGTGGCGGGGGATGTCGCGCCCTTCGCGGCGGCGGCCCTCCAGCGCGATCGCCTTCAGCAGGTCGGTCTCGGACTCGGCCTGGTTCTGAAGCATCTGCATGTGCAGCGAGTGCAGGAAGCTCGCCGGCTCGCGCAGGATCGCGATGATGCGCGCGTCGGGCTGCGCGGCGGCGATCCGCGCCGGCGCCTCGTGCGACCACAGGTAGAACGTCGAGGCCTCGCCCGCGCGCTGCGCGGGGCCAGCGTCGGCGAACAGCGCCAGATAGTCCTCGAGGCTTTCCGAGCGTCTGCCGGTCTGCTCGAAGCTGACGCGACCGGACGTGTTCGGCGGCTGGGCGTTGCGCGCGAAGAACATCGGCTCCTTGAAGTCCGGCATGTAGATCTGCGGGTGGCGCCGGAGCATCTCGTAGAGCGCCGTCGTGCCGCACTTCGCGTGCCCCACGATGAAGAAGTCCGGCACACGCCCCCGTGGCGCGCGCTCTGCGGCTAGCGACTCGGGCGACGCCATGATCGCCCGATTATAGGCCCCGGGCGAGCCTGCGATTGCGCGCTCGCCGGGTGTCCTGGACGCCTATACTCCCCCGACCTCGCCCATGCTGAGCCGCCTCCAGAGCATCCCGCGCGGGCTCTACCGCCGTTCGAAACAGCGACTGGCCGCGCGCGAAGAGAGCCGCTTCACCCCTCGCCTGAGGGTTGACGCGGCCGCTCCCGAGCTCGTGCTCTCACCTCACTTCGACGACGCCGTGCTCAACTGCTGGACGATCCTCTCCGACGAGCGCGAGCTCAACGTCGCAAACGTGTTCGCGGCCGCGCCGGCCCCCGGGCGCGTGACGCTGTGGGACGCGACCACGGGTGCGAGCGATTCCGCGCAGCGAGTGCGCGAGCGCGTTGCCGAGGATGCGGCCGCGCTCGGCCGCGCCGGGCGCAAGCCGATCAACCTGTCGTTCATGGATGCCCAGTACCGTCGCCCGCCGCAGCCGACGCTCGAGGCGATCGACCACGAGCTGAGCGCGAACGTGCCATCCGCCTCGCGCGTGTACGTGCCGGCCGGCATCGGCTCGCACCCCGACCACCTACTGACGCGCCGCTACGGGCGCATGCTGCTGCGCTCGGGCATGCCCGCGACCCTCTATGCGGAGCTTCCCTACTGCGTGCTTCACGGCTGGCCGACGTGGGTCGACGGGCGCGATCCGGACCCGCACCGCAACGTCGATGCGTTCTGGATGTCGTTCCTCGAGGACGTGCCCGAGCTGCCGGATCTGCGCTCTGCACAAGTTTTTCACCTCGATCCTGCGGCCGCATCGTGTAAGCTCGCAGCCATGCGCGACTACAGGACGCAGTTCGCGTGCCTCGACTACGGAGCCAGGGGCATTCTCAGCGACACGGAGATCCATGGGTACGAGGTTCGTTGGAGCCTCACGAGCCCGGGTCCCGCATCCGACAGCGACGGCGCGAAGACAACCGAGACGCGAGCGGACGCGACGTGACGCGGCGCTCGCTCGCTTTCGCCGCCGCGACCCTGGCGAGCATCGTGATGCTCGCCGCGAGTACTGCCGCGCAGGCGACCCTGATACCGCCGGTCCGGGGGGTCCAGTACGGCCCCTCGCCGCTCGACATCGCGACGATCTACATCCCCGCCAGCCAAACGCAGTCGGTGAACGCCGCAGCGAGCGCTCGGGCGGGCCTCGCGGCGGCGAGCGCGGGCGCACCGGCCGTCGTGCTCGTGCACGGCGGGGGCTGGCGCCAGCAGCCCAACGAAACCGAACAGCCGACCGTCGCCAACGACCTGCGCTACCAGGGCTTCACCGTCTTCGACATCAACTACCCGCAGGCCAACTCGCATGAAACGGCCTTCCCGAAACAGCCCGAAGCGGTCGAGGCCGCGGTCGACTGGGTTCAGGAACATGGCGGCGAATACGGCGCGAACCCGGCGAACGTCGTGCTCGTGGGAGGCTCGGCCGGTGGCAACCTTGTCGATCTCGCCGGCGAGCAGCTGGCCGGGGTGCGGGGCGTGGTCTCGCTGAGCGGGCCCACGAACCTGGAAACGCTCGTCCAACTGGGTCAGGAAGCGGGACTCAAATCGAGCCTTGCGATCTCGCTTTCGATCGCGCTCGGCTGCGGTCGCGAAATCCTCGGATGGGAAAAGATCTTCGCCTGCACGAACACGGCCTTCGAGCGCCAGTTCTCACCCGTGTACAACGTGCCGCGCGGCGCATGCCCCAACTGGCAGCTGTTCGCGGCCGAAGAAGACCTCGTGCCAGCCTCCCAGCAGGAAGAATTCCTGACGGCGCTGCAGGCCGCGGGCTGCAACGCGAGCCTTGAAGTGCTGAGCGGCAAAGGCCACGCGTTCGGCTACTGGTGGCGCGTCAAGTCGACGATCTACTCGTTCATCGAAGCCAACTAGCCGGCAGGCCGACTAGCGTGCGAGGATCTCGCGCCGGTAGGCGGCGTCGATCGCCTCAGCGAGCGCGGCTAGGTCGCCCGTGGCAAGCACGAGGCCGTCGTGTCCGGGCTCGATCAGCTCCTTCATCCCCGTGTCCTCGCTGACGAGCACCGGGACCCCGCAGGCCATCGCCTCGGCCGGCGCGTAGGCGAAGCCGTCGCTGTAGGTCGGGTGCACGTACAGCGCGGCGGCGCGCAGGAGCTCGAGCGGGTCACCGGGCGCGACGCTGATGCGGCTGTCGTGCGCGCACGCAGCCGAGACGTGGCGGCGCATGCCGCGCGTTTTCCAGCCCCCGACGAGCCGCAGGCGCATGTCGGCGTGCGGAAGGGCGCTGAACGCATCGAGCAGCAGCGGCACGCCCTTGTCGACGGTCAGCGCACCGACATAGACGACGTCGAACGTCTCCGGCGCGCTTGGCCCCGGGTCGGGCGCGAAGCGCGGATGGGGTGTGAGCGGAAACATCGACAGCGTCTCCTCGCGCACACCCTCGGCCGCGAACGAGTCCCACGCGTAGCGCGAGGAGACGTAGATGCGCTCCGCGCGCGCGTACTCGGCGAGGTTGCGCCTGAGCAGGTGCTCGGCCCACGGCCGTTCGAGCGGGTACTGCCGGTGCGCCTTCGCGTGCTGGTCTATGACGTGACGCATGTGCGCCGTCGCCGAGACGAGCGAGGTGGAGGGGTTGCCGTCGCGCCCGGCGGCCCGGAACTGCGCGAGCGCGGTGCCGTTGAACGCGATCAGGTGCTCGGCCGGTGAGAGCCGCCGAGCGGCGGCTGAGTCGAAGCGCACGCTCTGGCTCCACAGCCGCCAGGCCGGCGACACACGCGTGAGTGGCGCGAGGGCCCGGGAGCGCCCGATCACGAGCTCGCGCGTCGGGTCCCCGGCCGGCGCGCCGCCGCGCGCTTCGCAGATGTAGTCGCGCGGGAGCCCGCGGCGATCGAGCGCGTCGAGGATCTCCTGCATGTGACGGCCGAGGCCGCCGCCGCCTAGGGGAGCGGAGCACGTCACGAGCACGCTCCCGGCGGATGGCAGCGCGGCCTCCTGGGCGACTCCCACCTGCGCGCGCCAGCCGGGGTCGCCGGGCGCTGTACGGCTCTGCGGTTGAGCCGCCTGCGGGTCAGTCGACATCCTCGTAGCCCCACAGGCTGACGAGGTCGCGTCCAAGGTAATCGCTCAGCGCGGTCACCTCGCCCTTGAAGCGGTGGCGCAGCTCGAGCATGAAGGCCTCATCGGTCGGCGGCGGTCGGCCGTGCACGACGCGCGTCCTCGTGAGCTGGAGGGCGTCGCGGCGAACGCGACGGGGCAGCACCGCCTTCACGGCGGCACGGGCGCCGCGCGTGATCGCTCCGCCGCGCCCGACGGAGACGAGGTAGACGAGGTCGTCCAGGCGCTGGGATCGCATCATGATCGAGGGATTGACGTCCTGGACCGCTACCGGGCGCTCGGCGTCCACGTCGAGGAACCTCATCACCGAGCGCACGACGCTCTCGTTGTCGTTGCGGAAGTCGTCATAGATCAGCACGAGCACCTGGTCGGGCGGGAACAGGTCGTGGTAGCGACGCAGCTGCTCGACGTAGCGCACCTGATCGGAGTAGCGCAGCAGCTGCGGGCGGTGGGAGCTGCGCGGAATCTCCCTGCCTTCGCGCCGGGCCGGCTCGAGTTCGATCGCGGTGCGGAAGTCCTTCCTGACCTCGACGTGGCTCTGCAGCAGCTGCAGGTGCAGCGAGCGCAGGAAGCTCGCGGGCTCACGCAGGATCGCGATGATGCGCGCCTGCGGCGCGGCCTGTGCGATCGCGGCCGCGGCCGTCCGCGACCACAGGTAGGAGGAGGAGGCCTCACCGATGCGCTGATCGGGGCCCGCGTCCTTGAACAGCGCGCGGTACTCCTCGAGCGTCTGCGGCGACGGGCCGGCCCGAACGGGGATGAAGCGCGGCCGCATGTCGCTGGCGAAGAACCACGGCTCCTTGAGCGCGGGCATGTAGACCTGCGGGTGCCCGCGGAGCATCTCGTAGAGCGCGGTGGTGCCGCTCTTGGCATGACCCACGATGAAGAAGTCCGGCAGCCGCGCTCCCTGGCCCGCCTGCGCGCAGAGCGGCTCAGCGGACATCGCGATATCCCCACAGGCCGAGCAGGTCGCGGTCGAGATACTCGCCCAGCGCCGCCACCTCGTCACGGAAGCGCTCGCGCAGCTCGACCATATAGGCCTCGTCGAGGGGCGTCGGCTCGGCGAAGACGACGTGGCGCTTGGTCGCGTTGAGGGCGCCGCGGCGCAGCCCCGCCGGCGTGAGCGCCTTGATCGAGCCCTTCAGCGTTCGCGACACGGGCCCCCGCCCGACGGACACGGCGCGCAGCAGCTCGTGCATGCGGTCGGAGCGCACCTGCACGCTGGGGTTGGCCTCTCTCGGCTCGATCTCGACCGCGTCGTCGACGCCGAGGAAGCGCAGCACCACGCGCACGCTCGCCTCGTTGTCGGCCCTGAAGTCGTCGTAGATCAGCACCAGCATGCGCTCGCGCGTGAACAGGTCCTCGTAGCGGCGCAGCTGCTCGACATAGCGGACGTGGTCGGAGTACAGCAGCGCCCTGGGCCAGTAGGTGTGCCGCGGCAGCTCGCGCCCCTCGCGGCGGACGCGCTCGAGCGCGATCGCGCTGCGGAAGTCGCTCTCGGTCTCGATGTAGGTCTCGACGAACTGCAGGTGCAGCGAGCGCAGCAGGCTCGCGGGCTCGCGCAGGATCGCGATGATGCGCGCTTCGGGAGACAGCGCCGCGATGCGAGCGGCGGCCGTGCGCGACCACAGGTAGAGGGCCGAGGCCTCGCCCGTGCGCTGCCCGCCTTGCGCGGCCGCGAACAGGGACAGGTACTCGGGCAGTGTGCGCGGCGTGCCACCGGGGCGCGGCGGCGTGCGCTCGTGCAGCTCGTCGGCCAGGAACCAGGGCTCCTTTCCGTCGGGCATGTAGATCTGGGGGTGCGCGCGCAGCATCTCGTACAGCGCCGTAGTGCCGCTCTTCGGCTGTCCGACGATGAAGAAGTCGGGCCGGCGCGGCTGTGAGTTGGAGGTCTGCGCTCCCGGCGCAGGCGCTCCGCTCGCAGCCGGCCCCTGCAGGCCGCCGCTGACGCTCACGGCAGACGCCCTCCGCCTGTCGAGAGGAGAGAGGCGGAGCGGTAGTAGGTGTTGTTCTGCTGCAGCAGGTCGGTGCTGTCGAACGCGGCCACGCGGCCGTCGACGATCACCATCACGCGGTCGCAGATGTCGAGCGTCGAGAGGCGGTGGGCGATGATGAACAGCGTCATCTCGTGGCGCAGCCCTTCGAGCGAGCCCTGGATCAGGCGCTCGGAGTGCGGGTCGAGCGCGCTCGTGGGCTCGTCGAGCACGAGCACCTCCGGGTGTGCGGCGAGCGCTCGTGCGAGGCACAGGCGCTGCTGCTGGCCGCCCGAGACCGCATCGACGCGCGGGCCGACGATCGTCTCGTAGCCGTTCGGCCAGCTGACGATGTCCTCGTGGATGCGGGCGAGCTTGGCCGCTCGTTCCACGGCCTCGTCGTCGAGCTCGCGCATGAAGCGGATGTTGTCGGCCACCGATGCGTGCAGGAGCCGAGGCGCCTGGGGAACGTAGGAGACACGCCGATACCAGTCCGCGCGCTTGAAATCCGAGACGGGCTGATCGTTGATCAGGTAGCGGCCCTGGTCCGGGCTGCGAAGTTGCAGCAACAGCTGAATCAGCGTCGACTTGCCCGCCCCCGAGGGTCCGATGATGCCGACGGCCTCGCCGGCGCCGATGCGGAAGCTGATTTCCTTCAGCACGGGGCGCTCGGGCCGGTAGCCGAAGCTGATCTTGTCGAAGGCCAGCGTCTCCACCGGCGGCAGCGCGAGCGCGCCGTCGGGCGGTGCGCTCTCGGCGTACTGACGGGCCACGTCCTGAAGGCGATCGATGAACGGAAGCGACGTGCGCAGCCCCTGGAAGGAGCTCTGCACCTGCTGGCCGTAGAGGCCGGCGCGATAGACGATCAGCACGACGCCGCCGAGCGCGGCGAGGTGGCTCGAGCCCTGCTTGTAGATAACGTACAGCCCCGCGACGAGGATCACGAGGACCGCGCTCTGGTACAGGGCGGGCGAGAGCCGGTTGACGAGCAACGAGCGGTAGTAGAGCCGCTGGGCCTGGGCGATCAACACGTTGATGCGCGCACGCTGAGCGGCGCCCGTCCCGAACACCTGCGTCTCTTCGGCCATGCGGCCCGCCTCGCTGATGCCGCCGGCATAGCCGAGCTGCGCGCGGGAGAGTTCGCGCGCGAGGCGCACCGCGAGCAGGTTGAACGGCCGGAGCGCGCCGAACAGGAGGAGAGCACCGACGAGGATGACCCCCGCCGCGAGGGCGTTCAGCGCGAGCGCGGTGGCCATCAGCACGATGAACGTGAAGGCCGAGATGATCAGCTGCGAGACCTGTATGGCGCCGCCGCTCGCCTGCCCGACCTGGCCGGTGAGGGTCTCCTGGAAGTGGCCCTCGCGGTCGCGCGACTGAACGTCCCAGGAGGCGCGCGTGAACACGTCGAAGAGTTCCCGGCGCAGCCGCGACTGCACGTCGGTGGCGATGCGCGCCGGCATGCTCGACAGCGGCGCCTGCAGCACGATGCGCAGCAGAACCAGAGCGAAGGCGTAGATGAATAGCGTGTCGGGCTTCGCGCTGAGGTGCAGGATGTTGATTTTGGCCTTGGCCGCGCCCTTCGCCGTCGTCGCCGCGATCTCGGCGATCACGATCAGCAGCGCCGATTCGGTCAGGCCTGCGATCGCCGAGCAGAGGGCGAGGAACGCGACCGTAGGGCGCCGGTCGCCGATCAGCATGTACAGCCGAGCGCGGCTGGTGACCAGCGGCGGAGCGTCCGCCCGGGCGAGGGCCGGCGGGGGGCTCACGCGGGCTCCGGCAGCGGCGCCGCGCGCAGGCCTCGCCTCGGCGCCAGCCCGGTGGCCCGGGCATCCTGCCTGCGCTTGGTGATGAACCAGTAGGCGAACGTGCCGGCCGAGAACCAGAAGAACGGTCCGAACGCAGCGCTCGCCATCGTCGGCCCGGAGAAGCCCATGATCGTGAACGCGAGGATCGTCGCGATCAGGGCCGCGAGGTAGAGCCGCAGCTCGACGTCCGGGATGCGCCGCAGACCGGTTATCCCGAGTGTCAGCAGCCTGATCGTCAGCGCGCACCACAACAGCAGGCCGGGCAGCCCGAGTTCATCGACCACGAAGTTGTACTGGGTCTCGGCGCTCACACCATGCGATTCGAGCCCTTCGTGCGTCTGCAGGCCGCCGAAGCCTCCCGCCGCACCGACGCTGCCCAGCCCTACGCCGAACGGCGCGTGTTCGACCGTCTTGGGGATCTCTTCGAGGCTCGCGGTCTTGCCGTTTACGTCTGAGGTTTGGGACGACACATTTTCCGGCGCGATGTTGCTGTAGCGGGCGAACGTGCCGCTGCCGAGCGCCGACACGAACACCGCGCCGGCCGGCAACGCGAGCAGCGTGATCCCGAGGATCACGGCCAGCGGTCGGGTGACTCGCTTGCCCGCGCTGAAGGAGAGGCCAACGAAGCACAGGATCGCCAGCACAGCGCCGATGACCTGCAGCCGGCCCTGGCCGGTGGCGACACCCGCGAGGGCGCCGAACAACAGCAGCACGATCGGCCATCTTCGTCGCAGGCCGACGCTCGCGAGCAGCGCGAGCAGCGCGGGGATCGCGAGCACGCCGAAGCCGCCGCTGCTGCCGGCATCCGTCCCGAGCGCCGGTGGCCGGATGCGCGCCTGGCCTTCGATCGAGAAGGCGCGTCCCGACAGGCCGCCGGGTGTGCCGGCGACCACCGAGCCGTAGACGAGTTCGTGGTAGCCCGGACCCCAGCTCGCGAGCTGCCCCGGACTGAGCCGGGTCTGGTAGGTGCTCATGACGCCGTTCGCCAGCGCGATCACGCCGAGGATCAGGAAGAACTGGCGGAAGCGGCGCTTCGAGCGCATCAGCGCGTAACCGAAGAAGAAAAAGGGCAGCCACTCCAGCTGCTGGCGATAGCCCCCGAGCGCCTTCGTGATGCTCTGCGTGTTGGGGTTGAGCGCCTCTATCAGGACGAGGGTGGCGAACGCGAGCACCCATCCCGACAGCGGCGGCAACGTTATCGGCTTCCTGCTTGCGAGCAGGCGCATGAACGCCCCGAGCGCGACGGCGAATATGAGCACGTCGCGCACCACCGAGGCGGCTTCGTGGCCGCCGCTGCCGAGCTTGACCGGGCCCTCGAGCAGCCCGAGGTACACCGCCAGGAGCAGCACCGAGACCTCGAGGCGGCGGTTCGTGACCAGGGTCACGATCCCGACCGTGCCCCCGATCAGCGCGACCGCCAGCAGCAGACTCGGGTTGCTGTCCTCGACGCTGATCGCGAGCCCGAGGATGAGGGGGATCAGGGCGCTCGCACCGAGCAGCAGCAACCGACGGCGGCGACGTTGCAGGACAGCGGGATGCACACCCCCGATGGGATTGGCAAAGCGGCCCGGAGCTGTGCTCATCGCCGGAAGAGCTTGCCTCGAGCGCCCCGCTGCGTCGGCGCGACGGAGAAGCCGTAGCGTTCCATGTCCTTCGACGTGACGCAGTTGGCCACCACGCCCAGCAGCGGCGCCGAGGCGGTCCGCCCGAGCACCTGTCCGAGTCGCTGGGCGGATTGATCGCGCGTGTGGCCGATGCGCGCGACGATGATCATGCCGTCGACGAGCGGCAGCAGCGGCATCACGTCGCTGACCGCGAGCGGCGGAGGGCCGTCGATCAGGACGTAGTCGTATTCCTCGGCGAGTGCCCGCAGCAGATCGGCCATCTGCGGGGAGGCCAGCAGCGCCGGCGGATTGTCGACGCCCTCGCCGGCGAGCAGCACCGACAGCTCGCCGGTGCTGCGCGAGGCGACGACGGTCGAGACGGCGCCCGCTGAGGCGACGTCGGAGACGGCCGGCTGGAGGGGCTCCACGTTGCGCATCGCGTCATCGAGCGAGACCCGGCCCATGAGCACTTCACCGAGGCCGTGCGGGCTGCTCACGTCGAGCAGGCGGCCCATCACCGGGCGGCGGAAGTCGGCCTCGACCACCGCCACCCGGGCACCGGCGTCGCGCTGGACGCGGGCGAGGTTGGCGATCAGGGTCGAGCGACCGTCGCCGGGGTCGGCGCTGACGAACGCGATCGAGCGCGGCGCGCCGTCACGGCCGAGCACGTCGCCGAGCTGAAGCGTCGTCTGCAGCCGCCGCAGCGGCTCGAGCAGTGGCCGCGCCGGCGCGCGTTCGCCGTTCGGACGCACGACCGGGGATTTCACCGTCGGCAGCGCCGTGAGCACCTGTGCCTGGAAGGTGCCCTCGACGTCGGAGAGCGAGCCCAGCCGGCGATCGAACTGGCTCAGGACGTAGGCGACGATCGCGGCCAGCAGCAGCCCGAGGACGAACCCGAAGATCGCGTTTTTTTTCGGGGTCGGCGACACTGGCAGCGGGTTGGCTTTGGCCGGGCTGACCTGCTGGACGCCCGCGTAGTTCGAGAGGCCCGATTCGAGCTGGTTGATTTTGCTCGCGAGCGTCGCGGCCTGGATCGCGGAGGAGGCGCTGTTGCTCGCTTTCCCGCCCTTCGAGGTCGGTGTTTCGATCCTGCGCAGCTGCTGGCGTGCGTTGGCGATCGCCGCTTTCAGGCCGCGGTAGTAGTCGGCGCGCTCGCGTTCGACGTAGACGCGCGCGTAGGCGTTCGCGAGCGCCACCGCTCCCCGTGGGAGGTGGCCTTCGGTGGTGATCAAGATGAAGCTGCTGTTCGCGCTGGCCGTGGCCTTGGCCTTGGAGCGGGCCGCCGCGAGGTTGCCTTCGGCCCGCAGCTGCTTGTGCACCGGCACGCCGATCAGGCTCGAGTTGATCAGTTCGACCTGATTGGTCAGTTCGCGGCCGCTGAGCCCGCCCTTCCCCTGGGCGCTCGTCCCCGCGCCCTGCTGTTCGCTCGTCCCACCGAGGTAGAGGGAGGTCTTTGCGGTGTACTGCGCGGGCTGATGCTTGTAGTACTCATACGTGCCGGCGCCAACGGCGATTCCGACTAGGAGAATGATCCACTTGCGCTTCCACAGCGGGCTGAAAACTCGTCCTGCGTCGCTCGTCGATTCGTTCATGGCTTCGGGATCCATCCATGGCCGTGACCAGCCATCATAGGTTTCGTGCTGTGCAAAGAGTACAGACCTCAGAACCCCCCAGCGCAACTGCAGATGCAGCTATTGGGCGGCGGAACAGGCCCTTTTGAGCTCCGCCGCCCCCCCAGTTGAGAGGCCGGACCGCCAGCGGCGGCTGCTTGTCGTCAGCCAGCCGTCGGTGGTCAGCGTCAATCAGGAAGTCTATCGTGAGTTGCGCCGCCGCGGGTGGCATGTCACGGTCGTCGTGCCGAGCCGCTGGCGCCACTCCTACTCGCCAACTCCTGTCGCTCCGCAGGCGCTCGAGGGAATGCAGGATACCCTGCGCCCGACGCGCGTCGTGTTCGCGGGCCGACAGCAGCGCCACGTCTACCTAGCGCGCTGCGGCGCGGTGATCGCCGAGGTGCGCCCGGACGTCGCGTTCCTCGAGGCGGAGCCGTTCGCGCTGGCGGCGGCGCAGTGGGGTCGCGCGCTCTCGCGGGCCGGGGTCCCGTTCGGCGTGCACTGCTACGAGAACATCGACCGCGAGCTGCCGCCGCCGGTGCGGTGGCTGCGCTCCCGCGTGCTTGCCGAGGCCGCGTTCGTCGCCGCCCGCTCGCCCGCTGCCGCCGAGCTCGCGCGGCGCTGGGGCGCGCGCGGCGAGGTCGAGCTCGCGCCGCCCGCAGTTCCCACGTGGCCGAGCGCGCCGGCGCAGGCGCAGCGCAATGGGACCTTTACGGTCGGCTATGCGGGGCGCCTGGTCGAGTCGAAGGGCCTCGACGATCTGCTCGCCGCGGTGCGCGACCTGAGCGCCCCCGTGCAGCTGCTGCTGATCGGCAACGGCGAGCTCCGCGGGCGGCTGGACGGCGCGCCGCTTCCGGGCGCGAGCGTGCGCGTCCTCGACGGCCTCAGCCACGAGCAGATGGCCGAGGGCTACGCGCAGCTCGACGTGCTCGTGCTGCCGTCCCGCACGACGCCGACGTGGAAGGAGCAGTTCGGCCGGGTGATCGTCGAGGCGCTGTGGTGCGGCGTGCCCGTGGTGGGGTCGGACTCGGGCGCGATCCCGTGGGTGATCGGTCTCACCGGGGGCGGCCTGGTGTTTCCCGAGGGCGATTCCGAGGCCCTCGCGGAGCGGCTGACGCGGCTGCGCGAGCAGCCCGAGCTGCGCGAGCAGCTGGCGCAGGCCGGCCGCGCCGCGGTGCAGCGGCTGTTCACCGTACCGGCCGCGACCGACCCGCTGGAGCGCATGCTCCTCGCCGCATCGGGCACGAGACGCGCCCGCGGGTAGCGGCTAGCGTGCGGCCAATCGTGATAACACGCTCGGCAATATCGGGAAAGTGGGCGCGCACCTCCTCGGCCACGCCCCCTGAAACGCACACGAACGCCGGCGCGCGCCCAGGGGCAATAACAGAGACGCTCGCCCGCACGCTTGAGCATGCCCGCAGCCTTCACCTGTATGCGGTAGACCCATGAAGAGCGGCTCGGGTTGACGGGGCCGACCTGGGCAAGGGGGAGCGCGCACGCGGTGAAAGGCGATTCCAGCCTCGGGCGGCACCTCGCACGTTCGCGCGATCACGGCGCGCTCACATCCGCTCCCGCACGGCGCGCATTCGCGCGAAGAACCTCTCGCACATCGCCGCGGTCGTGAACTCGCTCATGAATCGCTCTGCGCCGGCCTCGGCGACCCGGGCGCGCAGGTCCGGTGAGACGAGAAGCCGCTGGAGCGCGTCGGCGAGCGCGTTCGGTTCGCCGGAGCGGGCGAGCACGCCGGTGCGTCCGTCCTCGACGAACTCGGGCGGGCCGCCGGAGTCGACGGCCACGACGGCGACGCCGCGCGCCATCGCCTCGAGTATCACGATGCCGAACGGCTCGCGGTCGGAGGCGTTTACGAGAATGTCCATGCGCCGGATGTAGGGAGCCGCGTCGGGTACCTCCCCGGTCATCGTGACGGCGTCGGCGATCCCGAGCTCGCGCGCGAGCGGCAGCAGCGAGGCCGCATAGTCGGGCGAGCGCTCGTAGGAGTCCCCGCCGACGATCAGCGTGTGTATCTCGTGTCCGCGGTCGCGCAGCTGGCGCTGTGCACGCAGCAGCCGATCCTGCCCCTTCCAGGCCTGCAGGCGACCGACGAGGCCCACGATCGGCCGATCGTCGGGAAGCTCCAGCGCGGCGGGGACCTCATCGGGCCGGGGCACCGGCGAGCCGGCCGCGACGACGAACGTACGCCGCCGCGGTCGCAGCCGGGCCTGGGCGTGCGCGGCTGCAGCGGACGTGCAGCCGACCGCGGCGGCGGGCAGTGCCGTTGCCGAGCCGTCGAGCCAGTCGCGCCTTGCGAACCCGTGCTGCCACCACACGACGCGCTCGCGCTGGCCGGCGAGGACGGCCGCCGGAGACCCGTAGAGCTGTGTTTTCGCGGACCAGTTGAGGACCACGTCGGGCTCGCGGGCGCGCAGGAGGCGCGCCAGGCGCGCCACGGTAGCCGCCCAGCGGTGGGCCTGGCGCAGGCGGCCCGCCTCGATCACCTCGACGCGCACGCCCGCCTCGCGCAGCTCCTGGCACCACGGACCCGCCTCGAAGAACACCGGCTCGAGCTCGTGCCCGCCCGCTCCGGCTCCGTCGAGCAGCCCCTGGAGCATCGTCTCGGCGCCGCCCAGGCGACGCCCCCAAGGCACCGTCACGAGGACGCGCACGACCGCTGCCTAGGAGGGCTTGACGCCGCTCAGCGCGACGCTCAGGTACGGGTAGTCGAGCAGTCGGCTCAGCGGCGCGTCGAGGACCACGAACGGTCGCAGCGGAAGCACGATCGCCCAACCGGGAAGGCGCCCCAGGCGCGCGGTCAGCCACCTCATCAGGTCGGTGAGCTTCTGCGAGACGACGCCGCTGACGAAGCCCTCGCTCTCGACTCGCAGGCCGGCGTCGTGTGCGATCCGCCGCAGGCGCTGCTGGGAGTAGCCGTAGCGTACGTGCGAGCCGTCCTCGACGCCGCTCGGCTCGCGCTGCTCGCTGTAGAGGGGGTGGTGCCCGTCGAAGGGGGTGGTCAGGAGCAGTCGGCCGCCGGGCTCGAGCATCGCGGCGAGCGAGCGCACGAGCCCCTCGTCGTCGAGCACGTGCTCGATCGTCTCGAAGCAGATGATCTGGTCGAATCTCCCGAGCGAGTCGCGATGCTGCTCGATCTCGCGCAGGTCGATGAGGCGGAAGTCGATCCCGTTCACGCCGAGCAGCTCGGCGCGGCGGCGGGCGTCGTCCTGCTCGCGCTGCGAGAACGAGCCCGCGAGCACGCGGTTGCCCGCTCGCGCCGCGTAGATGCTGAAGGCTCCGTTACCGCAGCCGGCGTCGAAGGTCCGCACGCCGCCCCGGCGCAGGTGCCGGCGGAGCCATAGCCAACGGTCCAGAACGCACGGATCACCGTGGATGAGAAGCGGGCTCCAGCCGAAAGCCCGGAGCATGGTGTCCGGCATCGGCAAGAACATACCAACGCGTCATCGAGCGCCCGCTTGGGTTGGGCGCGCGGCTAGGCTTGCGGGATTCGCGCGGCGATCGCAGCGTCAACCCATGAGCGAGAACCCACCAGATGCCGCCCCGGCGACGCAGCTCGACGGGCGCGTTGCCCTCGCGCACGACTACCTGCTCGTGATGCGCGGCGCCGAGCGCACGTTCGCGGCGATCGCGGGGCTCTACGCGCAGGCGCCGATATTCACGCTCCTCTATGACGAGCAGGGAACGCGCGGCCGCTTCGCCGGCCGCTCCATAACGACCTCGCCGCTGCAGCGCCTCGGCGTCGGCCAACGCGGCTTCAGACGGCTGCTGCCGCTCTACCCGCTCGCGATCGAACGCCTGCGGCCGCCGCCCGTCGACGTGGTCGTGAGCAGCAGCAGCGCGTTCGCGCACGGGATCGCGGTGCCCGCCGGCGCGGTGCACGTCTGCTACTGCCACGCCCCCTTTCGTTACGCCTGGTACGAGCAGGGGCGCGCGCTTGCCGAGACCCCGGCGCCGCTGCGGCCGCTGCTGCGCGCGCAGCTGAGCTGGATGCGGCGCTGGGATCGCGCCGCGAGCCGGCGCGTGGACGTGTACGTCGCCAACTCGCAGCTGACGCGCGATCGCATCATGCGTTTCTATGGCCGCGAGGCGGCGATCGTTCACCCGCCGGTCGAAACCGACAGGTTCACGACTGCCTCGCCGGGCGAGGAGCTGCTCGTGGTGAGCGAGCTCGTGCGGCACAAGCGCGTGCACATAGCGCTGGAGGCCGCCAGGCGCGCGCGTGCTCCGATACGCATCGTCGGCAGCGGCCCCGAGCACACAGCCCTATCGCAGGCCTACCCGGAGGCGCAGTTCCTCGGGCGCGTCGGCGACGAGGACCTGGCCGGCCTGTATGCGCGCGCCCGCGCGGTGATCGTGCCGAGCATGGAGGAGTTCGGCATCACCGCCGTCGAGGCCCAGGCCGCGGGCAGGCCCGTGATCGCCGCCGCGGCGGGCGGCGCGCTGGAGACGGTGCTCGACGGAGAGACGGGACGGCTGGCGCGACTGGACGACGTGGACTCCTTCACGCGGGCGATCGAGACGATCGACGAGCTCGACTTCGAGCCGGCGCGGGCGGTCGCGCACGCCGACACCTTCTCGGTGGCTGCGTTCAAACGCCGCCTTGCGAACGTGGTGAACGAGGCGCGTTTGAGAACCCGTGAAGGCCGCGCTGAGCGCGATCTGCGTCCTATAGGGTGAGCCGCTGATGGCAGACCGATCGCTTCACATCGCGTGGCTCGGACCGGCCCCGGGCGAGGACGGGGGAGTGGCAGGGGTGGCAACCGAGCTGCTCGCCGGCCTGGCCGCGCGCGGGCACCGGATCGACTCGTTCTTTCCGTCGGCCGGACAGCCGCTGCCGCCGCGCGTGAGCGACAACGCCAACCTCACGTTCACGTGGGGCACGAGCGTGTGGCAGTGGGACCGCTGGTACAGCCGCACGCGCATCGCCGCGTTCGTGAGCGGCATGGTCGCCCGCGGGCTCGCCTCGGTGCGGCTGCGCCGCCAGATCATGGAGCGACACCGCCAACAGCCGTTCGATCTCGTCTACCAGTTCTCGAGCATCGAGAGCTTCGCGCTGCCGCCGCAGCTGCGGCGCTCGGTGCCGCTCGTGATCCATCCCGAGACGCACGCCGCCGGAGAGCTGCGCGCGCTCGTCTCCGAGCGGCGGCTCGGGCTGCGCTGCCACCCCGCCTACCGTTACGCCGCGGTCGCCACCGTGATGCTGCTGCGCTCGCTCCTGCAGTTCGTATCGATCCGCCGCGCACGTCTGCTCGTGTGCATCAGCGGCGTGTTTCGCGACCACCTCGTGCGCGACTACCGGTTTCCGAGCGAGCACACGGCGGTGGTGCCGAACCCGGTCCGTCTGGAGCGCTTTGCGCCGGCCCGGAAAGCCGTCGGCGAGCCCCCGCTGATCCTCGTACTGGGCCGCGTCGCGGTGCGCAAGGGGATCGAGGACGTGGTCGCGGTCGCGAACCTGCTGCACGATCGCGACGTGCGCGCGCGCTTTCGCGTCGTGGGGGGCCCGAGCCTGTGGTCGGACTACACGCCGCTGCTGGCGGACCTCCCAGAAAGCGCCGAATACGCGGGCCGCGTCGAGGCCGCCGCCGTCGGCGCCGAGCTGGTGGCCAGCGATGTGCTGCTCCAGGCCAGCAGCTACGAGCCGTTCGCGCTGACCGTGGCCGAGGCGCTTGCGGCCGGCATCCCGGTCGTGGGCACGAGCGAGGTCGGGGCGATCGAAGGCGTCGACCGCTCGGTCGCCGCCGAGGTGGCGCCGGGCGACGTGCCGGCGATGGCGGACGCGATCGAGCAGACGCTGCAACGCTTGCGGGCCGACCCCGCGGCGGTGAGGGTGTGCGCCCGCGAGGAGGCGGAGCGCCTGTACGCGCCCGAGGTCGTCTGCGAACAGATCTCAGCCGCCCTGCAACGGCTCGTCGGCGGCGAACGCGAGCCGCTCGCCCGGCCGGCTCCCGCGCGCGCTGCGTGAGGCTGATGCCGGCGCACGCCGACTGAGGCGCAGGCCGCCACCACGCGCTGGCTGAGGCCGAAGCCGCGCGCGCCGCGGCGCGGTCGCTACTCGTGCCTTATCTCAAAGCGGCGCAGAAACGCGTCGCGGCGGTGGCGTGCGGCACGGGCGAGCCTTCCGCTCGAGCCGTTGCGGCGCGAGGCCGGCGCGATGCCTTCGCTGCGTTCGGCGCGCGCTTCCGCGGCGACCTCGGGGTACTGCGTCCGCGCGCGCTTGAGCTCCACGATCCGCCGCTCGAGCTCGCGCGCGCGCGCCGGGCTGGTGTCGAGGGGCAGGCTCGGGTCCTTGATCGCGACCAGCGCGATGTCGAACTGGCGCACGACGTTGAGCAGGTGTCTGCGCGCCCACACCCGCAGCGGCCGCGGCGCCGCGCCGAATCCGCCCATGTAGGTGAAGCGGACCAGCACGCGCCGAAACGCCGTCTCGCCGTCCTCGGCCGCCGAGCCCTTCAGCAGCGCTGGGTCGAAGAAGTCGAACGAGCACTCGTTGAAGTTGTGATGGTGATAGGGGTTGACCATGTGATGCTCGGTGAGCGTCGCGTAGGGCAGCGACAGCAGCAGCACGCCATCGTGCACGAGCACGCGGTGTATCTCCTTGAGCGCGAACAGGTAGTCGGGGACGTGCTCTAGCGTGTGGTGGGAGACGATCGTCTCAACGCTGTTGTCGGAGAACGGCAGCTTCTCGGCACCGAGGTCGAGGCTGATGTCGGCGCGCTCGTGGATGTCGATGTTCACGAACCCGGGGATGAACGTCTTCCCCGCCCCGAGGTTCAGCTCCTTCAGCACCTGCCCGTCGCTTGCCACGCGCGCTCCTCTCTCTACCTGAGCTGCTCCAGCCAGCTCTCATCACCGGCCTTGATCTTGTCGTAGATCGTCTGCGACTGCGCGAGGCGGCGCTCCTGCGTGGCCTCTTCCCATGACTGCCAGCGACGGCGGTTGATCGCTCCGACGAGCCTTCCGATCACGGGCACGTCGGGGACCCGCAGCGTGGAGGGCCCGTCGACGGTCCTGTGGATGCCGCTCGGCCCGCCCTTGCGAAAGCCCGAGCCGTGGTGGTAGACGAGGTCGCCGTAGATCGCGAAGAAGATCGGGTCGAGATCGTGGCGGTTGGAGCGCAGCAGATCGACCCACGGCGTTTTCGTGAGCTCGAGCCTGCGCAGCAGGCTGCCGCCGACGTCGGTGCGCGGGCGGCCTTTGGGACCGATCCAGGTCGGCCCGGCCGACCAGTCGCCGGGGAGGCTGCGCCAGGTCCCCACGGTGGTCACGCAGAAGCAGGGATGGGGTTGGGGTTCGTCCAGGTTCTCCGCCCGGCGCACCGCGAGCAGCGGCGCCCTCGCGAGCGACTGTTCGATCACGGGCATCGGGTCGACGATCGGGAAGGCGTCGCCGTCGAGGAACATCAGCAGGTCCTCGTCGGCGGCCTCCTGCGAGATCTCCATCGCGAGGTGGTTGAGCTTTCCGGCGTGGGGACCGAGCTGCTCGACGACACGGTCGAAGTGCACGCCGTATGCGGGGTCGATGCCCTCCAGCGAGGACCACGTCTGGAAGGGGACCGAGATGTGCGCCTTGAGGTAGCGCGCTTGTATCTCGATCCAGCGCGGGGACCTGTAGTGCACCGTGGCGACGTAGAGCATTGGCTTCTCGATTGGCTCAGGACCGCGAGAGGCTGCGGCCGGGGGACTTCCATCCTCGCCGCTGCTCGGCGACATCGCCACCTGGCAGGATCATAGTCGAGGGCTATGGAGCTCAGATCGGGCGGTGCGGCGCTACAGCCCGCGGCGTCCGAGCACATGGGGGACCGTGCGCATAAGGATCTTCACGTCGGTCCACAGCGACCAGTTGGCGACGTAGAGATAGTCGATCGCGACCATCTCCTTGAGCGGCACGCGCGAGGGTCCGAGGATCTGCCACGGCCCGGTCATGCCTGGCATCAGCTCCAGGCGGCGCCTGTGCCAGCCCTCCACGCGCTGATCCTCCTCCACGACCAGCGGACGCGGCCCGACGAGGCTCATCTCGCCTTTGACCACGTTGAGCAGCTGCGGCAGCTCGTCCAGGGCGCTCTTGCGCAGCAGGCGCCCGACGCGCGTCACGCGCGGGTCCTTGGCGATCTTGAAGAGCCCCTCCTTCGCCTCGTTGCGATGCAGCAGCGACTCCTTCATCGCGTCCGCTCCGTCGACCATCGTGCGGAACTTCATCATCTGGAAGCGGTGGCCGTGCCGCCCCACGCGCAGCTGGCGGAAGAACACCGGTCCGCGACCGTCGAGCTTGATCGCGATCGCGATCACGATCAATATCGGCGAGATCGCGAGCAGTCCGATCGACGCTCCGAGCAGGTCGAACGCGCGTTTGAAGGCAGCCGAGGAGCGCGTGAGGTCGAAGCGGCGGACGCCCATTACCGTGACGCCGTGGAGGTCGTCGAACTCCACCGAGGAGCCGACCACCTCGAGCAGCCGCGGCAGCACGCTCACGCGCACGCCGACCGCCTTCAGCGTCCTGATGAGGTTGAGCATCTCGCCGGCGTCGACGCTGCGCGGCGCGATGATCGCGCGGTGGACGTCGAGCGTCTGTGCCAGGTCGCGGATCTCCGCCAGGCGCGGCTCGGAGAAGGAGTCCGTCGACCACGGCTCGACCTTGTCGAGGTCGAGATGGGCGACCACCTTCGCGTGCACCCCGCCGTGTCCGGTGAGCTTCGAGCGGATCGTCTCCGCGGATCGCTCGTCGCCGATGAACAGGCATCTCTCGATCGGCGAGATGCGCAGCGCCAAGGCGCGGGCGAGGGCCCGCGAGAAGATCAGCAGCAGCGCCAGCACGAGCCATAGGAACATCGCCTCGTGGCGGTCGAGCGCGCCGCGAACGAGCAGCCCGCCGGTCAGCCATGCGACGAGCGCGCACAGCGTCGCGAGCTGGAACAGCTTCGGCGCCTCGTCCAGCGTCGTCTTGCGCAGCAGCGTCTCGTCGCGGTCGTAGAGGCCGGTGAGCTTCGCGCAGATGATCAGGATCGGCACGGCCGCGATCCCGGCCCAGGTGAGCTGCAGCGATCGGCGCGAGACCTCGATCGTGAGCACGAACGCCGAGACGATCGCGATCACGTCCGCGCAGACGAGCAGCCGCCGGAAGACCGAGTCGCGGCGCATGCAGGCCGCCGGCCCGCGAACCTCCGGGATCCCCGTCGTGAGCAGCCGCCGGCGTCCGAGGAGGGTGCGCGAGGCCGACCGCGGACGGGCCCAGCCGCCGCCGCCGCCGCCGTTTACGCCCGTCTCAGCGCCGGCGCCGGTGTCGACACTCATCGCTCCTGCCGCCTCCTTGCTCGCCACCCACATCCCCATAATCCATCGACCAGCCCGAACAAATGTCGAGATCCTGTAATCCCCGTAAAGCCTCCGGCATCATAGACACGCACGGCGGCCAGCGCAAGAGCCGCCGGCGGACATGCTTGTGACGATCCCGACGACCGCCCTGGCACACCCAGCCGGGGAATTACCCTCTCGTCATAAGAGGGTACCGTGCTTCGCCGCGGCTCGCGCCGGTGGCCTCGCGCGCACCCGCCGCCTGAGCGCCGCGTGGCCCGTGCCGTCGTGCCCGCGGCGGCCCGCGCTGCGGGTTTGCTGCAAAGGAGGTCTATTCGACCCGATAGCTGAGAGCGCTACGATTTGCGACCGCCAGCGCGGCCCACGCGCCGCTCGGAGCCAAGAGCCATGCACATCGATCCCTACATCGTCCTCGGAAGCGCCGTCGTCGGCTTCCTCGTCGGCATGACCGGGGCGGGCGGCGGTGCGCTGATGACGCCGATGCTGATCCTGCTCTTCGGCGTCAAGCCCTCGGCGGCGATCTCGAGCGACCTCGTCGCCGCGGTCGTCATGCGGCCGGTCGGCGCGAGCGTGCATCTGCGCAAGGGCACGGTCCACCGCCCGCTCGTCGGCTGGATGGTGCTCGGCTCGGTGCCGATGGCCTTCCTCGGTGCCTATCTGCTGAGCGTGATGGCCAACGCCAAGTCGGCGCAGACGAACATCGAGAAAGCGCTAGGCGCCGCGCTGCTGCTCGGCGCCGCGGCGATGGTGTACCGCTACTACCTCGATCGGCGCGGCGGGCACACGCGTACGGGCCGGATCCACGACATCGTGGCGCGCCCGATCCCGACCGTGCTGATCGGCGCGATCGGAGGCCTGATCGTGGGCATGACCTCGGTGGGCTCGGGGTCGCTGATGATCATCCTGCTGCTGTTCCTCTACCCGACCCTCGGCGCCAACCAGCTCGTCGGCACCGACCTCACCCAGGCGGTCCCGCTGACGGCCGCCGCGGCGCTGGGCGCGCTCGCCTTCGGCCACGTCGTATTCGGCGTCACGGCCTCGCTGATCCTCGGCAGCGTTCCCGCCGTGCTCGTCGGCTCGATGCTCTCCTCCACCGCGCCGGACCGCTACATCCGGCCCGTGATCACGTTCGTGATCTTCGCCTCCGGTCTCAAGTACATCGGCCTCAGCACCGAAGCCCTCGGCTGGACGCTCGTCGCGACGCTGCTCGTCGCGTTCGTGATCTGGATGGTGCGCAAGCGGCCCTTCGAGGCCACGCCCGAGCCGCAGCCCGTGCCGGAGGTCGACGGTGTGGCAGCGACCGGTCGGCTGCCGGCGAGCGTTGGCGTCCAGGCCGCGCGCGAGCCCGAGCCGAAATAACGCGCACAGCGCCGGCCCGCCGACCCGCGCGGCCTGGCCGCGTGTTCGAGGATTGTGCTGCAGGGCTCAAGCGCGCGTGGGCGGCCGCCGATGGGGGCGCCGGGCGAGGCTCTTGCGACTGACCGCCGGGGCCTCGCCGCCATTCCGAGCCATGATGCTGCCCCTCGTGATCCTCGCCGCCATATGGGTTCTCGCCCTGGCCGCCGTGATCGCACTGTGCCGCGCCGCCCGCCGTGGCGATGAGCTGCTCGCCGCCGAGCGCGAAGCAGCGCGGCGCCGCGAGCTCGCGGCCGGGATCGTGGTCATCGACGGCCCCGGCCTCCTCAGCGCCCAAGACCTCCGCGCATCAGACAGCGCGCGCGCGCCGCAGCCGCTCGCCACCTCGGGCGCTGTCTAGCCGCCGACAAAACGCCACCGGCCGCCCCATCCCTGGGGCGGCCGGTGCGTTTGCGTCCGTGCTGTCGGGTTCATCGTCCTCGCTGGCGTCCCCGCCCACGGGAGCTCAGGCTGCCTCAGCCTTTGACGTTCCCGATTTCTTTGACGCCGGTTTCGGCCTCTTTGAGGACGGTGCCCGACAGTTTTTCGTAGTCCTTGTTTTTGATGAGCGCGCCACCGCCGTTCGCTTTCGCGTTGATCACCCAGAAGAGGTAGTTCTCGACCGTCGTGGCGATTTCCTTGGATTTTTCTTCAGTCAAGCCGAACGGCTTGAGGAAGAACCAGTACTGGCGCAGCGCGAGGTCATACGTGACACCGCAGATGTTGTACTTTTTCTGCGTCAGTTCGGCTTTCACCGCGAACCACGTTTCACGCGTCGATTTGGGCGGGAATTTTTCACCCGGTTTCGCCGCGTAGACCGTGCCCGCGCAGTTGGAGTTCGCCGGTTTTTCGACGTCTCCGGTGCTGCTCGGGTCGGCGTATCCGACAGGCGTAAGACCCGGTTCGGTGTCCTGGACCTCGGCCCAGAATTTGGTCAGCTGTTCACCGACTTTGGTTTCCGAGCCTTTTTTGTTTTCGCCGCCGACGCCTTTCTTGGAGAAGCCGCCAGTTTCGCTGCGCACCTGGGCGAGATCGCCGTAGCCGAACGAGCTTTCGTTCGCTTCGACTTCTTTGATCACGCCGGGGTTGCCCGTCACGACCGGACGGATTTTCGACGCTTCGATCCCTTCGGGCCAGCGCTGGTTTTCGCAGCCTTCAGCGACGTTCGCCCAGGACTTTTCTTCGCCTTTTGTCCGGGCGCCTGTGCAAACTTTGCCTTTGCCCTGCGGGTTTTCGAATTCTTCCATCTTGATGTTTTCGGCCGTGTCGACCTGCTCCAGGTACGCCTTGAAGATGTGCGTCGTACCTGATTTGTCTGCGCGCACGACCGGGTGGATGGTGTCTTCCGCTTCAGCGGCGACTTCGCATTTCACCTTGTCTTCGCCGTGGCCGGCGCCCTGTGCTTCTTCGACGCCTTTCCAAGTCGTGATCTGGCCGCGGTAGATCTTGTCGATCGTTTCGTTGTCGAGCGCGAGACGGCCGAGTTTGACTTTTTTGCCGGCCGGAGCGGGGATCGTGGCTTCCGCCTTGCAGCCTTTCGGCAGGTGGACCATTATCGCCAAGGCGCCCTGGAGGACAGGGATCGACTCGAGCGATTTCGCTTCATAGCCCGCTTCGCCGTCGTTGTGGCTTTCGACTTCGCCTTTGGCGGTTTCGTTGGGTGCTTCGTCGGTGCCACAGGTTGGGTATTCGTTAAACGACGGAGCGTGGGCGATGCCGAAGGCTTTCAGGCAGGCGCCCGAGCCCTTGTTGGCTTCGGTCTGGCTGTATTCGACTTTCGGTTTTTTTTCGCCGCTGCACGCGAACGTGTTTGCAGCGGTGTTGAAGTCGGGGTTCCAGGTGCCCACCTGGGCTGAAGCCTGGAGCGACGAGCCGTTCATCACGATGTTCGAACCGGCGCACTGGGCGTCGCGTTCGCCTTCCGCCATGGCAGTCCCCGGCATCGCCGCAAAGGCAACCACCGCGGCTGCCGGGACGATGCACGCGAACCACCGGCGTGCGGAGAAAAACGTCATTACTTGACTACCTCCTGTTGGATTCCATGTCGGCACGGACCTCCATCCGCACCTAGCGGGAGAGTCCGATCCCCCGTCGCCACGTAGGCTCGCATCCGCCGGGGGCGCCTGAGTTACGATCCTGTTCACGGGGTTGACTTCACGTTACGTTCACATGCCTCTCCGGATGCACATTTCTTTCACCGGGGCTTAACATCTGGCCACGGCGCCGCGGATGCCGTCCGTTCGCTTGACGGCGACGCAGTGCGCGTCCTGGCCGGGACCGCGAGCAGCGGTTTCGCGTGCGAGCCGAGCAGCCGGCTCAACCAACCGCTCAGTGCTTCTTGCCCTTGGCCTTGGCGAGCTTCAGGGTGATCACCGGTTCGGTCGTGCTGGACGAGCCGGTGGAGCCGTGCGAGACCACGACCGCCTTCGCGCGCAGCGTGTGGGAGCTCGAGAGGAGCGAGCGCGCCTTCGAGGACAGGTGGATCGTGACGGTCTTGGTCAGGCCGGCGGCGACCGAGAAGGAGACGCTGCCGAGCGTGAGGATCGACTTCTTCTTCTTCTTCGACGACTTCGCGGCGACGGCCGTCAACGTCTTGAGCGTGATCGTCCCCCCACACGTTCCCGCGCCCGTTGGGCAGCTGACCTTCAGCGCCAGCGCACCGGAGCTCGTGACGAGGAACGAGGAGCCCGCGATGCTCGCCATGTATTTCAGCACACCGCCGTTGCCGCCGTTGCCGCCCCCGCCGGTGTTGGTGCCGTTGCCACCGCCGCCACCGCCGCCGCCGCCACCACCACCGCCGCCGCCGGACGGTTCGGGCGTCACTTCAACGTTGACGTTGGCTGCCTTCGACGTTTTCGTTTCGGTGTCTTCGACGGTCACCGACACGATGCAGTGTTCGCCGCTGCACGGCGCATAGGTGTGTTCGGCCTTCCGCACCACGGCCTGTTTGGCGGCCGCTTCTTCTTCGACGGCCTGCGGCGAGCCGTCGCCGAAGTTCCACGTGTACTTCAGGTGCGGTTTTTCCTCGTTGGGGTCGTTGACGCTTGCTTCGAAGGCGATCTTGCCGCCCCCGACCAGCTTCGTCGGGTTGGCTGTGAGTTTCACCGCAGGCGTCCCCGCCGTGACCTGGAGCATTTTCGTCGCGGTGGGCGCGACCGTGGGGGTGCCGAGGTTGTCGGTTTCGACGGTCCCTGTGATTTCGTATTCCCCGATCTTCGTGAACGCGTGTTCGAGCGACGGTTCCTGGTACTGGTAGGCGCTGCCGATCGTTTCTTCGCTCGGGCCGCCTTTGCCGGTGTACTTCAGCTTCCATTTCGTGCTCCTGGCATTGGCCCCGGTGAGCGCCGCGTGGATGAAGGTCGCCTTGCCGGCTTCCACTTTCGTGGCTTCGGGTTCTTCGCCGACCTTGACCGCCGGCGCAGACAGTTTCACGTGGCCGCACGCTTCGGCTGCAGGGCCGGGGCCGAAGGCGAACAGTTCGGCTGATTTCTTTTCGGGCGACGTCGTCAGGGCGAGCATGTCTTCGCCCGTGGCCGCCGTCATCGTCGCAGGGATCGAGGTGACGGGGATGAAGCAGTTCGGCTGGCTGGCGAACTTGCTCTGGCCGCCCGTCCAGCCCCGCTCGGTGATCGCGCCTTTGTTGTAGTCCAGCACGAGCAGGCCGTCTTCGTTGAATTCGCCGGCGACCGTCGAGATCAGGTCGATCCTGCCTTCTTCTTCGCCCTGCGGCGAGAAGGACATCTGGTTGGCGAGCGGTTCGCCGCCGAAGCCGAGCAGGCTCTGCAGCGAGCCGAGACCGAACGCCAGGTGCGGCACGATCGGGACGACCGAGAAGGGTTCTTCTTCTTTCGACGGGTCCGGCACTTCCCAGATTTCGCCGCCCTCCTCGACGTACACGTGGCCCTGCTGCGTCACGATCGGCGAGCCCGGTTCTTCGGGTCGCGGTTTCAGCTCGCAGTTGGGTTCGGCTTTGACGTCGTTGGCTGCGTCGAGGCAGTTGCCTTCGTCGACGTAGCGCGGGCCGATCGTTCCGTTGGGGTGTATGCGCTCGATGGCAGCGTGCAGGCTCGGTTCACCCTTGACTTTGGAGTCGTCCTGCTGGCCGAGGATGATGACGTCGTGGGTCTTCGGATCGACCGCGATCCCGGCGGGCGTTTCCGGAGGGGACAGCAGGGGCACCCCGGGAACTTCCGATTTGCCTTCCAGGCTCGAGACGAGCGCTTTCTGGTCCTTGAGCTTTTCAGCGCTGACTTCGACCGAGAAGGAGATGATCTTTTCGGCGGCCGTGAGGCCGCCGTCGAACGTTTCTTCTTCTTCTTCGGCTTCGGGCCGCTGTTCGTCGATGAGCAGGTAGACACGTCCCGCCGCCGCGTCCACCGCGATGCCGCCGACTTCGCCGTTCGTCGTGACCTTGTTTTCGGCCTCGAAGGTGCCGGTCGATGAGAAGGCCTGCAGGCGGGCGACGCGCAGCCCGCCTTCGTGGACTTCGTCGGCGATGAAGATCTGGCCGGTTTTTGGATCCCCGACGACGCCGTGGTCGCCGCGCGGGTTGACCTGGCCGTGTTTGCCGCCGATTCCACCCGTGATCGTGCTTTCACCGACGCGGCCCAGGCCGCCGAAGGTTTCCGCGTGAGCTGCGCCCGCGCCGAGCAGGCCCGCGAGCGCGAAGACGGCGGCGCACAGCAGGACGAGCAGGTGGTGGGGGCGACGTGCCTGTGTCATGTCGTTGCGCCGCGGGTCGATGACCGCGCGGCTGCGCCAAAGCCTTCCCGATCGCCCCGGGACACGTGTTGCCAAGCAGTGAACGAATCGCAAAAGAGTTGTGTCCGCGGGTGACGACCGCGCCCGTGCGGGCTCCGCGCGCCACCGCTCGCGCCGCGCGCGGGCCAGGTCAAGAGCGCCAGCGCTCACGGCGCGAGCGCGCCGTCATCTCCCGCTGGCGCCACGCCGTGCTCACCGTCGCCGGCGCGATCTGGGCGTCGCGCCGGCGTCCACGCGGCCGTCGCCGGACCGACGCGCCCGCAAATGCCGCCAGGACGATCGCGCCGAGCACGTACAGCGGCGTGGGCTGCTGTTCGGCGGGGCGGTAGGCGACCGCCTGGTTGGAGACCGACTCGGTCGCTTCCTCCTCCTCCTCTTCCTTTTCGGCTGCCTCGACCGGCGAGGTGACCGCGGAGGTCCCCGACGGCGGCGTCGGGCGCGCGGGCGTGGGCACCGGCAGCGGCACGAACGGCAGCAATGGGGCGGGCAGCGCGGCGAGCGGGATGAACGGGGGCGGCACGACGGCCCGCGGCGGCGGCGCGGGCACCACGGGGGCAAGCGGCACCGACGGGAGCGGCACGACGGGCGGCGGCGAGGAGGCGGGCGCGGGTCCGGCGGGAGAGGGCGCGGGCGCGGGCGGCGGCGGCGCGGGCGCCTGCTGCACGGCGCTGCTCTGTTCGGCTTTGACCGTTCCGCAGGGCTGGCGCACGCTTCCCGGCTGCACGGTCACAGGGAGCGACGCCGACAGGCCCCCCGCGCTGATCGTGACGATCGTGGTGCCCTTGTTGAAGGCGCAGAACAGTCCCGACTGCGGGTCGGGGATCGGTTCGCCGTTGGCGTTCTGCAGCACGGCGAGCGATTCGGCCGAGCCCGTGTTGGGCTGCACGAAGTTGCCGACCGACGGCTTTGAGGACGTGAACGTGTACTCGGGCAGCAGCGCCGTGCTGCATTCCCCTACGCAGATCGAGGGGATCGGGATGTACGGGTCGGTTTCGCAGAAGCCGTTCCTCGCGCTCGAGCTGCGGCAGCCCTCCCGCGGGCGGCGCGCGAGACCGTCGAACAGCGCGACCTGGCTGCGCCGCAGGAGCGTGCCCTGGCGCGCTTCCAGCGCCAGTTCGCCGATCACGGGGACCAGGCGCGCGCTCACCTGGGCGCGGTCGTTGTAGGGGTTGCGGGAGCTCGCGAGGACCTGTCCCAGGAGGATGCCGCTGGCGCCGTGGAAGTTGCCGCGCTCCTCGTCGACGAGTTCTACGTAACCGAGCGTGCCCGAGCCGAAGCTGGGGATCGTTTCGCTGCCCGAGCGCAGCGGCCTGTCCACGTTTTCCTGGGGTGAGTCGTAGAAGTACGCGGACGCAGACGCGCATTCGCTGGAGCACGTGGCGGCACCACGGTTGCCGGTCACGAGCACGCGAACGAGTTCCGCTGCGCTCGGGTCGTTGGCGCGCAGCGCTTCGAGGTCTGAGGAGCCGACCGCGATCGCCGGTTCCCTGGCCGCCTTCGCTGCCCCGAGCTCGCCTTCGAGCCAGCTGAGCTGCCGTGTGCTGATTTCGGTCGAGCTCTCGTCCAGCACGATCACGCGCACGTCGCCGCCGAGCCCGGTGGAAGGGTAGGCGTAGTACTCCCCCTGGCAGCCCACCGTCGCGGCACACCCCGCGGGAGATTGGTTGCCGGTCACGAGGGCGTTCTGCGGGAACCCGCCGAACGCGCTCGCGAACGTGGACTCGGTGCCTTCGCGTTCGGGCCGCGCGTCCAGATCGGGCGTGGCCGGCACCGCGAACGCCGGCACCGAGGAGGACGCGAGGATCGAGGCGGTCTGTCCGATCTCCTGCGCGAACGGGATCGGCAGGGTGCGCCGACCGCCCACCCTGCCTTCGGTGACGCTCGGCCCTGTGTAGAAGAACCCCCTCGCCCCGATGCCGCCGGCCAGGGCGACGGCGGCGTTCAGGGATACCTGCGGGCCCACGCCCACGAGCGCGCGCCCGGCGCAGGGGGCCGCGCATTCGGCGTGCCCGCCGAACGCGAACGTTGCGTATTCCGAGCTCACCGGCACCGCCGTGCGCGCGATCCCGGGCGGTTCGGCGCCTTCGCCGTAGCGCTCGACGGTGGCCGTCTGCAGCAGTTCTTCGCTCGAGATTTCGCCGCCCACGACCCAGCCCTCGCCGCCGGCGGGGTCGGCGAGCACGGCGAGGATAGGATCTGGGCGGTAGGGAGCGTCTTCGCTGACATAGCCGCCGGCGGGCGCGCCGACCGGGTTCAGCTCGTGGTCGAGGTCGCTCCAGCCGGTCGCCGTCTGGCGCAGCGCATCGCCGCTTTCGGAACCGCCGCCGGGCGACAGCGGTTCGTGGAAGGTGGGCGGCGCGCCCGGCGGTGGGCGCTGCAGTTCCAGCTGGTTGCCGCTGGCACCCCCGCCGAACGCGACGATCGCGCGCAGCGCTCCCCCTTCGCGGAACAGCGACAGCGAGCGGGGGCTGCCTGGCACCGGCGTCGCGGTCGCGGCCCAGGGCGCGCCCGGCCGTTCGCGCTCGTACAGGCGCATCCCTTCGTTTCCAAGCGTTACGAACGCGGCGCCGCCGTCCGACAGGCCGGCCACCGCGACGGGTACGGCGCTGCCCATCGCGGCAGCGGCTTCGGTGTCCACGTGCCAGCCCGAGCCTTCGTTGACGATCAGGCCGCCGACGAAGTGCCCTTCGCCCACCTGCTCGCGGTAGGCCACGATCGCCTCCGAGCCCGCGAACGCGATCGCCACGAGCGCCGCGCCGCTGACCTGCGGCGGCAGTTCGGTTTCAGGCGTCCAGCTCTTGCCGTAGCGCAGCAGCACGCCCCCGAGGCCCGTTTCGGTCGATCCGACGGCGTAACCGCGTGCCGGGTTGTTGGGATCGAAGGCGACGCCGAGCAGATCGCCGCGGAAGTTGAGCGGCGTGGCCTGGTCGCGTTCCCAGAGGTTCGTTTCCCCGCGCCACAGCCACATCGCGCCTTCGTCGCCGACCGCGTAGGCCCTCGCCGGAGTCGGCCACGCCACCGCCCGCAGGCGAGGCGATTCGACGCGCTCGCCAGGACCGAAGAGGCTTTCGGGCAGCCATCCCTGACCCGGCTTGTAGCGTGCGACCGCGCCGCGTTCGCCGACGGCGAGCGCTTCGCTGGTGAGGGAGCCGACGGGCGCCCCCGGCTGGGGCGCGATCGCGAGCAACGGGTGGCGGAAGGGGACGGGCCAGGGTTTCAAGAGGCTCGGAGCGGGACTCGTCGTGATGTGGACCGGGATCGAGTCGAGCCCGAGCCAGCCCTCGGTGGGGCTCGAGAAGGCCGCCCCGTAGGCGGCGCCGGGGTCGCCTTCCGGGCCTTCGGCTCCGCCGATCGAGAGCACCGGCGTGAACGTTTCGCCTTCCAGGCGCAGGCTCTCCCCTTCGGGCAGGCCGGTGATGACGCGCTGGCCGTAGGGCCCGCCGCCGCCCCAGGCGAAGCTTCGCGTGTACGCGGCTGGGAGCGATTCGGGCAGCGCGTGCACGCAGGCGGCGGCTGCGACGGGACACCAGCTCGCCTGCACCGTGCCGCCCGCGGTCCCTTCGGGCTTGAAGAACAGCGTCGCCGAAGGTGCGCTGACGGTGTGCACGTTGACGAGTTCGCCGTCGACCCACACGCCTTCGGCCCCGACGGTGAGGAGCTGCGCCTTGACGGTTGGTGGTTCGCCGAGCCCGGGCACCGTGAACGCGGCCGTCCCGCCGCCGCTGAGCGGGACGGCGAGCGGGTGCGCTTCGCCGTCGCCCGCGCCCGAGCCCTGCTGGACCGGCTTCCAGACCCATTTGCCGCCCCCTTCCTGAACGCGCCGGAAGAGCGCCACCGTACCGGGCGGATACGGCCCGCCCGAGCGCAGCGCGCCGAGCAGCCACGCGTTCGTCGGCGAGGTGGCGCCGATCGCGAGCACCCGGAATTCTTCCTTCGTGGCCGCCGGCAACACGATCGGCTCGCTCGTCCATTCGCCACCGCTCCAGCGCAACACCTGGGACTCCACCGCGCTCGATGCGCCGACCGGCACGACGAGCGCGCCCGGGTTGCCGCCGCTTTCGTCGAGCGCCGCGATCATCGGCGCCCGGTTGGCAGCGAACAGCGTTTCGCCTTTGCTCAGCAGCGCCGTGCCGCCTTCGCTGGGCACCTGCAGGGTTTCTTCGAAGGCGCCTCCCGACTTGCGCACGAGCACCGCTTCGTGCGTCTTGCCCGACGCGGTCACCGTGCCGGCGAGCACGCCGCTTCCCGTGGGCGTCATCGCACCGGCGAGCTGACTCGTGAGCAGCTGGAAGCCGCCCGGAAGCGCCGGCCCGAGCGTCCAGCCGCCTGCGCTCGTGTAGCGGACGAGCACGGCGCTGGAGCCCTCCTTGCCGACCCCCCAGGTCTCGCCAGCGCCAGGCGAGCCGGGTTCTTCCGGGGTGGCTCCGATCAGCGTCACGCCGCGCGCGGGCACCGAGGCGTCCGTCTGTGGCAGCGCACTCGAGCCGGACGCCTGGGCCGCCGCGCGCGGAGTGCGCCCCGCTCCCGGCACGACACCCGCCAGCGCCAGCGCAGCACCCAGCGCGAGCGCGCCCAGGAGCGCGAGCGCGAGCCTGCCCGGCCGCCGCAGAGCGGCCGCGCGCGGTGCTCTCGACCGGCTCAAGGCAGCGGTCCCAGTCTGCCCTGCAGAAGCGGGCGCGGGAGCTGGACGAGGCCGGTCGACTCGGTCGTGATGTTGGCCCCTTCGCCGGTCACCGACGAGACCGTGGGCAGTGGCGCCAGCGCGTGGCTCTGGAGCGAGAGGCTCGTCGGCCAGCGTGCGGGGTTCAGGTGTAGTTCGAGCACGCGGTTGCCCGCGCGCAGCGTGCGCGTCGGCGTCTGCGCCACGATCTGCCTGTGGCGCTTGGCGATCAGGCGCAGGCGCGCCTTCACAGCGAGGTGGAAGCGCAACTGCAGCGTGTTGCCGTGCAGCAGCTTGCTGTGCAGCTTGGAGAGCAGCGGCAGCGTGACGCGGTTCGCCGAGGAGGCTTCCTTCTTTTCTTCCTTGAAGGTGCCGTTGGGGACGATGGATTCTTCGCCCAGCCCCGAGGTGTCGGGCGGCGGCGCCGTGGCGGCGACCTGCGGCAGACCCTGGTCGGGCGGGCGGTAGGTGATCGGGCCCTTGAAGTTGGGGTCTTCGTCGCGTTCGAACGTGCGCGTGGCCGGCGTGGCGAGGTGGAACAGCCAGCCTTCGCTGGTGGCCATCCAGCAGTCGTTGCTCTGCGGGCACACGATCCGCTCAGCGGCGCCCTTGGGGCCGATCCCGTGTTCGCGTTCCTGGTTGGAGGGCAGCGTCTGCTCTTCCAGGACTTCCCCGCTCGTGGAGACGCGCACCAGCACGGCACGTTCCGGTTCGCTGATGTGGCCCTGTTTGTGCCGCAGCGCGACCCAGGCGCTTTCGGTGCCGGGGTCGGCGGCGATCGCGTTCACGGGCGCTTCCTTGGCGCTTTCTCCGCCTTCGAGGCCGAGCAGCTGTTTTTCTTCGGCGGCCTGCGCCGGCGACAGGATCGCCCCGAGCGGGTGCTGGGGTCCGATCAGCTGCGACCATGAGCCGCCTTCGCGCAGCGCGACGGTCACCTGGCCGGGTTCTTCTTTGCGCCCCGCGGCGGCCCACAGGTCGCCATCGGCTTGGGAGAGATGCAGGTAGGAGAGAGCGCGTGCGAGCTCGTTGAGTTCGTAGATCGGGAGTTCTTCTTCGGCTTCGAACGTCGGCGTGACACCGGCGGGGTTGATGATGCGCAGCGCGGGCGTGCGCTGCTGCTGGGAGGTGACGGCGTCCAAGGCACGGACTTCGATGCTCTCCTGCAACCGGCCTTCGTCCGCCAGAAGGTCCGCGACCGGGTGCTGTTCGCCGGCGAAGGGGTCGGCTTCCAGAGTGCCGCCGTTCCAGTGCAGCTGGAAGGCGCCGATCGACGGTTCGGGGAGCGGTTCGCCGCCGAACCAGCAATCGTTGGGCGCCAGGCAGGCAGCTGCGTGCATCGCCTGGTAGGAGTTGGCTTCGAAGGCGGGATGGGCGTAGGAGCCCACGACCTGGCCGCCCGCGAAGTGGCACAGCGTGTTGTCTTCGAGCGGCGGTTTCTTTTCGAAGGTGGTGCCGGCCGATTCGCCCACCTGGCCGGGGCGGCCGTCCGAGACGGTCCAGAATTCCTCGCGCCCGGCCCAGGCGATGCGTCCTTCCTGCTTGGCGCCGCACACGGTGGAGAGCTCGTGCCATTCGACGCCGTTGTACGCCCACACGCCGGGTTCGATCGTCGGCGGGTTGCCCGAGGTGATGAGCAGGCCGCGGTTGGGCGTTCCTTGCAGGAACTCGATGTCGCCGACGCTTCCGAGGGAGATCGGCCACGGCGATCCGGCGGGGGTCGGCTGTTCAAGGCGCCAGGTCGGCGCTTCTTCCGCGGCCGCGGGGACGCTCGCCACCGCGAGCGCGCACGCTGCCGCGAGGGTCGCGAGCACGAGGATCCGGCGCACAGAGGTCACCGCCGCCCCCGCTTGCGCTTGCGGGCGGCACCGCCCTTCGCCTTGACATGCCTGCGCAGGAACGTCACTTCGATCGTTTCGCGCAGCGCGGCGTGACCGGCTGCGGTGAACACGAGGCTCACGCTCGCCGAGAACCCGCCCGGTTGCCCGGCCAGCGAGGCGAACTTCTTGCCCAGCCGCAGCACGAGCGCGGCGAGTTCCCCTGCGGGGGCGCTCGCGGCCCTCCTCACGCTCGCGACGGTCTCCTGCGCGACGCTGCGGGAAGCCTTGGCGCGAGCGTGCCCGGGGCGGTGCGCGGATCGGCGTGCTGTCTTGGAGTGAGCGGACCTCGACACGATCGCCGCGCGCGCCGAGGCGCTCAGCACGCCGGCGCCGGGGGTGCGCGCGTAGATGCGCACGCTGCCGTCGCCTTCCGATTTCGCGCTCACGCCGAGCAGCCATCCCGGGGCCGTGTCGGTCTGGGGGGGCGCCGACAGCGACTGCGGCGTGGGCAGGCCGATGGGAACTTCCCTGGCGACCAGGAACGCGTCGCTGCCGTCGCCGAGTTCGCCCGTGAGCGAGCGATTGCCGTCGCCGTAGACGAGGTTGGAGGCGGTCGAGGAGAACGCGAGCAGCAGGCCGTCGGCGCTGAAGGACGGCGAGTCCGAGCCGGCACCGGGTTTGCCCGCGTAGACGTCTTCTTCTCCGGGTCTCTTCGGTTCGTGGGGCAGCAGTTCGGCCGGTTCGCCGCCATATCCGTGCGTGACGCGGGTCAGCGTTCCGTTGCCGAGGTCGGCCTCGAACAGTTCGTTGAGCCCCGGTTCGGCCGCGGGCGCGCTGACGAGGGCGGGCCGCGAGAGCGGGAAGGCGGTCCGCCGCGTCGTGAAGGCGACCTGTTCGCCCGAGGGGCTGATCGCGAATTCGTCGATCGGGGCTGTGTCGGCGAGGCTCGTGGCGCCGGCGAGCTCGGTCAGCGGCGTGAGCGCCGCCCGCCGCGAGAGGCCGGGATGCATGTCGGCGACGAAGACGTCCGCCGACTCGCCTTCTTTGCGGGACGCGTTGAAGTTTTCGCCGAGCGGGAGCGGCAGCGCCGTGGAGGCGAACGCGACCTCATAGCCTTCTCTGCTGAGCCGCGGCACGAAGTCGTTCGGCGAGTTTGTGGCTTCCGCTTCCCCGCGTTCGCTCCAGATGCCCGACGATTCGAAGCCACCGGGGCCCGCCGCGGGGTTGACCACGAACGGACCCTGGCATGGATCTGCCGGCGCGGGGCTGCTCGGCAGCGACGCCTCACCGCTGGCCACGCAGGCCGGGTTGCCGGGTTCGGAGCCGCCGGTGACGCGCTCGGTCGGCGTGAGCGGCGGCTCGATCCGCCGCCACAGGGGCTCGGTGTAGTGGGGCAGCGGGTGTTCCCCGGCGAGCATCGGCGCCTGCTCGCCGATGTTCGCGCCCATCCAGGCCACGGTCGACCCGTCGGCGCTGATCGACGCGCCGGGCGGGGAGCCCACCGCCTGGTCGTATTCCGGGCGCGGGAGGAAGTCCTGGCTGCCGGGGAACACGGCGCCGAGCGGGGGGTTGCGATCTAGTTCGGGTTCTACGCCGGCCGGGGTCGAGACCGGAGACTGTGTGGTTTCGCCGGTGGCCGCGTCGTACTGCCCGCTGACGAGGATCGTTTCGCCGGTGTTCAGCCTGCGCACGGCGACCTGGCCCGCGGGCGTGTGGGGCACGGGCGTTTCGCCCCGCAGTCGTTCTTCTTCTTCCAGCGCGGGGTAGGCGATCAGGTTCGATATGGCGGTCGTCACGAATGCGACCTCGGTGCCGTCGGCGCTGATCGCCGAGCGGCCGACCGCCGAGGACCCGAGGCTCGTCTTCGCGGAGGCGTCGTAGCGCAGCGGTTCTTCGGAGCCGCTCGGCGCGGAGACGACGGAGAACGCTCCAGCTTCGCCAGGAGCGATTGCCATGTTGCGCACGTAGACGTTGACGGCTTCTCCTGTGGGGTCGGTCACCGGGCGGTTGTCGGTGACGGAGGCGAGGCTGCGGCCTTCGTTGGTCGTGAAGCTGACGAGCTGGCCGTCTTCGCTGATCGACGGCAGCTCGGCGTCGCCGCCGGCGACCTGTTCGATCGCCCCGGTCGCGAGATCGCGCCTCCACACGCCGGCGACGCCTCCCACCCTGCCGTCGAAGGCGACGTAGCGGCCGTCGCCTGAAATCGTCGCGTCGTGGGTGTAATCGGCCTGCTCGGCGGGGCCGCCCTGGACGCTTCCCTCGGACACGAGCGAGATCGGCCCGAACACATCCGCCCGCGCTGCGCCCGCCGTGGCGAGGATGAGCAGCGCGACCACGATGCTCGCCGCGAGTGCGTACCCGACCGACAGGGCCCGAGCGCGACTCATCGGACCGGACGCGGATGCTCTCGACCGCGTGAGCGCGGGCGCGCTCATCGGACGCTCACCCACTCTCGCACGACGCCGGCGTTGCCGATCTTGGCGCGCACGTGGACGGTGACGCGGTAGACGCCCGGCCGGGAGTAGCGATGCACGTACCGAGCGCGGCCGTGGGCGCCCTGACCGTCGCCGAAGGTCACGCTCACCGCGTGTTGATCGAGGCCCGAGTAGCGGTCCTTGACCCTGACGCTCACGGCGGTGCCGCCCTGCGCGCGAGAGATCGTCACGCTCGGGGGCACGCCGTCGATCATCAGAGGCAGCGGCGAGCTCAGCGTGGACTGGCCGTTGCGGTCGATCGCGAGCACCTGCAGGCGGTGGGTGCCCGAGGAGAGGCCACGAGGGTCCACGCTCGCCTTGAACGTGCTCGTCTGTGCCGAGACGACGTGCCCGTCGAGCACGAGCTGATAGGTCAGCGGGTAGTCCGCGCTCGCAGCCGGCAGCCACGAGACCTTCGCCCCCGCCGGCTTGACCCATTCTTTGGGCACGCTGACGACGAAGGCCGCGGGCGGAGCGGTGACCTGAGCGGCGACGATCGCGGCGTCGCCGAATGGACCCTGCCGGAACGCCACGATCCCGTCGCCGAGCCCCGAGCGGCCGACCGAGAGTTCGTCGACTTCCCCGCCCGCCCCGCCGCTGACGAGGCCGGTCTGCGCGGCGCCCGTGGGGAAGTCCTCGCGCACCGCCACCGCGGGGTGGCCCTGCGCTTCTGCGCTCGGCCAGGCCGAGACGCCGCCGCCTTCGGGGTTCATGACGCTCGCGGCGAACGGTTCGGGGCCGACGAACGCCGGCCCGAGCGACAGCGTCCCGGTGAGGCCGCGATCGTTGGCCTCGATCACGCGCGGCGTGCCGTTGCTGTCGTAGAGCAGGCGCATGTCCTGCCGTTCGTCGATGTCGACGCTCGGCGGGCCGATGCTCGCGGCCTTGCCGCCAGCCACGGCCCCGTCGATCACGCTCGCTCCTGCGAACTGGGCTCCGTTGGCGGATTCGCCGTCAGGAAGCACGTTCAGGAACACGCGCGGACCGGGGAGCGGTGAGCCCGCGCCCACGTTCTGCCGGTAGGCGACCTCGGCCTGGCCGAGTCGCGAGAACGCCACGCTCGGAGCGTCGGCGTCGTCGCCGATCGGCACGCCGTTGTACGTGGTCACCGACGCCGGCAGCACGTAGTCCACCGTCGTCCCGAAGATGCGACGCGCCCAGATCCTTGCGACGCCTTCGATGTCCGGCTCCTGCCACACGACGATCCCGCTGCCGGTCGGCCCGATCGCGATCTGGGGCGCGTTCGCCGCCGTCGGCGGGCGCATCGAGACGCCCGGATCGCGGTTGACCGTGCCGAGGTTCGACCAGCGCTGGCCGCTGAAGTGCGCCACGCGGACCTGCTCGACCACGTCGCCCGGGCGCAGTCGCGGGACGGACGTGTTCAGCGGCTGCACAACGCGGTAGACGACATCGGCCTGGCCGGTGGAGCTGACCGCGAGGTCGGGGCTCGTGCCGGTGCCTTCTTCGACGTTCGGGTCGACGATGATCGCCTGCCCGAAGCGTTCGGCGCCGGCCCCGAGCACCGAGGCCATCAGCTCCTGAACGCGCTTGCCTTCGCGCGTCGCGAACGGCGTCGTCCACACGACGATCAGCTCGCCCCCGTTGGCCGCGCCGATGCGGGGCCAGCTGGCGACGAACGGCTGTTCGGTGTCTACGCGGACGGGCGGCTGCCAGCGACCTTCGAAGTAGCGCGAGACGAACACGTGCGTGACGCCTTCCTGGCGCTTGAGGTAGACCACGCCGCCAGTGCCGTCTTCGGCCATCGCCACGCCGCCGAAGCCGACGATTTCCTCGCTCGGTCCGTCGATCGTGGTCGCCGGCAGGATCACCGCCTGCGCGGCCGAGGCGAGCACCGAGAGGCCGAGCACGCACGCGACCGCGAGCAGCGTGGCCGTAGCGAGCGCTCGTCCGCGCCTGGCCGAATCGTCAGGGCTGGATCGGGGAGCCATGCAGGCCATCCGGCGCAAGCCTGGTCAGGAGGTGCTCTTGTTGAGGGCGCCCGCGGTCTTGTTGTAGGCGCAGCGGAAGTTCTCAGGGTTGATCACCGGCTCGGAGCCGGCGAAGCCGCCCTTCTGCCCGTTGCTGAAGACGGTCACGTACTGCAGCGATTCGGGCAGCGGGTTGGCCGGCAGCGGTATCGGGTTGGCCTGCCCCTGGCGGGGGTTCCCGGTGGCGCCTTCGCTGACCCCCTCGAAGCCCGCCGCCGCTGAGCCGGCTTCCGTGGTGACGAGGGTTGAGCTCATCTCGCGTTCGTCTTTGAGTCCGCGCGTGGGATCGAGGTTGATCGTCGCGGTCAACCGCGAGTCGTGGATCGTGGACTCGAGCTTGACGCGTTCGGCTGCGCCGAGTAGTTCGGAGGCTGATGGCAGCCAGCCGCCGCGTTGCTGGCAGGTCTTGCTGGCGAAGATGAAGTTGTTCTTGCCGAGCTGTTCCTTCGTGAGCGGGTAGGGCGCCGTTTCCATGCAGTACGTTTCGAGGTCCACGGTGGCGGGTGGGCATGTGCCTTCCAGTTCGGCCGCCGTCTTGCCGCCCACGCGCGATGAGTCCTTGACGGTGGGGATAGCGGTGGCCGGAAACTTGCGGTTGCCCCCGAGGAGGAGGATGCCGCCGGCGTGGGGCTGGGTGCTGAGGGGGTGTCCGTCGATCGCGGAGACGACCGCGCGGCGCGCGGCGTCGGCCAAGCCCGTGGTCGAGAACACGAGGGCCACCAGCGCGATGACCATCGCCGGCGAGGGCAGCCGGGGCCTCATTGGCCCTGGTTGGGGTCGCGCTGGGTGAAGCGCGGCGCCGTCCGGCGCACCTCGCGCAACTCCTCGAGCGAGACCTCCTGGACCGTCGAGAGCAGCGCCTCGAGCGCGACCCCGGAGAGCGTCTCCTGCTCCAGCAGCGCGGTCGCGGTCTCCTCGACGCTGCTCCAGTTGCGGTCCAGGATCGCTTCGGCCCTGGCGGCCGCGTCACCGACGAGCCGCTCGACCTCGTTGTCGATCACGTTCAGCGTCTCCGGTCCGACCGAGCCGAGATCCTGCAGCGAGGCGCCGAGGAACACCTCCCCGCCCTTCTCGCCGATCGTGACCAGCCCGAGCGCCTCGGACATCCCGAACGAGGTGACCATGCTGCGCGCCAGGGCGGTCGCGGCGTGCAGATCATCGTTGCCCGACGTCGAGAGGTGCCCGAACGCGATCCGCTCGCCCGCGATACCGGCCGTGATCACGACCAGCTGCGTCTGCAGCTCGGGCTCGTTCATGATCAGCTGGTCGCGATCAGAAAGCATGTGCGCAGCCGTCCCGAGCTGACGCCCACGCGCGACGATCGAGAGCTTGCGCGTCGAGGTCGCATGCCCGAGCGCGTCCGTGACGACCGCGTGCGCGGACTCGTGGATCGAGATCAGCCAGCGCTCCTCCTCGGTCAAGATATGACGCTTGGCGGGCCCCGCCACGACACGGTCGATCGCCTCCTCGAGCGTCGCCTGGTCGATCTCGCCGCGCCCATCACGAACACTCAACAGCGCCGCCTCGTTGATCACGTTCGCGAGCTCCGCGCCGCTGAACCCCGGCGTCTGACGCGCGACCTCCTCCAACGACGCGTCAGGCGCCATCGGACGCTTACCGCCATGCAACCGCAGGATCTCAAGCCGACCATGCACATCCGGCGTGTCGATCACAACCTGGCGGTCAAAACGCCCCGGACGCAACAACGCCGGATCAAGAATGTCCGGACGGTTCGTCGCGCCCATCACGACCAGCCCGCCATCGCCCGCGAAGCCGTCCATCTCCACCAGGATCTGGTTCAGCGTCTGCTCGCGCTCGTCGTTGCCCTGCCCGATACCCGCGCCACGCTTACGCCCCGCAGCATCGAGCTCGTCGATGAAGATGATCGCCGGCGCCGCCTTGCGGCCCTTGCGGAACAGGTCGCGCACGCGCGCCGCGCCGACACCCACGAGCGACTCGACGAAATCCGAACCCGACACCGAGAAGAACGACGCGTCCGCTTCCCCCGCAACAGCCTTCGCCAACAACGTCTTGCCCGTCCCCGGCGGCCCCACCAGCAGCACACCCTTGGGCGCCGCCGCACCCACCGCCAGGTACTTGCTCGGATCCGCCAGATAATCCCGGATCTCGCGAAGCTCGGCCACCGCTTCCCCCGCACCAGCGACATCCGCGAACGTGATGCGATCACGCGTACCCTTGCCCTTGCGCCGGCCTTTACCGGTGAACGACGAGAACGCCGCGAGTCCCCCGGCGGCGCCACCCTCGCCGCCGAGCCGCATGAACAACGAGAACAAGCACACCAACAGCAGGATCGGGATCAAGAACTGGACGATGATCGCCTTCGTCGGCTTGCCCGACTGCTGATCAACCGTGACGGTCACGCCCCCTTCATACAGTTCGTGCGCTAGCTGCTCGGTCTGCGCGCCGGAAGCCGGGTAAGCCGCCCACAACTGCTGGGTACCTCCTTCGGTGCCGTTGGAGAGAACGCCAGTCACGACCTTCGCTTCGCCGTGCTTTTCCTGTTTGGGAAGCGCCACGGGGGTGCCGTTCGCGGCCAGCGCGGGAGCGGTCGGCTTGGTCACCACCTCCACGCGGCTGTCGTGGTCGAGCAGCACCGCTGTGTCGATCTGGTGGGTCTTGGCGAGCTGCTGCACGGTCGAGATCGGAACGCCGCGACCCGCGCTCGCCGGCTTGATCGCGCCGAGCAGCAGCGCGAACGCGATCCCCAGGCCGATCGACGCCAGCAGAAGGAACAACGCCAACGGATCACGCAGCACGATCCGGCGCAGGCCCGAGGCGAACTCGCCGAGCCTCACCAGCACCGGGTTGCGACGGTGCGCGAGACCCGAGCGCACCGTCGCTTTCGGGGCGCTCGCCGAGCCGTTGGGGCTCGGGGACTGGCTTGCGGACTCGATGGGGTGGTGGTCGTCGTCGGTCATCTCGGGGCTCGTCCGGGGGCTTGTCCTTCAAGCTCGGTGACGAGGGTCCGGGGTGGCCTTGAACACCGCCCCCGCGCTCGACGCCGAGCCGACGGGCCGACGACGGGCAGCACTTGCGCCCACCGGTGACCGGACGTGCTCGATCGAGCGCCCGCAGCGTCACACGCCACAAGTTGAAAAGCAACCGCGTTCACAAAAACGACACATCCCTGCCCCGCGGGCCTCGCGACCTTTACAAAACGACAACATCTTGTGCACGGGTCGAGACATCCAGGCGCACCAAACGTTCACAAAAACGACACATCGCCTGAGCCCGCGGGCGGCAGTCTTGCGCGCGGGTGCTGCCATCTCGCGCATGCCGCAACGAGCCGCACTGTCAGTTGTTTCTCTCCGACGACTCTTCCATCAGCTAGCAACATCGCCCAACCGCAAAGGAGCAATATCTTGCGCGCCCATCGCACCCTGATCGTCTCACTCGTCCTAGCGCTGTCGCTCGCGCTGCCGGCGGCCGCGGCCGCGCGGCGGCTGATCATCGGCGGCTCGACGTCCGTGCTTCCGCTCGCGCAGAAACTCGCGAGCGCCTACCACAAGCAGTTCCCCAAGATCTCCGCGCCGCAGGTCGGCGGCGGCCAGTCCGATGTCGGGATCGCCGGCGCGGCCAGCGGCCGCTTCGACATCGGCGACTCCTCGCGTGACCCGATCAGGGGAGTCGACCCCCCCGGCCTCGTGTTCACGAAGATTGCGCGCGACGGCGTGTGCGTGATCACCAACCCGTCCAACCCGCTGAGAAACCTCTCCGAAGGGACCGTCCAGGAAATCTTCACGGGGTCGATCCGCGACTGGAGCCAGGTTCCAGGCTCGACGATCAGCGGCCCGATCGACCTCTTCGACCGCGACGGCGCCTCCGGTACGCAGGACGCCTTCCAGCACATCTTCCTGGAAAACGAATTGAAAAAGGTCTCGCCGAGCGCCACCGCGGAGACCTCCAACGGGCTCGAGCAGAGCGCTGTCTCGAGCGACAAGCAGGGGATCGGCTTCGTCTCGTTCGCGTACACCAGCGGCGTCAACGCCGTCGGCTACAACGGCATCCCGTGCAATCTGCGCAACGCCAAGTCCGGCCAGTACGGCGGCGTGCGTAACTTCTGGATGGTCACCAAGGGCGTGCCCAAGGGCGAAGCACGGAAGTTCCTGGCCTGGGTGACGAGCGGCAACTCGACCACGAAATCGATCATCAACTCGCAGTGGATCGCGATCCACTAGGCGGGTGTTCCCCGGCGCGGACAAGCGACCCGGCCGCCGCGCCGGGGCCGGGGTAAGGGCGGACAGGCGCGCCGAGCGAACGCTCGGCGCGCTCGCCGTCGGCGTGCTGGCCCTGATCGGGCTGATGATCGTGACGGTCGGGATCAAGGCCTGGCCGTCTTTCCACGCCAACGGCCTCAGCTGGTTCGGGCCGGGCGGCGACCCCGTGACGCAGTTCCGCGCGATGCACGCCGGGGTGCCGCTGCCCGGTCACTCGCTGCTCTACTTCCGTGCCTGGCCGCTGATCTGGGGCACGTTCCTGGTGACGGCGATCGCGGTCGTGATCGCCGTCGTCGTCTCGACGCTGGCGGCGATCTTCATGACCGAGTTCGCGCCCGCGGGCGTACGGCGCGTGCTCGAACCGGTCGTGCGGCTGCTCGCCGGAGTGCCGTCGGTCGTCTACGGGTTGATCGGGATCCTCGCGATCGCGCCGTGGATCAACGAACACCTGATCAGCAACTCACGCAAGCAGTCGGTCGCCTACGTCGTGCAGCTCAACGGCGCCAACCTGACCACGGCGGCGCTGATCCTCACCGTGATGATCCTGCCGATCATGATCGCGCTCAGCGCCGACGCGCTCAAGTCGGTTCCCGGCACCTGGCGCGAAGGCTCCGTCGCGCTCGGCGTCAACCGCTGGCGCACGATCTGGCGCGTGTCGCTGCGCACCGCGCGACCGGCGATCGCGGCGGCCACGGTGCTCGCCACGGCACGGGCGCTCGGCGAGGCGATCATGCTCGCGATGGTCTCCGGCGGTCGCCCCTTCGCCCCTAACCCGCTCGACGGCCTGACGTTCTTCTTCGAGCCGGTACAGCCGCTGGGCGCGACGATCGTGCAGGAGTTCGGCGGCCAGACGAATGGCGCGGTCGCGAACACGATCTATGCGATCGCGGCGGTACTCCTCGTCTCGGCGGCGTTCCTCTCGTTCGCCGGCTGGGCCGTCAAGCAGCCGCTCAAGCGCTACGGGATCGGCGTCTGATGGCGACCGTCGAGCTCGCGCCGCCGAAGACGCCTCCCGCGATCGTGCGCCCGCCCCGGGACAGCACCTCGGACTGGCCGTTGCTGGACCGGGCCGCCTACTGGCTCTGCTGGGCGACCGGCATAGCGCTGTGCGTGATCGCCGTCGCGATCGTCCTGTACATGTTCGTCAAGGGCATCTCCTACCTGAAACCGTCGCTGTTCGTCGAATCGCCGGCGCCTTCGCTACGCCAGAGCCAGGCGGGAGGCTTCCTGGACCCGATCGTGGGAACGCTGATCGTGACCGTGATCGGCATCGCGATCGCCGCGCCCGCCGGCATCGGGCTCGCGGCCTGGCTGTCGGAGTACGGCCGTCCTGCGTGGCTGGCGCGGGCGGTGGAGTCCTCGATCGAGACGATCGCGGGCGTGCCCAGCATCGTGCTCGCGATCTTCGGGTTGATCATCTTCTCCCAGAGCTTCCTCGGCTTCCTCTCCCAGCAGGCGAGCAACGGCACCGTCACGGCGCAGTCGTTCTTCGTCGCCGGCGCGATCCTCGCGCTGCTGGCGCTGCCGCTGATCGTGGGCGCCACGCACGAGGCGCTCACGCAGTTGCCAGGGCAGCTGCGCGAGGCCTCCTTCGCGCTCGGCAAGACGCGCGCGACGACGATCCGCAGCGTGCTTCTGCCCGCGATCCGCCCCAACATCGCGAGCGGGATCGTGCTCGGGATCGGGCGCATCATCGGCGATACCGCGATCATCGTGATCCTGCTCGGCGCGACGCTCAAGAACGAACCGGTCGGCAACGTGCCGCTGATCAAGACGCTGCGAGGTACGGGCTCGACGCTGACGAGCTACGTCTACTCGAACTCCCCCGCAGGCGAAGGCAACGCTCCGCAGAAGGCCTACGCGGCGGCGTTTGTCCTGCTCATGATCGTGCTGCTCCTGAACGCGCTCGTCACCCGCCTGAGCAGGGGCGGCGACCGCTCCGGCGCGCGCGGGCTGACGAAGCAGCTCTCGCTGAGGCTGAAAGGATGATCGGGTGATGGATCGCATGCTCCCACCGCCCGTGCGCCGCATCGCGGTCGACCGCGAGCCAAGCGTGGTCCCGGCCACGCCGACCGGCAACGGTGCCGCACCTGCGGCGGCGCAGCTGCGCCCGCCGCGTCCCGTCGTGGCGAACGTGCGCGAGCGCATGCACGCGGAATCGCTGTGGCTCGCCTACGGCGACAACTGGGTCGTGCGCGACGTCAGCCTGCCCGTGCGCCAGGGCGAGGTGCTGGCCCTGATCGGCGCCTCGGGGTCCGGCAAGACCACGCTGCTTCGCTCGCTCAACCGACTCACCGAGGTGACCGCGGGCGCGGCCCGCAGCGGGCGCATCACCCTCGACGGCCGGGAGATCTACGAGATGGAGGTCAACGACCTGCGGCGGCGGGTCTCGATGGTCTTCCAGCAGCCGAACCCGTTCCCGATGAGCATCTACGACAACGTCGCCTACGCGCTCGCCGAGCAGCGCCCGCCTCGCGGCCGACGCCGCAGGCGCACGCCCGAGCTCGAGAGCGCGGTGCAGAACGCGCTCGTGCGGGCCGGGCTGCACGACGAGGTCGCCGACGATCTCGACCGCCCCGCGCTCAAATTGTCCGGCGGCCAGCAGCAGCGCCTGTGCATCGCGCGCGCGCTCGCCGCGCGCCCCGAGGTGCTGCTGCTGGACGAGCCGTGCTCGGCGCTCGACCCGATCTCGACGGCGACGATCGAGGAGCTGATCGTCGGGCTGCGCGAGACCGTCGCGATCGTGATCGTGACCCACAACCTGCAGCAGGCGTTCCGCGTGGCCGACAACGTCGCCTTCATGCACCTCGGAGAGCTCGTCGAGTACGGCCCGGCCGACCAGGTCTTCAGCCGCCCCACCAAGCAGCGCACTCGCGACTACATCAGCGGGGCCTTCGGGTGAGGTGGCTCTCGCTCGCCTGTGCCCTTCAGGGTGCGCTCGTCGCGCTGGCGCTGACGGGTTGCGAGTCGAGCCAGGAAAAGAGCGCCAAGCTCGAACGCGAAGCGAAGCTGCACCTCAAACAGGTCGCCGAGACGGAGGTCACGATCACGCGCCCGAGCACGCGTGTGCAGGCGACCTCAGAGAGCGTCGTCACGAGCTCGGAAGGATCCGCGGCCGTCGTGATGCTTCACAACAGCTCCGCGGCGGCACTCGCCGACGTGCCGATCCTGATCACGGTCCGCGACGCGCAGGGAGCGACCGTCTACACGAACAAAGCGCCCGGGCTGACGCATACGCTCGTCTCCGCCGCCCTGATCCCCGCTCATAGCGTGCTGATGTGGATCGACGACCAGGTGCAGGCAAGCGGCACAGCGGCGCCAGCGACGGCCTCGGCGGAGGTGGGCGAAGGCAGACCGGCAATTAACGCGATCCCCGAGATCGTGGTTAGCGGAGCGCACCTCACCGAAGGCGGAGCCGAAGGAACCGTCACCAACCGCTCCGCCGTCGCGCAGCGAGAACTCGTGATCAACGCAATCGCGCGCCGGGCCGGGCGGGTCCTAGCCGCGGGCCGCGCGGTCCTTCCCTCGCTCCCCGGCGCAGGCTCGCTTCACTTCCAGGTCTTCCTCATCGGGAGCCTCACCGGGGCGCAACTGCAGGTCAGCGCGCCCGCGACCACGCCCGGCTAGCGCCGCCCAGTGCAGGCACCGGCGCCCGGCCCAGCGCAGGCTGGCTGCGCCCCGGCCATGCAGGCGACCACGCGCGCTCGGTTGCGAAGGCGCCCCGCCGAGCGAATGGGCGTGCTACCGCTTTGCCACGAAGCTGCGCGAGCACAAGCATCTGCTCGACGCCTGCGTCGCCGCCATGGTCGAGCGTGTCAAGGAGGAGATCCCCGGCGTCGGCGAGAACGTCGCGATCGACGCCTCGGACATGCCCGCCTACGCCAACGGCCAGCGATTCGTGTCCAAGGGTGGCCGCGAACGATCCGATGACGAGTTCTCCGACCCGGACGCCTCCTGGGGACACCGCTCCGCTGTCTCCACGCGCAAGGGCGGCGGCTTCTACGGCTACCGGCTGCACATGGCTGTGGACACCGCGACGGACCTGCCGCTCGCGTGGTCCGTGGAGACGGCTAAAGCCCACGAGTCCACGATGGTCGCGCCGCTGCTCGGCCCGAGACGTGCGCGATGGACAAGGGCTACGACATCGAGCGCGTCTACGGCGAGTGCGCCGAGCGCGGCGTCTCCCCGGTGATCCCGCTCCGCGAGACGATGGCCGTCAAGCGCGGCGAGCACAAGCCGCCCTGCTGTGAGCATGGCGAGTGGCGGTTCGCAGGAGCCGACTGCACCCGGAATGCGACCAAGTGGCGCTGTCCGACGGGCGAGTGTCAGCCCGCGTCAGTGTGGGTCAAGGCCGACCGGCTGCACCCGCTGATCCCGCGCGAGACGGTGCGCTGGCGTGGCCTCTACAAGCGCCGCGGAGCGGTCGAGCGCGAGTTCGGGCGCCTCAAGAACGAATGGGCACTCGCGCGCCTACGTCTGCGCCGAATCGAGCGCGTGCGATTGCACGCCGACCTGACGATCCTCGCCAAGCTGTCGTGCGCGCTCGCACAGAGAGGTGCAGCGGCACTGGCATAGGTATCCTCCGCCCGGCGATGAGGCGCGTCGGCCTGCGAGAGCTGTCTGCCCGGCGCGTCCGGGGTGGGCTCGAACGCCGCTGGCAGCGCGGGCGGCTCGTGTCTCGGCTACCGAAGGGGGGGGCGTCGGTGCTGAGATCGGAACCTGGGAAGGAGACTTCTCCGCCCAACTGTTGAACCGGCTCAAGCCGCAACGGCTCTACCTCATCGATCCGTGGGAGCACCGCGCCGAGGCGACCTACCAGCACGCCTTCTTCGGAGATCGCACGCCGGGCGCCCAAGCGAAGATGGACGCCATCCACGAGGGCGTGTGCCGTCGCTTCAGCGGACAAATCGCATCCGGCCAGGTGGTCGTCATGCGTGCGCGCTCCGGGGACGCGGCCGCCCGGGTCGATCCGCTGGATTGGGTCTACATCGACGGCGACCACACCTACGAGGCCGTCAAGACAGACCTGGAGCGCTTCTACGAGAAGCTCAAGCCCGGCGGTGTCGTCGCCGGGGACGACTACGGCATGGTCGGATGGTGGGAGGACGGCGTCACGCGCGCCGTCGATGAGTTTGTGGCCTCGCGAGGGATCACGCCAACGCTCCTCGGCAACCAGTTCCTGTTCACGCGGCCGTCCTAGCCGCGAGTTTCGCCAATCGTTGCGCCAAACCCTCCTAGTAGCGCAGGCGGCGGCGGCGTTTGAGCGTGATCCCCTCGAGCACGTGGGCGACGGTCTCGCACGCGTCGACCGCGGCCTCCAAGGACTCGAAGATGTCCTTCCAGCGGATCACGACCATCGGGTCGATGCCGCCCGCGAACAGCGAGGCGACCCCGTCGCGCTGCAGCCGGTCGCCCTCGTTCTCCAGGCGGTGGATCTCGACGAGGTGCGGCGCGAGCTCGGTGCCCGTTCGCAGGCAGCGCAGCGCCTGGGCGATCTGCTCGCCGGCGCCGACGAGCACCTCGGTGAACTCAACCGCCTGCTCCATCGGCGCCTCGACGGCGTAGAGGCCGAGCTGCGCCGCGACGTGCTCGGCGTGATCGACGATGTCGTCGAGCGCGGTGGCCAGCGCGTATCCGTCCCCCGCGTCGAACGGCGCGCGCGAGCGGCCGCGCCCTGCGAGGCGGTGGATGATGTCGTGCGTGATGCGGTCGCCTTCCTGCTCGCAGACCTTCATGTCGCGCGCAAGCGCGGCGTGCTCGGGGTAGTCCACGAGCAGGTCGTGCAGCAGCAGGCCGCAGCGCTGCACGTTTCGGCCCGATTCTTCGACGAGCTCCATCAGCGCGACGTCCGGGCCGGGGCGCAGGAAGCTCATGCCGCGAGAATATTGATGCTCGCGCCGCGTCGGCGCCGCGAGTCGTCGTGCTTTCACCGATTTTTCACGCTCCGATCACGAGTTGACAACTAGTCGCCATCAACGCACTGGCAGCCTGTGCGATCGTGGCGACGCTTCCCGACAGGGCGGACACCGTGTACGCGGGCGAGCTCGAGATCAGACCGGGCGAAGGGCTCGTGCTCGCGACGGGCCGCGCGCTGACGCTGTCGGTGCGCGAGTTCGAACTGCTCGCCGCGATGGCCAACAGGATCGGCGCGATCATCACGCGCGAGGAGCTCTACGACACCGTCTGGGGTGGCGAGCTGCGACCGGGCGATCGCTCCGTCGACGTCTACGTGAGCAAGCTGCGCGGAAAGCTCGAGGCAGCGCTGCCCGACCGCCGCTTCATCCACACGCACCAGGGCTTCGGCTACCGTTTCCAGCCCGAGCCATCGCGTGGGGGGAGCGCCGTTGAAGGCATCGCGGCCGTGACCGGCCGACCGGCCGATCGGGACTCGCTTTCACAGGATGTTCACATAGCGGTGTCGGACGCTTAACAGACTCCGCACTCCACGACGGCCGGAGACCGGCCGCGGCCTGCCTGGCCGCAAACCATCGCAATCCATCAGAGGAGACCCAGTGTTCAAGAACAGGATTGGCGCGCTGGCGGGCTGCGCGCTGCTCGCCCTCGGCGTCGCCGCATGCGGCAGCTCGAGCTCGAGCTCGAGCAGCTCGTCGAGCACATCCGCCTCAGGCGGCGTCTCGGGGACCATCTCGGGAGCCGGCTCGACGTTCGCCGCGCCGGTGTACGAACAGTGGGCGTCCTCGCTGTCGCCGCTGGTCGTCAACTACCAGAGCGTGGGCTCCGGCGCGGGCATCACGGCGGTCGAGAGCAAGACCGTCGACTTCGGCGCAAGCGACCCGCCGCTGAAGCCCGCCGACGAAGCCGCGATCGCCAAGAACGGCAGCCCGTCGGTGCAGGTGCCGATGTTCTTCGGCGCGATCACCGTCTCATACAACCTGCCCGGCGTCGCGAGCGGGCTCAAGCTCGAAGGCACCACGATCGCCGACATCTACCTCGGCAAGATCAAGACCTGGAACGACGCCGCGATCAAGGCGCTGAACCCCGGCGTGAACCTGCCGAGCACGCCGATCACCGTGATCCACCGCTCGGACTCCTCCGGCACGACATCGGGCTTCACGAGCTTCCTAGCCGAGGTCGATGCCGAATGGAAGAGCAAGGTCGGCGAAGGCAAGGACGTGCAGTGGCCGACGGGCACCGGCGCCAAGGGCAACGCAGGCGTGGCCGGCGCCGTTGCGCAGACGGTCGGCGCGGTCGGCTATGTCGAGCAGGCCTACGCCCTGCAGCACAGCTTCACCTACGCGTCGGTCAAGAACAAGGCCGGCAACTTCATCGCGCCGTCGCTGGAATCGACGAGCGCGGCCGGCGCTGGCGTGACGGTGCCGGCGAACCTCGGCATCAAAGTCATCAACTCCGCCGCCGCCAACGCCTACCCGATCACCTCGCAGACGTTCATCATCGTCAACAAGGACCTCTGCAAGGCCGGGATCCCCGGCGGCGAACAGGCGGCCAAGGGCGTGGTCGCGTTCCTGAAGTACGGGCTCGGATCGGGTCAGTCGATCCTCGCCCAGGCCGACTACGCCAAGCTGCCGAGCGAAATCCTGACCAAGTCCCAGGAAGCGGTCGCCTCGCTGCAGTGCAACGGCGCCTCGCTGGGCGGCTAGCACCGTGATGCCGTCCTCCACGCAGAGGCGCTCCTAGCGTGGAGGCGGCATCGGTCACCGGCCGCGGCGAGCGCTCGATCCTCGAGCGCTCGCCGCTGGCCCGGCTGCCGGACCGGGCGCTGGAGCGCCTGCTGACGCTGCTCGCCGGGCTGATCCTCGCGCTGATCGTCTACTTCTTCATCCGCCTGGTCGGCGAAGCCAAACCCGCGTTCGAACGCTTCGGGGTCCTCGGCTTCACGTTCGACAACAACTGGAACGTGAGCGCCGAACAGTTCGGGGCGCTGCCGCTGCTCGTGGGCACGCTCATCACCTCGGCGATCGCCCTGATCATCGGCGTCCCGATCGCGGTCGCCACGGCGCTGTACGCCACCGAGCTCTGCCCGCTTCGCCTGCGCGGCGCGCTCACCGTGCTCGTGGAGCTGCTCGCCGCGGTCCCGTCCGTCGTCTACGGCCTGTGGGGCATCTTCTTCCTCGCGCCCAAGCTGCAGCCCGCCGAGCAGTGGGTCGCCGAGCGCCTCTCGGGCGTGCCGTTCATCGGCGGCGGCGTGGTCACGATCCCCAACTACTTCATCACCGGGCTCGTGCTGGCGATCATGATCCTGCCGATCGTCAGCGCCATCAGCAGGGAGGTCATGAGCACGGTCCCCGCCGATCACAAGGAGGCCGCCCTCGGGCTCGGTGCGACGCGCTGGGAGATGATCCGCATCGCGGTGCTCCCCTACTGCCGCTCGGGCATCGTGGGCGGCGCGATGCTCGGCCTGGGACGCGCGATCGGCGAGACGATCGCGGTCACGATCCTGATCGGCGACGCGCCCGTGCTGGGGCACCACCTGTTCGGCCAGGGCTACAGCCTCGCGGCCGTGATCGCGAACGAGTTCGGCGAGGCGCAGGGCCTGCATCGCTCGGCGCTGTTCGCAGCCGGGCTGGTGCTGTTCGTGTTCACGCTGCTCGTGAACGCGATCGCGCGCGTGATCGTGGTGCGCGCGGCTCGAGGCAAAGGCCCCCAGGCAGGCGAGCGGCACGGGCGGCCGGGCAACCGCATCGCGGAGGCGACCGCGGGGGCATGAGCGCGGCGCCCACCCACACCGCGCGGTTGCAGCGGTTCGCGGTGAGCGCCGCCCGCCGCCGCAGGGACCGCTTCGCGCGCGGCCTGGTGCTCACCGCCACGCTGATCGCCCTCGTCCCGCTCGTGCTGATCGTCTACTACCTGCTGAGCAAGGGCCTGAGCTCGTGGAGCAGCTCGTTCTTCACGAGCGATCCGACCGGCAACACGTTCTTCAAGAGCTCGAGCATCGGCGGCATCAAGAGCGCGATCCTGGGCACGATCGAGATCGTGGCATTGGCGTCGGCGATCTCGATCCCGATCGGCATCGCCCTGGCGATCTGGCTCGTGGAGTACGGACGCGACTCCCGGTTCGCGAACACGGTGCGCTTCTTCATCGACGTGATGACCGGCGTGCCCTCGATCGTGTTCGGCCTCTTCATATACATAGCCCTGATCGTCGGCACGGGCAGCTCCTACGCGGGCTACAAGGGCTCACTGGCGCTGTCGCTGCTGATGCTCCCGATCGTGACCCGCTCAAGCGAGGTCGTCCTGCTGCTGGTGCCGGGATCCCTGCGCGAGTCGGCCCTCGCGCTCGGCGCGCCGCGCTGGCGGGTGATCTGGAACGTGGTGCTCCCGACCGCGCTCCCCGGCCTCGTAACCGGGGTGCTGCTCGCGGTCGCGCGCGCGGCGGGAGAGACAGCGCCGCTGCTGTTCACGGCCGCAGCGACGAATCAGACGAACTTCAACCTCAGCGGGTTCATGAACTCGCTGCCTGTGCAAATCTACAAGGACGTCACCTCACCGACCACGGCCGTCGTCGAACGCGCATGGGGCGCCGCTCTGACGCTGGTCGCAATGATCCTGGTGCTCAATGTCATCGCCCGCCTCATCGCCAGACGGAGTCGACTGGTATGAACGACCCGCGGCGGGCCGCGGAGGCGGCTGAGGTGGCCGAGATGGACCCCGACGGCCAGCCCGCGATCGAGCAGGAGCGCTCGGCCGGGCCCGTCAGCATCGCACGCGCTGCCGAGACCCGGGCCGTCAACGGCGCGCCCGCCGACGGCGCGGCCCAGGCCGGGCTGGCGATCAGGCTCGAGCGGCTGCGCGCGTTCTACGGCGACGCCGAACAGGTCAAGGGCGTCGACCTCGATTTCCGGGCGAACGAGGTCACCGCGATCATCGGCCCCTCCGGCTGCGGCAAGTCGACGATGATCCGCTGCATCAACCGCATGCACGAGGAGATCCCGGGAGCGCACGCGGAGGGCCGCGTGATGCTCGAGGACCTCGACGTCTACGACCCGTCGGTCGACGTCGTCGCGGTCAGGCGCGCGATCGGCATGGTCTTCCAGAAGCCCAACCCGTTCCCGACGATGTCGGTCTACGACAATGTCGCCGCCGGGCTGCGCCTGACCGGCTCCCGGCGCAGGAACCTCGACGAGAGCGTCGAGGCTGCGCTGCGCGAGGCCGGGCTCTGGGACGAGGTCCGCGACCGTCTGAGTGAGCCCGGCGCGGGCCTCTCGGGCGGACAGCAGCAGCGCCTGTGCATCGCGCGCTCGCTGGCCGTGGACCCAGAGGTGATCCTGATGGACGAGCCCTGCTCGGCGCTGGACCCGATCGCGACGCTGCGCATCGAGGAGCTGATCGACGAGCTCAAGACCCGCGTGACGATCGTGATCGTCACGCACAACATGCAACAGGCCGCGCGCGTGGCCGACCGTACCGCCTTCATGCTCGCCGGCGAGGTCGTCGAGGTCGGATCGACCGATGAGATGTTCACAAAGCCGGCGGACCCGCGAACGGAGGAATATGTCACCGGCAAGTTCGGCTAGCGGCGACGGCGCCGCCGTCGGTGCGGCTGTCGACCCGCCCGCGGCTCACGACGACGGCGCGCACCAGGGTCGCGCCCACTTCCAGCAGCAGCTCAAAGAGCTCGAAACCCATGCGCTGGGGGGCCTTGACCTGATCCTCGAGCAGCTCGACCGGGTGCTCGAGGCGCTCGCCCACCAGGACGTCGAGCTCGCACAGATGGTGATCGCCGATGACGACCGCGTGGACGGCCGCTACCTCGAAGTCCACCAGGGCATCCTCTCGCTGCTCGCGCTGCAGGCGCCGGTCGCGGGGGATCTGCGGCTCGTAGCCGCGCTGCTGCACCTGATCAAGCACATCGAGCGCATGGGCGACCAGTGCGTGAACATCGCCAAGCTGATCCCGCTGTCGGGCCACGAGCCGCCGGTTCGCCAGGAGATGCTCGAGGCGCTCGCCAAGATGGGAGCCTTCGCGCGCTCGGAGGTCGTCCAGGCCAAGGCCGCCTTCGCCGGCCGTGACGACATGCTGGCAGAGGACCTCGTACGACAGGACCGCGAGATCAACCGCATGAACCGCGAGATCTTCCGGCTCGCGATCGAAATCGGCGAGGACCCCGACACCCGCGAGTGGGCGATGCACATGATCCTCGTCGCACGCGCATTGGAGCGGATCGGAGACAACGCCGTCGACATCGGCGAGCAGGTCGCATTCGTCGTGACCGGGCTCTTCAGGGAGTTCTCGGACTCCTCGCGGCCCCCCGGCTCGCCCGGTGCGGCGGGCCTGTGAGCGCCCGCGCGCACAAAGAGCGACCTTTTCCGCTGTGAAGATCCTGTGACGATGACGCCGGGCGGACAGCCTGCGTCACAGCGATGCCTTACACTCGCCGCGATGACGGCAACGGAGCATGCCGAGGACGTGACAGCGTCGGCGGCATCTGAGGCTTCGCAGGCACCGGGAACCCTGCGCATCGCGGTCCTCGATCGGGACAGCGGCTTCATCCAGGTGCTCTCCAAGCGCTTGGACCGCCTCGGCTGGGAGCACCGCGTCCTCGCCAGCCCCGTTCCGACCGACGTCGTCGTCGCGATGCGCCTCAGCGCAGTGGTCGTCGACCTGGCGGTGCTCGGCCCTCAGGCCTGGACGTGGCTCGAGCGCCTCTGCATCGCGCTCCCAGAGCTGGGGATCGTTGTCTGCACCGGCCCCTCGACGGTCGCCCAGCGCGTGCGCGGCCTGCGGCTCGGCGCCGATGACTGGATCACGAAGCCCTGCCATCCCGAGGAGGTCATCGCGCGCGTGCAGAGCGTCGTCCGCCGCCGCCGCCGTAGCACGGCACGCACAGAGGCCAAACCGCTGCTCGCCGGCGAGGTGGTAATCCGCTCGGACCGCTTCCAGGCGTTCGTCGGCGGCCAGAGCATCGACCTCACGCGCCGCGAGTTCGAGCTGATCGAGCTGCTCGCCTCAGCCGAGGGACGCGTGCTCGAGCGCGAGGAGATCTACTCGCGGCTATGGGGCTACACGATGGTCCGCGGCGACCGCTCTGTGGACGTGTTCGTGCGCAAGCTGCGCCAGAAGCTCGAGAAGGCCTCGCCTCAGTGGCGCTACATCCACACCCACTTCGGGATCGGCTACAGGTTCGCGGCCGAATCGCTCGAGGAGATCGACCCGAGCGCGGTTCCCTCCTCACTCCCGGCCGGGTGGGACACCGGCGATCAGCGCGAGCTCGCGGGGCCTCAGCAGGACGACGAGCTCGCTGCGCGCCCCGTCTAGGCGCACGACCGCAAGCCCGCCCTTCTTCAGGTCGATGGCTCCGCCCGTGAGCTCGGCGACGACGTTCGACAGATCCGGCTCGTGGCCCACGAGCAGCACGCGCCCGCTGGCGCGTGCCCCGCGTTCGCTAGCGGCCAACTCGAACGCCTCGCGGGCGCTCGCGGCGTCGAAGCCGCCCGCCAGCGGCGGGTGCGCGGCGAGGACCGCCCGCTTGGCCTGCGGCCAGCGCTCGGCGGCCAGCTCGGCGGTCTGGCGCGCGCGAACCTTGGGGCTGAACAGCACGGCGTCGAAACCGGCCTGAAGCCGGGCCAGCGCGAGGCCGGCGGCCCGCGCTTGGCGCCGCCCCCGGGCCGTCAGGCGGCGCTCGGCGTCCGCGCGGGTTCCGTGCGGCTCGGCCTCGGCATGACGTAATACCCAGAGCTGACGGGCCATCCCTACTGCAGCACCCTAGCTGGTGGGTGTGCTTGCGAACAGCAATCAGCCGCCCGAACGGCTCCGAAGGGTGTAGCTTGAGTGTCATGCAGAGCGAGCAGCTAACCGAGCAGAGCAGCCGCTCCAGCTCGACGCTGGCGCTCGAGGAGGGCGATGACCCGACGCTGTTCATCAACCGCGAGCTCTCCTGGCTGGAGTTCAACGACCGCGTGCTGCAGCTGGCCGAGGACCGTCGGCTCCCGCTGCTCGAGCGCGTGAAGTTCTGCGCGATCTACACGACCAACCTCGACGAGTTCTACATGGTGCGCGTCGCCGGCCTGCGTGACCAGATCGACGCCGGCGTCGAGAGCCCGAGCCAGGATGGGCTCACGCCTCTGCAGACGATCGCCATGATCCGCGAGCGCGCGCTCGCACAGAGCCGTCGCTTGACTGGCTGCTTCGAAGCCGACCTGCGTCCCGAGTTGGCCGAGCACGACATCCGCGTCGTCGGCGTGGACGAGCTCGACGACGAGCTCAGGGCGATCCTCTCAAAGCACTTCCAGAAGGCGATCTTCCCGGCGCTCACGCCGCTCGCGGTCGCACCGGGCCGCCCCTTCCCCTACATCTCCAACCTTTCCCTCAGCCTCGCCGTGATCGTGCGCGACCCGGTCACCGACCAGACCGTCTTCGCACGCGTGAAGGTGCCCACGGAGATCCTCCCGCGCTTCGTGTCGATCCGGCGCAACGCGGCCGAGCCCGCGCTCCTGATCCCGCTCGAGGACGTCATCGCCCACCACCTCGATGCGCTCTTTCCCGGCATGGAGATCGCCGATTACGACGTGTTTCGCGTCACCCGCGACGCCGATCTCGAGGTCTCAGACGACGCCGCCGATCTGCTCCAGGCCGTCGAGGACGAGCTCCGGCGCAGGCGCTTCGGCGAGGTTGTGCGCCTGGAGGTGGGCTCCAACATCTCGGCGCAGCTGCGCGGGGCGCTCGCGAGCCTGCTCGGCGTCGAGGACGAGGAGGTCTACCCGGTCGACGGTCTGCTCGACATGGGCGCGCTGTGGCAGATCGTCAAACTCCCCGGCCACGCCGAGCTGCGCGACGAGCCTGTTGTCGGCATCACCCACCCGCGCCTGCTCAGACACGAGGGCGAGCGGCCCGACGTGCTCGGCGCGATGCGCGAGGGCGACGTCCTCGTTCACCACCCCTATGACTCGTTCGCGACCTCGGTCGAGCGCTTCGTCGAGCAGGCGGTCGCCGATCCGAACGTTCTCGCGATCAAGCAGACCGTGTATCGCACGAGCGATGACTCGCCGCTGGTTCCGGCCCTGATCGACGCCACCGAACGAGGCAAGCAGGCCGTCGCGCTCGTCGAGCTGCAGGCGCGCTTCGACGAGCGCATGAACATCCACTGGGCGAAGGCGCTCGAGGAGGCGGGCGTGCACGTCGTCTACGGGCAGCCGGCGCTCAAGACCCACGCCAAGTGCGTGCTCGTCGTGCGCCGCGAGGGCGACGGGGTTCGCAACTACGTGCACATCGGCACCGGCAACTACCACTCGACGACGGCTCGCCTGTATACGGACTTCGGGCTGTTCACGACCGACGAGGAGATCGGCGCCGACGTGGCCGACATGTTCAACTACCTCACGGGATACGGCCGCCCGCTGCACTATCGCCGCGTGCTGATGGCTCCCAACAACCTGCGCGAGGGGATCATCGGGGAGATCGAGCGCACCGTCGCCGTTCACAACGAGGGCCGCCCTGCACGGATCGCGATGAAGATGAACTCGCTCGTGGACGGGCGCTGCATCCAAGCGCTCTACGCCGCCTCGCAGGCCGGCGTTCCGATCCAGCTCAACGTGCGCGGGATCTGCTGCCTGCGGCCGGGCGTGCCGGGACTGTCGGAGAACATCCGCGTGGTCTCGATCGTCGGCCGGCTGCTCGAGCATTCCCGCGTGTACGCCTTCGCGCGCGATGGCGAGCACACCGTCCACATCGCCTCCGCCGATCTGATGCCGCGCAACCTCGACCACCGGGTCGAGCTCGCCGTCCCGATCGAGTCGGCCGAGCTGCGCGCGGAGCTCCTCGACGTGCTCGAACGAGCGTTCGCCGACAACCAGAGCTCGTGGGACCTCGACGGCGAGGGCGAGTGGCGCCGGCGCTCACCCGCTCCGGGAGAAGAAGCCCGCAGCCTCCAGCTCGAGCTCACCGCGATCCACGCCGCGCGCGCAGCCGCCGAGCGGCCGACGGGCGAGGGAGAGCCGGCGTCGGCCGCCGTGGCATCGGCGCGCTGAGGCTCCTTGGCCAGCCTTTTCGGCTTCTGCCGGCAGACGTATAGCTGTCGCCCCCGTACTGGGCAGCAAGGGAGGCCAGTGGTGTCGTTCGGCCTCGGTGCCTACCTGGTCGAGGCGGCGGGAATCGCGTCCAGCGCCAACTTGAGGTCGTCGACGGACTGGTAGTCGAGCCCGAGCAGATGGTCGTGCCGGTGGCGCACGACGCCCTGCTCGTCGATCACGATCACGGCGCGCTTTGTCGAGCCCACTCCCGGGGTGATGGCGCTGTAGGCGCGTGCCACAGACTTGTCCACGTCAGCGAGCAGGGGCACCGTGAGCCCGTTCTTCTGCATGAAGCCCTCGTGCGAGGCAAGATCCTGGGAGGAGATCCCGACCACCGTCGCATCGAGCGCCGCGAAGTCATCCGCGCGGTCGCGGTAGGAGCAGAACTGTTTGGTGCACACCATCGTGTTGTCGCCGGGATAGAACAGCAGCACCACGCGCTCGCCGCGGTGCGCGGAGAGCTTGAATGGGCCGTCGGTGCCCGGAAGCTCGAAATCGGGGGCCGGTTCGCCGACCTGCGGGGTCTTGGCCATGCTCAGATCACCCTCCTGCCCGGGTCTGGCCTCGGTGGAAACGCGCGCAGAGCATATCCTGCGCCCCCGGCCACGGCGATGCGCTAGAAGTCACGCGATGCGTGCGGGTCAGATCGCGCGGCTCGCAGCCGCGGCCGCGGTGGCGATGGCGGTCGCAGGTTGCGGCAGCGCCCCGGCGCAGGTCCCGACCCCGACCGCGAGCTCGAGCGAGATCCCGGCCCCGGGCGCGGCGCGGACTGCGAGCGCGGGACGTCTGCTCGACTGGCCGGAGTTCGGGCTCAACCCCCAGCGCACGGACAGCAGCGAACTGTCGAGCGGCATCACCGGCGCGAACGTAGGCCACCTGCACCGAACCACGGTCACGCTTCCCGGCACGGTCGACTCCTCGCCGATCTACCTGCACGGCGTGTCCGTCGCGGGAGCGATCCGCAACGTGATCGTCGCCACGACCACCTATGGGCGCACGCTCGCGATAGACGCCGACGGCGGCCGCATTCTCTGGACGTTCACGCCGCCCGGCTACGACGGCTGGTCCGGAAGCGCGCAGATCACCACGACGAGCCCGATCGCCGAGCCGGCGGGCCAGTTCGTCTACACGGCTTCGCCCAACGGCCTGATCCACAAGCTCGCGCTCGCGAACGGGGCCGAGTCGACGAACGGCTCCTGGCCAGTGCGGATAACGCGCGACCCGACACACGAGAAGCTCGCGGCGGCGCTCAACATCGACGGCAACGACGTGCTCGCGGCGACCGGGGGGTATCTGGGCGACGCGCCCCCCTACCAGGGCCATCTCGTCGCGATCGACCGCGCCAGCGGAAGGATCGATGCGATCTTCAACACGCTCTGCTCCGATCGCCGCGAGCTGTTGGACCCACGCGGCTGTCTGGCGAGCGACTCCGCGATCCTCGCGCGCGCCGGCGCGGTCGTCGAGCCCGGCGGCAAACGCATCCTCATCGCCACGGGCAACGGCCCGTGGAACGGCAGCACCGACCTTGGCGACTCCGTCATCGAGCTGCGCTTCCCGGGCCTCACCCTGCGACAGTCGTTCACCCCCGTCGACCAGCAGCAGCTCAACGAAAGCGACACCGACCTCGGCGCGAGCGCGCCGGTTCTGCTCGGCGACGGGCGCGTGGTGCTCGCCGGAAAGGACGGAATCATGCGCGTGCTCGCGCTCGCGCGCCTGGACGGCCACCCGCCCGGCAGCGCCGGGGCGCGGAGGCATCCGCTCGGCGGCGAACTGCAGCGCCTCTCGATCCCCGGCGGCGGCCAGCTCTTCACCGCGCCCGCGGTCTGGCGCCGCGCCGGACGCACGACCGTTTTCGTCGCCGACGAAAACGGCACCGCGGCCTACGTGCTGCGCGGCGGCCTCCTGTTTCGGGCATGGCAGAACGGCACTCCCGGCACGAGCCCCGTGCTCGTCGGGGGGCTGCTCTACGTATACGACCCGAACGCCGGCGGGATCGACGTCTACGCCCCGGGCTCGCCGCGCGCCATGGCCGAGCTCGGGGGCGAACCGGGCCACTGGAACAGCCCGATCGTCGTCGACGGGCACGTGATCGAGCCCGAGGGCAACGCCAACGACCACGACCTCGACGGCAAGCTGGAGATCTTCTCCGCCGACTGACGCGCGAGCCGCGGCACGGCGGGCGGCGACTAGGATGCCCGGGCCATGCAGATCGAGGCCGTCGCCCCAACGCCCGCACCACAGAGCCTCGAGCTGATCCGCTCCTGCGCGCAGGCGATGGCGCCCGACGACGACAAGCTGGACGACTGGTATCGCAAATACTCCACCACCCAGGCCGAGCGGCTGGCGGCCGATCTGGAAATCGTGCGGCGCTTCCTGGCACCCGATGCCGCGATCGTAGAGGTTGGCGCCGTTCCTCTGCTGCTCACGCTCGCGCTCGCCCGAGAGGGACACGCGGTCGCCGCCGTCGACATCGAGCCAGAGCGCTTCAGCAAGGCGATCTCCGGGCAAGAGCTCAACGTCGCCAAGTGCGATATCGAGTCCGAAGCGCTGCCGTTCCCGGATGCGTCGACCGACGCGCTGATCTTCAACGAGCTGCTCGAGCACCTGCGCATCAACCCGGTGGCGACGCTTCGGGAGGTGCGCCGCGTGATCAGGCCGGGCGGGCTCCTGCTGCTGTCCACCCCCAATCTGCGCTCACTCGACGGGATCTGGAACCTCATCGTGCACGGTCGGGGCTATGCCGTGTGCGGAGACGTCTACGAGGAGTACCGGAAGCTCGAGTGGGTGGGCCACATGGGGCATGTGCGGGAGTACGCTCCCGGCGACGTGAAGATGCTGCTCGAGAAGCTCGGTTTCAAGGTCGAGGCGCTCGTCTTCCGCGGACGGGAGCGCAAACGCTCCACCGAGATGATCTGCCGCGCGCGGCCGCGGCTGCGGCGGTTCGTAACGGTCGTCGCGCGCGCAGTCTGAGCGGGACCCGGCGCCGCATCGGCCCATCTTCGCCGTGGCGCGGATGGGCCGTCGCCTTCGCGCCCGCACCCTTCAGGGTGTGCCCTTCAGGGTGCGCGCGCAGGCCAGCGGGAACGATAGCCTCGGCCTGATGCAGGAATCGCTCACCGGCCAGCTGCTGCTCGCCTCCCCGTCGCTGCAGGACCCCAACTTCGCCCGCACCGTCGTGCTCATCGGGTTGCACAACGACGAGGGCGCGATGGGGGTGGTCCTCAACCGTCCTTCGACGGTCACGATCGGCGAGGCGGTGCCGCAGCTGCAGCCGGCGGTCGACGAGCTCGAGCGCGTCTACATCGGGGGGCCGGTTCACCCCACCTCGGTGGTGTGCCTCGGCGAGTTCGTGGATCCCGGGCGAGCCGAGCTGATCGTGCTCGGCCGCATCGGCTTCCCGGCGGCCGGGACCGAGGTCGAGGACCTGGCGGAGGTCACCGAGCGGCTGCGCGTGTTCGCCGGATACGCAGGCTGGGGAGAGGGCCAGCTGGACGCGGAGATCGAGCGCGGCGACTGGATCGCAGATGCGGCGCTGCCCGAGGACGTCTTCAGCGAGAGCGCCGAGGCGCTGTGGTCACACGTCCTCACGCGCAAGGGCGGGAGCTACGCGCTGCTTGCGCGCATGCCGCTCGATCCGAGCGCAAACTAGACGCTCAGGTATTATCGGCGGCCGATGCTGCGGACCGACGCGACAGCCGAGAGCGGCGCACGCGCGTGCGCGCCCGCGCTCAACCGGTGCCACGCTCGCGCCGCCCGCGCGATCGTCTCCTGAGGCGAGGCCGTGCTCCACGTCGCCACCGTTCATTACGGCTCGCCGCGCTGGGTCGAGATCCAGACGCGGCACCTGCGCGAGCACATCCCGGTCCCCTATCAGACGTGGACCTCGCTCGAGCAGATCGACCCCTCCTACGCGCAGCACTTCGATCGCGTCGTCGAACACCGCGGCCGTCACTCGGACAAGCTCAACCACCTCGCGATCGAGATCGCCCACGAGGCCTCCGACGAGGACCTCATCATGTTCCTCGACGGGGACGCGTTTCCGATCGACGATCCGATGCCGCTCATCAACGACGGGCTCGCGAAGGCTCCGCTCATCGCGGTTCGCCGGGCCGAGAACGTCAGCGACATGCAGCCGCACCCGTGCTTCTGCGTCACCACGGTCGGCACCTGGCGCACGCTCCCCGGCGACTGGTCGGCCGGGTACAGCTGGATAGACGTCAAGGGACGCCTGGTGAGTGACGTCGGCGGCAACCTGTTGCGCCAGCTCGAGCTGACCCACACACCGTGGGTCGAAGTTCTGCGCTCGAACCGCATCGACCTCGACCCGCTCTTCTTCGGAATCTACGGGGACGCGATCTATCACCACGGCGCTGGCTTTCGCTCGAGCAACTTCACTCGCGTGCACCTCGACGCCGGCCCCCAGCCGCTCCCGCTCCCGGACGTCGGTTTCCTGCGCGGCCCGATCCGACGCATCAACTGGGAGAGGCAACGGCGCTGGGAGCGCGGGATCCGCGCCCGCCACGAAGCTCACGCGAGCAGCATCGTCGAGCGCATCGAGCGCGGCGATCCGAGCTGGCTGAGCGAGCTGCGCTAGCTGCGCCCGGCGACCCCGGGCAGCAGCGCACGGTGCAGGACGCGCTCGAGCTGGCCGCTTTCGCGCATCTCCTGGGCGACGCTGTGGGCTCCGCCCTTCAGGCGGTGCAGGCGCACGCCTTCGATGCCCGCGAGCCGGTCGGCGTGCAGGCGGTCCACCTCCAGCGTCTCGTCGAAATAGACCTCGTATCGGGGCCCGCCCCCCCCGCCCCCCCCGCGCCCCCCGCCAGATCTGCCCGAGCCGAACTCCTGCAGGGCGCTGCGCACGTCGGTCCAGCGCTCGTCCATCGCACCCGCCTGCACGAGCTCACTCAGCTGCACGTCCCAGCGGTCGTCGTTCCACTCCTTGAGCACGTCGAGCTCGAGCACGGTCTGGGGCGCGAAGCACAGCGCCGTCTCGGCGTCGAGCAGCGTGCCGAACGCCAGCGCGGCATAACCGCCGGCCGAGTTGCCGGCGACAACCAGTCGGTCGACGTCGTGCTCGGCGATCAGCTTCTTGAGCGAGGACGCGGCCTCCTGCAAGGTCTCGCCGTGGCCCGGGATACCGCGGTGATACCAGGCCTGGTGCAGGTCGCGCACGAACAGCCGTTTGACGGGGATCTCGCCGGTGGCCTTGAAGAACTCGAACGGCGGCATGCCGAGCTGGCCGGCCATGCCGCCGAAGGCGACCAGCAGCGTGCGCGAGTCGCCGTCCATGTCGAGGCTCAGCGGCATCGTGGGGTCCTCGACCGCGCGGCGGAAGCGTCGGCGGAACGGCAGCGCAAGGTTGCGCGCGCCGCTCCTGAGCGTGTTGATCATCGGCCCTCGGCCCCTGCGGGCATGGCCCGAAACGTCAGCTTCACGATGTCTTCACCTCGCGGGAGGGTGCAACGGACCCGCGATCGCGGGGGGCAGCGAGCGTATCAACCGCGTACGCCTCCGTAGGCCACTGCGTGGCCTACTAAGCTTGTGCGAGGCGTCGCGCCGTCCCCCGCTCCTGCCCCCGCCGATCCCTGGAGTTCGCCATGCTGAAGCTCGCTCGCTGGTCGACGACACATCGCAAGTACGTGGTGATCGGATGGGTGCTGCTGATCGTGGCCGTCAACGTGATCGCCCAGCAGGCGGGCACGAGCTACTCGAACAACTTCACGCTCCCGGGCTCGGACTCCCAGCGGGCCTCCGACGTGCTCGCGCGGAGCTTCCCGCAGCAGGCGGGGGATCGCGACACGATCGTCTTCGCCGTCAACTCGGGCTCGGTGCTCGAACCGAAGGTCCGCGCCCGCATGAGCGCCCTCTTCGCTCAGGTCGCGCGCCTGCCGCACGTCGCCAGCGTGCAGAGCCCCTACGCGAGCTCCGCGGCGGGGCGGTCGATCTCCGCCAACCGCAAGATCGCCTTCGCGACCGTCGTCTTCGACGAGAAGGCCAACCTGCTGCCCAACAGCGCCGCAGAACGCGTCGTGCACGTGGCGCGCGCCGCCACCGGCTCGGGCGTGCAGGTGGAGCTCGGCGGCCAGGCGATCGAGGCCACCGAGCGGAGCGGCTTCGGCCTCCCGACCGCGGTCGGGCTGCTCGCCGCGATCGTGGTCCTGCTGCTCACATTCGGCTCGCTGACGGCGATGGGTCTGCCGATCGCCACCGCGCTCGCCGGGCTCGGCACCGGCCTGGGCCTGATCGCGTTGTTCACGCACGTCGTCGACACACCCAACTTCTCCTCCGAGCTCGCCGCGATGATCGGGCTCGGCGTTGGGATCGATTACGCGCTCTTCATCCTCACGCGTTTCCGCGAGGCCTACAAAACGCCGGGCCCGACGTTCGAGAACACGGGCGAATCGGTCGTGATGGCGATCGACACGGCCGGACGGGCGGTGCTGTTCGCGGGCTGCACCGTCGTGATCGCGCTGCTGGGGATGATGCTGCTGGGCGTGAGCTTCCTCTACGGCGTCGCGCTATCGGCCTCGATCGGCGTGCTGATGGTGATGCTCGGCTCGCTGACGCTGCTGCCGGCGCTGCTTATGATCGCAGGGCCTCGCGTGGTGGCTTCGCGCCGCAGCCGCCGGCGAATCGCCGAAGGGAAGGCGCCGGCGACGAACCCCAACGAAGGGCGCATGTGGCTGCGCTGGAGCGCCCTCGTTCAGCGTCACCCGGGCGCGATCGCGATCGCCTCGGCCACGCTCATGCTCGCGATCGCGGCGCCCGCGGTCGCCCTTCGCCTCGGCTCCAGCGACGCCTCCAACGACCCGGCAAACCAGACCACCCATCGCGCCTACGTGCTGCTCGCGCGCGGATTCGGAGAAGGCTTCAACGGGCCGCTGCAGGTCGTCGCCAAGCTCCCCCCGCGGGAGCCACTGGGGCTCAGCGGCGGCACCGGAGCAGCGACCGGCGCGAGCGTTACGCCGCTCCGACGTGCGATAGAGCTCGCGGCGCTGCACAGCGCGATCGCAGCGACGCCCGGGGTCGCGAGCGTGGCGCCGGCGAGAGTCAACGCCAACGGCAGCGTGGCGACGCTCACCGTCTACCCGCGCTCATCGCCGCAGGCCTACGCGACCAGCCAGCTCGTCTCGAAGCTGCGCTCCGGCGTGATCCCGCCGATCGCCTCGCGCACGGGCGCGACCGTCTACGTCGGCGGCGTGACCGCGGGCAGCGTCGATTTCGCGAACACGCTCGGACACAAGCTGCCGCTGTTCATCGGCGTCGTCGTCCTGCTCTCGGCGTTGCTGCTGCTGATCGTGTTCCGGTCGCTCGTGATCCCGCTGCAGGCGGCGGTCATGAACCTGCTCAGCATCGGCGCGGCGCTGGGGGTGATCGTGGTGATCTTCCAATGGGGCTGGCTCGGCAGCCTCCTGGGCATCCAGCAGGGACCGATCGAGTCCTTCATCCCAGTCATGCTGTTCGCGATCGTCTTCGGGCTGTCGATGGACTACGAGGTGTTCCTGATATCGCGCATCCACGAACGCTGGACCCATACGCGTGACAGCGCGCGCGCCGTCGCCGAGGGCCTCGCGCTGACGGGGCGCGTCATCACCGCTGCCGCGGCGATCATGGTGTGCGTGTTCCTGTCGTTCATGCTCGGCGAAGACCGCGTGATCAAGGAGTTCGGGCTGAGCCTCGCGAGCGCGGTGTTCCTCGATGCGATCGTGATCCGCTGTCTGCTGTTGCCCGCCACGCTGCACCTGATCGGCGATTGGACCTGGCGCCTGCCGCGCGGGCTCGCCCGCCGGCTGCCGCGCATCAACGTCGATGGCGGTGCGCCTGCTCACGTGCACGCCGCAACGGCCCACGGCGAGGCGGCACCGACAGGTTCACGCTCGCGCCCGGGCGTCGCGACGGGAGGAGTGGAGGGCTGAGGCCGATCGCGCAGCGAAGCGCGCTCGCGATCCTGCTGGGCGGCGCGGCGCTCGCCGGCCCTCTGCTCGTCGCCGCGCCGGCGAGCGCCGCGCCGGCCACGGTCGCGCCGGCCACGGTCGCGCCTGCCGAGTCGCCGGGAGACGCCTCGGCGCTGTTGCTCTTCGTCCCCCTCGGCGAGACGGGGCTCGCGCGCAGCGGGCTCTCGCTGGGGATCGCATCGGCTGCGCAGGGCAGCTACTCGAGCGCGCAGCTGCTGCTCGACATCACGCAGGCCGCGCGCGTCTCCAGCTCGGCCTACGCGCAACCCCCGCCGAGGCTCCAGCTGCGCCCGCAGGGCGGCGCCGGCACGATCCTCGGCTGGCGCCAGGCGCTGCTGCGAGCCTCGAGTGCGCCAGCGCAGCTGCAGCCGGGGCTCCTCGCGGGGGCGCTCGGCGGCGCGGGCTATGTCTCCTACGGCGGCGAGTCCGCCGACGCGCCCGCGGCGGCCGACCGCAGCGGGCGCGTCGGCTCGCTCTCGCTCGGCGAACGCGCGACCCTGCTCGCGCGGATCTCGGCGATGCTGGAGCGGCAGCGGCTGGTGGTCGCCGACCTTCCCGGGGGCGCCACGGGCCAGGCCGACCTAATCACGCTCGTGCGGCAACGTCGGCCGCGCGAGCTCGTGATCGCACTCGAGCGGCCGCCGGGCAGCGGCGGCGAGCTGCTGTGGACGGGCGCCGCGGGCCTGGCGGGGGCAAGCACCGCCGTGGGAGAGCTGAGCTCGGCGACGACGAACCAGCGCGGGCTGTTGGCCTCGACCGACCTCGCGCCGACGATCTTCGCGCACCTGGGCATGCGATCGAGGCCGGCGCCGATCATCGGCCGCCCGATCCGTCTCGACGGAGCCCTGCGGGCAGGGAGGCTGGGCTCGCTGATGGCTCGCCTGCGCGCGATAGCCGGGCGGCGGCTGCCCGCCCTCGCGTGCGTGCTCGCCGGCTGGGCGCTGCTGCTCGCGGTGTGCTGGCTCGCGAGCGGCGGGATCCCTTCCCTGCGCGCCCGCTCGGCGCGTCGCTCTCCGCCACGCGGCCTGCGTCGCGTAGCGTGGGGCTCTCCCGCCCTCGCGTGGGCTCTGCAGTGCGGGTCGATCGGCCTGCTGTGGATTCCCACGCTGGCGCTCGCGTCCGCTGCGCTCGAGCCTGCGGCGAGCGTCGAGTACGCGATGCTCGCGATCGGCTGCTTGACGCTCGGCGCCGTCACGGTCCGGCTGGTCGCGTGGCCGCGCGCGCCGATCGCGCCCGCCGCGGTCGCGATCGTCGCGCTGACGGCAGACGCGCTCGCCCGCACGCAGCTGCTGATGCGTTCGCTGCTCGGACCGGACCCGCTGGGCGGGGCTCGCTTCTACGGCATCGGCAACGAGCTCAAGTCGGGGCTCGCGGTGCTCGTGCTGGTCGCGGTCGCCGCGGCGCTGCACCCGAGCCGCCGGGGCGCGCGTCCGGCGGCGATCTTCGCCGGCGCCGGCGCGCTGACCGCCGCCGTGGAGGGCTCTGCGGACCTCGGCGCGAGCGTCGGTGGCGTGATCCTGGTCTGCGCGGGCTTCGGGCTCGCCGCCGCGATGCTGCTGCCTGGTCCCTTCGGGGGCCGCCAGGCGCTAGCCATGCTGCTCAGCCTGCTCGCTGCTCTGACGCTCATAGCCGCCGCGGAGCTGGCCCTCGGCGGCGGCAGCAGCAACTCCGGCGGCCTCCTGCACGCGCGCTCGGTCAGCGAGGTGTGGGATGTGGTCGATCGCCGCTACGAGAACGCATGGCAGGCGCTCGGCGAGGGCGCGATGGCGATCCTCACCGCCCTGTCGGTCCTCGTCGCGGCGCTGGGCATGGGCTTCAGGAAGCGCCTTCTCGCACCGGTGCACGCGGACCCGGGCTTCGCCGGCGCCTTCGCCGGCGGCCTGCTCGCCGGCGCGGTCGGCGCACTCGTGGAGGACTCCGGGCCGCTGCTGCTGATCGAGGCCGTGTTCACGCTCGCCTGCGCCGCCTGCTATCTGCACGCGCGGCCCGCTCCCGCACGCGTACGGGAGCGACGAGCGAGCCTCGTCGCCGCGCCTGCCCTCGCCGCTCGGCCTGCACTCGCCACTCGGCCTGCCCTCGTCGCTGAGCCGGCCCTCGTCGCTGAGCCTGCCCTCGCCACTCAGCCTGCCCTCGCCGCCCAGCCGATCGGCGTAGCGAGCGACCTCACCGCCGTCGCGAGCGCGACGACCGCAGCGCTCGGCGGCAGCGAGGGCACAGCGTAGGCGGGCTCTATCCGGCCCTGCTGCCCTATTCGGCCATGCTTTTCCGCCGACGGTCGACGAGCAGGACCGCGCCGACGATGACGACGACCGCGATCAGGATGCCGCCGGCGATGTAGCGCAGTTTGTGGTGCACCGGCGCCTTGGCGGTTTCCGATTTGGCCTGGGTGGACGAAAGCACCGTCACTGGGATGTGCCTGGCCACCAGCGCCGCGTTCAGCGTCGGCTCGTCTTTCGGCGGGTAGTGGTAGAGGACGTGGGTGCCGTTCTTGAGCGTCAGATGCAGGGAGCGAACGCGCTTGTTGAACGTCGCCGATTCGATTTCGCCGTGTGCCAGCTGAGCTTCGTATTCCTGCTGGCTCTCCTTGGTGTAGTGCACCGTGGTTTCGGCGAAGGCGCCGGATACGGGCATGGCCAACGCCATACCGAGCGCGCACAGGGCGCCAACGCAGAGCACGCGCACACGCGTGGGTCCGTTCATCGATTGCTCCTGGGTCGAGCAGGGCGCGATGCGAGCTTGGGGGGGTGCAGCCGCGCCCCGCGGTCGGGGGGACTGGGGTACCCTAGCCGCTGCGAGCCGGCCGTGTCGCGCCACCGTGCGCAGGGCGGCCGCAGCCGCGAGGCTCGGCGGCTGGCATGGCGGTAACGCGCCCAACGCGCTACCTAGCCCTCGCAGGCCCTGCGGGGGGCCGCGATCATTTCCGAGCCTGCCTCACCGCCTTCAGCCGCTCCACCTTCGGCAGCACGACCTTGCGCATCCGTACCGACACGGGCGTGACCTCGACCGACTCGTCGTCGCGCACGAACTCGAGCGCCTCGTCGAGGGACAGCTTGCGGTGCGCGTCGAGGCGCACGAGCACGTCGGCGGTCGAGGAGCGCATGTTCGTGAGGTGCTTCTCTTTGACGGGGTTCACGTCGAGGTCCTCCGCGCGGGCGTTCTCGCCGATGATCATGCCCTCGTATACCTCCTCACCCGGGCCGACGAACAGCGATCCGCGCTCCTGCAGGGTCATCAGCGAGTAGCTCACGGTCTCGCCGCGACGGTCGGCGACGAGCGCACCGCTGTGGCGCGTGAGCAGCTCGCCCGCCCACGGCTCCCAGCGGTCGAAGACGTGGTGCATGATCCCCGTGCCGCGAGTCTCGGTGAGAAACTCGGTGCGGAAGCCGATCAGCCCCCGTGCCGGGACGAGGTAGTCCATCCTCACCCAGCCGGTGCCGTGGTTGGTCATGTGCTCCATACGCCCCTTGCGCACAGCGAGCAGCTGCGTGACGGTGCCGACGTGCTCCTCGGGGACGTCCACAGAGAGCCGCTCGACCGGCTCGTGGCGCTTGCCGTCGATCTCGCGCTCGAGCACGTGCGGCTGGCCGACGGTGAGCTCGAAGCCCTCGCGACGCATCATCTCGACGAGCACCGCGAGCTGCAGCTCGCCGCGCCCCTGCACCTCGTAGGTGTCGGGCCGCTCCGTGTCGCGCACGCGCAGCGAGACGTTGCCCACGAGCTCCTGGTCCAGCCGCGCCCTGATCTGGCGCGCCGTGAGCTTGTCGCCGTCCTTGCCGGCCAGCGGCGAGGTGTTCACAGCGACCGTGATCGACATCGCGGGCTCGTCGACGGTGATCACCGGCAGCGGCCTGGGGTCGTCGGGATCGGCGAGCGTCTCGCCGATCGTCACCTCGGCGATCCCCGCCACGGCGATGATTTCGCCCGGGCCCGCCTCGGCCGCATCCACGCGCGCGAGCGCCTCGGTGACGTACAGCTCGGCGACCTGCACGCGCCTGATCGAGCCATCTGAGCGGCACCACGCGATCTGCTGCCCCTTGCGGATCGTCCCGTGGCGAACCCGGCAGATAGCCAGTCGCCCGACGTAGGGGGAGGCGTCGAGGTTCGTCACGAGCGCCTGCAGCGGGTGCTCGGGGTCGTAGGAGGGCGGCGGGATGCGCTCGAGCAGGAGGTCGAGAAGCGGCTGCAGGGTCGAGCCCTCCAGCGGCTCGCCGGGCTCGTAGCGCAGCGAGGCGACGCCGGCCTTGGCGTTGCAGTAGACGATCGGGAACTCGATCTGGTGCTCGTCGGCGTCCAGGTCCAGGAACAGCTCATAGACCTCGTCAATCACTTCGGCCACGCGCGCGTCGGGGCGGTCGACCTTGTTCACGACGAGGATCACCGGCAGCTGCGCCTCGAGCGCCTTGCGCAGCACGAAGCGAGTCTGCGGCAGCGGGCCCTCGGACGCGTCGACGAGCAACAGCACGCCGTCGACCATCGTCAGACCGCGCTCGACCTCGCCGCCGAAGTCCGCGTGGCCGGGGGTGTCGATGATGTTCAGCTTCACGTCGCGGTAGTGCAGCGAGGTGTTCTTGGCGAGGATCGTGATGCCCTTCTCGCGCTCGAGGTCCATCGAGTCCAGGACCCTCGTCGCCACCTCCTGGCCGGCGCGGAACGCACCCGACTGCCACAGCATCGCGTCGACGAGCGTCGTCTTGCCGTGATCGACATGGGCGACGATCGCGACGTTGCGTATGTCCTGCCGGGCTGTGAGCACGATCGCCTAGGCTAGCGACGTGCGCGCGCGGCCCTGAGACCCGTGCGCACGCCGAAGCGCGCGAGCGCGGCGGGATAGCGCTCCGCCGCTGCGATCGTCTCGGTGAGCGCGTCGGCGAAGCCGCGGATGTCGTGCTCCTGAACGCTCAGCGCCGGAAGCGCCTTGATCACGTTCATGTGGTGCCCCGCGACCTGGCAGAACACATGGTGCTCGTGGAACAGCGGCACGGTCACGAGCTGCGCGAACAGACCCGGCTGCCGGCGCTCGACGCTCTCCCACAGACGGCGCGCGGCCGGGCCTGCGGGCGGGCCGAACTCGATCGCCCACATCAGCCCCAGCCCGCGCACGTCGCGGACAACCTCGAAGCGCTCCACGAGCGGCCTCGTGAGCTCGAGCAGGAGCGCGCCCATGCGCTGCGCGTGCGCGACGAGGTCCTCGCGATCGAGGATCCGCAACGTCGCGAGGGCCGCGGCCGCTGCGAGATCGTTGCCGCCGAACGTCGAGCCGTGCCGCACCGCGCTTTCCATGCCGTCGAAGACGCGATCGAAGGCGCTCCGCGACACGAGCAGCGCGCCGATCGGCACGAGCCCGCCCGACAGCGCCTTGGCGAGGCAGATCATGTCCGGTTGCAGGTCCCAGTGCTCGAGCGCGAGGAACCTGCCCGTGCGGCCGATCCCGGTCTGCACCTCGTCGCAGACGAACAGCGTCCCGGCCTCGCGAGCGAGCTCCTGCACGCCCGGCAGGTAGTCGGCGTGCGGGATGTTCACGCCCTTTCCCTGCACCGGCTCGAGCACTACCGCGGCGACGTCCCCGGCGGTGAGCTCGCGCCCCAGCGCGTCGAGATCGCCGAACGGCACCGGCTCGCAGCCCGCCAGCAGCGGGCCGAAGCCCGCGCGAAACTCCTCGTTGCCGTTGAGCGAGAGCGCCCCCAGCGTGAGCCCGTGAAAGGCGTGCTCGGCATAGAGCACGCGCGGTCTGCCGGTCGCCGCGCGCGCGACCTTGATCGCGGCCTCGACCGCCTCGGTACCCGTGTTGGCGGGCACCATCGCGCCCACGCTCGCGGGCGCGCGTGCGAGCAGCTGCTCGGCGAGCACGCCCGAGAGGAGCGTCACCCCGAGCTGGGGCAGGTTTCCCGTGGCGGCGGCCATCACCTGCTCGACCGCCGCGATCGCCTCGGGATGGTTGCGCCCGATCGCGAACACGCCGTAGCCGCCGAACAGGTCCAGGTAGCGGTTTCCCTCGCTGTCGATCAGGTGCGCGCCCTCGCCCCCGGCCCACACCTTGTCGAAGCCGAGCGTGCGCACGATCCTGCCGATCTGCGGGTTCAGGTAGCGGTCGTTGAGAGCGAGCTCCTCGCCGCTGCGCTGCATCAGGATCTCCTCCACGCTGGGAAGCGGCTCTGGGGCCATGTGCTGAGACTAGCCGGCGAGCTCGGCCAGGCGCCGTCGCAGGAAGCGCAGCTCGGGGCCCGGGCTGGCCATCTGCAGGGCCCGCGCGTACGCCTCGCGAGCCTCCGCGTCGCGGCCCATGCGACGCAGCAGCTCTGCGCGCGCGGCGTGCAGGTAGCGGTAGTCGTCGAGGTCGAGGTCGGCCATCGCCGCCAGGCCGGCGCCCGCCCCGCGCGCTTCGGCCACCGCGACGGCGCGGTTGAGCTCGACGACCGGCGAGCGCGTCATGCGGGCGAGCTCGCCGTAGAGCTCGGCGATCTGGTTCCAGTCGCTCTCGCCGTCGGCGTGCAGCGCGGCGATCGCGGCCTGCACCACGTATGGGCCGCGGCCGCGAAGGGCGAGCGCGCGCTCCAGCGCCGCGCGGCCGGCCTTTATCTGCGCCCAGTCCCACAGCCCGCGGTCCTGGTCGGCCAGCAGCACGAGCTCGCCCTCGCGCACCCTCGCGCCGCGGCGGGAGTCGTGCAGCAGCATCAGCGCGAGCAGCCCGAGGGCCTCGGGCTCGTCGGGCATCAGCTCGGCGAGCGCCACGCCGAGGCGGATCGCCTCGCCGCACAGCTCGCCGTGGCCGTCGTAGCCGGCGTTGAAGATCAGGTACACGACCGCGAGCACCGCGCCGAGGCGATCCGGGAGCAGATGCGGCGGCGGGATCCGAAACGGGATCGCAGCGTCATGGATCTTGCGCTTGGCGCGCACCAGGCGCTGGGCCATCGTCGGCTCGGGCACGAGGAAGGCGCCGGCGATCTCGGCCGTCGAGAGGCCTCCGAGCGTGCGCAGCGTGAGCGCCACCTGCGCCTCGGTCGAGAGCGAGGGGTGACAGCAGGTGAAGATCAGCTCCAGCCGCTCGTCGCCGAACATCGTCTCGCTTGGCTCCTGCGGCGCTCGCATGTCGTGCTCGAGCAGCTTCGACTTGTCCGCCAGCGTGCGCTCGCGGCGGATGCGGTCGATCGCGCGGTTGCGTGCGCACGTAATCAGCCACGCCGCCGGGTTCGCCGGCAGGCCCTCGCGCGGCCAGCGCTCGGCGGCCACCGCGAAGGCCTCCTGGGCGGCCTCCTCGGCGAGCTCGAAGTCGCCGAGAAGGCCGATCAGGGTCGCGAGAACCCGGCCCCACTGCTCGCGAAAGACCTGCTCGATCAGCGCTCCACCACCGGGCGCACCTCCACCGCGCCACCCATGCGCGCGGCGGGAATCCGCGCGGCGATCTCGATCGCTGCGTCGAGATCGTCGGCCTCGAACAGGTAGTAGCCGCCGAGCGCCTCCTTGGTCTCGGGAAACGGCCCGTCGGTCGTCAGCGTTCGCCCATCCTGCACCCGTACCGTCGTCGCGGTCTCGACCGGTTGCAGCTGCACGCCGCCCGTAACGCCGGTCCGCCCGCTGATCGCGAAGTACTCGGCGCTCACCGCCTGGCGCTCATCCTCGGAGAGGCTGTCGTACGCCTCGCCGCCGTTGGAGAAGATCTGGAGCATGTACTGCATCGTCTTGCCTCCTTTGAGAAGTATGTCGCCCCTAGACGAACGAGACCCGTGGATATCGACACGCCAACCCATCCATATCTTGAAAAACATATAAACGCTTGCTTAGATAATGGTCATGCCGTCGACATTCGAAGTGCTCGCCGAGCCCGCCAGGCGCGAGATCCTCGATCTGCTCGTCGCCGGGCCGCGCCCCGTGAACGAGATCGTCGCGGCGACCGGGCTGAGCCAGCCGAACACCTCCAGGCATCTGCGCATCCTGCGCGAGGCGCTGCTCGTGGATCGGCGCAGCGACGGGCAGCGGCGCGTCTACCGCCTGCGGCGCGAGGGCTTCGCCGAGCTCACGCGCTGGCTCGAGCCCTACATGCGCCTATGGCAGAGCGGGCTGGATGCGCTGCAAGAGCGTCTCGAGAGGGGAGATTGAAGATGTCGCAGGCAGCCCCAGAGCAGGCGACGCCGCCGCCCTCGCCCGAGTAGGTGCAGGCCTGGCGCGCCGGCGGCTAGATCACCGACTCTCCTCTCGCGTCGCCGTGCCGCCCGCGATCGCGCCATCGGACCGCGGCGGCTGGGCTAGCGGCAGCCACACGTGAAAGACCGTATGACCCGGCTCGCTCTCCACGTCGATGCTCCCGCGGTGGCGCTCCACGACGATACGCCGCGCGGTGTCGAGGCCGAGCCCGGTCCCCTGCCCGACGTCCTTGGTCGTGAAGAACGGCTCGAAGATGCGCTCCCGCAGATCGCGGTCGATCCCCGGCCCGTCGTCGCCGACGTCGACGCGCACGCATCCGCCCTCGAGCGCGGTGGCGATCGTGATCCTCCCCGTCCCGCTCTCGCCGAGCGCGGCGATCGCGTTGTCGATCAGGTTCGTCCAGACCTGGTTGAGCTCGCCGCCGCGCATCGTCAGCGGCGGCAGCGCGCGGTCGTAGTCGCGCACGACCTCGATGCCGGTGTGCTTGAGCTTGTGCGCCAGCACGGTCACCGTCGTCTCGAGGCCCTCGTGCACGTCCGCTTCCACGAGTTCGCCGCGGTCCATGTAGGAGTAGGCCTTGACCGCTGAGACCAGCGCGCTCATCCGCTCGGTCGACTCGGCCAGCTCGATCGCAAGGCCCTGCGCGGCAAGCGTCGCCGCCACCCAGCGCACGGCCGCGCCCACCGCCGGGCCGGCCAGCCGCGAGACCCGCTGCAGCCAGTCGGCGTCGAGGCCGGCCGCCGCGAGCGGCTCGGACAGGCGCCAGGCCTCCTCGACGCCGAGCGCCTGCATCTCCTCGAGCAGCTCGTCTTCGGCGTCCGCCGCGTCGAGCGCGCTCAGCCGCGTGCTATGCGCCTTCCGGGCGACGGCCTCGCGCTGCAGCTCCACGAGCCGCTGAGCGTCCGCGCGCTCGATCCCCGATTCGACGAAGTGGCCGATCGTCGAACCCAGCACGTCCAGCGCCGCGGCGAGGTCCGACGCCGCCCTGCGCGCGGCCGCGGCCGGGTTGTTCAGCTCGTGCGCGAGGCCCGCGGCCATCGTGCCGAGCGAGGCGAGCCGCTCGCGGTTCTGCTCGATCGCGGTGATCCTCCCCATCACCGGGCGAACCTGGAGCATCACGCGCTGGAAAACACGACGGTCGGCGAGCGTCAGCTCGGTGAACGGCTCGGCGTCGATCGAGGCGATCGTGACGTCGCTCCTCGCCACCAGGCGCACGCCCCAGCGCCCCCCGGTGAGCACCGCGATCGCGCCGAGCCACGTCGGCGCAACATGTTCTCCCGCCGGCTCCCCACGGCCCTCGGCGTCCACCGAGATCGCCTCGAGCGTGCCCTCGAGCAGGAGATGGAAGGAGGGCGCGGTCCGCCCCTGCTCGGCCACGACCTCACCGCTTACACACGTCCACAGCTCGGCAGCGTTGGCCCAGCGCGCGAGCTCCCGATCGCCGAGGCCGTCGAACAGGTCGATCGCGCGCAGCTGCTCGGGCGCGGGGCTGCTCACGCGGCGAGGTACTCGTGGATCAGCGACACGGCCATCGAGCCCTCGCCGACGGCGCTGGCGACGCGCTTGATCGA
>DATFZM010000002.1:0-41984 GCA_035314465.1 Solirubrobacteraceae bacterium | reverse complement strand
GCCTCCTCGACGGCGCGCTTCTCGACGCCGGTGACGCCGGAGGGCACGCACACGACCACGCGTGGGTGCGCCCAGCGGTTCTGGTGCACCTTCTGGATGAAGTGCCTGAGCATCTGCTCGGTGACGTCGAAGTCGGCTATCACCCCGTCCTTGAGCGGCCGGATCGCCTGGATCGTTCCCGGCGTGCGACCGAGCATGCGCTTGGCCTCGATGCCGACGGCATGAACTTCGCCGCTGCGCGAGTCGATCGCGACCACGCTCGGCTCCGACAGGACGATGCCGCGCCCGCGCACGTAGACCAGCGTGTTCGCGGTGCCGAGGTCGACCGCCATGTCGCGACCGCCGAACCCTGTCAGATACGTGAAGATACTCATTAGAGAGAGGGGGTCATGCCTGGATCGGCCTGGCGCCGCTGCATCGCGGCGCGAAACGGCGGCCAGCGCTCTTCGCGGCGTGCCCGCGCGGCAGTTTAGCGGACGTCACGATCCGCCCGTCGGGGCGGAGGCCGCTTGCATCCGGACCTCATGAGCCGACGAGCAGCCGCGGGCACAGGTCCAGCAACTCCGGCAGGGGCAGCCCGACGACGTTCTCATAGCCACCTCGCACGGCGCGTACGAGCGCCGCGCCGGCGCCCTGGATCGCATACCCGCCCGCGCGGCCGCGCCACTCCCCCATGCTGACATACCACGCGAGCAGCTCCTCGTCGAGCTCGCGGAAGGTCACCGCGGTATGCGCGACGGCCGTGCGCTCCTCCTCCGCGAGCAGCAGCACGAGGCCGCTGACGACCTCGTGCGTTCTGCCCGCTAGCGCCCGCAGCGTGGCCAGCGCGGCGGTCGCATCGGCCGGCTTGCCATATAGCGCGCCCTCCAGCGCGACGGCCGTGTCGCAGCCGAGGATCGCCTCGTGGGCGGTCTCTCGGCGCACCGCGACGGCCTTGCGGCGGGCGTTCTGCACCGTCACACGGGCGGGGTCGCCCTCATGCGTCTCGGGCACGCTCGAGACGCGTACGCGGAACTCGATGCCGAGCCGTCGTAGGATCTCGGCCCGCTGCGGCGAGGCGGAGGCGAGCACGAGCGCTGGCCGGGCGGGCGCTACGACTGCAGATCCTCGAAGAACAGCGCCGCCTCGCGCGCCGCGGACTCGGGCGAGTCCGAGCCGTGCACGAGGTTCGCGCCCGTCTCCAGGGCGAAGTCGCCGCGGATCGTCCCCGGCGCCGCCTCGAGGGGGTTGGTCGCGCCGATCACCTGGCGCGCGGCGCGCACGGCCTGCGATCCCTCGAGCACCATCGCCACGATTGGCCCCGACGTGATGAACGCGACCAGCTCAGCGAAGAACGGGCGCTCGGCGTGCTCGGCGTAGTGGTGCTCGGCGAGCTCCTTCGTGACGGTCATGTACCGCAGCGCGACGATCTCGAGGCCCTTGCGTTCGAAGCGCGAGATGATCTCGCCGCTGAGCCGGCGCGCGAACGCGTCGGGCTTTACGAGGATCAGGGTGCGTTCCATCGTCGGCTGCGCGCGCGCTCAGGAGGTCGAGCGCGGGCGCCGTGCGCGGCCGGTGCGCGGATGCAGGGTCGGATCGGCGGCGACGATCGGGTCGGCGGCCACGGGGTCCGCGGTCAGCGACTCCGTGGGCAGGGGCTTGCCCTCGAGCTCCTCGGCCGCCAGCGGGTCGGCGGCCACGGGCGCGACGGGCTCCCTCTCGGTCGCGATCGAGCTCTCCAGGTCGGGCAGCTCTGTATCGCGCCTCGCCGCGCGACGGCGGCGAGGGCGCGGCTGGGTGATCCCGGGCACGTCGGCCTCGCAGTAGGGACAGATCGTCCATGCTTGGTCGAGCGGGCGCGAGCAGTTGGTGCAGCGCTCCTTGAGCTTTCGCAGGCAGCTGGGACAGCGCACGAAGTCCTTCTCGATGCGGTAGCTGCAGTGGGGGCACAGAGCCTGATCGAGCTGGCTCAGGCGCGCCTCGGACGCCTGCATCTCGAGTTCGCGCTCGCGCACGTCCTCGAGATACTCGGGCGGGCGCAGGATCATGTAGATGATCGTGCCGACGAAGGGGAACAGAGACGCCGCCGTGGCGCAGCCGACCATCACGGGGTCGACGATCCTGCGCCGCGCATCCGCGTAGGTCCAGTAGATCAACGCGAGGTAGAGGACGACGACGAACAGCACGAGCAGATCGACGGCCAGGCTGAGGCCGCTGCTTTCGATGCCGAAATACGCCAGGGGAAGCACGGGCGGGCTGAGTTTAGAGAAACAGCCGGCCAAATCCGTAGCCAGCGGCGAAGAACACCAGGATCACGAGGGCCACGATCAGCGCCACGGCGCCGATCATGGTGAGCACCGATGGACCGTCGCCGTTCATCCGCGTGAGCTTCCGCGAGACGCGCGCTGCAGCGGCACGCTGGCCGAGGCGCCGGCGTCCGCTCCCTGCCCAGCCGGTAGGGAGGCGAGCAGATCCCCGACGAGATACACCGAGCCCGTGGCGAGCACCGCGCCGGAGCGGGCACGCGCCCACTCCCGCGCCGCCTGCAGAGCGCGCTCGGGGCGCGTCTGCACCGTGACCGCCTCGAAGGATAGCTGCCGGGCGAGCGACTGCAGCGCTGCGGGAGAGAGCGCGCGGCCGCTCGGCGGGGCCGTGAAGAAGGCGTGCTCGCACATCGGCAGCAGCGCTCTGAGCATCGAGGCGGCGTCCTTGTCCTCGAGCACGCCGAGCACGAGCGCGAGCGGACGCTGCGGGAGCACTTCGGGCAGCGCGTGCACGAGCGCGGTGACCGCGTCGGGGTTATGCGCGCCGTCGAGCAGCGTCGGCGGCTCTCCGTCGAGCAGCTGCAGGCGCCCCGGGAAGCGGGCCTCGGCCGCAGCATCGAGAAACGCCTGCTCGCGCGGCTCGATCCCCCGCTCCCTGAGGAAGGCCGCGGCGGCTACGCGGGCGAGCGACAAGTTGCGCCGCTGGAAGGCGCCGGCGAGCTGGGGCCCGTGCTCGCCGGCCGCGTCCGCGAGCACGATGCGGGCTTCGCGTTCGCCCGCCAGCCGCTCGGCGACGGCGAGCGCGGGGGCGGCGAGGTCGGGACCGAGCGCAAGGGTGGCGCGCCGGCGCACTACCGCGAGCTTCTCCTCGGCGATGTCGGTGAGCGTGGGCCCGAGCCAGCGGGTGTGCTCGAGGCCGACGTTCGTGAGCACGGTGACGCTCGCGTCGATCACGCTCGTGGCGTCATAGCGTCCGCCGAGGCCCGCCTCCACGACCGCGACCTCGACGTCCTGCCGGGCCATCTCCCACATCGCGGCGGCCGTGAGCAGTTCGAACTGCGTGACGTGGTCGTCTTCGGAGAGCGTGCGGTTGACACGCTCGGCGGCTGCGCTAGCCTGCGCGACCGCCCTCGCGAAGCTCTCGCTGTCGAGTTCGCGCTCGTCGACCTCGATGCGCTCGCGGTAGGAGACCAGGTGCGGCGAGAGGTAAGCGCCGGTTCGCAGTCCGTGTCGCCGCAGGATCGAGGCGATCATCCGCGTCGTCGAGGACTTGCCGTTACTGCCGAGCACCTGGATCGAGTCGAAGCGACGCTCGGGGGAACCGAGCGCGGTCATCATGCGGCGCATCCGGTCCAGGCCGAAGCGCATCCCGAACAGCTCGAGCGAGCGCAACTGCCGTTCGGCGTCGGCCTCGCTCCAGCGCGCGCGGCGGGGCACCTCGTCGGGCTGCCCGCTCACCACTGCACTCCCTGCCAGCACGGCGAAGTCCGTGCGAGCGTCATCGGCGGCGCGCTCGCGCGCGCCGGCACTCTCGCGCGCTCATCATCAGGTTCGCTTTCCGCCGCGCCGAATCAGCGGCAGCAGTTCGCGGCTCATCGCCATGAGGTCGAGCTTGCGCAGCAGCCTCTGCAGCTCGCCGCGCTCCTTGGCGCCGAGCGCAGGCGGCCAGCCACGCGACTCCCGCGCCAGGCGGGCCAGGCGCGCGCGGTCGTTGGCGGAGAGCTCGCTGACGCGTCGGCCGACGACGATGCCGCCCTGCAGCAGTAGCGCCCAGGGCACCGCTGCAAGCCTGTCCCTGGCGGTCTTCGGCTTTGTCTGGGTGCGCGCCATGCCCGCGATGGTAGCGCCGCCTCGCGCGGAAGCTAGCGCCGCCCCGCGCGGAGGCTAGCGCCGCCTCGCGCGGAGGCTAGCGCCGGCCCCGCGGTGGGCGCCTGCTACTAGGCAGACTCCTCGCGCAGCGCGCCGTCGGCCTCTTCTGGAGCCGCTTCGGTGACGAGCGTCGGCGTGAGGCCCTTCTCGACCGTCTCCTTCGTCACGACGCACTTCTTCACGTCCCGGCGCGAGGGCAGCTCGAACTGCACCTCGAGCAGGATCTCCTCGATGATCGAGCGCAGGCCGCGCGCCCCGGTTTCGCGCGCGAGGCCCCTCTCGGCGACGGCAACGAGCGAGTCGTCGGAGAACACGAGCTCGATTCCGTCGAAGGAGAAGAAGCGCTGGAACTGCTTGACGAGCGCGTTGCGAGGCTCGACGAGGATCGAGACGAGGTCCTCGCGCGTGAGCTGGTGGACCGCGGACATAACCGGCAGGCGACCGATGAACTCGGGGATCAGGCCGTACTCGATCAGGTCCTCAGGCAGGCACTGCTCGAAGACGAGCCCCGGATCGCGCTCGGACTTGCTCTCGATCGCGGCGGCGAAGCCGACGCCTTTGTGGCCGATGCGGCGCTCGATCACCTTGTCGAGGTTGGCGAACGCGCCGCCGCAGATGAACAGCACGTTCGTCGTGTCGATCGTGAGGAACTCCTGGTGGGGGTGCTTGCGCCCTCCCTGCGGCGGGACGGAGGCCTGCGTGCCCTCGAGGATCTTCAGCAGCGCCTGCTGGACGCCCTCGCCGGAGACGTCGCGCGTGATAGACGGGTTGTCGGCCTTGCGCGCGATCTTGTCGACCTCGTCGATGTAGATGATCCCGGTTTCGGCCTTCTTGACGTCGTAGTCGGCCGCCTGGATCAGCTTCAGGAGGATGTTCTCGACGTCCTCGCCGACATAGCCGGCCTCCGTCAGCGCGGTCGCGTCGGCGATCGCGAACGGTACGTTCAGGATCCGCGCGAGCGTCTGGGCGAGCAGCGTCTTGCCGCATCCGGTGGGACCGAGCAGGAGGATGTTGGACTTCTGCAGCTCGATGTCAGAATCCCCGGACATCATCATCTGGACCCGCTTGTAGTGGTTGTAGACGGCGACAGAGAGCGTGCGCTTGGACGGGTCCTGCCCGACGACGTACTCGTCGAGCACCTCGTAGATCTCCCGCGGCTTGGGGAGGTTCTCGATGTCGAACGCCGGCGGTGCGGATAGCTCCTCGTCGATGATCTCGTTGCAGAGATCGATGCACTCGTCGCAGATGTAGACGCCGGGGCCTGCGATCAGCTTCTTGACCTGCCGCTGGGACTTACCGCAGAAGCTGCACAGAAGCTGCTCGTTGGAGTCTGTTGGTCTGGCCATATCCCGCCTCGCTCTAGCTCTCCCAGTGCTCTCCGCTAGGACCCCGGCCTCGCGCCACCCCGGCGCGAGCGCCCGCGGCTCGACCGGCCGCTCGCGGCCGGCGAGCCCCTCCCTAGTGTTCGGAGATCACGCGATCGATGATTCCGTACTCCTTGGCCTCCTCCGAGCTCATGAAGTAGTCGCGCTCGGTGTCTTTGCGGACCTGCTCGAGATCTTTGTGGCAGTGCTTGGCGATGATCTCGTCGAGCCTGCGGCGGACGTCGATGATCTCTTTGGCGTGGATCTCGATGTCCGTCGCCTGGCCCTGGAAGCTTGACGAGACCTGGTGGATGAGGATCTTCGCGTTCGGCAGCGCCATGCGCTTGCCCTCGGCGCCGCCGGCCAGCAGCAGCGCGCCCATCGACATTGCGATCCCGACGCAGATCGTCTGCACGTCGGGCTTGATGAACTGCATCGTGTCGTAGATCGCGAGCCCGGCATATACCGATCCGCCGGGTGAGTTGACGTAGATCGAGACGTCCTTTTCAGGGTCCTCGGACTCAAGGTGCAGCAGCTGAGCCACGATCAGGTTGGCGATCTGGTCGTCGACGGGCGTGCCGAGGAAGATGATGCGCTCGTTGAGCAGTCGGCTGTAGATGTCGAACGCGCGCTCTCCGCGCGAAGTCTGCTCGACGACCATTGGGACAAGTGGGCTCATAGTCCGCCTTCTGTTTCGCTTAGCCGACCGGATTCCTTTCCCAAGGCTAGCTGGTCGATCTCCGATCGGCCGGCGTCCACAGCTGTCCGGGTGCCGCGCCGGCGGGCGGGGCCTGTTCGTCGGACCCGCCCGGCTGCCCTCCGACGGGCGCGTCCTTGCCCGGGGTCCACAGCGCCTCGCGCGCCTGCGCCTGCGCAAGGGGGATCGGCTTGGCGCTCTCGGCGAGCAGGTCGATCGCGGAGCGTGCCGCAAGATCCTCGCGCACGTCCTCCAGGCGCCCGGCCTTCTCGAGATCGCCGAGCAGCGTCCGGGGCTCGATCCCCTCGCGCTCGGCGGTCGGCGTCAGCGCCTCGAGCACCTCCTCCTCGCTGGGGCTGATCCCCTCGGCTCCCACGATCGCGGTGATGACCGCCTCGCGGCGCAGCGCGAGCTCGGCTTCGGGCGCCAGCTCTGCGATCGCCTCGGCCTCCTGCCGGCCGGTCAGCTGCAGGTAGGCCTCGCGCGAGATCCCGCGATGGCTCAATGAGTGCAGCATCCGCTCCCACATCTCCTTCGCGCGCGCGCTCACGAGCTCGGGCGTGACTCCGACGCTCGCGTTGGCGACGGCGGCGTCGAGCGCGGCCTGGCGGAACTCGGCCGCGACCCTGGCCTCGTCGGCGGCCAGCAGGTGCCCGCGAATGTCCTCGCGCAGCTCCTGCACGTCGTCGAAGCCGGCATCGATCGCGAAGTCCTCGTCGACCTCGGGCAGCCGCTTGAGCTTGACCTCCCTGACGCTCACCTCGAAGGACGCCGCACGGCCCGCGAGGGCGCTCGCACCATAGTCGGCGGGAAACGTCACCCCGACCGTGCGTGTCTCACCCGCGCGCGCGCCGATCAGGCCCTCCTCGAAGCCGGGGATCAGGTTGCCGCCGCCGAGCTCGACGAGCTGGTCGCGACCCTCGCCGCCCTCGAAGGGCTGCCGCGTGGCATCGCCCTCGCCCTCGCCCTGACCCTCGCCCTCGCCCTCGCCCTCGCCCTGGCCCTGACCCTCGCCCTGGCCCTGACCCTCGCCGTCGCCCTGGCCCTGACCCTCGCTCTGGCCCTGGCCCTCGTCGAGATAGCCCACGTAGTCGATCACGACGAAGTCGCCCTCGGCCGCGGAGCGCTCGGCGGTCTCCAGCTTGGCCAGGCGCTCGCGCATCGCCTCGATCTCGCGCTCTATGTCTTGATCGGCGACGGCCGGCTCGCGGCGCGGCACCTCGAGCCCGCGATACTCGCCGAGCTCCGCCCTCGGCAGCACGCCGATCTCGATCGAGAAGCGCAGCGCGTGGCCGTGCTCGGGCAGCGCGCCGAGGTCGAGCTCGGGATCGCCCACGGGCACGATGCCGGACGCCTCGATCGCCTCGGCGTACCAGCTGGAGAGGGTGTCGCGGACAGCCTCCTCGAGCACGCTCTCACGTCCGATGCGCTGGATCACGAGCGGCGCGGGAACCTTGCCTCGCCGAAAGCCCGGCAGTTTGAGCTCGCGGCCGAGCTGCTGCGCCTTGCGTTCCAGGCGCCCCTCTACCTCTGTCGCGGGAACCTCGACCTGCAGTCGCACGCGAGAGTCGCCGAGCTCGGTGAGCGTTGTCGTGACGGCCGCCGGCACCTCCGCCACGATACCGTGCCCCCACGTGAGCGCTCGAGCCGATTGCACACCCGCTCGCCGACCGCTCGCCCACCTGTGCACCGGCTCGCTCGCGCACCTGCTCGGGGGCGCGCTCGACCTCGCGGGAGCGCTGGCCGGTTATGCGCTCGCGAGCGCGCGCAGGCGGCTCGCCGCTCGCATACGCGCCCTGCGCGGGCTCGAAGCTCGACCTCCGTGCTAGCACGAGCTGTTCGCTCCCGCTAGCAACGCCGCGAACCGCAGGCCGGGCGCCCCCCCCTACGGCTCTCGCCGCGGGGCGCCAGGCCGGGGCCGTCCTAGGCTGCAGCCGCAGCGGTGGCGTGGCCGAAGCTGAGCCGCACGCCGCGCGGCAGTACGAGCACCGGGGCGGTGGCGATCTCGATCAGGTGCGCCGCCGAAGAGCTCAACGAGATCTTGCCGGGTTCGGCGTCGGGGCGCGAGTCCATGATCAGCAGGTCGGTGTCCGCGTTTGCGACCGGCGAGAGCGTCGCGCCGAGCGCGTTGGCGAGCGATTCGGCAGTCGCGCGTGCGCCGCCGTCGCCGTCGCCGATCGCGACGATCTGCTTGATGCCCTCGCCGGCGCGGGTGTCGGCGAGGTCGACCGGCGCGATCGCAACCGCGCTGGTTCCGCCCTCGAGCAGGCGCTCGGCCGAGTTCCCGATCGCGACGTGGCCTTTGGCGGTGTGCGAGTCGGAGCAGAACACGACCACGTCGGCGCCCTCCTGCTCGGCGAGCGCACGCAGGCCCTCGGGGGTCGAGCGGTCGGTGACGACGTGGCGCGCGACCCCCTCGACGCCGAGCAGCTCGGCGCCGCGGTCGAGCAGCTCCGTCGCCTCCGCCTGGGCGAGCGTCTCGCGGTCGCTGTCGGGCTCGTGGCTGTGGCGCACGTAGGCGAGCGCCGGCTGCGCGCCGGCTTTAGCGAGCAGGCGCCCAAGCGTGATCGCGTCGTCCTCGTTGGCGGTTCCGTCGTAGGAAATGATGATCTTGGTTGACATGGCGTCTCTCCTGTGATGGGCGGGCCGGACCCCGGCCCTCGTGGAAATCGAACGGTGTTTCATTCCAGGATGCCACGCTCCTGCCATTAGGGCCAGTAATATTTATGATCTAGATGATAAGCTATACTTATGCTTAACGTGGCACGTCTGAAGGTTCTGCGCGAGGTCGCCTACCGCGGCTCGCTGTCAGCGGCTGCCGACTCGCTCTCCTACACGCAGTCGGCCGTCTCCCAGCAGATCGCGACGCTCGAGGCCGAGACGGGGATGACGCTGCTCGAGCGCCACCCGCGCGGCGTGAGCCTGACCGCGGCCGGCCAGACGCTCGTGGCCCACGCGGAGGGCATCCTCGCGGGTCTCGACGCTGCGGAGAACGCTCTTGCGGCGATTCAGGGCCTGCGCGGCGGGCGCCTTCGCATGGCGTCCTTCGCGAGCGCCGGTGCGACGCTGATGCCGCACGCGATCGCGGCCTTCCGCGCCTCCTACCCCGACGTCGAGCTGACACTCGCCGAGGGCGAGCCCGAGCAGATCGTGCCCCGCCTGCGCACGGGCGAGCTCGATCTCGCGCTCCTGTTCGAGTTCGCCGGCGAGAGCGCCCTGCCCGAGGACGTGACGAGGGTCTCGCTGTTCGAGGACCCCATGCACCTGGCCCTGCCGCGAGCCCACCGACTCGCACGGCGCAAGCGGCTGCGCCTGGAGGATCTGCGAGAGGCGACCTGGGTGCAGACGACGCGCGCGAGCGCCTGCGCGCGCCACGTCGTGCGCTGCTGCAACGCCGCCGGCTACGAGCCGCAGGTCTCGCTCGAGAGCGACGACTACCAGACCGTCCAGGGGCTCGTAGCGGCCGGCCTCGGCGTCGCGCTGATCCCCCAGCTCGCGCTCTCGACCGTGCGCGAGGAGATCGCGATCCGCGAGCTCGCGCCGGCGCCGCCGGTGCGAGAGGTGATCGCCGCGGTGCCCGCCGGCGCGCGCCTCGTGCCGGCCGCGCCTGCGATGCTGGGCATCCTCGAGGCGGCCGCCGAGCCGATCAGAGACCGCGCGCGGGTTGCGGTGCAAGACGAGCGCGAGACACAGCCGAGCCGCTAGCTCGACGCTTAAGGCACCAGGGGCGCCCGGCCGGCTGGCCGGGCGCCCCTGGCTAAGACGCCACCCTCAGCTCAGAGGGTGAAGCGTGATGCTCTCAGGTTCCGCATTCGTTGTACATCCAGGAGGCCATGATTTTGTAGCCTTCCGGCGTGGCGTGAATGTCCGGACCGTTTTTCAGTTTGTTACCTGAAAGCGGCGGGAATTCGGTTTCGGACGTGTTGGCCATGTTGGTCCATTTCTGCAAGTGCAACGGTTCTCCCGTGGTCTCCGTGTTGAACCTGTCGAACGTGAGCGCCGGGCAGGCACCGCCTTTCGCGCCGTAGTAGCCGATTGCAGTGCTGATCACTTTGGCAAGTTCGTTGGAGCCCTTCAGGACTTCGTAGTTCTTGCCTTCGGCTGCTTCTTTCTTGGTCGGGAATTTCAGAAGGTTGCCGTACGGGTTGTAGGCGCCGACGTAGATTATTTTCCCTTCGTAGTTGATGCCACCGAACAGGGAGCCGTTTTGCAGCACGAAAAGGGTCGTGTCCAGGTTGGTGGCGATTTGTCCGATCAGCCCCGGGACACTCGCTTCCAAGCAGGACTTCAAGGCTTTTTCCTCGGCTTCTTTGGTCGGGGGGATTTCGCCTTTCACGACTTCTTCGCCGACTTTTTCTTCGCAGTGTTTGACGGCGTGCAGCTGGTCGTTGGGGCCGATGTTTATCGACAGGTGCGTAACCGGCTTGCCTTCGGCCGCGTCGCGCGCGATCCAGTAGACCGCGGCTTCGAGTTGCGAGACGCCCGCGCCGCCGTATTCGGTGTGCAGCGGGAACTTGTAGCCCGCCGGGTACAGCCCACCGCCGAATTTGGCGTTGAGTTCTTCAGCGCCCAGTTCGTGGTAGGCGCACGGTGCTTCACCGAACGGCGGGACGGCTTTCCCTGTTTCGAGTTCCCGAGCGGCTTTCAGGCCCGCTTCGAGCGCGCCGTTACCGATCAGCGAGCCGCTGGTCTCACCCGGGCAGCCGAGGTCCTGCAACTGCTTACGGGGTGCCGTTGTCGGATGCAGGAACACCAGGTAGTCGTTGGCGTAGCCGTGTTCGAACGCCGACGCGGGCTCGCCGGTCCCGATGTGTTCGTTGAACAGCTGCTGGGAGTAGCCGAACGCGAGCGAGTCGCCCAGCGCCATGTAGGTTTCCTTGATCGGCGGGGTCGCGCCGGCCGACGAGGCCATTACCGCGGACAGCGCGATGAGCGCTACCAGGGCACATCCGAGAAGCCGGCTGCGCGAACGCAGCCTTCGAGCCGAGCCATGCGTGGCTGACATCTCACATCCTCCTAATAAATGCGGGACATGCCCGCAGGCAGAGCCCCCTCAGTGGATTCCATATCCCTCTACGGAAACGTCCCCGTGATCACGGACCGCGGGGAGCTTCGAGTCGAAGATACCCATGGGTCGCCTAAATGTCAAGCAGCACAAGGTTCTCGGGCCTTCCAGGGGTTTCGTCCGCAGGCGGTGCGACATTTGTGGGCCCCACGAGGAGGAAGGTCCCTAGATGTCCCCCACCGCCGTGCTCTTGCTGATCACCCTGGCGCTGCTCGCGCTCGGCGCGGTGCTGCTCGTGCGCCGCGACCGCGCGCGCATGGACGAGCGGCTTCGCTCCATGACCATGGAGATGCTCGCGCTGACCGGCGACTCGCTCGCCCAGCGGGCCGAGGAGGCGAGGCGCGCCGAGCGCGAGCAGACAGAGCAGGCGCGGCTCGCCGAGCGCGAGCGCGCCGAGCAGGAGCGCCGCGCCGAGCGCGAGCGCACGGCCGGCGAGATGGCCACGCGCACCGAGCAGATCCGCGGCCTCGTGCGCCCGGTGGCCGAGAAGCTGACGCGCATGGAGAGCGAGATCGGCCGGCTCGAGCGCGAGCGCCGCGAGGCCCAGGGAGAGCTCGGGCAGATGATCCGTGCGCTCGGCGAGGGCGTCGGCGGGCTGCGACAGGAGACGGGCAACCTCGTCACGGCGCTCAAGCGCCCCGCGACACGGGGCTCGTGGGGGGAGATCCAGCTGCGCAACGTGGTCGAGATGGCCGGGATGGTCTCGCACTGCGACTTCCTCGAGCAGAGCACGATCCAGACCGGCGAGGGCGCGCTGCGGCCGGACATGCTCGTGCGGCTTCCGGGAGGCAAGCTCGTGGTCGTCGATTCCAAGGTGCCGCTCGACGCCTACCTGTCCGCGCTGGAGTGCACGAGCGAGCACGAGCGCGAGCTGCACACGGCGCGCCACGCGCGCCAGACGCGCGAGCACATCGGCAAGCTCGCGTCCAAGGGCTACCAGCGCCAGTTCGACTCAACGCCCGAGTTCGTGGTCATGTTCGTGCCCTCGGACGGCATCTACCAGGCCGCGCTCGCGCAGGATCCCTCGCTGATCGAGTACGGCGTCCAGCAGCAGGTGCTGATGGCGACTCCGACGACCCTGATCGGGCTCCTGTGGGCCGTCCACTACGGCTGGCGCCAGGAGCTGATCGCCGAGTCCGCGCGCGAGATCGCCGACTCCGCACGCGAGCTGCACCGGCGCCTGGGCCGCTTCCTGGAGCCGTTCGGCAAGGTCGGCCGCCAGCTCGACTCCGCGGTCTCGGCCTACAACGAGGCCGTCGGCTCCTTCGACCACCGCGTGATCCCGCAGGTGCGTCGCATCGAGCAGGCGGGCGCGGCCTCCGACCGCGAGGTGCTCGCGCCGAGCGCGATCGAGCTGAACGCGCGAACGCTCACGGCGCGGCCGGAGCTCGAGGCGCTGGCCGAGGACGAGCCGCGGGCCGTGAGCCTCGACGAGCAGATCTCGGTGCAAAGGATCGCCGCCGCTGCGCGGCGACCGTGACGATCAACGCCAGCGCGACGGGCACCGTGGCGGGCAGCTCGTCGACGAAGAAGAACAGCAGGTCGAAGCACAGCGCCAGCAACGCCGTGAGCGCCGCCCCCAGCAGCTGGGCGCGGCGCCCCAGCGCGAGGGCGAGCAGGCCGCCGAGCACGCCGGCCACGAACAGGTCGCCATAGCCCATCACGGCCGAGCCGAACACCGCGGTCTGCAGTCGCGGCAGCCCCGCCGCCGGATGGGCGGCGTTGAGAGCGTTGTTGGGACGCTGCAGAAGGTCCGACACGACGAGCGCGGTATCCGCGATCGCCATCGCAACGATGCCCGCGGCCAGCCACCGCGGCGGCGTGACGGCGGCGAGCAGGACTCCGAGCGCAACGCAGCTGAGCGCCGAGAGCGCGAGCGCAGCGGCCTCGCCCGGAAGCGCTCCGCGGTCGGCCCAGGCGAGCGCGAACAGCAGCGGCACGGCAAGCGCGAGCGCCGGCCGGGCGCCGCGGGCGAGCACGGCGAGCGCGAGCGCGGCGAGCGGCGGCACCGCGACGAGCGCGAGGTAGGTCAGCCCGTCGGCGCTCGCGCGTTCGGCCGCACCGGCCACAAGCACGAAGCCGATAACCGACGCCGGCGGAACGAGCGCCCAGCGCCGTGAGCGAAAGCGCGCGGGCAGCGGCGCCAGCGCCCGCGGCGCCGCGACGATCGCCCCCTGCACCAGCGAGAGAACGGCGATCGAAAGCCAGAACGGGAGCACCTCCCCAAAATAGAGCGCCGCGGGCGGGTTGGGCTCAGTGGCCGAGCTGCACTGTCTTCACGATCAGCAGCAGCACCGCCACCACGAGGTAGCCCCGCAGCAATAGCATGGCCGCCTTGCGGCCGGGCGACCACACAGGCCGCTCGAGCAGTGCCAGGGCCGGCATCGTCCAGGTGCTGCGCCTCTCCCTGGAGACCTTCTCGACTTCTACGCTGGCCGCGGGGCGATTGCGCAGGGTATAGAGCCCGGCAGCCAGCAGGCAGGCGAGCAGCGCGATCGTCAGATAGAGGAACAGCTGCGTGACGTCAACGCTGGGGAACAGCGTGCTCGCCATCAGGATCAGCGACAGCTCCACGAGCACGCCGATGATCACGCTTGCGATTGCGTTCAGCCAGGGGCGATTGCACCACGGTCCGAGCACCTCGCGGTCGTTGCAGAGCAGCAGCAGGAACACGGTCGCGCTCGGCAGCAGCACTCCTGCGAGGGCCTGCACCGAGGTCGTGATCAGGCCGAGCGGTGCGCCGGGGATGAGCACGATCCCGGCCGCGGCGGCGACCATCAGCGCGAAGCTCCCATAGAACAGCTTCGCGTCGAGCGGCCCGCGGTTGAGCGAGTGCTTGGCCCCGAACACGTCGCCGAAGGCATAGGACGTCGAGAGCGTGACCGCCGCGGCGCCGATCAGCGAGGCGTTGAGCAGCACGATCGCGAAGCACGTGCCGGCGGCCGAACCGAGCACCCGGCCGAGCTCGGTGGCGACCGTGCCGGCATCCGAGAAGTGGCCGAAATAGGGCGTGCCCTCAAACGCGAAGGCGGTCACCGCGATCAACGCGCCGGCGCCGATCACGACGACGAACGCGCCGATCACGGTGTCCGCGCGCTCGTAGTTGATCCACCGCGGCGTGATCCGCTTGTCGATGATGTTCGACTGCTGGAAGAACAGCTGCCAGGGCGCCACCGTGGTTCCGATGATCGCGATGATCAGCAGGACGGCGGTCGAGTTGGCGCCGCCGTAGATGCTCGGGATGAAGGAGTGATGGACGATGTCGCTCGCGCGGGGATGAGCGAGGATCAGCAGCGGGATGATGAGGAAGTTCGCGCCCACGAAGACGTACATGAAGCGCTCCCAGCTGCGGAAGCTGCCCGTCGAGGTGATCGCCACCAGCGAAGCCGCCGCGACCGGCACCGCCACGAACTTGCTCACGCCGAAGTAGCCGAGCGCGAGGCTCACGCCGATGAACTCGGTGACGATCGTGAGGAAGTTCAGCAGGAACAGGTCGCCCACCGAGAACGCTCCCCAGAAGCGCCCGAACCGCTCGAAGATCAGGCGGGCGTGTCCTACGCCGGTGACGGCGCCCAGGCGGATCACCATCTCCTGGTTGACGATCAGGACGGGGATCAGGAGGACCAGCACCCACAAAAGGCTCGTGCCGTAGTTCTGCCCCGCCTGCGCGTATGTAGAGACGCCGCCCGCGTCGTTGTCCCCGACCATCACGATCAGGCCCGGGCCCATGATCGCGAGCAGGGCCATCCCGCGAGAGCGCCAGCCGTGGCGCTCGCCGCTGTCGCTCAGCTTGATCGTTCCAAGCGCGCCGCGAATGTCGCCGATGTGCGCCTCGTCGAGGACCGGGGGCACGCCATCCGGCGGGCTCTGGACAGGCGCCAGCGTGGTCTGGTCCTCGGTCATTCGGGTGTTCCTCCTTTCCTGGCTCGCGGGACTGGCATCGACGTCTCGCCGCACGCTGCGCGAACGCCGGCGCGTGGGCCGCGGGCGCGTGGGCCCCGAACGGGCGGGGCCCCGGCAGGCCGGGCGGGTGGGTCCCGGTAACAGCTAGGGCAGGAGGGACTGGCCCGACAGGCGCGCGGCCGGCTGGGTACTTCGTGGCTGTTCTCGATCCATGCCGGCCTCCTTTCTACTCGCCCGTAGGGGGGCCATTTGCGGCCTCTGGCTCAGCCTAGCAACGGACGTCAGTCGCGTACCAGCCCGAAGCGCCGGCGCCAGCCGGCAGGGAGCGTGAGCTCCAGCACGTCGTCCACCGTGACGACCCCCACGAGGTGCCCGCCGTCGTCCAGCACGGGCAGGTTGATGAGGTTGTAGTCGGTCATCATCCGCGCGACCTCGGGCAGGTCGGCGTCGGTCGCCACCGACACTGGCTCGCGCTCGGCGACGTCCTGCAGCGGACGCAGGGGATCAGCGCGGAGCAGCGTCACGAGCAGAGCCGAGCCGACGAGCCGGCGATCGGGGTCGACGAGGTGGACAGTCGTGAGCGTACCGGCGCCGAGCGTGCTCGAGCGGACCATCTCCAGCGCTTGGGCGACGGGCTCCTGAGGAGGCAGAGCGACGAAGTCGGGGCTCATCAGGCCGCCGGCCGTCGACGGGTTGTATCCGAGCAGGGCTTCGATCTGCTGGCGTTGGGCGTGCGGAAGGAGCGCGAGAATGTGGCCCCTGCGCTCCTGATCGATCTCCACCACGAGGTCGGCCGCGTCGTCGGGCGCCATGCGCGCGATCACCGAGGCCACCTGGGCGTCGGGGCGCTCGCGGATGAACTCGAGCTGGTGGTGCTCGTCGAGCTCCTCGAAGACGTCGGCCTCGAGCTCCAGGTTCTGCGCCACCGCCTCGATCAGCTCCTCCCCCTCCTCGTGCGAGGCGGCCTCGACGAGATCGGCTATCTCCGCCGGGTGCAGGTTGGCGAGCTTGCGGTGCGAGAAGCGCAGTCGCGAGCTCGGCACGTGCCCGACGAACGGCTCCATGTCGGACCAGTCGAGGAACGGCCCGTCGGCGACCATGCCACGCAGCCGGCGCGGCAGCAGGCGCCGCACGCGCGCGCGAAGGCTGTGATCGAGGCCCACCACCCGCCACCAGCTCTCGATGCAGGCGAGCTCGATCTCATACGCGGTCACGAGCCGCGGCGGCTCGGCCTCGACGTCGACGAGCTTGCGCCCGAGGACGTCGGCGCCGAGCAGGACCTCGCCGGGACGCCGCTCGAAGCGCCCGAGGCTGAGCTTCTCTCCCGACAGTCGCACAGCTCCCGGCCCGAGCTCGGCGATCCGGTCAGCGGGCACGAACAGCTCGCGGCCGCCGATCCGCGCCTTCAGGCCGGTGACGGGCGGATAGCCGCCGTCGGCGAGACGCACGATCACGTCCTGGACCCTCCCCAGCCTGTCACCCGCCCGGTCCAGCAGCGAACTGCGCAGCACCGCGGAGAGATGCACTACCGACGTTGCCAAATCAGCTCCGATTTTAGGACTCCGCCCGGACCAGCAGCGAGACGACGATCGCCTGGGCCTTCGAGACGACGATCGCCTGGGCCTTCGTTACACCGAGCGCGCCTGCGCGATAGCCGTACATCGGAGCTGATCATCGCAGACCGCTCGCGTCACGCCAGCGGGGCAGGGCCCACGCCCGCAGACCCGAATTTATCCCTGCTTGCAGCGTTTCTTCACCGCCTTTTATGGGCAGTGACCATCATCGTAAAGGCTAGATGTCCGATCGCACAAGACCATCCGGGCTCATCTATGCGCTGGGTGCTCTTTGTGCAGGAGCGATCGTTGCCGCGTTCCTGGTCGTGGGGCCTTCCTCGCAGTCGGCCACCCTCCAGACTCGGGTAGTCAAGGTTCAGCAGGGCGTCGTCCAGTCGACCGTCTCGGGCAGCGGCAACATCCAGGCGGCGACCCAGCTCAACCTCGGCTTCAAGACCTCTGGCGTCGTGCAGAAGATCTACGTCAGCGCCGGCCAGCAGGTCACGGACGGCCAGCTGCTCGCCGAACTGGACCCGCAGAGCGCCGAAGTCACGCTCGAACAGGCGAAGGCGACCCTGCAGGCGTCCGAAGCGACGCTCACCCAGCTCGAAGAAGACGAAGGCGAAAGCTCCACGGGGAGCGCCGGCAGCGGCTCCGGGACGAGCAGCAAGGCCACGGCGTCGGCCGCGGGAGCCTCGCCGGGCGCCAGCTCCCCGGCGGGCGGCGCACCTGCCAGCACGACGCCAGCGGCGAGCTCGCCGAGCGGCGGCGCGGCCCCGACCGGCACGAGCACCAGCCCGACCACGACGACGCACGCCAGGACGGGCAGCCCGGCCGCCACGACGCCGAGCACGCCGACCTCCACGACCCCGGCGGCGAGCAGCGAAAAACCGAAACAGAGCGCCGCCACCCGGGAAGCCAACCTCGCCTCGGCGAGAGCGGCTGTCAGGAGCGACAAGCTCGCCGTCCAGAACGACGAACAGGCCGTCTCGAACACCAAGCTCTACGCCCCCACGAGCGGCACGATCGTCTCGCTCTCGGGCGAAGTGGGCGAAACGGTCTCCGGCGGGGGGACGAGCAAGGCCTCGTCCACGGCCAGCTCCTCCTCCGGGGCCGGTTCCTCGGGCAGCGGCGCCGCCGGAGGAGCGTCGTCCAGCGGGCGCTCGGCTGCGAGTGGCGCGGCATCGAGCTCCAGCGCCTCCGGCGCCACCGGCGGCTCCTCGAGCACGGCGTTCGCGGTCCTCAGCGACCTCAGCACCCTCGAGCTCGTCGTACCGTTGAGCGAGTCCGAAATCGTCCACGTCCACGTCGGCCAGCCGGCGACCGTGACCGTCGAAGCCCTCGAAGGCCTCAAGCTCGCCGCCCACGTCATCGACGTGGCGTCGCTCTCGACGAGCAACAGCGGCGTGGTCAGCTACGACGTGACCTTCCAGCTCGACCAGAGCGACGCGAGCATCAAACCCGGCATGAGCACCTCGGCCGAAGTGGTCGTCAAGCAGGAAGAAGGCCTCAACGTGCCGACGAGCGCGATCTCCGGGAAAGCGGTCACGGTGGTCCACAACGGCAAGCAGACCCGCCAGAGCGTCGTCACCGGGCTCGTCGGGAACAGCTCGACGATCATCCTCAGCGGGCTTAACGCCGGACAGGAAATCGCGATTCCGCTCGCCAGCACGAGCAGCGCCACGAGCATCACCTCAAGGCTCGCCGGGCGCGCCGGATCGGGCCTGGGCGGCGGGCTTGGCGGCCCCGGATTGGCGGGCGGGTTCGCCTTCAGGGGCGGCGGATGATGCGGCCATGGAGGTACTCAGGCGTGTCGGCCGCACGCGCACGCGTGCGAACTCCGCGGGAGCAGCCGCTGATCGCGCGCACGCCGGGCGGCGAGCGCCCCTCCCCTCTGGGCCGGCGGCGCCCGGCCGTCATCCAGGTCGACGATGTCACCAAGACCTACGACCTCGGCCAGATCAAGGTGCGCGCTCTGCGCGAGGTATCGCTGCGGATCGACCGCGGCGACTTCGTCGCGATCATGGGCAGCTCGGGGAGCGGGAAGAGCACGCTGATGAACATCCTCGGGTGCCTCGACACCGCCACCAGCGGGCGATACCTGATCGACGGCACCGATGTCAGCGTCATGGACGAGGACGACCTGTCTGACCTTCGCAACCGCAAGATCGGGTTCGTCTTCCAGAGCTTCAACCTCGTCGCGCGCACGAGCGCGATCGCCAACGTTGAACTGCCGCTCTCCTACGCAGGTGTCGGCCGCACCGAGCGACGCCGCCGCTCTTCCGCGGCGCTCACGGCGGTGGGCATGGCCCACCGGCTGCACCACGAGCCCTCCGAGCTCTCCGGCGGCCAGCAGCAGAGGGTCGCGGTAGCCAGAGCGGTCGTCACGAACCCTTCGCTGATCCTCGCCGATGAGCCCACGGGGAACCTCGACTCTCGTGCCAGCGAGGACGTGCTGCGGATCTTCTCGCGCCTGAATGCGGAACACCGAACGGTCGTGCTGATCACCCACGAGCCGGACATCGCCGCCCAGGCCAAGCGGGTTATCAGGCTCAGCGACGGGAAGATCGTCGAAGATCGGCGGCTGCGAGGGGTGCAGGACCCCCCGGCCGTCTACCAGAGCCTGAAGGCGGCGCATTCGAGCGCCGCAGCGAAAGTGCTCGAGGGGCAGGCATGATCGGCGGCGAGACGCTGCGCATAGCCTGGGAGGGGATCACCACGAACAAGCTGCGCTCGGGGTTGACGATCCTCGGGATGACGATCGGGGTGGCCTCGGTGATCGTCCTGATCGCGGTCGGCAACGGCTCCTCGAAGGCCGTGCAGTCGAGCATCAACAGCCTTGGGACGAACGTACTGGTCGTCGAGACCAACGGCTTCCGCGGCGGGGCCCGCGCGAACACCTCGAGCAGCATCTCGCTGACAAAGGCAGACGCCGAAGCGCTGCAGAACAGGAGCCTTGCCCCGGACGTCAAGAGCGCCTCGCCGGTCGTCAACGCCGCGGGCGTCAAACTCGTCTTCGGCAGCTCTAGCTACGAACCCTCGTCCTTCGTGGGCACCACGCCCTCCTACGTGACCGCCCACAGCTACAGGATCGCCGAAGGCGCCTCCTTCACCTCCCAAGACGTCAGCCGCCACCAGCGCGTGGTGATCATCGGCCAGACGGTCGATCAGGAACTCTTCTCCGGACAGACTGCAGTCGGCCAGACGATCAAGGTCAACGGCAACAACTTCGAGGTCGTCGGGGTCCTGGCATCCAAGGGGTCCAACGGCGCAACCAACGAGGACGACGTCGTGATGGCGCCGATCACCACCGTGCAGGACACGCTCGCAGGCTACGGGGCGATCAGCTCGATAACCGTCGAGGGCACCTCCTCGTCGACGCTCAACGCCGCCGAATCGGAGGTCTCTCAGATCCTCGAGGAACGCCACAAGGTCAAGAACACCTCCGAACCGGGCTTCTCGGTGCTGAACCAGGGATCGCTGCTGGAAGCCTCGAGCTCCACCAGCAGCGTCTTTACGACGCTCCTCGGCGAGGTCGCCGCGATCTCGCTGCTCGTCGGCGGGATCGGCGTGATGAACATCATGCTGGTGTCCGTGACCGAGCGCACGCGCGAGATAGGCATCCGCAAGGCGATCGGCGCGAGGCGCAGCGACATCCTCACGCAGTTCCTCACGGAGGCCCTGCTCGTGTCCCTCATCGGGGGCTTCGCGGGTGTGCTCCTCGGCGTAGTCGGCAGCCAGTTCAAGATCGCCGGCGTGCAGCCCCAGATCGCCGCCTACTCCCTGCCCCTCGCCTTCGGCGCGGCGGCGCTCTCCGGGCTGTTCTTCGGCACGTATCCCGCCGCGCGTGCCGCCACACTGCGACCGATAGAGGCGCTGCGCTTTGAGTGAGCCGCCCCCCTTCACCGATCAGGAGCCCGTGATGTCCAACGAGGAGCCCCCTGCGCAGGCCGCCGTCGCCGAGGACTCCCCGGCACAGCCGCCGACGCTGCCCTACGAGCCCACCGAGGAGCAGGAGGACGACTGGCTGGAGGAGCCCGAGGAGCTCCCGCGACGCCCGCGCCGGCGGCTGCTGACGCCCTTGCCGCTGGCGCTGATGGCGGTTCTGCTGGTCGCCTGCGGGTTCATCGGCGGCGTGCTCGTGGAGAAGGGACAGACCTCGAGCAGCTCGACCTCGAGTACTGCCGGCCTCGCCTCCCGCTTCGCGGCCCTGCGAGGCGCAGCCGGCGGGACGCGCGCGGGCGGCGCGGCGGGCGCCGGCGCGGCGGGCGCGTTCGGCGCAGGCGCGGGAGGGGCGACAGTGGGAACTGTCGCCTTCATCGACGGCTCGACGCTGTACGTGACCAACACCGAAGGCAACACGATCAAGGTGTTGACCTCGCGGGGCTCGACGGTGACGAAGACAGTCGGCTCCAGCGTCAAGGCGATCCACCCCGGCGAAACCGTGGTCGTCACGGGCTCGGCAGGCTCGAGCGGAGCGGTCACCGCAGAAGCGATCCGCGTCGGGGCCGCCGGCTCGGGCACGGGCGGCCTGGCCTCCCTGTTCGGAGGCCCGGGAAGCTCAGGAGGCTCTGGTGGCTCGGGCGGGTCGAGCTCCGGCGCCCGTACAAGCTCGGGAGGAGGAGCAGGAGGCGGGGGCGGACCGGCGCTGTTCGGGCCCGGTTAGAGACTTAATGGTGGACCGTCCCCGCAATCGAGGACGGTCCGAAGCGAGACAAGAACCCCAGAAAAGGAACCCGATGCCCCAGATCCACACGAGCAGACGCAGGGCCGCGAGCGCCGTGCTGATCCTCATACTCATGGCCGTCATGGCCGTCGCGCTCTCGGCATGCGGCAGCTCGTCGAGTAAATCAGCGAGCGCCGCCTCGGCGACGGCGCCGAGCACGACCGGCAGCCCCACGCCGAAGTCGCTCGCAAGCCGCTTTGCAGCGCTGCGCGAATGCCTGGCCAAGAACGGCGTCACGCTGCCCCAGCGTCCCGCCGGGCAGCGGCCGGGTGGCGGGTTCCTGGGCGGCGCGGGCGGCTTTCACCTCCCGGCCGGCGTCAGCCGCGCGCAGTACGAAGCGGCGCTGAATAAGTGCCGCGCCGGGGCTCGGCTGAGCGGCGGAACGCGCGGATTCGGACGGCTGCGCTCGCCGGCCTTCCGGGTGGCGCTGAGGAAATTCGCAGCCTGCATGCGAGCCAACGGCGTGAACGTGTCCGAACCGAACACATCAGGCTCGGGGCCGGTCTTCGGCACCAAGGGCCTGGATACGACCAGCCCGCAGTTCAAAGTCGCGATCAGCAAGTGCTCGAGCGACCTACGCAGCACCTACCGCCACCCGAGCACGGGCGCCGTTCCCGGAACGCCGGGCGCCGCCGCCGGGGGCACCCTGCCTCCGGCAGGACAGGCGGGCGAAACGGGCTGACGCCGGCCTCGAGAGGCGACCCGGGCTCGGAAACAGGAGCCCGGTCGGACGCCTGCCATGGCTTACGCGTTCGCACGCCTGGCGCGCTGAGCGCCCCGCGTGGAGCGGGCGCTAGTGGTGCTTGGGGTCGGGGATCGCCGCGGAGCTCGCCTTGCGCGCGACGGTCGGCGCTGGCAGCGCGGCTATGCGCTGGATCAGCTGTTCCCACTGGTCGCCGCTGAGGGAGCCCGTGCCAATCAGCGGCACGGCGGCGAGCTTCGACGAGTGCGCCGAATGCGCCGCCGCACCGGCCGCCGAGGGCGTCACCGCGACGTGTGCGACCGCGGGTGCGAATTCGAGCCTGATCCGGTTCCAGTAGGCGGGCGAGGAGTGCGTGCTCGATGCGCCCGGGTAGCGCATCAGGCTGAGGATCGACTTCGGCAGGAATTCGCTTGGCAGGGTAAGCAGCGTGCGGATCGCCAGATCGGTGACCGTGCCCGCGCCCTGGTGCCCGGCCACCGGGGTGCCGTTGACCGCGGAGATCTCAAGCGCGTTGCCCTGGTAGGCGGCCGACACGGCGCCCGACGGCGTGACCGGCCCCTGGCCGCAGCGCAGCGCGGTGACCGTGGGTTGTAGGCCGCTGCGCGAGAGGAACGCGAGCACTGCGAGCACTCGACGGTCGATCGCCCCGGAGGCTATGTCGTGGCGTCCACAGGCGTAGATCGAGATGTCGGGGTCCGAGAGCACCGTGCGCTGCAGTTCGGCCTTCGACATCAGGAACACGTCCGAGGCGGTCGCGCCGAGGAGGGCGTCTTCGGCCTTCGCGCCCTGGGGGTGCAGCGCGGCCTGCAGCTGTGCCCAGTTGGCGAGCACCGTGCCGGGATCCACCGTGCTCGTGTCGCCAGCCGGGCGGATCGCAAAACGGAGGTGGCCATCGCGCGCGTTGGCGGGCACCGAGACCTTGCCGAGCACGGTCCCTGCAGCGATCACGGAGCCGCGCTTGAGCGCCAACGGCCTGGTCTGGCGTGCGAGCCGGGCGCGGTTGGCGGCATCGACCTTCGCCGCGGCGCGAGCGTCCGGATTGCCCGGGTGGGCGAACAGGCGCACCTTGCTGCCCACCGAGCCTTCGGTCGTTTCAATGCCTTGGCTCGCCTGGCCGGCGCTCGAGGAGGTCGCGCGCGCGGGCTTCTTGACGTGCAGGGTCAAAGGCGTCTGCACGCCGGCGCTTGCCGCCTGCGCCGGCGCCGGATCCGCGCTAGCCGCGACTTCAACCAGCGGCGAGGCGATCCTCCCTGCGCTGGCCTTCGGCAGCTCGTATGTGGGTGCGATGCTGCCGAGACCCGCGTACGTGAAGACGTCGCCGTAGACGTCGCGCACGACGATGTAGCGCCCCAGCTTGCGCGAGGAGCTGATCTGCATCACGCGCCCGTTCTGCACGGCAACGACATGAGCGTTCGGCGCGCTCGTGAGTTCGTCGAACTGAGTCGGCAGGACCGTCCCGCGCGCCGCCGCGGCAGCGGGCGTGGGAGCCACCGAGGACCCTGGCGTGGCAGTCACCGCGCCGGGCCTCGCAGCCGAGACCGCCGGGGCGGGGACCGCGGTCGCGCTCGAGCTGGCCGCGGAGGCGCCGGCGGTCGGGAGCGCAACCCAGGAGACGTGCTTGCCCGTCACCGGCAGGCGGCCGTCGACGAGGCCGGTGAGCGCGGCGATCACGGACTGCGGGTAGGTCGAGATCAGCTTCGCGCGCAGCAGGACCGAGCTGACGTATTCCTGAGAGTGGTTGTAGGCGAGGATCGCAGCCTGCAGGTTCGTCGAGGCGCCAGCCGCGCGCAGATAGCGCGCAGCGGCGAAGATCGCGTCGACGGGGTTGTAGGGGTCGGCGTAACCGGAGTTGAGCGCGTCGACGCCGTACTGGAGCCAGGTCGCCGGCATGAACTGCATCCAGCCCACCGCTCCGGCGCTCGACACGGACAGGTCCGTGCCGTAGTCGGTCTCGATTTCGTTCACCGCCGCGAGGATCTGCCACGGGACTCCGTACTGCGTGGCAGCCGCCTTGTAGATCGGGAGCAGGAAGAGCGGGATGCGATAGAAGTCCAGCGCCTGCACCGACGCCTCCGAGGACGCGAGCGCGTTCGCCTGCGCCGCGATCAGCTGAGGCGAGAGCGCGACGTTGTTGGCTCCTGCTTCAGCCTTGCTCTTCGCCTTGCCGGTTGCGCTGGTGCTCTTGCTCGGCTTCTTCGACGGCGCCTTGCCGGCGGTCACGCGCTGGCGGCGGCGAAGGACGACGGTCGGCGCGGGCGCCGGGGCCGGCGTCGTGGCCTGCGGCGCGGTCGTGGTGGCGGTCGGGGCGGTGGTCGTCGTGGTCGGAGCCGCCGCGGGCGCGGGCTGGGGCGTCGTCGACTGCGGCGTGGTCGGCTCCGGCGCCGTGGTTGTCGTCGTGGAAGTGCCTGTGGTGCTCGAGCCGGTTTCGCTTTCGGGCGCCGGCGTGGTCGTCGTCGTGCCTTCGGTGGCCGTTTCGGCGCCCTGCGACGCGAGCGCCCCTTCGAGCGGGGCGACGCCGAGGCTTGCAGCCGTCAACCCGCCGCCTGCGAGGGCGGAAAGGACTGCACGCAGTGCCCGGCGACGGGCGGCGCTCATCGGCGGCATACGCGGGGGCTGTTCATGTCGGGGTCATCCCAGTTCGTCGTGGTCGGCAGCATGCCCACAAACGCGGGATACGCCCACCGGAAGTCATATCGGCAGCGAAACAGGAATCCGTAAAGGATTCGTAATCGCACTCGTCGTCCTCTGGACGGGTTTTCATCGGACCGCGAGCGCAGGCAAACTAGCGATATTGCGAGCGGAAGGTCGCAATTGGCGCGAAATCGCCCGCTCGTGGCTGCAGAACGCGCCGCGGTGCTGCCCGGAGAGGCGCAGCGCGACTGCCCTGCGCGAGCGCCCGACGGCGCTCGCAGCCTGCCTGCATGCGCCGTACGGCCGTCCGCTCGCCACGGACGCGTGTTCGCCGCCCTCGGGTCGTACTCCTGCGCGCCGGACAAGCGAAAGTCGCTACCCTCTCTGCCGTGGAAGCGGTTCTCTCGGTGCTGCAGGTGATTATCGCCGTGATCGTGATCTTCCTGGTGCTGATGCACTCGGGCAAGGACTCCGGCCTCTCGGGCGCGTTCGGGGTGGGCAGCGGCACGGGGCCGCTGGGCGGAGGTTCGCTCGTCGAGCGCAACCTCAACCGCTGGACGATCTTGTTCGCGATCCTGTTCTTCGTGAACGCGATCGTGCTGCTCAAGTGGGCGTGATCTCCTCGCCGCCTACTTCCCGCCGGCCCTCCTGAGCCGCCTCCAGCCGGTCCAGGATCTCGATCGCCTCGGCCCGCAAAGCGGCGTCGATCGCGTCGAAGTCCTCCCGCGATAGCTTTCCCGTCCGGTAGTCGAGCTCGGCGTCGCGGATCTCCTGGTACTTGGCCTCGCGGGCGGCGTGCAGCTCTGCGAGTAGCGCCTGCTCCTCGCCATCGGCGTCCGCCCCCGGCTGCTCCACCGCGCCTGGCCGCTGCCCGGCGGGGAGCTCAGAGCGCGCGCGTGCGCGCAGCGGTGCGCCGACCACGGCGACGACGAGCGCGAGCAGCACCACGATCAGCAGGACGATCACGACGGCCACGTTCGCGAGCCGGCGCGCGCCTCACACGCGCGCCAGGCCTCGCACGGCGCGGGCACGTGCGCGGGCGGCTGCACGCCGGCGGACAGTGCTCGGCGCCGGCCAGATCGCGATCAGCCCGCCGCCGAAGACGATCAGGCCGCCGATCCAGATCCACATCACGAGCGGCGAGACGATGAAGTGGAACTGCGCCGGCGGCGGGCTCCTCAAGTAGGCCCGCGCCAAATAGCCGATCGCGACGAGCGCCTCTTCGGAGGAGAGCGTCGAGTTGCCGACCTTGACGATGCGCTGCAGCAGCGGCGCTTCGATGTCGGGGGCGATCGCGCTCCAGACGTCGCGCGTGATGCCCGCGTTGATGGCCACGTGGCTCACCGGCTGCCCGCCGATGAGGCTGCCGACGGTTCCCTGCGAGGCGTCTTGGGAGGCATAGAAGCCCTCGCTGGGGTTGAGCGTCGCGACGTAGCGACCGCCCTTCGTGACCTCGAGCTGGGCGCCCAGGGCGAGCGTCGAGCCGGTATGCGCCTCGTCGTAGCGGGGCGTGATCGTCGCTGTCGGCCGTACGTAGCGCACCGTGTAGGCGCCCACGCGCGTCGACTGGTCCGGCGAGAGCGACAGCTCGGAGGCGTGTTGGAACGACGACGAGGCCGCGACGCCGACGAACAGCACGGCGATGCCGACGTGCACGACGTATCCGCCGTAGCGCCGACGGTTGCGGCGGATCAGCCCGAACAGCGCGGCCGGCGCCGGCTCGCCGGCGATCGCCATTCGAGCGCGGGTGCCGCGCACGAACTCCTGGGCGATGCTGCCGAACACGAACGCCGCGCAGCAGAACATCGCCAGCGCCAGCGGCTTGCCGTGCACGCCGGCGAGCACGAGCACGGCGAACGTCGCGAGCGCGCAGAGAACAGGCACGAGGAAGTTGCGCCGAGCATTGGCGAGCGTCGCGCGCCGCCACGCGATCACGGGGCCGACCCCGGACAGGAGCACGAGCACGAGCGCCAGCGGCACCGTGTAGCGGTCGAACCACGGCGGTCCCACGGAGGCTTCCTGGCCGGTGAGCGCCTCGGAGATGAGCGGGAAGTACGTGCCCCAGAAGATCACGAAGCACAGCCCGACGAGCACGAGGTTGTTGGCGATGAAGATCGACTCGCGCGAGAGCAGCGAGTCGAGCCGGTGGGAGGAGCGCAGCATCTCGCGGCGCGAGACCACCAGATATATGGAGCCGGCGATCAGCGTTCCGATCAACACGACGAAGGGCACGCCGAGCGTCGCGCCGCCGAAGGCGTGGATCGAGTTGAGGATCCCGCTGCGCACGAGGAACGTCCCCATCACCGCGAGCGTCCCGGTGGCGAGCACGAGGCTCACGTTCCACACCTTCAGCATCCCCCGTTTCTCCTGGATCATGAGCGAGTGCAGGAACGCGGTGCCGGTCAGCCACGGCATCAGAGAAGCGTTCTCGACCGCGTCCCAGCCCCAGTAGCCGCCCCAGCCGAGCTCCGAGTAGGACCAGCGCGCGCCGAGCAGGATGCCGGCGCCCAGGAACAGCCACGCCGCGAAGGAGAAGCGACGGATCGCTTTGATCCAGTCGGCGTCCACGCGTCGCGCGAGCAGCGCGCCCATCCCGAACGCGAGCGGGATCGTGCACAGCGTGTAACCCGAGTAGAGCATCGGCGGGTGGATCATCATCGTGGGGAAGCGCAGCAGCGGATCGAGCCCGACGCCTTCCGCGGGCGCCGGGCGGGTCGTCGCGAACGGGTTGGCGTAGAAGACCATCAGGGCCACGAAGAAGCCGCCGAGGCCGAGCAGGATCGCGGTCGCGTAGGCCGCGACGTCGCGCATCCGCCGGCGCGTCAGGAACAGAGCGAGGCTCGACCACAGCGACAGCAGCCATGCCCACAGCAGCAGCGAGCCTTCCTGCGAGGACCACACCGCCGCCGCGCGATAGAAGGCCGGGGTCGTGCGGCTGGAGGTGTCGGCGACGGTGTTGAACGTGAAGTCGTTGCGCAGGAACGCGACCTCGAGCACCGCGAAGGCGACGGTGAGGATGCCCGCGAGCGCGTAGACCGCGCGGCGCCCCGACTCGGAGAACTCTACGCGGCCGCTGCGAACGCCGTACAGCGAGGCGCCGATGCCGTACAGGCACACGCCGAGCGCGAGCAGCAGGCAGGCGAAACCGAGCCCTGCCATCAGCGCCTAGCTCCGCCCTGGCTCGCCGCGCGAGGGCACACTCAGGAATTCTGGTTCTCGCCGGCCGGGGCCGTTTTGTACTTGGATGGGCACTTCGTGATCAGCGAGTTGCGTTCGCCGACATAGCTCGAGCCCTGCTTCTGCACGGTCACGATCACCTCGCGGCCTTGGTGGAAGGGGTCGGGGACCGTACCCGTGTAGGAGAGCGGGATCACCGTTCCGCCGGCGCGATCCTCGACGCTGAAGTGAAGCACTTCGCCCGTGCGGCGCACCGATCCCGCCGTCACGGTTCCGGTGACCTGGTAGCTGCGTCCGGGCTGAGCCTGACGGACGAGCTGGCTGGGCGAGAGAGCAGGGCTCGCTGCGCTGAAGCTCGTGTAGATCAGCGCGCTGGCGAGCACCACGGCTGCGGTCAGCGCCACGACCAGACGCACCGTTCGCTTGCGCGCGGGGTTCATCGGCCCAAGTATCTCAAAGTCCCCCGCGCCTCCGTGGAGCTACAGCGTTCTCGTTTCGCCGCCGACAAGGAATCTATGGTTGCGGGCCGAAACCTCTTGCGAGCGGGAACGGACCGAAACCTTTCGAGCGCGGGAACGTTGTATTAAGCGGCGATGAGACCGAGACTTCCCCACACGCTCCGCGAGCCTCGCGGCCGCCGCCTCCAGCGCGGCCGGCGGGGAGAGGCGCTGCTCGCCGTCGTCGCAGCCCGAAAGCTCGCGCCAGCGAGCGGCGCGGTCCGGGCCTCGGACCCAGTCCGGGCCTCGGACCCCGACGTCCAGCGCGCGCGCGAGGCGGGCGGACCGATCGATCAGGCCGCCTACAGCTGCGAATGCGGCTACCTCTTCGTCGCGCCCGTCTCGACGACGGTGCACTGCCCGCACTGCGGCGTCGGCCAGGCCTGGTAGCCGCGGCCCGGTTGGGGCCTCTGTCAGCGCGACGCAGACCGACGCGATATCACGCGCGCGATGCGACCGGCGCGATAGCGACCGGCGCGATACCGACACGTAGTGGCCGCGTGTAGAGTCGGCAGCGTGGAGGTGCGCCGCGCCGTCGCAGCCGATCTTCCGGTACTGGCAGGAGCGCTCGCGCGAGCCTTCATGGACGACCCGGTGGCCGAATGGTCCTGCCCGCCCTCACGGCTGCGCGGGGGTGTGCTCGAGGGCTTTCACGGTGCGCGGCTTCGCCAACTGCTCGTTCACGAGGAGATTTGGATCACCAGCGACCGTGCCAGCGCCGCGCTGTGGGCGCCGCCCAACCATTGGCGCACGACCTGGCGCGAGGATCTCGAGATCGTGCGTCGCATCGCCCACCCGCGGCTGGCCGCGCGGCTCCCTCTGTCGGTGACCGGACTGCTGGGGATCGAGCGCAGGCATCCGGCCGAGCCTCCGCATTGGTATCTGGCAGTCCTCGGCACCGAGCCCGTGGCGCAGGGGCAGGGCCTCGGCTCGGCCGCCCTCCTACCCGTGCTCGAGCGGTGCGACGCCGATGGCGTGGGGGCCTACCTGGAGTCCAGCAAGGAACGCAACATCGACTTCTACGCCCGTCACGGCTTCCGCGTCGCGGGTGAGCTGAGGTTGCCGTGGGGGCCAAGAATGTGGCCCATGTGGCGGGAGCCTCGGCGATAAGCGGCCCTCGGCGCGGCAGAGCTAGTTGATGTGCATGCCCGAGATCGCCCTTGCGATCACGAGTTGCTGGATCTCGGCGGTGCCCTCGAAGATGTCGTAGATCTTCGCGTCGCGGTGCCAGCGCTCGACCGGGTACTCGCGCGTGTAGCCGTTGCCGCCGAGTATCTGGATCGCGCGCTCGGTGACCCACACCGCCACCTCGCCGGCCTTGAGCTTGCTCATCGAGCCCTCTGCGTTCTCGAAGCGCACGCCGCTGCGTCCCATCCATGAGGCGCGCCAGACGAGCAGGCGGGCCGCGTCGATCTCCATCTTCATCCGCGCCAGCGTGAACGCCACGGATTGGTTCTCGATGATCTTGCGCTGAAACTGTTCGCGCTCCTTGGCGTAGGCGAGCGCGTACTCGTAGGCGGCGCGGGCGATCCCGAGCGCCTGTGCGCCGACCGTCGGCCGCGAGGACTCGAAGGTCTGCATCGCGGCCTGTGAGTTGCTGCGCTTGCCCTCGCGCACGCGCGCGAGCCGTTCGTCGAGCTTCTCCTTGCCGCCGAGCACGTACTCGGCCGGAACCCTGCAGTCGTCGAGGTAGACGTCGGAGGTGTGTGAGGCGCGCAGGCCGTGCTTTGAGACCTTTGCGCCCTGCGAGATGCCCTTTGCCTCGCTCATCGGAACGACGAACGCCGCGTGCCCGCGCGCGCCGAGCTCGGGATCGATGGTCGCGATGATCACGTGCACGTCGGCGATGCCGCCGTTCGTCGCCCACGCCTTCTGCCCGTTGATCACCCACTCGCCCGCCGCCTCGTCGAACTTGGCTTTCGTGCGCAGGCCCGAGACGTCCGAGCCGGCGTTCGGCTCCGACGCGCAGAACGCCGCCACCTTGACGTCCTCGGCCGTGCCGAAGCAGCGCGGGATCCACTCCCCGATCTGCTCGCCGCTGCCCTGGCCGAAGATCGCCGCCACCGCCAGCGCGGTGCCCATGATCGACATGCCGATACCAGCGTCTCCCCAGAACAGCTCCTCGTTAACGATCGGCAGCGTCAGCCCGCTGGGATCGGCAAAGAACTGGGCGAGCCCTTCGAACCCGTACAGGCCGATCTTGGCGGCCTCCTGGATGATCGGCCACGGCGTCTGCTCCTTCTCGTCCCACTCGTGCGCCGCGGGGCGGACCACGTCGAGCGCGAAGCCATGCACCCAGTCGCGAATGTCCTTCTGGTCCTGGGTCAGCTCGAGCGAGAACTTCACGTCCCGGCTCTCGGAGCCGGCCACCACCTCGATCGCCTCAGACGCGTCGGCGGGGGCGGCGGTGGGCACGGCTGAGGACGGTGCTGGCATCGGATGCGATCTCCTTGGATGAGCGGTCGGAGCAGCCGCTGTACGCGGACCGCGTTTGGCGGCGCGCATTACCCTTCATGCGCTTTACAGAGTACCGAATACGACGTACGGTTGCGTGACATATATCCACGTCACGTCTCGGGCTCGAACAGGTCGCCCGTTTTCGTAAAGTGGAGGCGCGCGCCGCAGCCGCGACTCAGCGTGCCGCCCATGCCTCCTCGGCGCGCGTCAGCGCGAGCACCTCCTTGGGCAGCCTCCCCGCGGCCACGTCGGCGACGGTCACGTGCTCGAGCACGTTGCGAAGGTTCGCGCGCACCGCGATCCACACCTGCTTGAGACTCTCCGCAGAGCCCACGTAGTCGATCTCCTCGGGCGGCTGGCCGCGCACCCCCACGAGCGGGCCCTCGACCGCGCGGATCACGGTCGCGAGGTTTAGCTCCTCCGCCGGCTGGGCGAGCCAGTAGCCGCCTTCCGGACCGCGCTGGCTTCGCACGACGCCGGCCGAGCGCAGCTGCGTGAGGATGTTCTCGAGGAACGACACGGGGATGTGCTGCGCCTGCGCCACCGAGTCGACCTTGCGGGGCGACTGCTGGCTGCTGTCGGCGAGCTCGACGACCGCTCGCACCGCATAGTCGGCCTTCGCGGTTACGTGCATAGCTTGATTCTCGCCTATTCGTCGGTCGTGCGGGCCGCGCCGAACGTATTAGGCAACCCTAATCGCTGTGCTACCTTCCTGTCCCATCCCGACCGCATAGATCGGATTTACGCGTTGCGCCCTCCACTCCCCGCCGTCACGATCGCGCTGCTGGCCATGGCGCTGCCGCTTCTCTCCGCCTGCGGCTCGGCCGGCGGCAGGGCGATCACGCTCTACAGCGGCCAGCACGAACAGACCACCGCGCTGCTCGTAGCCGCGTTCGAACGGCAGACGGGGATCAAGGTCGAAGTGCGCTCCGGCGACGAGGCCTCGCTCGGCGACCAGATCCTGCAGGAGGGCGCCAACTCTCCGGCGGACGCGTTCTACAGCGAGAACACGCCGGTGCTGGAAAGCCTGCGCGAGCACGGCGCGCTCGCCCGCGTGGCGCCCTCCACGCTCAGCGCCGTGCCCGCCCGCTACAGCTCCGCCTCGGGCGAGTGGGTCGGCGTCTCGGCGCGCGTGTCGGCGCTCGTCTACAACACCTCCGAGCTCCGCGCCGCCAGCCTGCCGGGCTCGATCCTCGAACTCGCCCAGCCGAGGTGGAAGGGCAAGGTCGGCTTCGCCCCCTCGGAGACCGACTTCCAGCCGCTCGTCACCGCGGTCGTGCGAATCGACGGGCAGCCCGCGGCCGAACGCTGGCTGAAGGGGCTGGCATCCAACGCGACGATCTATCCCGACAACGAGACCGCCGTCACCCAGGTGAACAACGGCGAGAGCGAGTTGGCGCCGATCAACCACTACTACTGGTACCGCCTGCGCAGCGAGCTCGGCGCGAGCGCCACGCACTCCGCGCTGCACTACTTCAACCCCGGCGACGTGGGCGAGGTGCTCGACGTCTCCGGCGCCGCGGTGCTCGCGTCGAGCTCCCACAAGACGCTCGCGCAGCGCTTCCTCGCGTTCCTCGTGAGCCGCGCCGGCCAGGAGGTGATCGCCCACTCCCACAGCTACGAGTACCCCCTTCGGCCGGGCGTCGCGGCGTCCGCGGCGCTGCCCGCGCTGTCCTCGTTTCACCCCGCCCCGCTGACGCCCGCCGAGCTCGGCGACGGCAGCGCGGCCCTCAGCCTCGAGCAGAAGCTCGGCCTGCTGTAGGCGAACCGGATGAGCACGCTCACCCCCAGCCAACCCCTCTCCAGGCGCTTCGCGCGCACACGCTCGGGATGGCGGCGCTGGCCGCTGGCGAGCGCCGCGGGCGCCGCGCTCGCGGTCGCGCTCGTGCTCCTGCCGCTGGTGTTCGTGATCGTGCAGGCCCAGCAGTCCGGCTGGGGCGAGGTGAGGCGGCTGCTCTTCAGGCACGAGGTCGCGGTGCTGCTGTGGAACACCGTGCGCCTGGGCCTGGCCTGCACCGTCGCGTGCGCCGTGCTCGGCGTCGGCGCGGCGTGGTGCGTCGAGCGCACCGCGATCCCCATGCGCCGCCTGTGGGCGGTCCTGCTCGTGCTCCCGCTCGGCATCCCCGACTTCGTCGTGGGCTTCGGCTGGGTGTCGATCGACCACTCCCTGCACGGCTACTGGGCGGCGGTGCTGGTGATGACGCTGTCCCTCTACCCGCTCGTCTACCTCCCCGCGGCCACCGCGCTCGCGAACGTCGATGCCGGGCTGGAGGAGGCGGCGCGCAGCCTCGGCCTCGGTCGCTGGCGGACGTTCTGGCGCGTGACCATGCGCCAGATACGCCTGGCGGTGCTCGGCGGCTGCCTGCTCGTCACGCTCGCCCTGCTCGCCGAGTACGGCGCGTTCGAGATCACGCAGTACCGCACCTTCACCGTCGAGATCTTCACCGAGTTCCAGCTCGGCTTCGACGCTGTCGCGGCGTGTGTTCTCTCGCTCGTGCTGGTGGCGCTGTGCGTCGCCGCGCTCCTCGGCGAGCTGCTGCTCGGCGGCGCCCCGCGCGGCTGGCGCTCCGGGACGGGCGTCGCGCGGCCGGTCTCCCGCGTCCCGCTCGGCCGCCTCACGGTTCCGGTCCTCGCCGCGCTGACGGCGCTTTGCGCTGCCGCGCTCGGCGTCCCGCTGTACGCGCTCGTCTACTGGATGGCGCGCGGGAGCTCGACGACGCTCCCGTCCGCCTCGATCCTCGGCGCGCTCGCCCACACGGCCGAGTTCAGCGCCGCCGCGGCCGTGCTCGCGACCGCGCTGGCGATACCCCTGACGACGCTCTCGATCCGCCACCGCAACCGGCTCACGCTGCTGATCGAGCGTGTGGCCTATCTGCCGATGGCGCTCCCCGGGCTCGTCGTGGCGCTCGGTCTCGTGTCGTTCAGCGTGCGCTATGCGCTGAGCCTCTATCAGAGCGCGCTCGAGCTGATCGTCGCCTACGCGATCCTGTTCCTGCCGCTCGCGGTCGTAGCAGTGAGGGCCGCGATGGTCCAGGCACCCGCGCGCCTGGAGGAGGTCGGGCGATCACTCGGCCGCGGGCCGCTGAGCGCGTGGATGCGGATCACGCTGCCGCTGATCGCACCCGGGCTGCGCGCGGCCTTCGCGCTCGTGTTCATCTCCTCTGCGACCGAGCTCACCGCGACGTTGCTGCTGCACCCCACCGGTGTGAACACGCTCGCGACGCAGTTCTGGGCCTACACGAGCGACTTCTCCTACGGCGCCGCCGCACCGTATGCGGCCGTGATGGTCGCGATCTCCGCCGTGCCCGTCTATCTGCTCAGCCGCCGCATGACCCCGCGAGCGGGAGCGCGGCGGGCATGAGCAGCCTGCTCGTCGAGGGTCTCGTCAAGGGCTATGGCAAGCGCCCCGTGCTCGAGGGCGTCGACCTCGAGGTCCCGGCCGGCTCGCTGACCGCCGTGCTCGGTCTCTCTGGCTGCGGCAAGACGACCCTGCTGCGGGTGATCGCCGGCTTCGAGCGGGCGCAGCGCGGGCGCGTCGCGCTCGGCGAGCGCACGCTCGACGACGGCCACAGCTATCTCCCGCCCGAGCAGCGCGGGATCGGCTACGTGCCGCAGGAGGGAGCGCTGTTCCCGCACATGACCGTCGAGGCCAACGTCGGCTTCGGGCTCTCACGTCGCGAGCGCCGCGGCGGCACCGTCGCGGAGCTGCTCGAGATGGTCGGTATCGCCGGTCTCGCAGGCAGGCTCCCGCACCAGCTCTCCGGGGGCGAGCAGCAGCGCGTAGCGCTCGCACGCGCACTCGCGCGACGACCCGACGCGCTGCTGCTCGACGAGCCCTTCTCCTCGCTCGATGCCACGCTGCGCAACCACGTACGCGAGGAGGTCCACGCGCTCTTGCGCGCGCAGGGGGTGACAACCGTGCTCGTCACGCACGACCAGGAGGAGGCCCTCTCGCTGGCCGACGTCGTAGCGGTGCTCCGCGACGGATCGATCGTTCAGCAGGGCGCACCCGCCGAGCTCTACGAGAGCCCCGCCGACGAGCGCCTCGCCAGCTTCCTCGGCGCGGTCAACGTGATCCCCGCCGACTTCGCCCCCGGCGCCGCCGTGACCCCGCTCGGCACGCTCGCGCTGCGCGCCGAGCGCGCTCCGCCCGCGCACGCGGCCGGAGCCGTGGTCGTGCGACCCGAGCAGCTCGAGGTCCGCCCCCGCGAGGGCGGCGATCAGCCCGGTCTCCACGGACGCGTCGAGCAGTGCCGCTACTACGGTCACGACGCCCTCCTCGAGATCCGGCCCGAGACGCCCGGCGCGACGGAGCTTCTCCTCGCCCGCGTGCTCGGCCAGCATGCGCTGCCCGCTGGCACCGAGGTGACCGTCGCCGCGCGCGGCCCCGTCACCGCGCTGGCCTGAGCGCCCGCATCCACACCGGCGTGAGCGCGCGGGACGACTCGCGCGCCGCTGCGGGGCGCTAATCTGCGGCTACAGGTGAAGCTCAGCGCACTCCGCAGCAGGCGGGCCGCGGCGGCCCTCGCGCTGGCCGCGTTGGTTGTGCTCGCCCGCCGGGGCGGCCTCGACGCCAAAGGGCTGCTCGTGCTCGCGCCGGCGCTGCTGATCGCCTGCAGCCTGCTCGCGCCGCGCTATCCAGGGCAGACGCTGCTGGTAGCGCTCGCGGCGCCCTCGCACGTGCACCGCAGCCGCACACGCCAGCGCTCGGCCCGCTTGCCGGTGGGCGCCTGCCAGATGCCGCGCGGGCCGCTGCTGATGGGCCGCTCGCTGGCCGTGCGCCCGCCGCCGGGCGCTTCAGCAGCGGCGTAGCCCTCTCCGCGCGTGGCGCGGGAGCGGCTCGCCGCAGGAGCCTTCCGATCCACGCGAACGAAGAGGGGCCGTATGAGTCGTCGTAGCGCCTCGCTTGCCGTCGTCCTCGCCTGTGTGGCGGCCCTCGCCGGCGCGCCCTCGGCGTGGGCGCACGCGCAGCTGCTTGGAACCTCGCCGCAGGCCGGCGCGACCGTGGCGCGCCAGCCGCAGGAGGTCATATTCGAGTTCAACCAGAACGTCGGCGGCACGCTCGGCGCCGTGCGCGTATACGACGCCCAGGGCGCGGAGGTCGACGACCTCGACGTCTCCCATCCCGACGGCAACGAGCACTGGCTGGGCGTGGGCCTGCGCCCGGGCCTGGCCGACGGCACCTACACGGCGACCTACCGCGTGATCTCCGCCGACACGCACATCGTCTACGGCGGCCTCGTCTTCAACATCGGCCACGCCGGCGCGGCGCCGCGCGTAACCGTCGCCGGCCTGATCGCCGCCAACCGCAGCGGCCACGTCACGACCGTCGCCTTCGGCGTCGTGCGCGCGCTGGACTACCTCTCGATCGCGCTGCTGATCGGAGGCCTCGGCTTCGCGCTGCTGGCCTGGCGCCGGGGCATCGCCGCAGTGGAGAGCGAGGATCCCGCGTGGGATGCCGCGGCACAGGCCTTCGCGGTCCGGCTCGGCAGGTTGCTCCTGTTTGCGATCGCGCTGGGCCTCGTCGTGAGCGTGCTCGGCATCCTCCTGCAGGGAGCCTCGGCCGCGGGCGTGTCGCTGTGGCGCTCGCTGAAAGCCGACGTGATCGAAAACACGCTCGAAAGCCGCTTCGGCAAGGTCTGGGGCCTGCGCGCAATCGACTGGCTCGTACTGGCCGCGCTGCTCGCCCTCGCGAGAATGCTCCCCCCCCGCGCGCGCCCCTTGCCGACGCGCCCGGCGGGCTCCGGAGCGGCCCTCGCCGCGCGGGCGGCGCGCCCGAGGCTGCTCGCGCTGGCGCTCGGGCTCTGCGCCGCCTGCCTCGCGTTCACGCCCGCGCTCGCCGGACACGCGAGCATCCAGAGCCCCACGGGGGTGTTCCTTCCCTCCGATGTGCTCCACGTGCTCGCCGCGAGCGCCTGGGTGGGCGGGATCGCCTGCCTGCTGCTGTGCCTGCCCGCCGCCACGGCGCGCCTACCGAGCAGCGAGCGCACGCGCCTGCTTCTCGCCGTGCTCGCGCGTTTCTCGCTAGTTGCGCTCACGGCCGTGGTCGTGATCGCGGTCACGGGCGTAGTACAGGCCTACATCGACGTGCGCAGCCTCGACGGCCTGCTGCACACGACCTACGGCGCGCTGATCCTGATCAAGACCGCGCTGCTGATCGCGTTGATCGGGCTCGGATGGCTCAACCGGGAGCGGGTCATCCCCGCGCTGCGGCGGCTCGCGCACGAGCGCGCCTCACCCGGCGCTCCCGGGGTGCTCGTGCGGCGCACGACGCGGAGCGAGCTCGCGCTGATGCTGGCCGTGTTCGGCGTCACGGCGGCGCTGATCAGCTACGCGCCGCCGATCGACGCCGCTTCGGGCCCCTTCTCGGCGAACACCACGCTCGGGCCGGCACTGCTCGAGATCACCGTCGAACCGGCGAAAGTTGGCCTCAACACCGTCCACCTCTACCTGATCGACGCCAAGAGCGGCTCGCAGTTCGCCGCCACGAAGGAACTGACCGCGACCGCCGCGCTGCCCTCCAAGGGCATCGGCCCGCTGCCACTGAAGGCCAACGTGGCGGGCCCGGGCCACTACGTGCTCAACTCCGCCGAGCTCAGCCCCGGCGGCACGTGGAACATCGAGATCACCGACCGCGTCTCCGAATTCGAACAGTTCAGCCGCACCGTGAAGGTGCCCATCCAATGAGCGCCGCCGGGCCGCCCACTAAGTCAGAAGCGTCGACGGCCTCTCACCGACCAGGAGGAAAGACCCGCATGCACGCCAAGAAGCTCCTAGCGCTGCTCGCCGCCGGCGCCCTGATCGCACCGGCAAGCGCCGACGCGCACATCAGCCTTCACCCCAACACGATTCCAGCCGGGGCGTTCGCCACGCTCGACGTGCGCGTGCCCGGCGAGCAGGAAGACGCATACGTCACCCGCGTCGACATGTTGTTTCCCGCAGGCTTCACCGGCGTCGACTACGAAAACGTGCCCGGATGGAACGCGCACATAATCGAAACGAGGCTGCCGACCCCGATCCAAATAGATGGTGAAACGATCAACACGGAGGTCTCGCAGATCGTATGGAGCTGGGCGGGACCGCTCGGACGGGTCAACAACGGCCAGTTCATCAACTTCCCGCTGTCGCTCGCGATCCCCGAAGACGCCGCCGGCAAGGCGCTCGAATTCAGGACCGTGCAGTCCTACAGCAACGGCGCCATCGTCCACTGGATCGACCCCTCGCTGAGCGCAGAACATCCCGCGCCGCGGATCAACGTCACCGCGAAGGGCGGGCTGATCGAGGAAGTCGCCGGCGCGGAGGCCGGTCCGGCGGCCGGCCAGAGCGCAGCTGTGCCCGCCGCGGCGAGCACGAGCACGAGCGGCGGCGCCAGCAAGGCCCTGGCGAGCACCGCGCTCGTCCTCGGCGCCCTCGGCCTGCTCGCGGGCCTCGTCGCGCTCGCCGGCGTGCGCGCAAGCCGGCGCGATGCAAGCCGCAGGAAGGGCTAGCGTCGAGCAGCCGACCGCCCGTCTGCAGCTGGCGCCCCTCGGCGAGCCAGCGCGCGGTCGACCTCGCGCCGAGCGCTCCCTCTAGCATCACCCAATCACCGACCGCTGGAACTGGGACTTCGAGGATGACCACGCGCCCCGCAAGCGGGCCCACCGGCCGTTGGCCGCGCTGAGACGCGCGCCGGCGGCCACGGCGGGCGTCCGCGCGTCGCAGATCCGACGCCGGCGGCTGGCCGCCGGCGTCGCGGCCCTCGTGCTCGTCGCGCTGCTGATAGGCCTGCTCGCGAGCTCGGGCGGGAGCACGCCGGCGAGCTCGACGGCGCACGCGGCCGCCAAGCGCACCGCGCCCGCTCGCAGCGCCCCGCCCAGCGACACCGAACAGGACCAGCGCGCCGCGGTCGCCTCGGTGCTCGGCTATACGCCGTTCGTCAAACAGGGCAGCGGCCGCGCGCGCGACGTGGCGCTCACGTTCGACGACGGCCCTGGCCCCTACACGCCCGAACTGCTGAGCGTGCTCGAGCGCGAGGACGTCCGCGCGACGTTCTTCGCGATCGGGCGCATGGAGCGCTACTTCAGCGCGTCCACCGTGCGCGAGATCCGCGACGGCGACGTCGTCGGCGACCACACCGAGACACACCCGATGCTGGCGCTGATGTCCGCGCATGCCCAGCACGAAGAACTGCTCGAACCGATCATCCGCTTCGAAGCGCTGGGAGGGCCGCGGGCAATCCTCTTCCGTCCGCCCTATGGCTCCTTCAACGCGACCACGTTCCACGAGCTCAAGGCGCTGCACCTGCTGATGGTGCTGTGGTCGGTCGACACGAAGGACTACACGCTGCCCGGCGTACACGCGATCGTGCAAAGCGCGCTCGCCGGAGCGCACCCGGGCGCGATCATCCTCATGCACGACGGCGGCGGCGACCGCAGCGAGACGATCGCCGCGCTGCCCGCGATCATCCGCGGCCTGCACGCGCGCCACCTGCACATCGTCACGATCCCGCAGATGATGCTCGCCGAACCGCCGCCCGCGGGCCAGCCGATCCCGACGAGCCTCGCCGGGGACTGAGCGAGATGATGGACCCGCAGGCTCGACGCGCCCGGCGTGAGGAGCGACGGCGCGCGATTCGCCGCCGGCGCCTGGGGGTGCTCGCGCTGCTGCTCGTCGCGCTCGCAGCGATCGTTGCCGTCGTCCTGGCCGCCGGCAGCGGTAGCTCGAGCCCGACCGCCAAGGACGCCGCCAGCGCTGCGCGGGCCCGCCCGAGCGCGCACGGCACGAGCGGCGCCGCCAAGCTCGCTCCCGGCGTCGCGTCGCTCGCGACGCCGGCCGGCCGCGGGAGCCCCGGCCACGAGGCCGTGCCGATCCTCATGTACCACGTCATCGCGCCGCCGCCCGCCGGCGCCCCGTTCCCCGGCCTGTACGTGCCGCCGGAAGAGTTCGCCGCCCAGATGCAGGCGCTCAAGGCGGCCGGCTGGCACGCGGTCACGCTCGACCAGCTGCAGGCCAACTGGACCCGCGGCGCCCCGCTCGGTCCCGGCAAACCGATCGTGCTGAGCTTCGACAACGGCTACAACTCGCAGTACACGCAGGCCCTCCCTGTCCTCCGGCGCATCGGCTGGGTCGGCGTGGAGAACATCCAGCTCACGGGACTGCCGCCCTCCCAGGGCGGCCTCGGCGAAGACCAGGTGCGCGGGTTGCTCGCAGCCGGCTGGGAGCTCGACACCCAGGGCTTCAGCCACGCGGACCTCGTCACGCTCGACGCGCAAGCCCTCCATTACCAGGTCGCCGACGCCCGCAGCGTCATCCAGCAGCGCTACCACGTCCCCGTGAACTGGTTCTGCTACCCCTCGGGCCACTACAACGCCCCGGTCATCGCCGCCGTGCGCGCCGCCGGCTATGCGGGCTCGACGACCGTCGTGCCCGGCTGGGCGCACCCCGAAGACGACCCCTACCGCCTGCACCGCCTGCGCGTGCTCGGCGGCACCGAACCGCAGGAGCTGCTGTCGCTGATCGAGGGCATCCGCGACGATCCGCCCGCACCGGCCTCCTACACGGGCGCCTGAGCTCCGCGAGGCGGAGCCCTAGGGGGCGGCCGTGGTGGCGGTGCCCGCCGGCGTGCCCGCTGCGCCCGCGGCCTTGCTGGTGGTCGTGGGGGTCGGCGTGGTCACCGTCGTCGTCTTCGCCGGCGCGGTCACGGTCGTCGCCGGTGCGATGACCGTCGTCTTCTGCGTGACCGTCGGAGTCGTCGTCGGAGCGATCGTCGTTGTGTGTCCGATGCTGACCGTCTGGTTCGTGACCGTCGCCGTGTTGCTGGCGCTGTTGTTCGTGACCAGCACGATCACCACGACGATGATCGCGATCACCAGCGCGACGACCGCGATCGTCCAGCCTTTGCTGCCTCCGTCCTCAGCGCGCCGCGGTTCGCCGCCCTGCGAGGGATCGCCGGCGCCCTGGCCGGCGGAGGTACCGCCCGTCTGCCCCGGATGGCCTCCGCTCTCACCGGGCGAGGGTGTATCCCCGGGCTGCTGCTGTCTGCCTTCGGAGGGGTCGTAGCCGTTGCTCATGGTCGGCTCCTTTCGTTGGCGAGCTGCTCGCGCGCCAGCAAGCGATTCTCGCACCCACGCGCGTTGCACCTCAGCAGTGCATGCGCTGGCGCCAAATTGGCGCTCCGCTGCTAGGCATGCCAAGCGTACAGATCAAGGACGTGCCGCCTGACGTCCACTCGGTGCTGCGCCAACGCGCGGCGGCCGCTGGCCGGTCCCTGCAGGAATACCTACTCGGCCGGCTAATCGCAGACGCCCGCCGCCCCACACTGGAGGAGCTGCTGACGCGGGCCGAAGGACGCGCGGGCGGATCCACGCGGCTGGCCGATGCAGCGCAGTTCGTTCGCGTCGACCGCGACGGCGCATGAGCGTCGGCGACGCTCCGCACATCTCGAGATCGGTCACTAGCGATCCCGACTTGCCAAGCTGCTGCAGCGGTCGCACCGAGCACGACCGCCAGAGCCGGAGACGCGGTGTTCGGGCTTGATCTCCTTGCCGTAGTCGCACAGCGAGTTGTCGTGGTACACGTCCCGGTGGGTCGGCGGATACTCGGGACTGTCCGTGTGGAACGGCGTTTCGTGGGACCGTTCGCCGTCTGACCGGCCCACCGCCCCGCCGGCGCTGTCGACCACCTTGCGGATGAAGTCGTACTGCGTGTGGACCAGCCGGTCGGCCATCTCCAGAGCGGAGTCGATGATCTCCTGCCGCCTGGACGGGCCCTCGCCGTGCGGCAACGCCGGGAACCGGTCGTCGACGGCGTCGACGAACTTGCGCACCGCCTCGATAGCAGCCCGCTGGCCATCCTCGAGGGACCGGGCTACTTCCTCGGACAGCTCGGCGGTCCTGTCGACCGCGGTCGTGGATCTGCTCGCGGCGGGAGGCCTGCGGGTCGCCGTCGCTTTTGCCGGCCTCTTGCGCTGAGTCTTGGTCTCGGCCATCTCAATCCCTTCAGGTTGGGGTTCCACCCTCCTCGGAGACGCTACGCCGAGCCACGCTGCCTGACAGGCGCACAAGGCCGCAGGTCGGCTGCACAGAACCCGCATGGCGCCGCGCGGCGTCTAACGCGGAATC
>DATFZM010000001.1:0-148738 GCA_035314465.1 Solirubrobacteraceae bacterium | reverse complement strand
TCGCGACGATCCGCGAGGGCTACGGGATCGAGCGCGACGACTCGTTGAAGCTGCGCGACTACCCCACGGTCAACCACGTCGTGGCGTTCGTCCGCGACCGCGCCGGGCTCCCCGCGCCCACCGCTGAGGCCGCGCCCGCCGCCGAGCCCACGCCGCCGACCGAGTCTGCCGCAGCGCCCGCCGCCGAGTCCGGGCAGGGACCCTCGACGGAGGAGCCGCAGGCCGAGCGCTTTCCGCGCCGGGTGCCGGTCCCAGTGCTGCGCCCACCGCTCGAGCGCTGCGTCGGAAGCAGCGTCGCGCTGGGCGAGGGCAGCCGGGTCGTGCTCATGCCCGACCGCGGCGGTGTCGGCGCGGCGCTTGCACAGCGTCTGGGCAGGCTCGGCGTAGAGGTCCTGACGATCGAGGGGGCGCCGCAGGAGAAGGACCTCGAGACGCTGATCGAAGGCTGGACGGCGGGCGGGCGCATCGACGGGGTGTACTGGCTGCCCGCGCTCGACACGGAGGGGCCGGCGGCGGAGCTCGACCCGGCCGAGCGGCGCGAGGCGCTGCGCGCGCGCGTGAAGCTGCTCGCGGTGACGATGCGCGCGCTGGCCGACCATGTCGGCGGGAACGGGACCTTCCTGGTGTCGGCGACGCGACTCGGCGGGCGTCACGGCTACGACCGGGAGGGCGCGACCTCGGTACTCGGAGGTGCGGTGACGGGCTTCACCAAGGCGCTCGCGCGCGAGCGGCCCGAGGCGCTCGTGAAGGCCGTCGACTTCGAGCCGAGCCGCAAGACCGCGGGGCTCGCGGAGTTGCTCGTGCAGGAGACGCAGTGCGATCCGGGCGTCGTCGAGGTCGGCTACGCCGACGAGCTGCGCTGGTCCGTCGGCCTGGTCGAGCGGGCGGCCATGGACGATCCCGCGCGCGAGCCGGGGCACGACACCGTGTTCCTCATCACGGGCGCGGCGGGCAGCATCGTGTCGGCGATCACCGCGGACCTCGCGGCGTCGGGGGGCTGCTTCCACCTGCTCGACCTCGTGCCGGCGCCCGACCGCTCCGATCCGGATCTCGCGCGGTTCGAGACCGACCGCGACGGGCTCAAGGCAGAGTTGCCGGAGCGGATCCGCGAGCGCGGCGAGCGTCCGACCCCCAAGCTCGTCGAGCGCGAGCTGGCGCGAATCGAGCGCGGTCGCGCGGCGCTCGACGCGATCGAGGCGATCGAGCGCGCCGGTGGAGCCGCGCACTGGCACCAGGTGGACCTGACCGACCCGGCCCAGGTGTCCGCCGCGGTGACGGCGGTGCGCGCGCAGGACAGCCACGTCGACGTCCTGTTGCACTGCGCCGGCCTCGAGATCAGCCACTTCCTCCCCGACAAGCCCCAGCCCGAGTACGACCTCGTGTTCGACGTCAAGGCCGAAGGCTGGCTGAACGTGCTGCACGCGTTCGGCGAGGAGCCGCCCGGAACCGCGATCGGGTTCAGCTCGATCGCGGGACGCTTCGGCAACGGCGGCCAGACCGACTACGCCGCGGCCAACGACCTGCTCTGCAAGAGCGTGTCCAACATGCGCCGGCTCGGCGATCGCAGCCGCGGCGTGGCGATCGACTGGACGGCGTGGTCCGGCATCGGCATGGCCAGCCGCGGCTCGATTCCGAAGATGATGGAGGTGGCCGGCATCGACATGCTGGCCCCCGAGGTCGGCATCCCGATCGTGCGGCGGGAGCTGGCCGCTGCGGGCACGGGCGGAGAGGTGCTGGTCGCGGGGGCGCTCGGCGTGCTGCTCGAGGAGCGCCATCCGAGTGGCGGCTTGGACGCGGACGGGGCGACCGAGGCGCTGGCCGCCCGAGGCGGGCCGATGACCGGGCGGATCACCGAGTTCTCGGTAGGCGGCGGGCTGCGGGTCCTGACCGAGCTCGACCCCGGCGAGCAGGCCTTCTTGTACGACCATCGCATCGAAGGGATTCCGGTGCTGCCGGGCGTGATGGGGATGGAGGGCTTCGCCGAGGCCGCGCGGGTGCTGCTGCCCGGCTGGCAGGTCGTGGCGCTCGAGGGCGTGCAGCTGCTGGTGCCCTTCAAGTTCTACCGTGACGAGCCGCGCACGTTGGAGCTGCGGGCGGTCGTGCGCGACGGCGGCGACGGCACGCTCGTGGCCGACTGCGAGCTGATCGGGCGTCGCGCGCTGCACGGCAAGGGCGAGCAGGAGGCACGCCACGTCAGCGGCCGCGTTCGCCTCGCGCGCGAGCTTCTGCCCGCGCCGCAGGTGCAAGCGCCGCCGGGCGACGGCGGCGAGGGCGGCGTCGGCCGCGAGGACGTCTACCGCGTGTACTTCCACGGTCCCGCCTATCAGGTCCTCGATCGCGTCTGGCGCGAGAACGGCGGCATCGTCGGCCGGCTCGCGCCGGAGCTGCCGGCCGATCACGAGCCCGCCAGCCGACCGACCGAGTTCGTCCCGCGGCTGATCGAGCTGTGCTTCCAAACGGCCGGCGTCTGGGAGCTCGGCACGTCGGGACGGATGGCGCTGCCGACCGCCGTCGAGCGTGTCGCACGGTTCGCCGGCGCTGAGGAACCGGGCCGTCTGTGGGCCGTCGTGCGCCCTCGCGAAGGGGACGGCGGCGTCGACGCCGACGTGGTCGACGAGGCCGGACACGTGCGGGTGCGGCTCGAGGGCTATCGCACGACCGAGCTGCCGGGCGGCGTCGACGAGGGCGCGCTCTCGCCGATCCGCATCGCGATGGCCTCGGGTTGAGGTCACCGGGATGGCGCCGTCCTTCTCGCGACTGGCGATCATCAATCGTGGCGAGCCCGCCATGCGGGCGATCCGCGCCGTGCGCGAGCTGAACAAGCAGCGCGACGAGGTGATCCGGCTGATCGCTCTCTACACCGAGATCGAGCGCGACGCGATGTTCGTCCGTCGCTCCGACGAGGCGTATCCCCTGCTCGCCGACGGAGCCGCCGCGTGCGAGGGAGCAGCGCCGATCGCCTACCTGGACTACGGCGCGCTGGAGCGCGCGCTCCGAGCGGCCCGCGCCGATGCCGCCTGGGTTGGCTGGGGCTTCGTCGCAGAGCATCCGGGGTTCGCGGAGCTGTGCGAACGGCTCGGGATCGTGTTCGTCGGACCCGACGCTGCGGTGATGCGTCTCGTCGGCGACAAGATCGCCTCCAAGAAGCTCGCGGAGGAGTCGGGCATCCCGGTTGCTCCCTGGAGCAACGGGCCGGTGCCGTCGGTCGAGGATGCCCGGCGCCACGCGGAGCGGATCGGGTTCCCGCTGATGATCAAGGCGACGGCCGGCGGCGGCGGGCGCGGCATCCGGCGCGTGGACTCCCCCGCGGAGCTCGCGGCCGCGTTCGCCAGCGCCCAGGCCGAGGCGCTTCAGGCCGTTGGCGACGCGACCGTGCTGCTCGAGAAGGTGATCGCCCCGGTGCGCCACGTCGAGGTCCAGATCGTCGCCGACGGCCAGGGGGGCGCCTGGGCCGTCGGCCTGCGCGACTGTTCCTATCAGCGGCGCAACCAGAAGGTCATCGAGGAGTCCGCGAGCCCTCGCCTCTCCGCCGAGCAGGCGCGGGAGATCATGGACGCCGCGCGCCGGCTCGCGCTGCGCGCCCGCTACCGCGGCGCGTGCACCGTCGAGTTCCTGTTCGAGCTCTCCGCGCAGCGCTACTTCTTCCTCGAGGTCAACGCGCGACTGCAGGTCGAGCATCCGGTCACCGAGGCGGTCACCGGGCTCGACCTCGTCAAGCTCCAGCTCCACGTCGCCGGCGGCGGGCGCCTGCAGGGGGAGCCGCCGCCGCCCGTCGGGCACGCGATCGAGGCGCGGCTCAACGCCGAGGACCCGGCGCTGGGCTTCCAGCCGGCCCCCGGCCGTATCGTCATGCTGCGCCTGCCCACCGGGCCCGGCGTGCGGGTCGACACGGGCGTCGCGGAGGGCGACGCGATCCCCCCGCAGTTCGACTCGATGATCGCGAAGCTGATCGCGTGGGGCGCGGATCGCGGGGAGGCGCTCGCGCGCCTGCACTGCGCGCTCGCGGAAACGATGGTCGTCGTCGACGGGGGGACCACGAACCAGGGCTTCCTGCTCGAGATCCTCGATCGCCCCGAGGTCCGCACCGGCGAGGTCGACACGGGCTGGCTCGACCGACTCAACCTCAGCGGCGAGATCGTGCCCGTGCGACACGCCGACGTGGCGCTGGTGCAGGCGGCCGTCGAGCTCGCCGAGGCCGAGACGGCGGCGGACCGCGCCCGCTTCTACGCGTTCGCCCGCCGCGGCCGTCCGCAGAGCGGCGCGGACCTGGAGCGGATCGTCGAGCTGCGCCACCGGGGACAGTCCTACGAGCTCGCGGTCGCGCAGGTCGCCCCGGCGCGCTACCGCGTGAAGGTCGACGGCGAGACGATCGACGGCCGCGTCCAGCGCTTGGGGACGCACGAGCGGCGACTCGAGCTGCACGGACGCGCCTACCGCACGCTGACCTCGACGCAGGGCGCCGACGTGCTCGTCGAGGTCGATGGCGTCCCGCACCGCATCTCCCGCGACGACGGCGGGCTCGTCCGCAACCTGGCGCCGGGCGTCGTCGTCTCGATCCCGGTGCAGCCCGGCGACGTGGTCGAGGCCGGCGACGTCGTCGCCGTCGTCGAGGCGATGAAGATGGAGAGCTCGCTGGTCGCGCCGTTCCGGGGCCGCGTGCGCGAGGTGCTCGTGGGCGCGAACGTCCACGCGGCGGCCCAGCAGCCGCTCGTCGCGCTCGAGCCGCTCGAGGCCGAGACGGCCCCCGCCGCGGGCGAGCGAGTCCGCTTCGTGCCCCCGCATCCGCCCGTGCCGTCGGTGGCGCCCGAGCGCTGCCGCGAGAACCTGCGACGGCTGCAGTGGCTCGTGCTGGGCTACGACGTAGAGCCCGGCGAGGTCGAGTCGATCATCGCCGACCTGCACGGGGAGTGCGCCGACATGCTCGCGTGCGACCCGGCGCTCGTCCCCGGCGAGCACCGCCTGCTGCAGATGTTCGCTGACCTGCGTCTGCTCTCCCGTCGCGAAGGCGACGAGACCGATCCGGACGCACCGCTGCTGGCCAGTCACCAGCAGCACCTGCACGCGTGGCTGCGCTCCCTCGACGCCCAAGCCGAGGGGCTGCCGGACGGCTTCCTCGAGCGGCTGCGCCGCGCCCTCGCTCACTACGGGGTCGAGAGCCTCGATCGCACGCCCGCGCTCGAGGACGCGTGCTACCGGATGTTCCTGTCCGAGGAGAGGGCCGAGGCGGCGCGCACGGCGATCGTCGCGATCCTCGACCGCCGCCTCGAGCAGGCCGAGGAGCTCGTGGGATACGTAGGCGACGACTTTCGCGAGGCCCTGGATGACCTGGTGCTCGCGCTCGAAGGCCGCGACCCCGTGCTGGCGGACCTCGCGCGCGAGGTGCGCTTCCGCTACTTCGACGAGCCGGTGATCGCGACCGCCCGCGAGTCCGGATACGCCGCGATCGAGGCGCACGTGGCCGCGCTCGCAGCCGACCTTGCGCGAGCGGACCGCGACGAGCGCCTCGAGCAGCTGGTGGCCTGCCCGTGGCCGCTAGCGCAGATGCTGACCGCGCGCATGCGCGACGCCGCGCCGCCCCTGCGGCGTCTGCTCGTCGAGGCGCTCGCGCGTCGCTACTACCGCGTCCGCTCGCTCGAGGGCTTCCAGGAGCTCGAGCTCGAGGGTCACGCGTTCCTCGTGGGCCGCTACCGGTTCGAGGAGCACAGACGCCTGCTCGCGGTGGCCTACGTCGCGCTCCACGACGTCGGCGCGGCCGCGGCGGCGTTCGCCCGTCACGCCGCCACGCTGCCCGAGGGCGAGCGCGCCGCCCTCGACGTCTACTCGGAATACGGGCAGGACGCTCCGTCGCACCGGGAGCTGGCGGAGACGCTGCTGGCGGAGGTCGCCGACATAGCCCTGTCGCCCGCGCTGCACCGGATCGTGGTGGGGGTCGCCGAGCCGCGCCGCGGGCGCGGCATGTCGGCGATCGACCTCGTCACGTTCCGGCCCGGCGCCGGGGGCCTCGAGGAGGACGAGCTGGTTCGCGGTCTGCACCCGATGATGGGTCACCGGCTGCAGCTTTGGCGCCTGTCGAACTTCCTTCTCGAGCGTCTCCCCTCGGAGGAGGACATCTATGTCTTCCACGGCGCCGCTCGCGCCAATCCGAAGGACGAGCGGCTGTTCGCCCTGGCGGAGGTGCGCGACCTCACGCCGATCCGCGACGACGACGGGCGCGTGGTCGCGATCCCCGAGGCCGAGCGGATGCTCGTCGAGGTGCTCGAGACGATCCGTGGCTATCAGGCGCACCGCGTGCCGAGCAGGCGCCTGCACTGGAACCGCGTGCTCCTCTACGCGTGGCCCACGATCGAGGTCGGCGCCGAGGCGATCCGCGCGTTCGTCAAACGCCTGGCGCCGATGACGGGCGGGCTCGGGATCGAGATGCTGATCGTCCGCGGTCGCCTGCGCGAACCCGACGGGAGCGTGCGCGAGCGCGTCCTGCGCTTCCACCCCGTCGCCGGGCGCGGCGTGGTGACCGAGATCGACGACCCGCCCACAGAGCCGCTGCAGCCACTCGACGACGGCACCCGGCGCATCATCGCCGCGCGCCGGCGCGGGCTGCTGCACCCCGCCGAGATCGTCCACCTGCTCGCTCCGGGGCACGGGATCGCGGGCCAGCCGGCGGGCGTGTTCGTCGAGCACGAGCTCGACGAGGACGGTCGGCTCGCGCCCGTCGAGCGGCCGGCCGCGACCAACCCGACGGGCATCGTCGTGGGCACGATCAGCAACATCACCGAGCGCTACCCGGAAGGGATGCTGCGCGTGGTCGTGTTCGGCGACCCGACGCGTGCGCTCGGCTCGCTCGCCGAGCCGGAGTGCCGGCGGATCATCGCCGCGCTCGACCTCGCCGAGGAGCTCGGGGTGCCGCTCGAGTGGTTCGCGCTGTCCGCGGGCGCGAAGATCGCGATGGACAGCGGGACCGAGAACATGGACTGGATCGCGGCGGTCCTGCGGCGGATCGTGCTGTTCACGCAAGCGGGCGGCGAGATCAACGTGGTCGTGACGGGGATCAACGTTGGCGCGCAGCCGTACTGGAACGCCGAGGCGACGATGCTGATGCACACCCGCGGCGTTTTGATCATGACGCCGGAGAGCGCGATGGTCCTCACCGGCAAGCAAGCGCTGGACTACTCGGGCGGCGTCTCGGCCGAGGACAACTTCGGCATCGGCGGCTACGAGCGCATCATGGGACCGAACGGCCAGGCGCAGTACTGGGCGCGCGACCTCGCGGAAGCGTGCCGAGTGCTGCTCGACTACTACGAGCACGCGTACAGAGCGCCCGGCGAGCGCTTCCCCCGGCGCGCCCGCACCTCCGATCCCGCCGAGCGGGACATCGCCGGCGCCGCGCATCGCGCGCCCGGCTCCGAGCTGCTGCGGGTCGGCGAAATCTTCTCCGATGAGACCAACGCCGGACGCAAGCGGCCGTTCGACATCCGCTCGGTGATGCGCGCGGTGATCGACCGCGACCACCGCCCGCTGGAGCGCTGGCGGGGCATGCGCGGCGCCGAGAACGCCGTGATCTGGGACGCGCACCTCGGGGGCTGGCCGGTGTCGATCATCGGGATGGAGTCGCGGCCCCTGCCGCGGCGTGGCCCGATCCCCGCCGACGGCCCCGAGCAGTGGACCTCAGGAACGCTGTTCCCGCGCTCGTCGAAGAAGATCGCGCGAGCGATCAACGCCGTCGCCGGGCGCCGCCCCCTCGTCGTTCTCGCGAACCTCGCCGGCTTCGACGGCTCGCCGGAGTCGATGCGGGAGTGGCAGCTCGAGTTCGGCGCCGAGATCGGCCGCGCGGTTGTCAACTTCGACGGGCCAATCGTCTTCTGCGTCGTCTCGCGCTACCACGGTGGGGCGTTCGTGGTGTTCTCGCAGAGGCTCAACCCCAACCTCGAGACGGTCGCGCTCGAGGGCGCGCACGCCTCGGTGATCGGCGGAGCGCCGGCCGCGGCGGTCGTGTTCGCACGCGAGGTCGAGGAGGCGGCGCGCAGCGACGAGCGGATCGCGGCGCTCGACGAGCGGATCAGCCGCGCAGAGGGGGCCGAGCGTCAGCGCCTGCGCGGCGAGCGCGATCAGCTCTGGGCGGATACCCTCGCGCGCGAGCGCGGGAGGTTCGCGGCGCAGTTCGACGCCGTCCACAGCGTCGAGCGGGCCGTGCGGATGGGCTCGGTGAGCAGCGTCGTCGCGCCCTCCTCGCTGCGGCCGTTTCTGATCGACGCCGTCGAGCGCGGCGTCCGCCGCTCCTGCCACCAACCCGTGATCACGGATGACGACGCCAGGCTGGCTCAGCCGCTGCCTCGCTGACGTGCCCCCGGGCGAGGGCTGGCTCGGCCCGGTCGAGCGCGGGGTGCTGCGTACACTGCGCACCGAGCGCAGGCGCAGCGATTGGCGTCTGGGGCGCTGGACGGCCAAGCTGGCGGTCGGCGCGTGGATGTCGGTGGCGCCCGAGAGCGTCGAGATCGTTGCGGCTGCCGACGGCGCACCGGAGGCGTGGCTGGACGGGCGGCGCCTGCCCGCGTCGGTATCGATCTCGCACCGTGCCGGGCGCGCGCTCGCGGCGGTCGGCGGCACTGGAGCGCTCGTCGGCTGCGATCTCGAGCTTGTCGAGCCGCGAAGCGACGCGTTTGTTCGCGAATGGCTCAGGCAGGCCGAGTCGGAGATGCTCGCCGCCCGACCGCAGGGCGAGCGCGCGCTGATGGCGAACCTGCTGTGGACCGCGAAGGAGGCGGCAGCCAAGGTCCGTCGCGAGGGGCTGCGGCTGGATCTCCGCAACGCCGTTGTGGTCCAGGCGGCGGAGACGGCGCTCGACGGGGAGTGGCGGGCGCTGAGCGTGAGGTGGGAGGACGGCTCGCGCCCGACGTCTGCGTGGACGCGCGCCGAGGCGACGTTCGTGATGTCGATCGCGGCGGAGCCGGCGCCGGACTCGCCCCGCGAGCTAAGCTGGGCAGGCGGTGGCCGTGCACCACGCTAGGGAGGTTGGGCTGGGGGAGGTCGAGGTCATCACGCTCGACCCCGAGCGGCTGCGCACGGTGCTCACGGCTGAGGCGCTCGCCAGCTTCGAGCACACGCTCACGCGCGGCCGTGAGCTGCTCGCCTCGCGGATCCTCTGGAACGTCAACTCGACGGCTAATGGAGGCGGCGTCGCCGAGATGCTGCGCTCCCTGATCGGCTACACGCGCGGCGGCGGCAGCGACGCGCGCTGGGTCGTGATCGAGGGCAACTCCGAGTTCTTCCGCGTTACCAAGCGCCTGCACAACCGGCTGCACGGACACAACGGCGACGGCGGACCGCTGAGCGAGGAGGAGCGCGCCGCTTACGAGCGCTGCACGGAGGCCAACGCCGAGCTGCTCGCAAGGCGGGTGCGCGCCTCGGACGTCGTGCTTCTGCACGACCCGCAGACCGCCGGGATGATCCCGCGGATGCTCGAGACGGGGGCGGCGGTGATCTGGCGCTCGCACGTCGGGATCAGCCCGCCCAACGATCTCGCCCGCGAAGCCTGGCGCTTCTTGATGCCCTACGTCGAGAAGGCTGACGCCTATGTCTTCTCGCAGGCCAGCTACGTGTGGGACGGGCTCGATGCGGCGAAGCTAACGATCATACCGCCGTCGATCGACGTGTTCTCGCCGAAGAACCATGCGATGGCGTACACAAGCGTGACCGCCGTGCTGGGCGCGTCGGGGCTCGCCGCCAGCCGCCACCCGCGCCACCCGAGGGCCCTCTACGAGCGGCTCGACGGCAGCGTCGGACGGGTGCAGTCCCAGGCGCAGCTGATCGAGGAGCGACAGCTGTGGCTCGACGTCCCGGTGCTCACGCAGGTCTCGCGCTGGGACCGCCTCAAGGATCCGGCCGGCGTGATCGAAGCGTTCGCCGAGCACGTCCACGCCCAGGACGACCAGCCGAATCTGATCCTCGCGGGCCCCGACGTGACGGCGGTGGCCGACGACCCCGAGGGCAAGGAGGTGTTCGAGGAGATCCACGAGCTGTGGTCGGGTCTGCACCATCGCGTTCGCCGGCGCGTGCACCTGGCGCTGCTGCCGATGGAGGACGCCGACGAGAACGCCGTGATCGTCAATGCGCTGCAGCGGCGCGCCGACGTCGTCGCGCAGAAGAGCCTCGCCGAGGGGTTCGGCCTGACCGTCGCCGAGGCGATGTGGAAGGGCCGCCCGGTCGTGGCGTCGGCGATCGGCGGGATCGTCGAGCAGATCGAGGACGGACGCACCGGCTACCTCGTGGGCCCCACCGACCTGCGCGCGTTCGGCGAGCGCGTGAGCGAGCTGATCGACGACCCGCACCACGCCGAGCGGATTGGCGAAGCGGCGCAGACGCGTGTGCGCGAACTGTTCCTCGGGCCGCGCCATCTCGGCCAGTACGTGACGTTGCTCGAGCAGGTGCTGGCCGGCCGCGGCTGACCCGCGGCCGCCCAGGTCACCCGCGGGCTCAGCCGACCTGCGTCGGGGATCCGGCGGGCGCGACCGCGGAGGAGCGCTCGAGATCGAGCACCCTCTGGGTCGTCTTCAGCACGGTGTCGGGGTTGAGGCTGATCGAGTCGATGCCGAGCTCGACGAGGTATTCGGCCATGTCCGGGTAGTCCGACGGCGCCTGGCCGCAGAGCCCGGAGTGGATCCCGTTGCGCGCGCAGCCCTCCACCGCCAGCCGCAGCATCTCCTTGACGCCCTCGTCGCGCTCGTCGTAGTCGAAGGCGACGATCTCCGAGTCGCGATCGACGCCGAGCGTCAGCTGGGTCAGGTCGTTGGAGCCGATCGAGAAGCCGTCGAAGCGCTTCGCGAACTCGTCGATCAGCACGACGTTGTTAGGGATCTCGCACATCGCGTAGACCTCGAGCCCGTCCTTGCCGCGCTCGAGGCCCAGCTCGGCCATCTGCGAGAGCACGCGATCGGCCTCCTCCAGGCGGCGCACGAACGGGATCATCAGCACCACGTTCGAGAGCCCCATCTCCTCGCGCACGCGCTTCATCGCGCGGCACTCGAGCGCGAAGCCCTCGACGTACGCCGGGTGGGCGTAGCGGGAGGCGCCGCGGAAGCCGATCATCGGATTCGCCTCCTCGGGCTCGAAGCCCGCGCCCCCCAACAGGCTCGCGTACTCGTTCGTCTTGAAGTCCGACATCCGCACCACGACCGGCTTCGGCCAGAACGCCGCCGCGATCGTGCCGATCCCCTCGGACAGGCACTGGACGAAGAAGCTCGCGCCGTCATCATGCCCACGGGTCAGACGCGCGAGCGCCTCGCGTGCGTGGGGGTCCTCGACGCGGTCGGGGTGGATCAGCGCCAGCGGGTGCGCCTGTATGTACTCGCTGATGATGAACTCCATCCGCGCCAGCCCGACGCCGTCGTTGGGCAGGAACGAGGTCTTGAACGCGAGATCGGGGTTGCCGAGGTTGACCATGATCTTGGTTCGCGGGCGCTCGATCTCGCCGACCTCGGTGCGCTCGACGTGGAACGGCACCTTGCCGCTGTATATCCGTCCTGTGTCGCCCTCGGAGCAGGAGACCGTGATCGGGCCGGCGCCCGCGAGCGCGGTGGTCGCATCGCCGCAGCCCACAACCGCCGGGATCCCGAGCTCGCGCGCGACGATCGCCGCGTGACAGGTGCGCCCGCCGCGGTTCGTCACGATCGCGGCGGCGGTCTTCATCACCGGCTCCCAGTCGGGGGTGGTGATGTCGGCGACCAGCACCTCACCGGGCTGGTACTCCGACAGCTTTGACAGGTTCTCGATCACCCTCGCCGCTCCAAAGCCGATCCTCTCGCCCACCGAGCGTCCCTCCACGAGCACCTCTCCCTCGGCGTCGAGCATGTAGCTCTCGAGCGAGGTCGGCTCGCGCTGGGAGGCGACGGTCTCGGGCCTGGCCTGCACCAGATACAGCTTGCCGTCGAGCCCGTCCTTGGCCCACTCCATGTCCATCGGCCGCCCGTAGTGGCGCTCGATCTTGATCGCGTAGTCCGCCAGCTCGAGCACGTCCTCATCGGTGATGCAGAACTGTTCGCGGTCGGCCTTTGGGGTGGGCACGTTGCGGGTCGTGTGCTTCGTGCCGCCTTCCAGGAAGATCATCTTGACCGCCTTGTCGCCGAGCAGGCGCCGCAGCACCGCCCGGTGGCCCGCCTCGTACGTGGGCTTGTGCACGTAGAACTCGTCCGGGTCGACGGCGCCCTGGACCACGTTCTCGCCAAGGCCGTAGGCGCCCGTGATGAAGACCACGTCGCGGAAGCCGGACTCGGTGTCCAGCGAGAAGAACACGCCGGAGGCAGCGAGGTCGGATCGGATCATCTTCATGACGCCGATCGACAGCCCGATCGCAAAGTGGTCGAACCCCTGGTCGATCCGGTAGTGGATCGCGCGATCGGTGAACAGGCTCGCGAAGCAGCGCCGGCAGGCGTCCAGCAGGTTCTCGTCGCCGTGGATGTTCAGGTAGCTCTCCTGCTGGCCGGCGAAGCTCGCGGTGGGAAGGTCCTCGGCCGTGGCCGATGAGCGCACCGCGAGGCTGACCTCCTCGCCGTACAGCTCCTGCAGCTTCCGGTAGCTCTCGAGGATCTCGCGCGCGAGATCCTCGGGCACGCCCGCGCCGTAGACGATGTCGCGCGCGCGTTTCGCGCGCCTGGCGAGATCCTTCACGTCGTCGGGCCGGAGGTCGTCGAGGGCCTCGTGCAGCGGACCCCAGGCGCCCGCGGTGTCGAGCATGTGCCGGTAGGCCTCGGCCGTGATCGCGAAGCCGTTGGGCACGCGCACGCCCTCCCCCGAGAGGTTGCGGTACATCTCACCGAGGGAAGCGTTCTTCCCCCCGACCAGCGGAACATCGTCGATCCCGATCTCCTCGAAGAAGCGTACGTACTTGAGGCCGCTCACTATCGCCCTCCTTGATGGTCCGTGATGTGGGTACTGGATTGGGCGATCGCTCTCGACCGCAAGAAGGCGCGCGTCATTCCGCTCGCCCCAGCGATCGCGTGCGAGGCTGGGCGCCGCCGGAGGCCGAAGCGCTCGGTCGTCTGCGCGCAGGTGTCTTGCGCCGGGGTTGCGCCGAGCTCGTAGGGCAGAGCTCCGAGAACGACTGCGAAATCCCCTCGGCGAGCACCGCGACGTCGGGCGCCGCCACCCGGTCGGCATTGAGCCCGAAGACGATCTGGCCGTCGTAGCTGACGACGGCGATACCGATCGTGTGCTCGGCGAAAAGGGGCACGAGCGGGAGGATTTCGGTGAGCGGAGCGCCGAGCGCGTACAGCTTCAGCTGGGGTCCGGGCACATTGGTGATCGTCAAGTTGAACATCCTCGTGCCGCCGAACATGGAGCGCGCGAGCAGCGCGCCCGCGACCGGCGGACCCATGTCGGCGATGTCTACGATCGTCTTGCCGCCAACCCGCTGCGAGCCGGCCTTGAGCCGCTCCGCCCGCTCGACGACGCGCCGGTGGCGCGCCAGCGGGTCCGGCTCGGCGACGGGCAGCTCTACGAACAGGGAGGTCAACTCGTTTCCGAGCTCGTGCTCGCGCTCCTGCATGCGGATGTTGACCGGCACCTGCGCCCGCAGGTCGGTGGTCGGCAGCGGCTCGCCGCGCGACAGCAGGAGCCTTCGGAGGCCCCCCGTGCACACCGTGAGAACGACGTCATTGACGGTGCCGCCGAGGCGTGCCTTCGTCGCCTTCACGTCGGCGAGGTCGAAGCGAACGCTCGCAAAGTGGCGCGTGCCGCTCATCGGCCCGTTGAGGCTCGTGCGGGGGGCTCCGATCACCTCCTCGCGAACGACCAGCTCAACCGCCGCGCGCATGCGGTCGAACGCCTCGCGCGGATGCCGGGTCGCCCCGAGGCCCGCCCGCGCCCCACGGAGCACGAGGCCGGGCGTGAGCCAGGTCCGCTCGCCGCCGTGGCTCGCATCTGCCCCCCGGATCGGCGGCTGCGGCTGCGCCCGCCCCGGCTCGGGGTCGGCGTCGGGGGAGGTGTCGAGCAGCACATTGCCGATGTCGAGCGAGCCGACGCCGTCCACCAGGCAGTGGTGCGTCTTGGTCGCCAGGGCCCAGCGGCCACCATCGAGGCCATCGACGAGCGCCATCTCCCACAGCGGTCGCCGACGGTCGAGGCGGTGAGACCAGAAGTCGCCCAACCACTCGTCGAGCTCGGCAGTGCCGCCAGGGCTCGGCAGCGTGGCGTGATGGACGTGCGCGTCGAGGTCGAACGCCTCCGCCGACTCCCAGGCCAGCCACTTGAACGGAGCGGTACGCGGGCTGGAGAGCTGCTGCGAGAAGCGGGGCAGCGCCGGCATCCGCTCGCGCACGTGGTTGCGAAGCTCGGCGATACCCGGCGTGCCGCCGGACGGGCGTGGATCGAAGACCAGCGCCGCACCGATGTGCATGTGCGCACTCTCGTCGAGCTGCTCGAGCTCGAGGAACATCGTGTCCAGCATTGTGAGCTGCTCACCCACGGCGTTGCCCCGACCCCTAGTTGTATACCGTCACCGAGCCTAGGGCTTCCACGTGAGGGCCGGCATCGCCGGCACACCGCGAGACGTCTGGGTAGTTCTCCGCGGTTCCGGGCCTCGCGTGCCCGGCTTGAGAGCCCCGGCGCGAGCTCGGGGCACCGGGGCGGCTTGCGAGCCCGCCCGGCGCCCATCCGGCGCCGACACGAGCTCCCCACTTGGCCGAACGCGCTCCACGCCGCCCGCGAAACCGCACGCGCCGCAACCGCAGCGGCTCCGCAGAGCCAACCTCCACCATTCTCCCCGACAGATCGACGGAGGGTGCAAGGGTATGCAGCAAGGTGCGCGGGCATCCCTGAATCGGGTTTGGGAAGCCGAAACCGAGGTGCAGTGGGGTGCAAGCGGGTGCAGGGTAGTGCAGCGGGATTTCGGCCGCTCCGGAGGCGCTAGGGAGCGCATCGCGAGCAACGTGCTCCTGAAATCTCGCGACCTCCTTAGGCGTGGGCAGCCGGGTTTAGCCGAGGAGGGCCGCAGGGTGACTGACCGGACTTGATCCAAGCCTCGACAGCCAGCGCGGCCTTGTAGTTGAGCGTAGCGGCAAGCCCGAAGGAGAACGAGGACTGGATCTTCTCCCGAATCAGGTTGTCCATAGAGGGCTTCGAGCCAGCGATAGCCTCGATCTGCTCGCGGGTCAGCTCGGGCAAGACTAGTGGTCCCCGACATAGACGCAGAACTGATCTCCGCTGCGCCGCCCGCTGGCGTGACTCTTCAGCCTGGTGGCTCTCCGACGTAGACCAATCGCTCGGCTTCGTCCCAGATCGTGTAGACGCCCGCTCCGCTGGTCGGGATCTCAGCCCCAATCGCCCCGGCGAAGCGACGAAGAGGGCCCTCAAAGAGCGCGTCGAACACCTCTGGCGTTTATCACCTCGCGTCGCCCGCGTCGCCTCGTGACTACCTTCGTTTGCCGCTTCACACGCTGAAGGTAGGGGCATACGGAACGCGCAACATGCTGGGGCTGGCACGGGCGGAGGAGGCACGGTTTGTACTTGCCTCGACGAGTGAGATCTACGGAGACCCGCTAGAGCACCCGCAACGCGAGTCCTATTGGGGCAATGTGAATCCCAGTGGGCCACGAGGCGTCTATGACTAGGCCAAGCGGTTCGCTGAGGCGTTGACGATCACTTACCTCCGTTATCAGCGCGTCGACACAGCGATCGTTCGCCTGTTTAACGTCTATGGCGAGCGCATGCGGCCGACCGACGGTCGCGTAATCCCCACGTTTGTCCGTCAGGCCTCTGATACCGACCCGATCAGTGTGAGGGGCAGCTGGAAGGCGTCAGCCGGCGGGATCAGCGAAAGGAGCGTTGGGGCTGACGGATCATGAACCAGTTGGGCACTCCGATCACGTCAGCCTGAGCGATAACCGTGTACCCATGCCGCTCATAGAAGTGAACGTTCTCCCACTTGTCGGTCTCGAGATACCCGGTCTCCCCGCGGGCGTCGAGCCGGAGGCAGCACTCGCCCATGATCTTGCTGCCAATTCCGAGACCCTGGAGATGCGTGCCAACCGCGAAGGGACCAAGATGGGAGTGAGATTGATCGGGGTCGTGCTCGCTCCAGGCAGCGAGCCATTTGCCGACCCGTGCGGCCGCACTGGGACCGATCGCGATGATGTTCGGAAGGGATCTCAGTCGTCGGGTCTGGATCGCCGCCGGCTGGCAGGTCCCGGCCGGCGCGACCCCGGTCACGGCGACGAGCGTACCTTCGTCCAGAGCGCAGATCGGCTGCTGAGCGCCGAAGACGCGGAACAGCATGCTGAACGTTCGCTCAATCGAGCGCTGCCGCCGCTCCGGGTCGACGCCGTAGGCGGCAACATGGAGCGGGTTGTCGCGCATCCCCCTCGCGAGCAGCGCAACCGCAGCGTCGATCTCGCTGCGTCGCAGATCCTCACCTCGACGGTGGAGCCGTCCATCTAGAGCCACCGGGCTTGAGTCTAGCGAGGCGACCTCGGACGGCGCAACGGCTCGGAATGGCGAACGCGTCGCGGGCCGCCCGCTATGCGTCCCCGCCGACACCTGGGCCTTGATCTGGGGTGGGCCCGGTTTGACGGACATGAGGGCTTGGGTGGCGTGGACCTCACGCGCCCGCATCGGCGCCTATCGGCGCGCGATCGCAAGCTCCAGGAAGTGCTCCGGCTGACCGGATGACCCGGCCAGGCCCGACGGGTTCCATCGCAACCGGCGCGTAAGCTCGTGCAAGTTGAATAGTTGGCCCCGGCGCGGCGGCAACCGCCCGGGGCCGTGGCATGCGGATGAGAGGACTCGAACCTCCACCTGGTTACCCAGACACGGACCTGAACCGGGCAAGGAGAGGAAAGATGCGTCCGCCGGCGTCCGCAACGCCCTGATCGTCCAGCTTTCCGGACCTATAGGACCTATCTGGAGCGGCGACTGTTGCCACGGTGTTGCCACGGCACGGCCGGGAATGCGGGACCCCCAAGGTGCGATCAGCCGGGGGGCGTCTCAGGCCGGTAGCGGGACTTGCGTTGCCGCGAGCGAGAGAGGGATACTTGCTTTGGTGGCTCCACCATGAGCGGTGTCGCGGCTTCCGGAAGCAACCGGCCCGAAGCGGCTCGTGTGCCGCTGCTCGACGACGAGGATCCAGCGCTTTTTCCGACGCTGACCGAGGCGCAGATGCAGCTACTGAGGCCGCTCGGCGAGGTACGCACAACACGTCCAAGCGAGGTTCTCTTCGCGGCCGGGGACGCGACCTATGACGTGATGGTAGTGCTGGAGGGCTCGGTGTCGGTGAGCGTCGGTACCGGGAGCGAGGAGCGTGAGCTGGTCGTTCAGCGTCCGGGCGATCTCATGGTGGAGCTGAACCTCCTCACCGGGCAGGGCAGCGGTGCGACTGGAATTGTCCGCGAGCCAGGCTCGGTGCTCGCTGTTTCCGCGAGCGAGTTTCGTGGCTTGCTGGGACGCGAGCTCTCCTTCGGCGATTTCGTGCTGCAGATGCTGTTCCGGCGCCGCCAGGCGCTCGAGCGCCTTCAGCTCGGATTGCGGATCGTCGGCTCGCGGTTCGATCGCGACACCCAACGACTGCGCGAGTTCGCGGTTCGGAACAGGCTGCTGCACGAGTGGGTGGACATCGACGACGGGCGGGCGCGGGCCTGGGTCGCCGAGGTCGGGATCGAGGAGCCGTCGGGACCGGTCGTGCTGCTGGGAGGCGGCAGGTTCCTGATGAACCCGACGAGCGGCGATTTCGCTGACGCGGTGGGGCTTCGCCGCGAGCCGATCGCACCCGACGCGTCCTTCGACCTGGTGGTTGTCGGCGGCGGACCGGCAGGCCTGTCGGCGAGCGTGTATGCCGGGGCCGGCGGCTTGTCGACGGCCTTGCTCGACACGGTGGCCCTGGGTGGCCAGGCCGCGACGTCGGGTCGGATCGAGAACTACCTCGGATTCCCGGCGGGTATATCCGGGGCCGAGCTGGCCGAGCGAGCACAGATCCAAGCGCGCAAGTGTCGCCTGCGCGGCGCGGACCGCCACATCGTCCGCCGCCGGCTCCTCCTGTCCGTCGAGCGAGCAGGACTGACGACCCGTGAAGTCGACTCGGCGGTAGGCGCCGAGCGCGTGACGCGCCCAGGTGACGCCACAGCAGCCCGGCAGTCATTGTCGTGCGCGCGCACTCGGCCGCATCGCTCGCTGCGGGTCTCGCGTCGTCCGAATAGACGCCCTCGTTCGGAAGCCTAGGCACCGCGGCAGCTCAGTCGGCACTGAGCCTGTCTGCGGGCTGGCGGCAGCGCCGCGCGCCGAGTTGCTCGATGGCGATCGCGTGCACCGCAGCCCTCGCACAGATCAGAGGCGCGCTTCCCGAGGACGAAGGGGCAGAACTGAGCGTCCCGGTGCGGTTCTGGTGGTGGCAGCCGAATGTTGCGCAGGAGATGGCGCGCATGATGCCGGCCCCTCGATGGGAAGACCTCACGGCCAACTACTCCCAACGCACCCTTGAGTCGCTTGAACCGCTGATGTCGTGGAGAGCCGTCCCGCCGCGCGGCGGCCGACTCCTGCTCTGGCACGGTGCGCCGGGCACCGGGAAGCCGACGGCGGTCCGATCGCTCGCGAGGCAGTGGCGATATACCAGACGTCGCCGAGGCCGTCGACAGCCCCAGGCGGCTCGCCGACGACGAGCAGCACGCCCGCCGAGTGCTTGACGTGGTCCCGCGGGTGCCCACCCCGGTGTGGGGCCGTGATGAGCTTGACACGGGTGAGACGTGGAACTCGAACTCCGTGATCGCGTGGGTGATCGCGCGCAGCGGGATTGACGCCAAGTCGATCCAACCGCCGCAAGGAGGGCGCGCGCCGGGCTGGCGGGCCGGCGTGGTCGTCGCGAACACAAGCGGACGCTGAGGAAAAGGCCGCCGCGAGCCCGTACCAGCAGCCAACCCTCGACCGCTGACCCCACCGCGCTTGCCAGCCTTCCGGGAACCGATCGCCTGGTGCGTCTGCATTGGCTGCCCCGCGGGCACCTCCAAGACGCTGCGAAGCCACCCGGCTTGCGCGGAAAGCAGGCGCGCCCCGTGTAGCCAGCGAGGCGCCCGAGTTGGACGAGGCCCGAGCGCGTCGGCTGAGCGCCGGCAGACGACTGCTTACTCGGCGCATTGCGGAAGTCTCGGCGCTCCTGCACGGGAGTGCCCGTCGTCGTCCAATCCGAGCGTCTGCCGCGACGGTCGGCCGGGCCTCTCTATGCGAGGCAGATACCTGCAACTGCGACCTTCTGAAAGACGTGGGGGGCAGCGACCGTGCTGTCGGGATAGCGCGCGACGCGCTCTTGGAACTCGGGCGAGCGGAAAGCGTCACCGAGCGCTCTCGCGGACTCCCATGCGGCAACGTTCATGAAAGTGGTGCTTCCGGATGTGCCGCGGTGCAGCTGGGTTGAGATGAACCCGGGCTGGGTCTTCATGAACTCGGCGTCGTCGGCCCAGACCTCCAGCAGCAGGGCGGCGTCTGCGGCGGTCACGTTGAACTGGTTGATGAGTACGACGGGGCCGTCGTCCTGCTGTAGCTGCTGCATGTAGGTGATCTGCTCATCCATCTCACGGAGTCTCATATCTGTCGCTTCTCCCTTCGCCGCCTTGGGCGTTTGTGTTGAGCCTGCTCGTCAGTTGCCGCAGAACGCCAGCCGTGATCGTGAGCTCTGCGGCGTTCAGCCCGGCGGCCAGCCCGTTGATCCAGCTGATCTGCCGGCGGTCCAGATCCGCGTACTTCTCGTGGCCAAGCTCGGTCGGCCGAATGAGCGGCGAGCGCTTGTGATCGGGGTTCTCCTGCGGCTCGACAAGCGCCTCGGCCAGCAGCTGCTTGACGGTCGCCTGCACGCTCTGGCGGGTAAGGCCCATCCTGCGCGCGATTTGGGGGACCGTCAAGGGCCGTCCGGCGAGGCCCAGTGCACCGAGCACCTGCCAGCGTGCCGAGGTGAGCCCTACCGCAGACGCCAGGAGATCACCGGCGCCAAGGAATCCGCCGTTTGCGCGGAAGGTCTCTAGGACCACGTCGGTCGCGGCCTGGCCCTCAGCTGTTCGGTTCGGGCGCGGCTGCATTGACAGGAGTCTGTCATAACGACAGACGTCTGTCAAGTAGTCTGCCCTGAACCGCTGTGATCTCGCGTCTCGTCAACACTAGGTGCCGCCGAATCGCGAGCCGCTCACTAGCAAGTACCAGCCCCCGAAACGGCAGTCCGCCGTTACGGCAAACGCTGCAGTGCCCGGATGCAAAGCGGGCTCCCGAGCGGCGTCAACGGAGAGCTTGGAATACTTCCGGCCAGCTTGGTCGAGGAGGTCCATATCGCTCTGCCGTCCGACGGCGCTTCGGCTGCCGTCGTAGCGGCGCCGGAGGGGCCGGGTGTTCATCCGGGCGTGGTGGTCATCCACGAGGTCTTCGGGGATCAGCCTGAGATGCGCGAGGTCTGCGAGGAGTTTGCTCATCGGGGGTACGTGGCGGCGATGCCGGACCTCTACAGCGCCGGTGGACCGAGGTTCGTCTGCGTTGCGAGGACCATGCTCGAGGTCGCAAGCGGCAGGCCCGGCCGCGCGATGGAAGCGATCGCAGCCGCTCACGATTGGCTCGCCTCCCGCGAGGACGTCGACGGCGAGCGGATCGGAATCGTCGGCTTCTGCATGGGAGGAAGCTTCGCGCTGGCTTAGATCGGCCGCGAGCAGAGCGGAATAAGCGTGGCAGCCGTCAACTACGGCGAAGTCCCCAAGCGAGCCGATGCTCTGCGCTCGGCGTGTCCGGTCGTAGCGTCCTACGGCCGGAGGGATCTTGGGACCCGCGGACACGCCGCAAGACTTCTAACTCATCTCGAGCAGTTGGGCATCGAGCACGACGTGAAGCTGTACGACGATGCGGGGCACAGCTTCATGACTCAGGGCCACCACCCGGTGGGCCGGCTCATCTTCCTGCCACTGCGAATCGGCTATGAGAGTGCATCCGCGGCCGACGCGTGGGAGAGGGTGTACGGCTTCTTTGACGGGCGGCTGAAGCCGGGCTGAATCCGCCTGCCAGGCTTGATCGGTGTCGGACCGAGAAGTGTAGATCGATCGGCGGTTCTGGCATGTCGTTTGGTCCTGCAGTTGATGCAATCCCTCGGTATATGTGCGCGTCTTGGGGTAACGTCGACCCGTGCTCGAAATCGAGCGGCTCAGCTGGCAAAAGCCGCGTTACGCGGTGCGTGACGCGCGTGGGCAGAGCGGGATGTGGGTGCGACGCCGATTCAAGGAGACGATGACCGGCGACCTCGATGGGCACCCCTACGAGTTGGGGCGCGACGGCCGAAAGCACTTCTTCCTGGCGCAGGAGGGAAGCGTGCTCGCCACCGCGGATGCCGCAAGGCGCGGGAGCTGGGCGATCTCGGTCGGCGACTCGGCCTATGAGCTGAGGCGGAAGTCTGCCCGGCGCTCCGAAATGGAGCTTCGTGGCGGCCAGACTACGATCGCTCGATTCGGAGAGGAAAGGCGCCGCGCGGCAAGGTCCTTTGCGAGCTGCCGCTCGAGCTGTCGCCTGCAGTGCAGGCGTTCATAGGGTTCCTGGTTGTTACGCTCTGGAATCGCGACGCGGCCAGCTCCGGGGCGACCACCGCGGCAGTCACCGGTTCAGGCTCGTAGGGCGGCGGCGGCGAGCACGACTTCGATCACGTGCTTGAAACCGGATGCTGTTCTTTGCTGCAGCATGGCGACGGTCACGACGACGGGGTACCGCCGGCGCTGTGCGGGGCCGGCGACCCTCGGGTTGTGGACGTGGCGCTTTCGCTTCCGCGTGCGACCAGGCGTCTCGGCGATCAAGGCTGAGACGCCTGCAAGGGACGACGTCCGAGTGCGTCGTGCGAGGCCAGCCAGACGCCTGCTTACACGGCGCAATGCGGCAGTCTCGGGGTCGACTCACGTCGGTGCTCGTGTTCGTCCGCTGCGGTCGTCTGCTCGGCTGTTGACCGGGCGCTCGCTCGGGTTCGCAAAGCGGTAGTCAGAGGCCTGCGTGATACTTGCCCGCATGGCATCCGATGCGTCCACGCTCGGCCTGACGGACCTCGCTCAGGAGCGGGGCTAGGCGATGTTGGACGCCAACGTCGAGAATCTTCGCGTGGCGCTGGCGATGTATTCGACCCAAACCATCCAGGCACTCTTGGAGGCGTGGAGACGGGGCGAGGTGGACCCGACTTTCTTGGCTCTCCTGGATCCCGAGGTCACCTACGAGGACTACGACCTGCCCGATCACGCTGGCGAGGTTTACAGCGGCCCTGAGGGGATGCTAGAAGCCGTGGAAACCTGGTCTGAGCCCTACGAGACGATGACGAACGAGCTAGAGCGAATCGTAGGCTCGGGTGACTGCCTCGTGGCGATCCACCGCTTCCGGGCGCGAGCGCGGCACACGGGCATCGAGTTCGACCAGCCCAGCGCCTATGTCTATACCTTCCGGGACGGGAAGATCATTCGCATACAGGGATACTGGGATCCACAGGAAGCTCTCGCAGCCGCAGGGCTGGTGGAGTAGGCAATGTCGCAGGAGAACGTCGAGATCGTCCGCAAGGGGTTCGAGCGTTTCGTCGCGACCGGCGAGCCGGCCTGGGACACGATGCACGAGGACGTCGAGGTGTTCGACCACGACATCATGGACGGCCGTGCCTATCGGGGATACGCGGACGTCCGGCGCTGGCTTTACGAGGACTGGGCAACCGCGTGGTCTGAGTGGAGCGCGGAGCCTGAGGAGTACATCGACGCCGGTGAGAGGGTGATCGTCGTGTTCCGTGTCAAGGCGACAGGACGCGGCAGCGGCGTCGCACTCGAGCGTCAAGACGCGATCGTCAACGCGATTCGCGACGGACTGATCGTGCGCATGGACTACTACAACAGCAAGCAGCAAGCCCTCGAAGCCGTCGGGCTCGGGGGGTAGGCGATGTCGGCGGAGAACGTGGAGATCGTGCGGTCGATCTTCGCGGCCTGGGAACGGGGCGACTTCAGCTCCGTCGCGTGGGCGGATCCCAATATCCAATACATGCTCGTCGGCGGACCTGAACCCGACAGCTGGACAGGTCTGTCCGGGATGGTCGCGTCCTGGCGAGACTGGCTGAGCACATGGGAGGACGTTCTCTTCGAAGCCGAGGAGTATCGCGAGCTCGACGACGAACGTGTCTTCGTGCTCGTCCACGTCACCGGCGGGCGCGGCAAGACGAGCGGCCTGGAGCTGCGGAAGGTGCGCACGGAGGGAGCGAGCATGTTCGAGGTGCACAACGGCAAGGTGACGAGGTTCGTCAACTACTGGGAGCGCGACCGCGCGCTCGCCGAGCTCGGCCTCACCTCTTAGCGCGAGGCAGGTAGGCCCCGCGCGCATCTCGCGCAGAAGGCAGCGTGCCGGACGGTGGACCCCCGCTGTGCAGCAGCTCCGTCTACCCGGTGCGAGGCCGAGGTGGAAGAGCGCCCGACACGAGTGCTTCGTCATGAATGCAGGCGTGTCGGTGAAGACCGACGAGAGTGCTGAGCCGGACGAACTGCGGTCGCAGGCACGGAGATTGGGCATACGCTCGCTTATCCCGGGCGAGCGGGCGTCTCACGTATCGGCGGCGTGGACGCCCGGGCAGGCCTCGGGGCCCGCGGCACCAGCGCGAGTCGCGATCCTCGAAGGGGGAGGCCGGTCGAGAGCTCTCGGGGTCACAACCATCATGCAGCCGATCTTGGACCGGCCAGTGTTGCCACACGGTTGTCACGGACCACCCGGCTGGTGACGGTCGGACGATCGCGGCCGCCCGAAACCCGCATCTCAAGCCATTTCTCTGATGCGGATGAGAGGACTCGAACCTCCACCTGGTTGCCCAGACACGGACCTGAACCGTGCTACGCCCGAGAACATGGGTCCGCTGGCGTCCGGAACGTCCCATTTCGTGGGGTTCGGACGTCCAGGCGGACGCGTGTTGCGCGGCGACTGTTGCCACGGTTGCCGCCGCAACCCGGGCCGTGGGCTCGGGTCTGATGCGGTGTGTTCTGTTCGTGTTCGGCGCTGAGCTCGTCCTGGCGGCTCGCAGCAGCTGAGGTCAGCGGACGGGCTGGTTGGAACGGATCAGGTTGTCCGGGTCGAGCGTCTCCTTGATGCGGCGGAGGCGGCGGTGGGCGTCCTCGGACCAGAGGGTGTGTGGGTCGCGACGGGTTTCGGCGAAGTTGAGGATGGCGTGCTGTGCGCCCCACGGGCCAAGGGCATCGAACAAGCGCGCGAGGTGTCCTCCCACGTGCGCGGCAGCTTCGGGGGTGGGGGCGATCCCGACGGCAAAGAGCAGGTACTCGGCGTCGACGGCGGCGAGCGCCCCGTTCTCGGGACGTGCGCGGCCGAGCTCGCCGCCGAGCTGGCGGACGTCGACGGAGACGAACGGTGCGGACGATGTTGCGCCCGCGGTGCGGACGATCTCGTCGAGCGTGGCCGGCGAGAGCGTCTCGAGGAGCATGCCATCGCCCGCAACAGGGACGGGCTGCTCGGGCTCCATGTGCATGTGACTAAGCGCCGTTGTCGGGATGCGCTGGAGGGTGTCCATCGCTGGGCCGAGCGCTCTGAGTGGTGCGAGCAGCTCGTCGGCCTGTTGGGGCTCGCCGAGGTGGATCACCTCGACGGCGACGAAGGACTTCCCGCGCATCGGCTCTGGGAGGTCGGGCAAGGGCGGCAGCCGGAGGTACCGACCGAAGGTGGTGAGCTCCGCCGGTAGCTCGCGGTGCGTCAGCTCCGCCCAGGCGTGTAGGACCTCCTGGTCTCGCTCGATTGGCCACCAGAGGATGCCCGCGTAGACCTCGCTGATCGGAACGAGCTGGAGCTCGAGGGCGGTGACGATCCCGAAGCCGCCGCCCCCGCCGCGGAGCGCCCAGAAGAGTTCGGGCTCCCGTTCGCGGTCTGTCCGGACGAGTCGTCCGTCGGGGGTCACTAGTTCGATTGCGTGGACGTTGCTCGCGGCTAGGCCGTACTTCCGGCCGAACCAGCTGAGACCGCCGCCGAGGGTGTAGCCGACGACGCCGACATCGGGCGAGGTGCCGGCGAGCGGTGCGAGGCCGTCAGGTGCGGCCGCTTCGACGAGCTCCAGTGAGCGGACGCCGGCGTCGATGCGCGCGATCCGCGTCTCGGGATTGATCTCGATCCCGCGCATCCGCTCGGTCCTGACGAGGAGCGTGTTCTGCAGCGATCCGAGTGGCGCGGCGCCGTGTCCGGTTCCCTGGGCCGTGACGCTGAGCTCGAAGGTTCGCGCGACTTCGACGGCGGCGATGACGTCCTCTGCCGACTCGGGGAACACGATTGCCTCTGGCTGCTGGTCGACGGCGAGGTTCCAGGCACGCCGTGCCTCGTCCCAGTTCGCGTCGCGGGGGAGCGTGACCCTGCCTGTGAGCGCGCTCTCGAAGATTCTTGTACGTGCGGTGGTGCTCATCGGGTGTCTCCTGTGCTGATGGTGGACGCCACCGTCCCCGCTCACACGTCCGCTACCGGTTCGGGGGCGGCGCGGCAGCTCCGGTGGCCTCGTTCCGAGGCGGGTCAGGTCAGTGCCGGTACCGCACCGATCTGCTGGAAGAACTCGAGGGTGTTCAGCTCATCCCAGTGCTCCCGCAGGCGCCCGTCACGCACTCGCCAGATGTCGATCGAGTGCAGCTCGATCTGGTTCCCGCTCGCCGGGACGCCCAGGAAGGTTCCCGTGTGGCGTCCCCGATACGTGTATCGGGCGACTAGTGTCTCGTCCGCGTCGACGACGTCGTCGACCTCGACACGGAAATCCTCGAACGCCGCCAGGAAGTTGGCGAACATGGCGACCGAGCCCTCCTTACCGGGGTCGGCGTAGCGGTTGTGATTGACGTACTGCTCATCTAGAAGCTCGGCGAAGGCGTCGAGGTCGTGGTTGGTGAGGGTCTCGGCGAAGCGCTCGGCGAGCGCGCGATGGCTGCTCATCTGGATCGTTCCTCCTGCGGGGTGGTTTGGTTGAAGTGGCCTGGATCGATCCGGACACTGACTCCCAACGTGACGAGTCGTCGTCGCATAGATGATGTGATTTGGCCCGCCGTCCCGGCGCCGCCGCACTTCTGTCGGCGACCTCCCATTAGCTGCGGGCATAATGCCTCGAGCCGGTGGATCGCGCCTTGTAGATCGGACTGGTCGGAGTGGGCTCTGATGTGCCGGGCGCCCGTCGGGAGCGCCGCTCAGCATTCACTATGCCGCTGCCGGCTCGCTTGGCCGCAGGTGTCTGCACAGCGTGAGCGCGACCGGCTGGGCGCGCGTATGCGCTCCGACCTTCTCCATCGCATTTCGGACGTGCAGCCGGACGGTATTCAGTGAGATGTGCAGCTCGTCCGCCGGCGGCACTCGCCACAGCGCGAGTGCGCCACCGACGCGCGGACCCACCGAAGTCAGCCCACCTTCCTCAAGCAAGCTCGGCTTCCCGAGACGGCTGCGCTTACCGGCCCGTGCTGCGAACCGCGACGCTTGCAAACGGCGCGAGAGCTGCGGTGTCGGCGCTCGCCGTGAGCGTCCTATGCTCCGCCGTCGATCGGCAACAGCACCTGCTTGACTCCGGACGACCCGTCGAGCACTGTTTGATATGCGCCGACGCTCTGCTGCAGCGGCCACGTCTGCAGTGCCGGGGGGGCAAGGATGCCGCGGTCGAACAGTGCACGGAACTGATCGAAGACGCCGGCAACGTGCGCCCCGTCCCAAAACACGCTGGCGAGCCCCGTGACGTGGAGCTGTCGGCTGTAGATCTCATTCAGGTCGACCGTGACCGGCTCAGCGCCGCCGTGGAGCCCGACCATCCGACCGTCGTAGCGGAGGCTGTGAAGAGCAGGGACGAACAACTCGCCGCCGACCGTATCCAGGACCAGGTCGGCACCGCGCCCGTCGGTGAGCTCGAGCACCGCCTCGTGTATGTCGGTCGAGCTGGTATCGATGAACCGTTCGACGCCGTCGGGCCTGTGCCGGCCGGCGATGATCGCCTCGGCGCCACGCCAGCGAGCAATCTCGCGGGCGGCCTTGCCGACCATCCCCGCTCCACCGGTGATCAAGATCGTCTCGCCGGGCGTGATCTGCATCATGTTGATGAGCGTCTCCCACGCCGCCCAATGCGATCGGCCGACAGCAGCGGCCTCGGCCATCGTGAGGCTCTCAGGCTTGCGCGACAGCCACGTCTCGGGAATCGCAACGAAGCGGGCGTGCGTGCCCGCCCGCTTCACGCCCAGGTCCATGCCCAGCGCCGGCCCGCTGCCCCACACCTCCTCGCCAACGTGGTCACCGTCCGAGACGACAATGCCAGCGAAGTCGGTGCCGGGGATCATCGGCAGCGGTGTGCCGAGCAAACCCTGAATGTTGGCGATGTCGAGTGGGTTCACCGCTGCTGCATGTACTTCAACGAGCACTTCCCCGGGACCGGGCTGCGGCACCGGCTCGGCACGGTATGTCAGCGACTCCGCTGGCAGCCCGCTTGCCTGGATGACGACGGCGTCCATCTCCTGCTGGTCAATGTCAACTTTTTTGGCCATGGTTGAGCTTCTCCTCTATTGGGGTTAGGCGAGCGCCGCCGATGAGCAAAACGCCCTGAAGGTCGGAAAGACCCGACCATGACCGCAGACGTGATGAGTTGCCCTCGCATGGGTCATGTGATTTGGCCCGCCGTCCCGGCGCCGCCGCACTTCTGTCGGCGGATCTCCAGTAGCTGCAGCCCGAGTGCCTCGAGCTGAGAGATGACGCCGTAAAGGGCGGACTGGTCGCAGATCGAACCGAGTAGCAGCGTGTCGTGGCCGCAGTGGGTCGCGGTCAAGGTCGGGAACGCCTGCATGATCGTCGGGCCGATCAGCCCGCGGACGCGAATCTCGTAGCGTCGCGGCTCGCAGCCGCAGCTCACGCTCTCGCTCGCTCCCATGCGATCAAGGCTCGGCGTCGGCCTGGTGAGCGCGCATCGCATCGTTCGGACGAATCGCCCGGTTCGGCTAAACGCCGCCGGGTGCAACCATGTGCGTCGTGGCTGATGCGCCAGCAGCCGTTAAACACGCCGGCTCCGCTGAGCGGGCGTGGTTGATCCCGCGGCCCGGCCTGTTCGAGCTGCTGGGCACCGCGGAGCGAGTGGTGCTCGTGTCGGCGCCGGCGGGGAGCGGAAAGACGTTCCTGTTGCGTTCGTGGATCGCGGCGGAGGGTCTGGACGACCGGGCGGCGTGGGTGTCGGTGAGGCGTGAGGAGCGCGACGCGCAGGCGTTCTGGCTGTCGGTCCTTGACTCGCTGCGCCAGACGCGGGTTGGGTCGGCGCGAGTGCGGGAGCTGACCGCCGCGCCTGACCTGGACGCCGCGACCGTGGTGCGACGGCTGCTGGAGGATCTCGGCTCGCTGGATGAGCCACTCTGGCTGGTGATCGACGACGCGCACGAGCTGCAGGCTGAGGAGGCTCCACAGCAGGTCGAGCTGTTGCTCGCCAACGCCCCGCCGGCGCTACGGTTGGTGTTGTTGACCCGTCGGGATCTGCGCCTGGGGCTGCACCGCTTGCGCCTGGAGGGCGAGCTGAGCGAGATCCGGGGCGAGGATTTGCGCTTCAGCATGGGTGATTCGCGCAGGCTGTTGGAGGCGGCAGGTGTGCGGGTGTCCGACGGCGCGGTCGAGTCGCTGGTCGCCTCGACCGAGGGGTGGGCCGCGGGGCTGCGGCTCGCCGCCCTTTCGATGGCCCGCGATCCGGACCCCGAGCGCTTAGCGGCGAGGTTCTCGGGCCGTGAGCGTGGGGTGGCCGACTACCTGCTGGCCGAGGTGCTCGAGCGGCAACCGCCGGCGGTCAGCCGACTGCTCTTGCGGACTTCAATATTGGAGCGGGTGAGCGGTCCGTTGGCCGACCGTTTGACCGGGTGCTCGGGGAGTGAGGGGATCCTGTGGGAGCTGGAGGATGCGGGCGCGTTCGTCGTGTCGCTCGACGCTGAGCGATCGTGGTTTCGCTACCACCACCTGTTCGCGGACCTGCTCGCGCTCGAGCTGCGACGAACCGTGCCGGAGGAGTTGCCCGGCCTGCACACGATCGCGGCCGAGTGGCTGGCCGAAAACGGGTATCCGGTTGAGGCGATTCGCCACGCTCAGGCGGCCGAGGACTGGGGTCTCGCCACGCGACTGCTTGCGGACAGCTGGTTCGGTCTCGAGCTCGACGGCCGGCGCGCCACAGCCCGCCAGCTCCTGTCGATCTTTCCGGCGGCAATGATCAGGTCGGAGCCAGAGCTGGCAGTGCTTAGCGCGGCTGCGGAGCGCTTTGGAGGATCGTTGGATGAGGCCGAGCGCTACCTAGGGCTGGCCGAGGCCGAGGCCTCGCGCGTATCCGGAGATCGCCGGGATCGCTTTCAGTTAGCGCTTGCGTTCACGCGCTTGTCTCTGGCGAGAATCCGCGTCGACCTGAACACGGCTGGAGAAGCTGCACAACAACTGCGCGCTCATATCGATGCCACGCCAGCCGTTGCGCCGGGGCTGAGGCAAGGCGACCTGCTTGCGATGACCTTGACCGAGCTCGGGATAGCTTCGATGTGGGCAGGTCGATTCGAGGAGGGTCAGCGGCACCTCGACCTGGCATTGGTGCAGGCCCGTAGCATCGGCAGGCCCCGGCTGGAGCTCCTGGCGCTGGCTCACCGGTCGATCGCGGGCATCTTTCGTGTTCAGCGTGCGGGGGAGGAGGGTGCGAGGGAGGCGATCGAGCTGGCGCGCAAGTACGGTTTGGAGGAGGACACCGCGGTCGCCGTCGCGTATATCGTGCTCTCCACGGCGCTGGTGTGGCGCGGGCGCGTCGAGGAAGCGGAGCATTGGCTTGCGCTGGGGAAGAGAGGCCTTGCGCAGGAAGCCAACGCAGCACCTGGGCTGATCCTGTGCGCTTGTCGCCAGCTGCTGGAGTTCATCCGCGGCCGGCCCGCGGAGGCAATGACCTACATTCGGGCCGCGGAGCGGATGGAGATGTCACTCGTGATGCCGCATAGGTGGACACTCCGTATGCGCGGCGCCCGGCTGAGGGGATTGATCCGTCTAGGCGAGACCGATCGAGTGGAGCAAGCGTTCGACGAGATGGATCACGATGTCCGCGTAGCCCCCGAGATGCGGGTTGTTCTCGCCGAGCTCAGGCTTGCGCAGGACGATCCGGTGGGTGCCGCCGCAGCGGTCGCGCCGATAGTGGACGGGGCGCTTGCAGTGCCCGCGCCGATATTCGGGATCCAGGCGCTGCTGTTGGAGGCGATCGCGCGCGACGCGCTCCGCGATCCCGGAGCGGCATTTCGGGCGCTCGAGCGCGCACTCGATCTTGCGGAGCCGGGCGGCCTGCTGTTTCCGTTCCTGCTGCACCCGGCGCCGGACCTGTTGGCGCGCGCCGCGCGACTTCGGACCACTCATGCCGCGTTGATCTCCGAGATCCTGAACCTGTTGTCGGGGCGAACTCCGGTGCCCCGGCCCGAGGACGTGGAACCGCTCCGGGAGCCGCTCTCAGAGAGCGAGCTTCGCGTGTTGCGTTATCTGCCCACGAACCTCCCGGCCCCGGAGATCGCCGGGGAGCTGTTCGTGTCGCTGAACACGATCCGCACCCATATGCGCAACATGTACGCCAAGCTCGGCGTGCACAGCCGCGCAGACGCGGTCAAGCGAGCCCGTGAGCTGGGCCTGCTCTCGCCCTCCTCGCTCACGCGTTGATCCGGGCCCCGAGGGCTGGTCCTATCGCCCGTCGCGCGACACGCCGCCGGCCGTAGTGTCGGCGATCAGGTCCGCGGTTCACTAGCGCTCGTACCGACGGCAGGGACAAAACCGCATCGAACATGTGAGGCGCGCTCACATCGCGGGGCCGCAACCTGAGCCTCTGCTCGTAGGTCCAGCGGCCCCTATCAGCACGGAGCACAGGTGTCAGGCGCAACAACCATCCCCCCACAGGCCCGTCGTGTCGATCGTCGCTGGTGGGCGCTGGTATTGCTGGCGACGGCCGACTTCGTCGTCGTCCTTGACGCGTCGATCGTCAACATCGCGCTGCCGTCGATCGGACGCGGGCTACACATCTCGCTGGCCAGCCTTTCGTGGGTGGTCAACGCCTATGTCTTGACCTTTGGCGGCTTTTTGCTGCTGGGCGGTCGGATCGCGGACCTGGTCGGCCGCCGCCTCGTCTTCATGGTCGGCCTGGGAGTCTTCGCGGCGGCGTCGCTGCTCGGCGGGTTGGCTCAGAGCGAGCTATGGCTGATCGGCGCGCGCGCAATCCAGGGGTTGGGGGCGGCGCTGCTCGCGCCCGCGGCGCTGTCGTTGGTCACGGCGATCTTCTCGGAGGGCGCCGAACGTAACCAGGCGCTGTCGGTCTGGGGCGCGGTCGCCGGCTCCGGCGCCGCCGCCGGGGTGCTGTTGGGCGGCGTGCTCACCAGCGCTCTCGACTGGCGCTCGGTGCTGTTCGTCAACGTGCCGATCGCGATCGCCGCCATCCTGCTGGCCCCGCGGCTGGTCGCGGAGAGCCGAGGTGAGGTTGCGCGCCGCGCGTTTGACCTGCCGGGAGCTGTGACCGTGACCGCCGGGCTCTCAGCGCTTGTCTACGCGCTAGTGCGGGCGAGCGCAGTCGGCTGGGGGTCGGTTCAGACGATCGGCGTGCTGGCTGCCGCCGCTGTGCTGCTGGTTTCGTTCGTCGTGATCGAGCGACGCTCGAGCGCGCCGCTGGTCCCGTTCGCGTTCTTCAGGAACCTCAATGTGAGCGCCGCCAACGCGACGATGCTCGCCTCCGGGGCGGCGATCATCGGGCTGTTCTACTTCCTCTCGCTGTACCTGCAGAAGGTGCTCGGCTACAGCGCGATCAAGGCCGGACTGTCGCAGCTGCCGCTGGCCGCGGGGATCATCTTCGCGGCGGCGATCGCCGCCCCGCTGGTCGCGCGCCTGGGCCTGCGGCGGGTGCTGATCGGCGGCCTGGCGCTGTTCGCGGGCGGGCTGGTGTGGCTTGCCCAGATACCCGTCCATGGCAGCTACCTTGACGACCTGTTCGGGCCGTCGTTGCTGATCGCGCTCGGCCTCGGCTTCGCATTCGTGCCGATCACGATCCTGGCCGAGACGGGCGTCCACGACCGCGAGTACGGCCTCGCCTCGGGCCTGCTCAACACGTCCCAGCAGGTCGGGGGAGCGCTCGGCCTCGCCGTCCTGACAACGATCGCGACCAGCCGGACCAACCACCTCATCGCCAGCCACCATCCCCCCGGACAGTCGCTCACCCTCGGATTCCACCGCGGGTTCCTCGGCGCCGCCGCCTTCGTCGGACTCGCGATCATCGCCGCCGCCACGATCGGCACTCGCGCGACGAGCCGCGAGGAGTCGCTCGCCGCCCAGGCAACCCCGTGATCACCAGATACCGACGACCAGGGAGTACTCCATGAGCGCCGTAGTCAGCACCACGATCGAGATCGCCGCCGATCCGCGGGCGGTGTGGGATGTCCTGATCGACTTCGCCGCCTACGGGGAGTGGAACCCGCATGGACCACATCGAGGGCACCCCACAGGTCGGCAACAAGCTCCAAGTTCACCTGACGGCGGCGAACGGCCGCGGAGTGACCTTCAAGCCGAAGGTGCTTGCCGCGACTTCCGGGCGCGAGCTGCGCTGGCTTGGCCGATTCGGGTTGGGCGGCCTGTTCGACGGCGAACACTTCTTCGTGCTGAACGCCAACGCAGACGGCAGCACCCGGCTTACCCACGGGGAGAAGTTCTCCGGCATCTTCGTCGCCGCGATGAAAGGCACCCGCCAAAGTACCGACGCCGGCTTCGTGGCGTTCAACACCGCGCTCAAGGAGCGGGTCGAGGCCGCCCGCAGTCGGGGTGCATCACCGCTTCTACGTCAAACACGATCTGGCCCGCTGCTATCACGACAGGAGGAACACAGTGCCTGCATACATCCTCTTATTGATCGACATCACGGATCCGGTGAAGTACGAGGAGTACGGCAAAGCATTTGACTTCGACAGCTTCGTGGAGGATTACGGCGGGAAATTCGTCGTGATCAGCGACGAACCCGAGGTGATCGAGGGTGAGTGGAGCGGCCGTCTCGTCATCATGGAGTTCCCAGACCGGGAGCAAGCGCGTGACTGGTATGACAGTCCGGGATATCGTGAGGTCCGCACGATCCGGTGGGCCTCCACGACCACCGACGCGGCTCTGTTCCACGGGTTCGACCTCAGTGCGGTTTCCCCGGTCCCTGGGTCGCAATCCGGCGGGCAGACATGATGCGATTCGCCTCGATACGGATCATCACTGACGACCTTGATCGCATCGTCGAGTTCTACGAGCAGATCACGGGCGTCTCGGCCGAACGCCCGGCTCCCGTCTTCGCCGAGCTTGTGTTGCCATCGGGAACGCTGGCGATCGGTCACTCGCAAACCGTGCAGCTGTTCGGCGAGGGCTCGGCGCGTGCTGCCGATAACCACTCGGTCATCATCGAGTTCCGCGTCGACAACGTCGACGCGGAGTACGCTCGTCTGCAGCTGTTCGTCGACAACTGGGTGCAGCAGCCGACAACGATGCCCTGGGGGAACCGCTCCATCCTGTTCCGCGACCCCGATGGCAACCTCGTAAATCTGTTTGCGCCGGTCACCGACGAAGCGATCCAGCGTTTCAGTCGCCGGGCATCGCCGACCGCGGCCGACAGCTGACGAAGTCATCACCGATCGTCCAGCTCCGCACGAGGCGCCGTGGGATGAACGTCGCCGAAGCCCGTCACCGCGATCCGGCGTTGGAGCGCTTGCACAAGCGTCGCGATGCGGCCGCGAACCACGATCGAATTCTCGAGGCCGCTCGAGGCCTGCTCGCCGACGGCGCTGCTGACGGACTGACGATAGGCGCAGTAGCCGAGGCGGCAGGCGTGGGCAAGGCGACGGTTTTCCGGCATTTCGGCGATCGCGAAGGACTGGCGTTGGCCCTCGTCGAGGGAGAGATCCGCGATCTCCTGGACATGCTCCGAAACGGACCCCCGCCACTGGGCCCGAACGCGCCGGCCCCCGAGCGACTCGAAGCTTTCGTGGGCGAGCTGATCCGGTGGTATACGCAAAGTCTCCCGGTCGCCGCACTGGTCCTGTCAAGTCGCTCACCAGACCGCGAGCCGATACGCAGCCTCCTGCTCCACCTACGGACGCTGCTCCAAGAGATCGACCCGAGCCTCGATCATGAGAGCGTCGCCATCATGATCCTGAGCGCGATCGGCGCCGCGCTCGTCCGCGGCAGTCTGCAACCAGGTACCGACACCACCGACATCGAGCGCGCCGTCCTCGCTCTTCTGCGGGGTATCATCCGCTAGCAGGCCGTTCGGCTCAAAGGGGCAGGCCGTGCTTCATTCATGTTCTGTTTGAGCCGACCCGACCCTGACGTCGCGAGCTGATACGGCTCTACGGAGCCCCGACACGGCCGAGCTGAAGCGCGCTGATCTGGATGCGGGCGGGCGGTCGGTGGCCGCTTTGGGCGCTAGAGGGTCATCGCCGTTATGGCCAAGACCCAAGTGTTGCCACGGCGTTGCCACGCCCCGCCTTAGTGTTCGCGGGCAGTAAACGCCGCGCAGCCAAACACCCCAGATTTTGCAGCCCCTTCTCGATGCGGATGAGAGGACTCGAACCTCCACCTGGTTACCCAGACACGGACCTGAACCGTGCGCGTCTACCAATTCCGCCACATCCGCGCGATGGAGAGCGAAGATATAGCACCCAAGCGGGTCCGGCCGGCCGTGTTCGCAGCTGGCTTCCGGGCGCCGCAGGACCCCCGCGTCCGGATCGCCGACGCGCGCTTTGGTAGCCTCGTCGCTGTCGATTCGCGCCGCTATCGTCCAGGGGACTAGGACGCCGCCCTCTCATGGCGGAAACCCGGGTTCGAATCCCGGTAGCGGTACTCGCCGAGGCCCCAGTTTCTGGGGCCTTTCGCGTCTTGTGGCCGATGCGTGAATGGTTTAGTTCGTCTCGACTTGAGAGTCCGGTGTAGCGCGCGGCCCATGCTCGATCGTTGCGAGGATGGATGCCGACCAGCTATTCGCGGCGGACGCCAGCGCACCGCGCACGAGCTCGCCGAGGTCCTCGACCTGGGACGCCTGCGCCCGGTCGAGCACCAGGATGTGACTCCACCCCTCGGCGGCGAGCGCGCCACTGGCGGCGGCGGCGAGCGCGCCACTGGCGGCGGCATCGAGCAGCCGACTCCAGCGGGTGGTGTGCCAGTGCATGACGCGTGCCGAGACGACACGCCCGCGACGCAGCTGCCCGGCCACGGCCGTCCGCAGGCGGTTCGCCGCCGGAGACCTCGCCGATCAGGACCAACAGGGCGGGTCCGCCTGACGCGCGTTGCTGCGCAGAGGCTTGCGCCCCTCGCACCGGCGGCGCGCGACCCGGAAGAGCGGGGGATGGGGAAGAGTACGTACGCCGATTCGGCGCACGCAACAACCCCTTTACGACACGATTCCGCACGTTGCTGTAGCTTTGCGTCTAGACATCGAGATCCGCGACGCGGAACCCGGAACGAAAGGGGGGGATGGACGTGCCGAACTCTGTTTGGCCTTCTGAAGGTGCCTGTCTATCTGACGTCCACAGGAGCCGGGCCGCCCGCCGACTCCTCGGTGTGCGGCGCACGACGCTGCTCACTGGGCTAATCCTCGCGTTGCTGCTGTCGGCCATGCTCTCGCCGGCCGCGCAAGCATCGAACAAAAGACCGTACGGCGAAGTGATCGCGACGTGCACGTCGATCACGTTCGTCTACAACAACTTCCCGAACGCCAACAACAACACGGTCACCCAGAAAGTGTTCGTGCACGGCGTGCTCGTCGAGGAAGGCTCGTTCACGTTCAACGGGCCCACCGGCTCGGACACGATTCCGATCAGCGTTCCGCCGGGCCTCGGCCAGGTCGACGGCCGCGCCAAATGGGAAACGAACGGGCTCACCGGCGGCTACGACATCTCGACGGCGCTGAACTGCGCCAAACCGGCGTTCACGATCGAAAAGCTCCAGGAAATCGAAGGCAGCGGGGAAGGCTTCACGACCGAACCCGTCTCCGGGAAGCCCGGCAAGACCGTCGACTACGAGATCCTCGTGAAGAACACGGGCAACGTGCCGCTCACGTTCGGCCCCTTGAACGACGCGAAATGCACGGGCATCACGGGCGGCCCGAGTGGTGCGCTGGCACCGGGTGAAACCGCGACGTACTTCTGTCACCACGAACTGACCGAAGCGAACGAGACGACTGGCTCCTATACGAACTCGGCCACGGTGACGGGCACTCCGCCCCCGCACGAAAGCGACGGGCCCCCGATACATCACACATCGAACACCGTCGTCGTGCACTTCCCGGGCTCCAACGAAAGGGAAAACGGCGAAGTCGAAGCAACGTGTCACTCGATCACGTTCACGTACAGGGGCTTCCCGAACGCGAACAACAACACGGTCACCGAGAAAGTCTACGTGCATGGCGTGCTCGTCGTGACGAGAATCTTCCACTTCAACGGCCCAAGCGGATCGGACACGATCCCGATAACCGTGCCGCCCGGGATCGGGATGGTGGACGGCAGGGCCTCGTGGAACACGAACGGCTTCAAAGGCGGATGGGACATCGGAATCGGCATCACCTGTCCCGTCGCGCCGGCCTTCTCGATCGTCAAGGAGCAGACGATCGAAGGGAGCGGGAAACCGTTCACGACCGCGCCGCTCACGGGCACGGTCGGCCAGACGGTCGACTACCAGGTCGTGGTGACGAACACGGGGAACACGCCGCTCACGTTCTCCAACTTCACCGACACGCACTGCGAATCGATCGCGGGTGGACCCGTGGGCGCTGTGGCGCCGGGCGGATCGGCAACGTATACCTGCGATCACCCTCTGACGCTGGCCGAAGCCGGGACGACGTACGAAAACGTCGCTAGCGACACCGGCACGTCCACCGAAGGGGGAGCACCGATCACGCACGAATCGAACACCGTAGCGACGTTCGTCGAAGAAGAACCGATCTAGAGCTCGACAGCCGAGTCTCTGCGGGCGGGGCGCGTCACAGGCGACGCGCCCCGCCTCGCGGTGCTTGACGCATGATGGGCGCCGTCTTCCGAGGGCGCGGGCCGACAGCGCCGCAGCGCATCGAACCGCTCACCGGCGTGTTCCAATCAGCACAAGGGGCCTAGACGATCCCGAGTCCCGCGGCGAGCACCGAGCGGCGGGGTCGCGGCCGGAACATCCGGGGCAGGAGCGGCACATGTGCAGATCCATCACGTCTCTTTCCGTCGTCGCGCTCGTGCTGCTCGCCTGCGCTGCAACCGCTGCGGCGGCGCCGAAAGTGACGCTGAAGGCCGAAGCGGTTCCGATCGCGGGCTTCAAGCACACGGGCAACATCTACGGCGCCGGCGCGGCGGTGAAGGCCGAATACACGATCTCGGGGGGAGAATACGGCGGCTTCCCGCCGCCTCTGATCGGCGTGAACTTCTACCTTCCCAGCGGCGTGAAGCTGCATGCGAGCGGCTTCCCGACCTGCCCGCGCGCGACCCTCGAACCGGCCGGCCTGGGGCCGTCCGCCTGCCCCGCCGGCTCAGCTGCGGGCCCGCAGGGGAGGGTGCTCGGCGTCGTTGCATTCGGCAAAGAACGCGTCCCTGAGGAAGCAACGCTCGAATCGTTCTACGCACAGGGCGGCGGCCTCACCTTCTTCACCGCGGGGCACTCGCCCGTCTCGCTCGAAATCCTCTCCAGGGCGCACTACGTGAGCCTCGGCGGCGGCGGCGGCTTCGGACCGAAGCTGATTGCGGAAGTGCCGCTCGTGGAAACCGTGCCGGGAGCGCCCGACGCATCGGTGGAGCGGATCAGCGTGAAGGTCGGCTCAGCGATGAGGCGTCGCGGAAAAGTGACCTACTACGGCACGATGCCGACCAAGTGCCCGAAAAAATACCTGCTCGTGAAGTCCGAACTGACGTTCGCAGGGCTCGGCGGCCTCCCGCAGGTGACGGTGCCCGTCACCTACAAGGCCCGCTGCCCGCGCAAGCACTAGCGGTCCTCACTGGAGGAGGACCGGCGCCGCCGTGCGATAGGAGGCGCCGACCGAGGCGAGGATCACGAGCGCGATCCCGACGAGCGTGCGAGCGCTGAGGCTCTGGCCCAGCAGCAGCCATCCGGCCAGCGCCGCGACGGCCGGCTCGAGGCTCATGAGCACGCCGAACAGCGAAGGTGCGATGCGTCGGAGCGCCTCGACCTCGAACGAGTAGGGGATCGCCGAGGAGAGGATGCCGACGACGGCGCCGAGCAGCAGCGAACGCGCCGCCAGCAGGTTCGCGCCGCCGTCGGCGACACCGAACGGCAGGGCGGCGAGCGCCGCGACGACCATCGCGAGCGCGAGGCCCGAGGAGCCCTCGAAGGCTCTGCCCAGGCGCGCGTTGACGAGGATGTAGGTGCCCCACAGGCAGCCCGCCGCGAGCGCGAACAGCAGGCCGACCGGGTCGAGCCCATGCGTGCGGCCGCGTGCCAGCGCGATGATGCCGGCGGCGGCGAGCGCGATCCATACCGCGTCGAGCCGTCTGCGCGAGCCGGCGATTGCGACACCGAGCGGCCCGACGAACTCGACCGCGACCGCGATCCCCAGCGGTATGCGATCCAGCGCCTCGTAGAAGCACAGGTTCATCGCGGCGAGGATCAGGCCGAAGCCGCCGGCCAGGCGCAGCTCCCGCGCGGAGCGTCCCCGCAGTCGCGGTCGCAGCAGCAGCAACAACACCAGAGCAGCGGCAAGCAGGCGCAGGAACACGGCGCCGCCCGGGCCGACCTGCGCGAACAGCTTTGTGGCGATCGCCGCGCCGAACTGCACGGACGCGATCGCGCCGATGACCAGCCCAGCGGAGGGAGCGCGCTCGAGCAGGCCGCGGTGAGGGGCTGTCCTGTCGGTGGCGGCCACCTCGCGCGATCGTAGCCTCGCGCGCAGCCCACGCGGGCGCACCACGCAGCCGGCGCGGGCGCGCTACGCAGCCGGCGCGGGCGCGCCAGCGGCTGCGCGGACCCGGACCGGTTAGTCGGAAACGCCTCTCGACAGGCGCGCCGCCAGTCGGGAACCTTGGTCCCTTCCCGCCGGCAAATGGCGCCCGTCGATCGTCTCCAAGTGGGCTGCGGCCGCTCCGCGAGGCCGAATTCGGTGTTTGGATTACGTGCGAATCGGAAAGGAGGATCTCTCGGCAGTGATGGCGTTCGCATTCGAGGCAACACCTTCCATATCGCAACTTCGACCAGGTCCGAGCGGCTTGCCACGCGGCCACGTCACAGAGATCCAGCGCAAGAGAATGCTGGCCGCCGCCGTCGAGACGGTGGCGGAAGTCGGCTATGCGCGCATGACGGTCGCGCAGGTGATCGGCCGCGCCCGGGTCTCGCGCAAGACCTTCTATGACGTGTTCGCGGACCGCGAGGACTGTTTCCTTGCGGTGTTCGAGGATGCCGTGGCGCGCGCCCGCTCGCTAATACGAGAGGCGTACGCGAGTGAGCCGGCCTGGCGCGAGGCGATACGCGCGGGCCTCGGTCGGCTGCTGGTGCTGATGGACGACGAACCCGCCCTCGCGCGAGTATGCGTGGTCGAGGCGCTCGGAGCGGGAGACCGGGTGATGCTGAGCCGCGCCGAGGTGCTCGCAGAGCTCGTCGCCGAGGTCGATCGAGGCCGCGCAGGCTTCCGGGGCTCGCGCGCGCCGAGCGAGTTGACGGGCGAAGCCGCTGTCGGGGCCGTGTTGGCGATCCTGCACACGAGGCTCCTCGCGCGCGATCAGAGGCCGCTTGCGAGCCTGCTCGGCGAGCTGATGAGCATCATCGTGCTGCCCTACCTCGGCGCCCGAGCGGCCACGCGAGAGCTCGAGCGCCCGCTTGGCCGCGGACGGGCGGGCGGGGGAGACGGCCTCCCGGGCCGGGCGCGGCATCGCGCCGCCGCGAGCGACGCAAGCAACGGTGCGATCTCCGACGGCCGCGATCCGCTGCGCGGGATCAACATGCGCTTGACCTATCGCACGCTGCGCGTCCTGGCGGTTGTCGGCGAACATCCCGGCGCGAGCAATCGCGAGATCGCAGAACGGTCGGGCATCGCCGACCAGGGCCAGATCTCCAAGCTGCTCACGCGCCTGGCGCGACTGGGGCTGATCGTGAACAACGGCGAGGGCCAGGAGCGGGGCGCCGCCAACGCCTGGCAGCTCACGACGCGCGGCGAGCAGCTCGAGCAGGCGGCGCGGCCCCGCTGAGACGCTCCACGCCCGGCCCCGTCCGGTCGCCGCGCGCGCGTCGGATGAACGGGGATGTTGCGCTATCTGCTGTGGTGGCTGCTGTTCGTGCTCGCGCTGCTCGTCGGGATCGCGCTCGTCAGCTGGCTGCTCTCCGGCGGGCCGGGCGAGGTGCTGCGCGGCGAGCGCGATCGCGCCATCGCAACCTCGCCGGGCGCGCTCACGGCCGCGTTCTCCACCTTGCCGGCGAGGATCTGGGGGGCGATCCCGCGCTGGTGGCGAACGCTCGCAGCGCTGTTGCTGGGCGCGAGCGCGCTGGGCTGGTTCGCGCTGTGCTCGCTGCGGTTACGCGAGCGTCGCGGCCGCCGCTACGTCCGCATGCGCCTCGATCTGTATCGAACCGATCGCGCGAGCCCGGAGGCGCTCGTGGCGATGTACGCCGGCCTGCACCGGCGCCTGCAGCGCCGTTGGTGGCGACGGTTGCTCCGCGGCCAGCCGAGCTTTGCCCTCGAGGTGCACTACGAGCCGGCGCAGCGGCGAGAGCCGTCGGGCGCGCCCGCGCGGCATCCGGCGGCGTCATCCCCGGGGGAACCCAGCCCACCATGGCCTCCGAGCGCGCCGCGGGCGTGGTTTGCCGTCTGCTGCCCGACGGGCGCACAGGGGGCCGTCCAGGCTGCGGTCCGAGGCGCCTACCAGAACTGCCGGCTCACCCGGCTCGAGCAGCCGCTGCAGGCGCCCGCGGTCGTGCTGCGGCTGAAGAAGCGCGCCGAGTTCATCAGGCGGGCGAAGGCGCTCGACCGCTTCGAGCAGGAGCGAAGTCCGCCGATGAACGCCCTCGTGACGACGATGGGGGCCTGCGCAGAGCGAGCGCTGGTGCAGATCGCGATCACCCCTGCGCCGGCTCTGCTCGAGCGGCTTGCGGCGCGCATGTTCCGACGCCGCGAGCGGGAGCTCGCGCGCGAGCGAGAGCAGCAACTGCGCCGCGGCGAGCGCTCGCTGCTGTCCCAGGTAGAGCTTCGGGGCGGCCTCGATGTGCAGCACACGCCGCTCTTCTACGCCGACGTGCGCGTTGCCGGAGACAGCCGCGCAGCGTGTGAGCAGATTGCCGCGCAGCTTCGGGCCGAGAGCTCGGAGAACGCCCTCGTCGAACGGGGCACCGCGCTGCGTCATGGGCTGCTCGGCCTCTATCGCGGACGCATGCTGCGCGGTGAGGGCAACCCGCTGCCCTCGCTCCACAAGGGAGTCTTCGCGGCCGCCGAGCTCGCAGCGCTCTGGCAACTGCCCTCCAGTGACTACGGGGCGGTCCCGCTCGAGCGGGTCGCCCCTCCGCTCGCGCCGGCGCCGCCGGGGGTTTTCCGCCCGAGGACCGGACCCGGGATCCTGCTCGACTCGATCGGGCCGGTCTCGATCCATCCCGAGATGCGCAGGCAGAACACCGCCGCGCCCGGAACCGTCGAGCAGGGCAAGTCGAGCTTCCTCGTGGCGAGCGTCGCCGAGGACCTGCAGCGCGATCGCTGCGCGGTGATCGTGCTCGATCCGAAGGGCGACGCGGCCGACGCAGCGGTGAGCGCGGTGCCGGACTCGCGCGTGTGCACCGTGCTGGACCTCGCCAAGCCGACCTGCGGGTTCAACCCGCTCGCGGTCGACGCTCCCGCGGACGTGATCGCCGATTACGTCGTCGGAGCGCTCAAGAACCTCTTCACCGACGCCGACATCCGCGCGTCCTCCGACCGCTACCTGCGGAACGCCGCGATCATCGCCGTGCTCGCGTTTGATCGCAACGCGAGCCTGTGGGACGCCGCGAGGCTGCTCTCGGTGGGCGAGGACGGCTACGCCTACCGCCGCGCGGTGGGCGCGCACGTACGCATGCTGCCCGAGTTCAAGGAGATCGCCGAGTTCTTCACGGCCGAGCTCTCGGCGCAGCTGGCCGACGCGCGCAGCACGACCACGGCCAAGCTCGACGCGCCCGTCAACAAGCTCGCGCGGCTTCTCAACTCCACGTCGATCAAGCGCGTGCTGCTCAATGACTCGCTGCGGATAGACCTCGATCGCACGATCGCTCGCGCGGAGGTTCTCGTCGTCAAGGGCGCGCTCGGCGCGATGGGCGCGGGCAACACATCGGTGCTCATGCAGCTGCTGGTCGGGATGCTCGACGCCGCGCTCGCGCGCCAGCAGGATCTGACCCCACCGGAGCGGCGGGTGGCCGTCGCCCTGAAGATCGACGAGGCGCCGCTGGTTCTCAACCGAGGCTTTGCCGAGACGATGGCGCTGAAGCGCTCTGCCGGGCTCGAGACCGTCGCCTGCTGGCAGGCCGATTCGCAGTGGACCGACCCGGACGTGCGCGAACAGCTCGACGCGCTGTTCGCGCACCGCGTCTACTTCGCGACGGCCTCAGCGCGGGACGCCCGCGCGGCCGTGCCGCTGTCGATGGCGGAGTTCTCCGACACGGTTCGTCCGGACATCGCGCACCTTGCGACGCTCGGCCGCCCCGACGTCCGCCTGCACCTTCCGCGCCACTACGCGATCGTGTCGCTGAGCACGCCCTCCGGTCGCCAGGCCGCGTTTATCGCACGCACGATCCCGCTGCGTGTCGACCGCGAGCGCCTCGCGCTCCATGCTGCCCGCCAGCATGCGCGTGGAGGACGCCACCTCGTCGACCTGCGCCAGCCGCACTGGCAGCAACGGGCCGATGAGCGACGCCTGCAGGACCCGAGCGCCGCTGCGCAGTGCACCACCATGCCCGCGGCAGCGCCCGAGGTGCCCATGGACGCGGAGCGAGCGGAAGCGCTGGGCGGGGTCGTGCTCGCGCGTCCGGTGACGGCAAAGCAGGCGGTGACGGCAAAGCAGGCGCTGCCAGCGCAGGTGGCCGCGAGCTACGGGGAGCTCGTGGCGCTCGATCGCGCGAGCAGCGTCCGCACGCCCGCGAGCGCGGCCGTCCCGCGGGCGCTCTCGCCCGACGGCGTCGACCTCGAGATCCTCGCGCTCGCGGCGGCCTTCGGGCATGTTCTGAGCAGCCAGATCCACCGCCGCGTGCATCCCGGGCGAGCAGCCAGCACGACGCAACGGCGCCTCAAGCGGCTCGCGGACGCCGGCCTGCTCGAGCGCGTGCAGTTTCACCGTCGCGATGGGGGTGGCGTGCCGATGTGCTGCGCAGCGACCGATGCGGCCCTACAGGCGTTGGGCTGGGAGAGGCAGCCGCTCGGGTCCGCGACGCTGGCGAGGGTGCGTCGCGAGGTACACGTGGCGGGCTGGGCGCTGGCGTTCGAGCAGGCCATCTGCAGGCGCTGCTCGTTCAGCGGCGCGGCCGAGTCGGCGCTCTCGCCTCCATCTCGAGCGTCCACGGGAGGGCGCGTGGCGATCGGCCCGTGCGATCTGCGCCTTCCGGCCGGGCGCGTGATGCACGACTTCGTGCGGACGGGCATGGGCGGCGAGCGCGTCGAGGTGGAGCGCTTCGAGACGGTGCGCCCCGAGGCCCGCGTGAGCGTGTGCGGCGTGGACGTGCTGCTGGAGCGAGACGATCGCCTGCCGCCCGGGCCGGCTTCGGCGAAGCTCGAGCGTTATGACCACTTCCTCGCGGGCTGGTCGCTGCACACGCGCCGCTACGGCAGGCGGCGCGAGGCGGTTGCGCTGGTCGTTTTCGTCTGCCGCGATCGCGCACGGGCGCGCGAGCTCGCCCGCCGCGCCGACGGCGTGCTGTGCGCTTGCCGGGCCTACGCGGGCGAGTACCCGTTCGACTGGGAGTACCCGGGCCGCGAGCGGATCGTGTTCGCCGCCGAGCGCGACGTGCACGAGCAATCGCTGGGCGCCTACGGGGTCCCGCCGCTGCCGCCGGCGGTGAGGGTGCTGGCGGCGCACGATGATCCGCGTGCCGGCGACGCGCAGGCTGTGCCGTGCGAGCTGATCGCCTTCGAGACCTTGGCCGGCGAGGGCTAGGACTGGCCGCCGTCGCGGTGAGCGTCGGCGAGCACGCGCGCGGCGCGTGACTTCTTGCGGTTGCCCGTGTTGCGGTGCAGCGCGCCGGACTTGACCGCCTTGTCGATCGTGCTGACGAGCTCGCGGTGCGTGGAGTCAGCCTCGGCGGGCTGTTCGTCGGAGGCGAGCTCCTGCAGGCGGCGGAAGTGGGTCCTGATCGTTGAGGTGTAGCGGCGGTTCTCCAAGCGCTCGCGCTCGGAGCGCAAGATTCGCTTCTTCTGTGAGTGGATGTTGGCCATGAGGGAGGCGATCGGCGCGCGCGGCAGTTGCGGCCGCGCGCCGAGCAGCGCCGTACTATAGCGGCCTTGTCCGCGAGCGCCGAAGCCTTCGCCGAGGAAGCGGCTCCCCCGGCGCCGCCCGGCGGCGGGCGGGTGGCGCGCAACACGGCGATCTTCTCGATCGCGACCGGCATCTCTCGCGTTGCCGGCCTCGTGCGCGAAATCATCGCGGCGAGCTTCTTCGGCACCAAGGGTCCGGCGTCGGCCTATACGGTTGCCTCGCAGATCCCCAACCTGGTGGCGAACCTGTTCGCCAACGCGGCGCTGTCGGCGGCGTTCGTGCCGGTGTTCAGCGAACTGCTCCAGAAGGGCCGCCGCAAAGAGGCGCTGCGGCTGGCCTCGACGCTGTTCTGGATCATGCTGATCGCGCTCGGGGCGATCACCGCCGTGTTCATCCTCGGCGCCGGCGTGATCATGCCGCTGTTCACCGGCCCCGCGTTCAACGCCGCGCTGGACGCGTTCACGGTGAGCTTCTCGCGGATCCTGTTCCCGGTCGTGCTGCTGCTGGGGCTCAACGGGCTGCTCGTGGGGGTGCTGCAGTCCTACGACCACTTCACGATCCCGGCGATCTCGCCGGCGGTGTGGAACGTCGTGATCATCGTCCTGCTGGTGGTGCTCAAGCCGGACTTCCACGGCGGCTACGAAAACGGCAACGAGGTGTACGCGCTCGCGATCGCCGTGCTGGTGGCGACGTTCGTGCAGCTCGGGATGGCGTTCGGCGCGCTCGGGCGGATCGACTTCCGCCTGCAGCTCTCGATCGACTGGCACGATCCGCGCGTGAGGCAGGTCTTCTCGCTGATGCTGCCGGTGACGATCGGCCTCGGCATCGTGAACCTCGACCAGCTGATCAACTCGGTGTTCGGGACGCTCGTGGACAAGGAAGCGCCGCGCGCGATCGATAACGCGTTTCGCATCTACATGCTTCCCCAGGGCCTGTTCAGCGTGTCGGTTGCCACGGTGCTGTTCCCGACGCTGAGCAGGATGGCGACGCGCCGCGACGTCGCGGCGATGCGCAGGGCGGTGGCCATCGGCATGCGCCAGATCAACCTTCTGTTGATCCCGGCGGCGGCGTTCATCATCGTGCTCACGACGCCGATCGTGCGGCTCGTCTTCGAACGCGGCGAATTCAACACGCACTCGACCCACCTGGTCTCGATCGCGCTGTTCTGGTTCGCCTTCAGCCTCCCGTTCGGCGGCATGAACCTGCTGCTGACGCGGACGTTCTTCGCGGTTCAGCGCCCGTGGATCCCGACGAGGCTCGCAGCGATCAACATCGTCGTGGACATCATCGTGAGCCTCGGCCTCTACAAGCCGTTGGGGATCGCGGGGCTGATCATCGGCACGGTGGCGGCGAACGCGATTATGACCGGCCTGCAGCTGCACAGGCTGCGGATCGGCTTCAACGGCCGCCTGGAAGGCGCGCAGACGCTGATGATCACCGCGCGCATCCTGCTCGCCTCGGCGCTGCTGGGAGCGGTCTCGTGGGTGGTGTGGACGCTGCTTCACCGCCTGCTCGGTGGCTCGCTGGCGGCGCAGATCGTGAGCCTCGGCGCGGCTGGCGCGGCGGGCCTTGCGGTCTACGCGTGCGCGGTGCTCGCGATGCACATCCCCGAGGCCCATCAGATCACGCGCCTCGTGCGGGCCCAGTTCGGGCGCGCCTGAGTGCCGGGGTGTCGTTGGCCGGACGAGCTGATGCCCGCCCGGACCGATCGGAGATCCAAAGGATCTCCGATCGGCCAGCCCGGTCATGGATCGCCGTTGAACTACTACGTCCCAGGACTTGTGTCTTTGCCTGGGCGGCATGACACTCCCAACCGCCGGGACTGGCCGCGCCCGAGGGCGCGCGTTGCCACGGCTGGTCCGATGGACCGTGGTCGAGTAGGCGATCTGCCGGGTGATGAAGGGTAGTCGATCGGGGCCGCCCTTCTACGCTGTATCGGCGAATGGACCAGGCACACATCCGCAACTTCTCGATCATCGCTCACATCGACCACGGCAAGTCGACGCTCGCTGATCGCATCCTCGAGCTCACGCACACGATCGCTGCGCGCGAAATGCGCGCGCAGGTGCTCGACTCGATGGACCTCGAGCGCGAGCGCGGGATCACGATCAAGGCCCAGGCGGTGCGGGTGTTCTTCACGGCGCGCGACGGCGAGACCTACCAGCTGCACCTGATCGACACACCGGGCCATGTGGACTTCACGTATGAGGTGTCGCGCTCGCTGGCTGCGTGTGAGGGCGCGCTGCTCGTCGTGGACGCCTCCCAGGGCGTGGAGGCGCAGACGGTGGCGAACACCTACCTCGCGGTGGACTCCGGTCTCGAGCTGATCCCGTGCCTGAACAAGATCGACCTCCCCGGCGCGGAGCCCGAGCGCGTGGCGGGCGAAGTGGGGGAGCTGATCGGCGAGCCGCCGGAGTCGATCCTGAGGATCAGCGGCAAGACGGGCGAGGGCGTGGAGGACGTGCTCGAGGAGCTGATCGCGCGCGTGCCGGCACCCTCCGGCGACCCCGACGGCCCGCCGCGGGCCCTGATCTTCGACTCCGAGTTCGACCAGTACCGCGGTGTGATCGCGTATATCCGCGTGGTCGACGGGACCTTCCGCAAGGGCGAGCCGATCCTCGCGATGGCGACGCGCACGGAGGCGGACATCGACGACATCGGCTGCTTCAGCCCGCAGATGATGCCCACCGATCGGCTCGCGGCGGGCGAGGTGGGCTACTTGATCACGGGCCTGAAGGACGTGACGCAGCTGCGCGTCGGCGACACGCTTACGACGGGGGCTCGCGCCGGCGCGGGAGTGCAGCAGGCGAGCGAGCCGCTGCCGGGCTACCGGGAGGTCAAGCCGATGGTCTTCTGCGGGCTGTTTCCGATCGACTCCGACGACTACCCCGACCTGCGCGACGCGCTCGAGAAGCTCTCGCTGAACGACGCGGCGCTGTCGTGGGAGCCGGAGACCTCCGACGCGCTCGGCTTCGGCTTCCGCTGCGGCTTTCTGGGCCTGCTGCACATGGAGATCGTGCGCGAGCGCCTCGAGCGCGAGTACGACCTGGAGCTGCTCGCGACGATGCCCTCGGTGGAGTTCGACGTGACGCTGAGCAGCGGCGAGGAGGTCGTGGTGCACAACCCCTCGGACATGCCCGATCCAGGGCGGATCGCGGAGATCCGCGAGCCTTTCATCAATGCGTCGGTGATCGCGCCGAAAGAGTTCGTGGGCGCGGTGATGGAGCTCTGCCAGGAGCGTCGCGGCGAGCACGCGGGCATGCACTACCTGTCTCCGGAGCGGGTGCAGATGACATACGACCTGCCGCTCGCGGAAATCGTGCTGGACTTCTTCGATCAGCTGAAGTCGCGCACGCGCGGCTACGCCTCGCTCGACTACGAGCTCGCGGGCATGAAGGCCTCCGACCTCGTCAAGCTCGACGTGCTGCTCGCGGGCGACCCCGTGGACGCGCTGTCGATGGTGGTGCACCGCGAGAAGGCCTACGAGGTGGGGCGCTCGCTGACCGAGAAGCTCCGCAAGCGGATTCCCCGCCAGCAGTACGACGTGCCGATCCAGGCTGCGATCGGCTCGCATGTGATCGCGCGCGAGACCGTGAAGGCGTTCCGCAAGGACGTGATCGCGAAGTGCTACGGCGGCGATATCACGCGCAAGAAAAAGCTGCTCGAGAAGCAGAAGGAGGGCAAGCGGCGGATGAAGCAGGTGGGGCGGGTGGAGGTTCCGCAGGAGGCCTTCCTGGCGGTGCTCGAGCTCGGCGAGAGCTAGATGGCCGCCGGGCCCGTGCCTGGGGATGGCGAGCAGGTGAGGGTGCTGTTCGTGTGCCTCGGCAACATCTGCCGCTCGCCTACGGCCGAGGGCGTGATGCGCTCGCTCGTGGCGCAGGCGGGCCTGTCGGAGAAGATCGGGCTGGACTCCGCCGGGACGGGCTCCTGGCACGTCGGTAGCTCCCCGGACAGGCGCGCACGCGCCTCGGCGCGCGCACGCGGGATCGAGCTTGCGGGTTCCGCGCGGCAGGTCGGCAGCGACGATTTTCTTGATTTTGATGTGATGGTTGCGATGGATCGCGCAAACATGCGCGAGCTGCGGGCACTGGCGCCCGGAGCGCAGGAGCGCGAGAAGGTGAGGCTCCTGCGCGAGTTCGACGCGCAGAGCGTGGCGGCGAACGAGCTCGAGGTCCCCGACCCCTACTACGGCGGCGGCGAGCACTTCGACGAGGTGCTCGAGATCGTGCAGGCGGCCTGCGCGGGGCTGCTGCAGGAGATCGTCGCCGGGCGCGTTCCTTGACGCTTCCCGAGGACGCGCGCGAGGCCGTGCGCGTGGGCGGCGGCGACATCAACGAGGCGTTCCGCGTAACGCTCGCCGACGGCACGGAGGCGTTCGTGAAGACCCGTGCCAACCCCCAGCCGGGCGAGTACACGGCGGAGGCGGCGGGCCTGCGCTGGCTGGCCGAGCCGGCGGCGCTGCGCACGCCACGCGTGCTCGAGGCGGCAGAGGGCCACCTCGCGCTGGAGTGGCTGCACGGTGGCGCGCTGGACGCCGCGGGAGCGGAGGAGCTCGGTCGCGGCCTCGCGCTCACGCACACCGCCGGGGCGCCCTGCTTTGGCGATCCCGGCTTCATCGGGCCGGCGCGGCTGGGCACGCTGCTGCTTCCAAACGATCCCGCCGCGGACTGGGTGACGTTCTACCGCGAGCGACGCCTGCTCGCGCTGGCTGCCGAGGGCCGGCGCGGCGGCCGCCTCTCGCCGGCGGGCGTTGCGGCGCTGGAGCGTGTCTGCGAGCGCCTGCCCGAGCTCGCCGGCCCGCCGGAGCCGCCCGCGCGCATACACGGCGACCTGTGGACGGGCAACGTGTTCGCTGACCGCGACGGGCGCCCGTGGCTGATCGACCCATGCGCGCACGGCGCCCACCGCGAGGTCGACCTCGCGATGCTGCGCCTATTCGGCGCTCCCCCGCAGCGCACGTTCGACGCCTACGAGGAGCTCGCGCCCCTCGCGCCCGGCTGGCAGGAGCGGGTGGAGCTCTACCAGCTGCTGCCGCTGCTCGTTCACGCGCTGCTCTTCGGGGGCGGCTATGTCGCCTCGGCCGAGCGCCTGGCGCAGCGGCTCGCCGGCTAGCTGCGCGGCGCCGTCCCGTCGAGCGGCGTGGGTCGGAGCGGTGGGGGTGCGCTCCGAGACGGCAGAGACGCGACGGCGGCTGTATCTGCTCGCGCGCGTGCTCGTCGCGCGCAACTACTCGCGGCGGCTGACGCTCGCGGCGGTCGCGCGGGCGCTGTCGTGCTCGCCGCGCCAGCTGCAGCGCGCCTATGCGCAGTTCGGCGCGAGCAGCTTCCGCGAGGACCTGCACGCGCGGCGCATGGCTGCGGCGGCGGCGCTGCTTGCCGAACAGAGGTCGATCCCGGTGAGCGACGTGGCGCGCCTGGTCGGCTACCGCCAGGCGCCTCACTTCGCGCGGGTATTCCGCCGCCGCTACGGGATGCCACCTGCGCGCTTTCGCGAGCGGGCGCGTCAGGCGGGGGAGCGCTCGCGCGCGCCGTCGGCCGGGTCGGTCACCGCGCGCCCGCCGGCACCGGCAGGGGCGTCGGCCGCGGCGGGCGCGTCGGCCGGGGCGGGCGGCTCGGGGACCAGCGCCTCTGCGCTCGGCAGCGACATGCGCATGAGTGTGCCGCCTCCGGGCGCGGGCTCGGCGGAGATGCTGCCACCGAGCTGGTCACAGACCTGTCTGACGATCGCGAGCCCGAGCCCCGACCCGGGGCGCGAGCGCGCCTCGGCGCCGCGGTAGAAGCGGTCGAAGACGTGTGGCAGGTCCTCGGGGGCGATGCCGGCGCCGTCGTCTCGCACGGTGAGCACGCGATCGCGCAGCTCGACGTGCACCGGCGCGGCCGGCGGGCTGTGCTTGACGGCGTTGTCGAGCAGGTTCGCGACCGCGCGCTCCAGGCGAGCGGGTACGCAGGCGATGATCGTCGGCTCGAGGTCCGGCTCGATCGGCGTGGCCTGAGCGTGGCGAGCAGCGCGCGCGAGCGCGTCCTCGACGAGCAGGTCGAGGCGCACGTCCTCGTTGTCGGCGTGCGGCTCATCGCCGCGGGCGAGCTCGATGAGGTCGTTCATGAGCAGCGTGAGCTCCTCGATCTGATCGACCACCTCGGCAAGCATCTGCTGCTGCTCCGCGCCGTTCATGCGGCCACCCTGCTGCTGCAGGAGCTCGATGTTCGTGCGCACGCTCGTGATTGGCGTGCGGAGCTCGTGCGAGGCGTCGGCGACGAGCTGGCGCTGGGCACGGACGGAGGCGTCGAGCGCGCTGATCGAGCTCTGCAGCGCGTCGAGCATCGCGTTGAAGCTCGCTGCTAGGCGGCCGATCTCGTCGCTGCCGGTCTGCTCGATGCGTCCGCTCAGATCGCGCGTGCGGGTGACGTGCTCGCTGGCTCGCGTGAGGCGCCGCAGCGGCGCGACCGCGGCGCCCGCGACGAGCGCGCCGAGCAGCGCGGCGAGCGCGATCCCGCCGATGTCGAGCAGGCCGAGGATCAGTCGCAGACGGCTGAGCAGGCTGTCGACTTCGGTGAGCGGCTGGGCGAGCTGCAGCGCGCGGCCGTCGCCGAGCGGCTCGGCGAGCACGCGCAGGTGCAGGCCGTGCACGCGCACGCTGGAGAGGATCGACCTGCCGCCATGGGCGGCGAGCGCGCGCGTTGCGGCATCGACGGGCAGCGACACGTTCGGGTTCGACCGCAGCAGCACCTTGCCGCTGGAGTCGACGAGCTGCTGATAGCCGCGGACCTGTCCCGGCGCGGGCGGCTCGCGCCCGAAGAGGCCGCCGCCGGCGAGGCCGCCGGCGACGGCGCCGCCGGCGGCGGCTGGTGAGCCGGGCCCGGTGCGGGCGAGGGCGAGCGCGCGTTTGGAGAGCGGAAGCTGAACCCCGCTCGGCAGCGTGATCGTCCCCCCGCGAGCCTGCGCGGCGCTGCTCGGCGGCGAGGTGGCGAGCAGGCTCGCTAGCGCGCGGAAGCCATGGCCGCGGTTGTGCAGCTGGGTGTCGACCTGGCTGTGCAGCTGATTGGAGGTGAGCGCATAGATGAGGATCGAGGCGAGCACGACCGCGACCGCGACGGCGGCGGCGGACACGAGCGTGATGCGCTGCCGGAAGCTCACCGCGGCGTCCTCAGCACGTAGCCGACCCCGCGCACCGTGTGCAGCAGACGCTGCTCCTCGCCCTCCTCGGTCTTGCGGCGCAGGTAGCCCATGTAGACGCCGAGCGAGTTGGAGCTCGACCCGAAGTCATAGCCCCAGACGTGCTCGAAGATGGCCGAGCGCGTGAGCACCTGGCGGGGATGGCGAAGGAACATCTCCAGCAGCAGGAACTCGGTGCGGGTGAGCACGAGCAGGCGCTCGCCGCGCCAGGCCTCGTGCGCGCGAACGTCCAAGCGCAGGTCCTCGAACTCGAGCAGCGACTCCGGCTCGTCCTCCTCGCCGGCGCGGCGCAGAAGCGCGCGCACGCGTGCGAGCAGCTCGCGCAGCGCGAACGGCTTGACGAGGTAGTCGTCGGCGCCCGCGTCGAGCCCCGCCACACGATCGTCGATCTCGCCGCGGGCGGTGAGCATCAGCACGGGGGTACGGTCGCCGCCTGCGCGCAGGCGCCTGCAGACCTCGAGCCCGCTCATCTGCGGCATCGCGACGTCGAGGATCACGGCCTCGAAGGGAGCGCTGCCGAGGTGCGCAAGAGCCTGCTCGCCGTCGTCGGCACGGGCGACCTCGTAACGCTCGAGCGAGAGCGCCCTGGAGAGGGCGCTCTGTACGGCGGGCTCGTCGTCGACGACGAGTATGCGTGCCTGGTCAGCCATTGCTCGTGCGGCGCGCGGTGGCCCCGGAGTCGCCGTCCGGGGCCACCGTCGCGGAGAACCTGATCGCAAGGAGAGAACCGGTTCTCAGGCTAGCGTGATGGTTGTTGGCGACACGAGCGTAAGGAAAGGCGAAGAGAATGCTAAGAATCGAGATGGGGGGTTACTGATCGAGGTCGAGCACCCCGAAGGGCACAGGCAGGACGCAGCCGACTCCGGCCGCGACGTTCTCGCGGCGAACTCGCGAAAACTGCGCAACAGCCTGATCAGCCTGGCGATCTTCTTCGCGCTGGTGATCGCGCTGCTGTTCTCCGTTCCCGGCCTGCGCGCCGCCGGCGATGCGATCTCCGACGCACGCCCAGAATGGGTGCTCCTGGGGATCGCCTTCGAGATGCTCTCCTGCGCTGGCTACGTGGTGCTGTTCGAACTCGTCTTCGGGCGCCTGGGGCGCAGCCTCACGTCAAAGCTCTCCCTGTCCGAGCTCGCGGTCAACTCGGTCGTGTCCGTGAGCGGCCTCGCGGGCATCGCGCTCGGCGCATGGGTGCTGCGCACGAAAGGCATCTCCGTGGAACGGATCGCAAAGCGCTCGGTGCTGACCTTCGTCCTCACGAGCGCTGTCAACGTGGGAGCGGTGTTCCTGATCGGCGTGCCGATGTGGCTCGGGCTGATCCCTGGCTCGCGCAACCCGCTGCTGACGCTGTTGCCGGCGTTGGCGGCGCTCGCGACGATCATCGGCGTGCTCGCGCTCGCCGCGTGGGCGCGCGGCGCGGCGGCGGCGAGACTGGGGCAGAGCGGTCGCGTCGCGGTCGCCCTGCGCGCGGTCGGAGACGGCGTCCAGGAAGCGACCGTGCTGATTCGCGAGCGCGACTGGCGGCTGCTCGGCGCGGTCGGGTACTGGCTGTTCGACAACCTCGTGCTGTGGGCGTGCTTCAAGGCGTTCGGGGACGCGCCCTCCTTCTGGGTGATCGCGATGTCCTACCTCGTGGGCATGCTCGCGAACTCGATCCCCGTGCCGGGCGGCTTCGTGGCCGTGGAAGGCGGCCTCGTGGGCATGCTGCTGCTGTTCGGGGTTCGCCCGGCCTCGGCCGTGCTCGGCGCAGTCTTGCTCTATCGCGCGATCTCGCTATGGGTGCCCGCCGTGATCGGCTCGCTCGCGTTCCTCTCCCTGCGCCGCGAAATCGGCAAGCCGGTCGCGCCGCCGGCGCCTGGTTAGCGGCGGCTCGCTCGCGTTGCTCGCCCTGCGTCGTGAAATCGGTAGGTCGGTCGCGCTGCCGGTGCCTGGCTAGAGGCGCCTGGCGATCGCGCAGCCGGGCTAGGAGCCCTGGACGGCCTTGTTGAACGCTTCGTTGGCCTGGGCGCGCTGGCAGGCCTGGGCGGGGAGCGCCTGCATGACGCGTTCGACGGCCACTTCGGTGGGTCCGAAGAGCTCGGGGCAGTACACGGGCAGGGGCAGGTCGGCGGTGGCGGACCCGGGCGCGTTTACGGGGAGCAGCTCGCGTGCGGCCGCGATCGCGTGTTCGTAGGTGTCGGAGAAGATGTCGATCGCAACCCGGCCGCTATAGACCTCGATCGAGCGGCCTTCGTCGTAGACGACGGCGGGAACGCCGCGAACGAGGATGTTGTGCTGCGGCCCGAGCGGCTTGTTGGGGTGCAGGTGGTAGATCACGGTCGTGACCTGAAGCGGCAGCTGGCAGCTTCCCCCTCCGAAGATGCCCTTGCTCTGGACGCAGTCGCCGTAGTAGACGCTCTCGCCAACGCTGCCGATGTAGCTCTTGAGCCCGTCGACGGCCGCGAGGGGGCGTCCCTCGAAGCGCCGTCCGACCCAGTAGACGCGGAAGTAGGGGAAGGTCTGCGCTTCGGAGAGCTCGCCCGCGGCGATCGGGCCGGGGTGAGCGGTCGAGCAGCCCGCGGCGAGAAGCGAGAGCGCGAGCGCGGCGAGAGCGAGTGCGATCCTCCGCACGCGGCGACCAGCGGGAGGGCTCGCGGGTGCGTCGCGGATGGGGCGCTCGGGTGCGTCGCGGGTCGGGGCGTCGGCGTTGGCAGCTGCCATCGCCGTCATTATCTTCGCGTGCTCGCTTGGAGGGACCCATCGGCGCCGTCGTGCCCGGCACGCGGCGATCTGCGATGAACACGACGGCAGCGCGGGCCGGCGGGCGGGGCGCTGCGAAGCCGCGCCGAGCCCGCTTCGGCGGGGAGGCCGCGCGAGGCGTTCACGTCGCCGTGGGCGCGTTCGCGCTCGTGCTGATCTGCGTGTGGCTGTTGGTGGAGCCGCGCACGCCCGACCTTGCCGCGGCTACCTACCGCGTGAACCTCTACCGCGAGCTCGGCTTCGCGGTGTGGGACGAGCACTGGTACGCGGGCCATGCGCTGCCTGCCTACAGCCTGCTGTTCCCGCCGCTCGGCGCGCTGCTCGGGGTGCGCCTCGTGGCTGCGCTCGCGGTGTTCGCATCAGCTCTCTTGTTCGAGTGCCTCGTGCTCGACTTCTACGGGCCGCGGGCGCGATGGGCGGCGGCGTTCTTCGTGCTCGCAGCGGTCGGCGATCTGTGGATCGGGCGGATCTCGTTTGCGCTCGGGGTGCCGTTCGCGCTCGCCGCGGTGCTCGCGCTCTCGCGCGGACGCGCGCTGCTCGCGTCGTCCCTCGCGTTGCTGTGCGCGGCGGCGAGTCCGGTCGCGGGCGCGCTGCTCGCGCTGGCTGCAGTGAGCTTCGCCGTGGAGCGTCGCCGGCCGATGGCGGCGATCGTGCTCGGCCTCCCGGCGTTCGTGCTCGTGCTCGCGCTCGCGCTGTTGTTCCCCGAAGGCGGCTTCGAGCCCTACCCGATCCGCTCCTTTGCGGCAACCGCGGTGGTCGTGCTCGCGTTCCTGTGGGCGCTGCCGCCCGGCGAGCGTCTGATGCGCACCGGCGGGGTCATCTACCTGCTCGTTTGCGTGCTCTGCCTGCTGATCCACACCCCCGTGGGGAGCAATATCGAGCGCTATGGCGTGCTGCTCGCCGGGCCGGCGCTGATCTGCGCGTGGCTGGGAGCGCGCCAGGCGCGTGCGGGGACAGGGAAGGGGAGGAGCGCGAGAGGCCGTCAACCGCGCGGTGACCACGCCACGCGCGCCCTGCTCGCGATGTGCGTGATCGCCGTGTGGGTGCTTTGGGGTCCCGTGCGCGAGACGCTCGCGGTCGTGGGCAGCGAAGCGACCAGTGCCGCCTACTACGAGCCGCTCGAGCGCTATCTGGAGGGCCTCGGCGAGCCGGTGCGGGTGGAGGTGCCGCTTACGCGCTCTCACTGGGAGGCGGCGCTGCTGGCGCCGAGCGTCTCGCTCGCGCGCGGCTGGGAGAAGCAGCTCGAGACCCGCTACGACGCCCCGCTGCTGTCGTCGAGCGTCGACGCGGCCTCCTACTACGCGTGGCTTCGCTCGCAAGCGGTCGGCTACGTGGCGCTGCCGGACGCGACGCTCGACCCCTCGAGCGCGCGTGAGGGCCGCCTGATCGAAGCGGGCCAGCGCTACCTGCGCGAGGTGTTCGCGAGCCGGCATTGGCGCGTCTATCGCGTGCTCGGCGCAACGCCGCTGCTGGGGGGCCCGGGGCGACTGGCCGCGCTGGGGCACGACGGCTTCAGCATCGACGCGCGCTCTGCGGGTCTGTTCACGGTGCGTGTGCACTACTCGAGCTATCTGGAGCTCACGCGGGGCGTCGGCTGCGTCGGGGAAGCGCCCGGAGATTGGACGCGGGTCGCGCTCGCGCACTCGGGCCGCGCGAGCATCTCCGCGCGCTTCTCGCTGGGTCGCGTCTTCGCGTCCGGCCCGGCGTGCACGCCGGGAGCGAGCGCCGCGGCCGTCGCGGGAGCCCCCGGCGGCGCTCCGCTCGCCGGCGCCGGCGGCGCCGGCAGCCCGCCGGCCTACCGCTGGATGGTCCCGACGATGGGCGCGCCGACGTCGGTGGCGATCGAGAACCGCATGCCCGGCACGCGCGCGTGGCGCCTGCCCGGGCCGGCGCGCCTGATCGGCGGGGCCGCGCATGGAGCTCTGTCGGCTTACGTCGCCGAGCAGGCCATCTCCGCCGGTCAGACCCAGCGCGTCTACGTCGACGCGCCCGGAGCGAGCTCGGTGAGGATCGAGGTCTATCGGATGGGCTGGTACGGCGGGCTCGGCGGAAGGCTCGTGCTCGCGAGCGGCGCGCTCGCCCTGCAGCGGCAGCCGGCGTGTTCGCACAGCTCGCGCACGGGGCTGACCGAATGCGACTGGCACCCAACGCTCGCCTTCCCGATCCCGTCGGCATTGGTCAGCGGGGTCTACGTGGTGAAGATGACCGCCTCCACGGGCGCTCAGAGCGACTGCATGTTCGTGCTGCGCGCGGGCAATCCTCAGCCGCTGCTCGTACAGATACCAACGGCCACGTACGAGGCGTACAACGCGTGGGGCGGCGACAGCCTGTATCCGGGCGGCAGCAGGATCGTCGGCGTGACGGGCACGACGCGCGGCGTCGAGGTCTCCTACGAGCGGCCCTACGAAAGCGAGACGGGCGCGGGCCAGTTCTTCATCCGCGAGGTTGCGATCGTGCGCTTCCTCGAGCGCTACGGCTATCCGGTCGGCTACACCACCGATGCCTCGATCGCCGCCGATCCCGCCCAGCTCGGCGGCGCGCGCGCGGTGATCGACGCGGGGCACTCGGAGTACTGGTCGGCCTCCCAGGAGCGGGGGTTCGCGGCCGCGCGGGACCGCGGCACGGACCTGCTGTTCATCAGCTCCGACAAGCTCGCATGGCGAATCCGCTACGCGCCGGCGGGAGCCGCCTCGAGTGAGGCCGGCACGCCCAACCACACAATCATCGCCTACAAGGAATCAGCTGCTCTGGACCCCGACCGGTCAGAGCCCACGGGCCTGTTCCCGGACGGCGGAGCCGCGCTCAGCGGGAGCGCCTACGGCGGCTGCATAACGCCCCGCCTGCCCGTGCCCGGTCCGCCGATCTACCGCTACTACCCCTGGCGAGCCGCGCGCCAGCTGCGCCCGCAATGGCTGTTCGCGGGCACGGGCATCACCCCGGGCACGCAGATCGCAGGGATCTCGGGCTACGAGCTGGACGCGACCACCGCCGCCACGCCCGCGAACGCGACCGTGCTCGGCGCGAGCGTTGGCGTCGTATGCGCGGGCAGCGACGACCCCTCCCCGATTCACGGCACGCTCGCGCAGACGACCCTCTACACGGCGCCCTCGGGCGCGTTCGTGTTCGCGACCGGCACGCTCGGCTGGCTCTACGCGCTCTCGCCCGTGCCCGAGGCCTCGCCCGACGTGCCGCTCAGTCCCGACCCGCGGATCGTCGCGATGACGCGAAACCTGCTCGCCCGCGCACTTGCCCGCTCCGGGTGAGGCACCCGCGGGAGGGCTGCGGCCCTACGGGGAGAGGTCGGTGGGCGCGAGCCCGTAAAGGGCGGTGTAACCCGTGAGGTAGAGGCGTTCGCTGTCGCTGACGACGGGATCGAACACTCCCTTTTCGACCTCGTAGTAGACCCGTCCTGTGGAGATGTCGAGACCGTAGGTGCGGTGTTCGCCGAGATCGGCGAAGTACACGATCCGCCCGATGACCGTGGGCGAGCCGGAGATGCGCCCGTGGGCGTTGAAGCTCCAGGAGAGATGACCAGAGCGCGCGTTGATGGCATAGAACGTTCCGCTGTAGGAGCCGACGAAGACGGTAGGCCCGAGCCCCGGCGCGTTCGTGACGGCGGGCGAGGAGTAGACGTAGTCGCCGGTCTGCATCGCCCAGTCGAGCCTGCCGCTGTAGGCGTCGTAGGCGTACACGCGCCCGTCGGTATTGCCCAGGTAGACGCGCCCGTAGATCACAGCCGGGGTCGAGTAGAACGTGCCGCTGCCGAACAGCGCGCCTTCTGAGCCGCTGCGCCAGATGCGCCTGCCGGTCTGCGCCGAGACGGCCTGCACATGCCCGGAGTAGTCGCCGAAGTAGAGCGCCCCGCCGGCGAGCGTGGGGCTCGCCTTGACCGAGCCGCTGGCCTGATAGGTCCAGATCACGGCGCCGCTGCGTGCGTTCAGCGCGTACACGAGCCCGCTCTGGGAGCCGAAGAAGACCCGTTCGCCGTCGAGCAGCGGTGAGGACTCGCTCGGGCTGGAGAGGTCGCGGTACCAGCGCGTGTGGCCGTTGCGGAAGTTCAGCGCCCACACGCGGCCCGGTTTGCTCGAGCTGCCCGTCCCGAGCACCGTGGCGTAGACCGTCGCCGCGTTCACCGCGGGCGAGGCAGCGGAGAGGGTGCCGAGCTGGCGCGCCCAGAACGTACGCCCGGTGCGCTTGTTGATCGCGCTGAGCACGCCGTCGTCGGCGAGCTGGAAGATGCTGTTGCCATAGATCACCGGCGGGAACTCGAGCAGGGCGTGCTCGTTGTGCACCCACTCCTCTCTGAACGGCGGGCGCACCGTAGCGGGCGCCGGGTAGAAGCGCGTGTGCTCCACGCTGTAGCCGTAGAGCGGCCAGGCGAAGCGGTCAGGTCCGGTCGGGGGAAGCTTGGGCGCCGCCTGGGGGATGAAGCGGGCGTGCGGGTGGTAGATGTTGCCCGTGCGGTTGCGCTCGTAGACATAGCCGGCGAGAGCAGCACCCGCGAGGAGCAGCACGACCGCGACGATCGCCGCGCGCGCTGCCCGCGCGCGCGGAATCAGCCGGCGAGAGGGCCCTTGCTCGCGGCGGTGTTGGCGGCGTGCGCGCCGCACCCGCCGGCCGGAGCGCCTGTGGGGCGAGGGGCTCATCCAGGGAGAGCGTCGCTGATCGCCGCCGGAGGAGCGCCGCTTGTCCTCGCTCACGTTCTACGCCGGCGGCCCTCAGGCGGCGAGCCTGCCGGAGTCACGCTCGGCCGTGCCCGCCGGGCTCGGCGCGGGCGGCTCCCCAGTGTGCGGCGCGTCCCGGGGCCCCCGGCGGCGACGCCGAGCGCCGCCTGCCAGCGCCGCGCCGTCCGTGCGGCGGCTGGCGCGAAGCACGAGCGCGCGCATCGCGCTTTTCGCGAGCAGCCACACGAGCGCCAGCAGCAGCGGGGGCAGCGTCACCCCCGACACGAGCGCGAGCGCCTCGTGGTTGCCGTTCAGCGACCAACGCCAGAGAAGGTAGTCGCCCAACGTGAGGCCCGAGACGAGAACCAGCGGCCGATACAGCACGAGCACACCCTAAACCGGATCCCCGACGGACGCTGGCCGGTCGCCCGCCACTCGCGCCGAGGCGCCTCCAGGGCCATATGATCGCCGCAATGAGCGATAGCGCCGAGACCGGCGACGGTGCTGCGAGGCGCGGTAGCGGGGCGAGGGGCGATGGCGCCGCGGCGGGTGATGCGGCCGCGAGGAGCGACGCGGCCGGCGCGTCAAGGATCTTCGCCGCGGACGTGCTCGCCGGTCGCGTCGCGCTCGTGACGGGAGGAGGCACGGGCCTCGGCCGGGCGACGGCGCTCGAGCTCGCCCGCTGCGGCGCGGTGGTGGAGGTCGTGGGACGACGCGAGGAGATCCTGCGCGGCGCTGTCGAGGAGATCAACTCGGCGACGCGCAGCGAACGCGCCGGCTGGCTCACCGGAGACGTGCGCGCCCGCGAGAGCGCCGAGGGCGTGATCTCGAGCACGCTGGAGCGGCGCGGCCGCCTGGATGTGCTCGTCAACAACGCCGGGGGCCAGTTCTTCAGCCCCGCGGAGCTGATCGGCGCGAAGGGCTGGCGCGCGGTATGGCGGCTGAACGTAGAGGGCATGCTGAACATGTCCGAGACCGCGGTGCAGCTCGCGTTCGGCCCGGGGGGAGGGGGGACTATCGTCAACGTAACCCTCTCGCCGCATCACGGTATGCCCGGCATGGTCCACTCGGGCGCGGCGCGGGCGAGCGTGGAGGCGCTCACGCGCGAGCTGGCCGCGCGCTGGCAGGCGCGCGGCGTCGTCGTCTGCGCCGTAGCGGCCGGCCACTTCGAGACCGAGGTGCTCGCGAAGTACCCCGCGAACGTGCGCGCGGGAGCCGCGCGCAGCGTTCCCCTCCAGCGCCTCGGCACGCCCGCCGAGCACGCCTGGCTGGTAGCGCTACTCGCCACCCACGTAGGCCGTGCCTTCAGCGGCTCGACCGTCACGCTCGACGGCGCCCGCGACAACTGGTTCGGGCCTTGGCCGCCGCCGGGCCTGGCCGACGACGCCGGCGAGGTGCCCGTGGAGGCGCGAAAAGCCCCTCGCTAGCGCCGCGCGTGCCCCGCAGGCCGGCGCGCGCGTACGCCGATAAGATTGGCGGCGGGCACGTGCGGGCGAAGTGTTGTGGCTGCACAGAAGCCTTCCAAGCTTCTAGGGCGGGTTCGATTCCCGTCGCCCGCTCTGAAATGCCACGGGGAGTGGCGCAGTCTGGTAGCGCACCCGGCTGGGGGCCGGGCGGTCGCAGGTTCAAATCCTGTCTCCCCGATGAGAAGAAATTCCTGCAAAAGGGCTGCTTTTTGCAGAAGGCCTGGTTCGTCCAAGCGCCGAGCCCTATTCTGTTTGTATTCTGTTTCTCTCGATATGCCCGAACGACCCCGGGTCACCGGCCACTTTGAGGACGCGAACGACCACTCACGGCCGCTGTTCTTTGCGATCGGCCGGGCAGTCGTCTTTGCCGCTGGGCTTGAGAGGAATCTACAGCTCGAACTTATGCGGCTAATAGGTGAGCGCGCGGCCGTGGAGGGAGCGCTCCAGACCGAGCAGGGTCGTCGCGCTCTCAGCCGGCGGCTCGACAAGCTCGACGAGATGACGGCGGGTCAGCTGCTGAAGAAGCTCAGAACGTTCGGGCTCCCCGCCGAGCTCGAGGACCGAATCGAGATGCAATTGATCGAAGGAACCGACTGGTCCATCACTTGATGGAGGACCGAGACATGCTCGAAGTGGTGACGGCCGACGCGTCAGTCGAGCCAGTTGTCGTCAGGATCGAACGGCTTGCCATCGACTGCGGCGAGCTGGCTGTCGAGCTACACGTGTTCGCCCTGGGGGAGCTTGAAAGGGAGACCGGGATGACGCGGGCACAGATGGTCGAGCGAATCATGTCGGTCGACCCAACCACGGTCAAGAATCTGCGCGACCGAGAACGGCTGGAATCTATCCAGGCAGTCGGCGATCCTGGCCTGCCATTCACCTTGCCCGAGCCCCAGGGAGACTGCAACACGTAGGTAGTAGGAGGGACTCGAACCCCCGACACGCGGATTATGATGGCGGGCCGCTTAGCGGGCGCGCGAACTCCCGTAGTCGGGGCCCTCGCACGGCCAGGCGAATCGAGTCCAGGCGTCCACCGCACGCTCCGGATCTGTAGGTGCGAGCCGTCAATGCCGATGGTGCCGTTGTGAGCGCCAGGTTGCTCTCATCTCTCGTGTCGCTGGTTGCACTCGCTGCGGTGAGCAGCGCGCTCGCCGGATGCGGCGGCGGCAGCCCGGCCTCCGCGTTCAACCCGACCTCGGGCAGCGCCCCGAGCAGGGCGCAGGCCCTCTCGTACGCGAACGCCGTCAACCTCCAAGCCAGCGACTTGCACAGCGCGGTAGTCGCCTCGCAGGGATCGGTAGGCAAGGCTCCGAAGCCAGGCGACGTGGAACTCGACCGCTGTTATGGGGCAGCGAACCCGTACAACCTCGTGCTCAAGGTCGTCTCCCCGACGTTCCGAGGAACCACCCCCGGCGCGTTCATACAGGTGAACTCGACCGTCGAAGTGGAGCCGGCCGCGGCGCTCGCCGCGCATAACCTCGCCGCGATCCGTACCTCGCGCGGTCTCGCATGCCTCAAGCGCTTCCTGCCGAGAGCGCTCAGCCAAACCGGTGTCGCCCACTACGGGCCGGTGACGATCACGCCTCTCCCGGCGCTGCCATCGGTGCCCGGCAGCTTCGGGATCCGCCTCGCGACCACGGTCTCCGGACCCACCACCGGGCCGATCCCGTTCACCGCTGACGAGCTCGGGTTCGCGACGGGCCCCGCGGAAGTCAGCCTGACGGCGACGAGCGCCCCACAACCCATCCCGACCGAAGACGAGGAACGTCTCCTCGCGGTGCTCTACCGGCGCGCGCAAGCGCACAGCCTCTAGCCCACCAGGCATCTCAAGACCCCTCACGTCGACCCTCGCGCACGTCCGCTGGCCCTGCGCGACGCACGAACGAGGGTCGTTTCTGACCAGTCGGGGACCAGGTTCGGGACCAAGGCCCTGCGGGTGCGACTAGGATCGCCGTGAGAGAAGGCGGTGCTATTGCAACCCGCGCGTCGGCGGCTCACGCCTGCGCCTACGGCGCCTCCTCCTCGGAGAGGCCGAAGCGTTCGATGATCCTTGTCGCGTACCACGCGGGCCACGGCGCGTCGGGGGTAGCGCGCGTGTAGTCGCGGTCGAGCTCGACGAGTAGCCACACGAGATCGCTGCGCACCGGCATTCTGGCGAGGATCTGTGGCAGCTCGGATAGTTCGAGCAGCCAGTCTGCATACCAGGACGCCCAGTCGGGGTCGTCTCCGTCAACGATCCGATAGACGAGGTGGTGGGTCTCGGACGCCTCGTGAAGCAGCGCCGCGACCGCGTCTTGAGCGTCGTTCATCGCAGGAGTGTCGCAGCTGCGAGTGCGGCAGTTGTGGCCCCGCCCGGTCGCGGGTGAGCTGACCGCTGTAGTCCAGCAGCCCCGCTGTGTCGCGTAAAGCCCTGCCTCCGGTCGCCCCTGCCGGGACGATCCCTGACGGGACAGGGCTTGACCCGCCACACCCGGCCCGCTTCGGGGGCGGTCGTGTTCACCCACGACCAACGGAGGCCCCCAATGAGCCGCAGCTCACGCATCTGCGCACGCGCCCAACGCTGGCCCGCGACCAGTCCCTACCGGACGGGCTGCTCGGCCACTACAAGGACCAGATCGGACGGACCCGCTGCATCGTCGCGATCCCGGACGCCGGCGGCGGGACGCTCGTCATCGACCGGGAGATCGGCACGACGGATGCGCGGCTGGTAGGGCGGATCGACCCGGACGAGCCCTGTGGGAACGTGCAGTTGCTCGCCCGGCTGTACCTGGCCGACGTGGATCGTCGTGGCCGGTGCCGGCCGGTCACCGACGACGATCTCCTGGCCGTCGGCGAGGAAATCGCGGAGAGCGCCGTGCCCTGGGACAGGCCGCTCGAGGACGGACTGGGGGAGATCCTGCGGCTCCGAGTGGTGCCAGTGGAAGGTACGATTCCTGCCGTCCGGTGGGTCCGGGTCAGCGGCGAGGGGAGGGCGGTGGTGTCGCTACGTGACGTGGTCGGCCACCTCGAGAATTACGAGCCGGCGCTCACGATGACCGCGGGCGCGATCCGACACCGCGAGCACATGCACGTTTCGACCGTGGCCGTGCGCCTCGAGCTCAGGCGCATGCACAGCAGCTCGATCGTGCTCAACCGGCGCCTGCGTGAGCACGTCCAGCGGGTCGTCGCGACCGGGGAGCTGTCGATGAGCGAGATCGCAATGCGTTTGCGGGCGTGTCAAGCGCGACCGCGCAATCCCGACCGCTAGGCCGCACCCCCGGCCGCGGCGCCGAGCGCATCACGATCGAGACGGCCTGAGCCCGGCTAGGTTCGCTGACATCGCGTTGACAAGCGGGTACCACGGTTGCGCTACCCGATCGGGCAGCGCACAACCCCGGAGGCTGTGAGGGAGCGGGATGGGGCTAAGAGTGGGGCCTCGGCACGACACGGCGTCGTCGTGTCAGCGAGAGCGAGGGCATGAAGAGCGAGGGCATGAAGCCTCTCGCTCTCGCTCAATCCTTGCGCTTCACGTCCACCTTGGGCGTGTAGCCGAGCTGCCGCAAGAAAGCACCAACCGTCTCAGGCGAAAGCCCGCTGACGTGCACGATCGCGTCGGGCGGCATGCCAGCACTCGCCGCTTCCCGGATCGCGCTTTCGGCCTGCCGGTGCGACTCGATAAACCCGCTGCCCGCCTCCCGCAAGCGGCGCTCAAGCTCGGTATCAGCCATCCTTGCGACCGGCCTTCGGCGTGTTGACGAGCCCCACAGGAACACCCGCATCCTTCAGGTTTGGGCATCTGTTCAACGACCGTTTACGCCCGCGGGGGCCGCCATTCTCCTCATCGCGAAATAAGGGGCCGCGCCGCAAGAGGGTAGTGGCACGGCCCCCCTGGAGGGATGAGTGACGCATTGGTGCTTGGCCAACCTAACGTGCCGGCGGCCGGACGTGGGGGGTCGTTCGCCCAATTTGGGAGCGGGCAAGCGGGCGAAGTCCCAAACTGCGGGTCTTCCCAGCAGTCCGTAGACTTCGTAAGGTCGAACAGATTGCCGACGAGTCTCCCGGCGATGGCGCAGATGTGGCGGGACGCGTTCGAGCGCCGACCGGGCTCGCGCCCCGAACGCGCCGTGTCTGCAGTCGCCGAGGACCCCGAGTGCGTCCCGCTGTCCCAGCGGCCGTGCAAGCACTGCGGCGGTGAGCTGGTGCACCCGGTCCCTAGTCACGGCTTGCGAGGCTCCGGAGGGCGTATGGTCCGCGCATGAACTCAATACGCAGGCATCTCAGCTACGCCAACGTCGTCGCCACGATGGCGCTCGTGTTCGCCATGAGCGGTGGGGCGTTGGCCGCAACCCACTAGGTCATCACTTCGACCAAGCAGATCAAGCCCAGTGTCCTGAAGAAACTCAAGGGCAACACAGGAGCCACCGGCCAGACCGGGGGCACCGGAGCACGCGGCGCGACGGGTGCGCAGGGTCCGCAAGGACTGCAGGGACCCAAGGGCGAACAGGGACCAGCCGGTCCCTTCCCCTCGACGCTACCCGCGGGCCAGACGCTAACCGGCGCATACGAGGCCGACGGCGCCGACTACAGCAACGCCGCAACCGCCATCGCGGGAGCTTCGATCTCGTTTCAGTTCCCGCTCGCCGCTCCGCCCGTCGCCCACTTCATCGCCGCTGGCGCTACGCCGCCGGCGCAGTGTCCCGGCACTGTGACTCACCCGAAGGCGCTGTCGGGCAACCTGTGCGTCTACGAGGGTGGTTTCGAGGAAGTTGGGGGAGTGGAAATCTACGAACCAGCGACCGGAACCCCAGGCGCAAGCGCTTTTGGTGCTGGCCTAGTGGTCACCTCGAACCTCAAGGAAGGTCACTTCTACAGCAATGGCACCTGGGCCGTCACCGGCTAATCAGTCAGACGGCTTATAGCTCGTGGTTCCCTGGCGGCCGGTGTCTTCACTGCAGAGTCGCCAGGGGACCGACGGCCCCGGACCATGAACTCGGTCGGAGGGGTAAGAATGACCGCATCTATAAAGCACCCCCGCACCGTTGGAGCGGCCGGGGGCATGGCACAGGAGGTTCTAGCTCCCATGCAACCCTCACGTACAGCCCCGACTGCGAGGCTCCGCTTGCGGACCATCAGACGGTCCTCCTGTAACCGTCTCGCGTTGGGTGCGTGGGTCAGGCGAAAGGCTCTGAACCTTCGATGGGGGCCGGGGGTGTCTATGTGCCTCATGCCTCGCTTCCCGCCTGGGGATCCTCCTGTCGGTCTTCTGATCTAGTCGGCCGCGGGCTTGCAGGGTTAGGCTGCGAACGTCTACCAAGCGGAGGAGGTCCCAATGAGTCGCATCATGTCGTCTCTCCTGCCATCGCCCGCGATGGCTGTTGCCGTTGCCGCACTGCTCGTTGCGTGCGGGGGCTTGGCGGTCGCCGCAAGCCCGAGCAGTCCCGTCGTCCGGGCTTGCGCGAACAAGAAGACCGGCGTTCTTCGCCTCGCCAGCAAATGCCGCAAGGGCGAGCGCGCAGTCAGTTGGAATAAGGAAGGGCTGCCCGGACCTCAAGGACTGACGGGTGCTACCGGTACTACCGGGGCTACCGGGGCTAAAGGGGAAACCGGAACGGTCAACACGTCGAACTTCTACACAAAGACTGAAAGCGACTCTCGATACGTCGCCCAGGGCAACGGGCGGCCGTTCGCGTGGGGACAGGTCCGCGAAGACGCGAGCCTTCGCCCGCACTCCGCAACGCTCGTTTCGGTCTCGCACCCTTCGACCGGTCTCTACTGCCTGCTGCTCTCCGGGCAACCCGAACAGAGCGAGCTTGAGGGAACGGTCGTCACGCTCGCGGGCACCACCCCACAGGCGGTGTTTCCCCGTGTTACCAACGGACAGGGCTCGGACTGCTCCGGCGAACCCGCACCGTTCGTGGCTGTTCGGTTCTACAACGCATCCAACGAACCCCAGGACGCACGGTTTAGCTTCGTGGTGCCCTGAGGGTGCGCTCATCACATGCGACGTGCCGGCAGCCAGCGTCTCCGCCGGCACGTCGCGAAGCGCCCCGCTGACGAAGCACCAGCGTTGCGGGATACTGGCGGGGTGATGTCTGAGGAGTCCACGACCCCCGACCTGGAGGCGGCGGCTTGACGAGTTAGAGAGGCTGTCAGTCGCCGCGATTTCGATGCGGCCTTCGCCATGTTCGCGCCGGACGCCGTCTGGAACACGGGGTCGGCGGGTGGCTTGGTGGGAGCCTTCGAGGCCGCGAGGCGATACGCACTGTCTTTGAAGATTGGACCGAGGCATATGAGGAGTACGAGCAATTGGCGGAGGAGTTCCGCGATCTCGGCAACGGCGTGACGCTCATCGTGCAACTCGCGCGTGGTCGGCCAACTGGCAGCAGCGCGTTCGTTGAGTTTCGCTCCGCGTCCGTGGCCATTTGGGCTAGCGGGCTCATCGAACGCTTCGCGACCTGCACCGACATCGACGAGGCCCGTGCTGCCGCCGAACGCCTCGCCAAGAAACGCGGGTAGGCGGTGTCGCAGGCGAACGTGGAGAACGCCAAACGGATTAGGGACGCCTTCAACCGGCGCGATGTTGATGCCTTCGTCGATCTGGTGACGCGGGAATTCGAGTGGGTCCCGGTGATGGCCGCGATCGAGGGAGAGGTCTTCACGGGACGGGAGGGCATCGAATCCTACATCGGACGGCTGGGTGAGGCTTTGGAGGGCTACCTCGCGATTGCTGATGACCATCGCGACCTCGGCGACCGTGTTCTGAATCTCGGGCGGATGGTGGGCCGGGGACGCGGCAGCGGCGTCCCGGTTGACACGCCCGTGGGGATGATCTTCCATTTTCGCGATGGCAAGTGCTCGCGTATGCGGGCCTTCCTCGACCACGCCGAGGCGTTGCGGGCGGCGGGCCTGAACGAGGAGAGCGGGTAGGCGATGTCGCATGAGAACGTGGAGTTGGTCCGGGCCGGTTACGAAGAGGCCAACAGGCTCGGTGAACCGGCTTGGTGGTTCTTGGCTCCGGACATCGAGTGGCACACCCGCGCCGACCTGCCCGATAGCGAGGTTTATCGCGGCCACGATGCCGTTCGCGCGCTGTTCCAAGAGTGGACCAACGCCTTCGAGGACGCCCGGTTCGATATCCAAGACGTCCTTGACCGAGGCGACTACGTCGTAGTACCAACGGTGCTGCGAGGTCGAATCCGGGGTTCCGCCGACGAGGTCGCGATGCCTGAGACCCACGTACTCAAGATTCGCGACGGCATGGCCGTCGAATTGCGCGAGTACGCGACGCTCGACGAAGCCCTCGAAGCCGTGGGCCTGGCGGAGTAGGCGATGTCCGAGAACCTGGACCTTGTGCGCTCCATCCACGCGGACTGGGAACGCGGGGATTTCCGTCGAGTCGATTGGGCGCACATCGACATCGAGTTCGTCAGGGACATCGAGTTCGATCCCGACCGCACCGAGGGCATCGCCGCGATGGCCTCGGCGTGGCGTCGGTGGCTTGACGAGTGGGAGGACTTCCGCCCCGTGGAGGTTGACGAGTACCGCGAGCTTGACGGTGGACGTGTGCTCGTGGCCGGGCGCATCCGCGGGCGCGGCAAGGCGAGTGGAGTCGAGGTCGAAAAAAGGTTCGCGAACCTGTTCGAGCTTCGAGAGAGCCGCGTCGCGAGGCTCGTCCTCTACGAAGACCGCGACCGCGCCTTCGCCGACCTCGGCCTGGCGGAGTAGGCGATGTCCCAGGAGAACGAGCTCGATCATGCCGCCTGCTCCCGCTCGTCCGCTTGGTCCTCCTCGACTACGCGCTCAAGCGCGACGCGGGTGACTTCACCCATCGACCAGCGGCGCTCGCGTCCGTATTGCTCGACGCGCTCGCGTAACTGTTCTGGGATGCGTACCGATGTGGCTGGTCCGGCTGGCACGGTGGGCAACTCCTTGCAGACGATGTGAACCTGTCGCCTGCCGTTGGCTGCCCGTTGTCTCTCGGTGCCCTGGCTCTGGACTTGTGGTACATCGTAGCGGCTACATCAAGCCGGACCGCCCCCTCGCTGACGCTTTTCGTCCATAGCGATCACTTCGCGCTGGGACGCCCAGACGCTCGCAATTCCACCGAAGCGGCAGCGGAGCGGATCGCCAATCATGTGGGACGCATGCGGACCCGGGCGGCTCAACCAGCGATCCGGATGTCCGGAGCTAGTGGTGGCCATGAGCTCCAGTCCGCCGAACCCGGCCCCGAGAACAACGACGTGCTTGCTCATTGCGGGCACGCTACTACCGGGGTCCGCGGGTCGCGGCCGTCGACTTGGGCACCCATCAGTCGATGATGGCGATGGCCTCGATCTCGACCAAGAGGTCAGGGGAGTACAACGTGGCGACGCCGATCAATGTGCCTGGCGCGAGCAGCGTGGTAACTCCGAGTGTCGCGAGAGCACGGGCACGGCCCTCTCCAACGAGATGCATCTTGTCCATGCTCCAATCGGTGATGTAGATGGTCAGCTTCGCGACGTTGTCGAACGAGCCGCCCACTGCGGAGAGCGCCGCGCCGACGTTGAGATAGCACTGCTCAACCTGGGCGGCTAGGTCACCTTCGCCCACTAAGGTTCCGTCCGCGTCCCAAGCGACCTGGCCGGCCATGAACACAAGCTTCGATCCAGTGGCTATCGAGACCTGCCGGTGGAAGGGGACCTTCGGCAGCTCCTGGGGCTCGATCAGGCTGATCGTCATGTCTTCTCCAATTGGTAGTGAGGCTCGGGGGGCGCCGGCCGCGACAGATGCAGTCGGCTTTGCTCACGGCGCGTCGAACACGGACGACCGGTGCTCGTCCTGAGCGACAGCGTGACCGTCGTCCACGGACGCGCTCGCATCCACGCGAAGGCTGCCACACTCGCCCCGGAAACATCCACGGCCCTGGCGCGAGGTTTGTGCGCGTCGCTCGCGGCCGATATCGCCTCCCCGCCTAGGCACGGCCTTGGCCCAGCGCCCTGGGCACACAACCGCACGAGAGTTCAGCGCCGCAGTACGCGGGGGTCGGTGAGTACTGGCAGCAGCAGGGCTGGTGGCTCTCGTTCGGTGAGGCTCTGGATGGCCAGTGTGAAGACATCGTCAGCGACCGATCTAGCATCGCTCACGTCGTCGGCTAGCACTGTGCAGAAGATCGTGATCGCACCGGGCTCGTCCATTCCTTTCAGCCACCCAGGTGTCGATGCCCAGGTGGCAACCCAACTACTCGCATGTCAGCGGCAACCTGCGAAGTCAGGCTTTCAGCCTGAGCCACGATCGGCTCGAGAAACACGATTACGCGCATCTCTACTGGCCACGGCGTGGAGGGTTTCGGCTGTCCGCCGATGGCTGTGCTCACGAGGATTTTCTTAACTGATAAAGCGGTGGATGGCCTCGTTGGCGTGGTCCTGAAACGACGTGTTGGCGAGATCGGGGAAGATGGCCGTTTGGTCGACCACGGGGCCCTTAAGCGTCTTGGCCGCGCTGGCGTAGAACACGCGGCTTGACAGGGTCGGGTCGGTGACGCCGTCGACCAGTCGCTTTGCGCCTACGTCAAGCTTGTGGGAGAGACCGGGCACGCGGGGCATGACGTACTTGGCCGCCATGCGCAGCGGCAATGCGAGGTCATTGGGTGCGTGGGTGCCGGTGGTGTTGCCGGGGCTCACGCTGATGAATCGCCGGTCGGGGTGTTGGCGGGCTAGGTAGGCCATCCATAGGACGCCGATCAACTTGGCCTGCCCATAGGCGAGATTAACGTCAGGCTTGCCGCCAGCGAAATAGCTGCCGTCGATGACAGTGGCGAGCTCGTCGGCGGAGTTTGAGACGAACGACGGCCGCTTGAAGCCCATCTTCGGGATTCCCCGAGCTGCCTCGCTTCCGGCGAAGACCGCTACCTCGCCAAGCCGGCCCTCGGCCAGCAGCGCCTCAAGGAGGACAACGTGACCAAGGACATTCTGCGCGAACATGTAAGTGGCCCCGTCGGCGGTTAAGTCCATAGGCTTCTTGCCGCCCATTCCACCGGCGTTCATGACCAGGGCGTCGATCGATCCGTCAATGCCCGCCAGACCAGCGCGCACGGAGCGCGGATCGCTAACGTCCATGAGAACGACATCGAAGACGCGTCGGCCGGTCTGCGTCTCGAGCTCGGCTTTTGCCGTTGCCGCCCGGTCTTGGTTCCGGCACGCCAGGTAGATGCGGGCCGTCTCGGGGCGCGTTGCCAGTTGCCGGGCGATCTCTTTGCCGAGCCCGACGTTGGCGCCGGTTATCAACACGGTTTTTTCTGCGGTGGTTTGCATTTGAGTGCTTGGCTCCTTAGGTACAGACATGTTTGTGATCCCGCTACGGATGGTCAGGCTGTTTGCGTCGTGGAGGTAGCGCCCCGGGCGTTCGGCGGACTCACGCGGTCCATGGACGGCCGCCGGGGTGGGCGGCCGGCCACGGTTCCCTCCTCTCCCGTTTCAGACCGCGGTGCGGCCGCCGTCGACGTGGATGACGTCGCCGTTGATGTAGCCGGCCGCGGGGGTCGCGAGGAACGTGATGACGTCCGACAGCTCGTGCACTTCAGCGACGCGGCGGAGCGGGATCTGCTTGGCGAACTCTTCGGCCATCTCCAACCTCGGCTCCACGGCCGGGGTCAACGTCGGACCGGGAGCGACCGCGTTGACCCGGACGTTCTGTGGCCCGTATTCGGCGGCCCACGCCTTGGTGAGCAGCTCGATCGCGGCCCGCGAGGCGCCGTAGGCAGCCGTGCCTGACTGCCCATAGCTGGCGACCATCGTTGAGACGTTGATGATCGATCCGCCGCCGCGGGCGGCGATCTTGGGGGCGAGCGCGGCGACGAGGAAGAACGGCGCCTTGACGTTGATCTGGAACAGTTCGTCGAACGCCGCCTCGTCGGTGTCAGCCGTCGGTCCGAGGGCGGCAAAGCCGGCACAGTTGACGAGAACATCGATCTCGCCTGCTGCGTCGGCAACGCGCCCCACCTCGGACATCTCCGAGAAATCAGCGACCAGGAACTGCGCATCGTTCCCACTCGCGCGGATCTTCTCCACGGTGCTCGCGCCGCGGGTCTCATCGCGGCCGGTGATGATCACCGACGCGCCCTTCTCGGCCATCGCCAGCGCAGTGGCGGAACCCATCCCGGATGTGCCGCCGGTGATAAGGGCGGTCTTGCCTTGAAGTGACATGTATCGCGTTCTCCCTTTGAGTGGTTGTCGCGACCCTCTAAATGGATCGCGCGATCCACTCTAGCACGGAATGGATCGAGCAATCCATTCCGCTGGTAGAATTTGCGGTATGAGCACGACTAGCCCGTCCTCTCGCCCGTTGACGCGCAAGGGCCAGGAGACCCGTCAGCGCATCGTCGACGCGGCCGCCGACCTGATCTTCCAGCAAGGCGTCGCCCACACGACGATCGAGGACGTACGCGCGGCGGCGGACGTCTCAAGCTCGCAGCTCTACCACTACTTCGACGACAAGCCGGCGCTGGTCCGGGCAGTCGTTGACCACCAGGCCGACACAATGGTCGGTGGGCAAGAGACCTTCGATTTCAGCACCGTGGATGGCCTCCGAGCCTGGCGCGACTTCGTGATCGCGGGCCAGCGCGAGCACCACTGCATCGGCGGCTGCCCAATCGGCTCTCTCGGAGGCCAGCTAGCCGAGACCGATCCCGACGCAAGAGTCCACGTCGCCGAGGGCTTCAAACGATGGGAGGCCGAGATCCAGAGCGGTCTACGAGCGATGCAAGCCCGAGGCGAGCTCACGCCCGACACCGACCCCGACACTCTCGCCCTCGCGCTGCTCGGCGCCCTGCAGGGCGGCCTGCTCCTCACTCAGGTCAAACGCGACACCAAGCCGCTAGAGGCCGCGCTTGACGCAATGATCGAGCTGGTCGCCCGACTCAGCGGCAGCAGCAAGTAGCGGCCTCGCGCGATAAGAGTGCTGCGTTCGCGCGGATGCGAGCGTCCCGCTGGTTCGGGCACGGGCTGTCGCTCAGGACGAAAAGCAGTAGCCCAGGCCCGGACTCACGCACCACCGTTCTCGCGCCATCGGCGCAGTATGTGCAGCATGTCGCCGGGCAGCTTGCGGGTGCGGCCGTAAGCGAGCCACGCACGACACTGGAAATGCAGGGCAAGACCGGATTCTCACAGCATGAGGCGGAGGGAGCGCGCTTGGCGCTTGGCTACACCCAAGGAGGCGATGGTCGCTGGCGAGTTGCAGGTGATCCGGCAGGCGAGGGGGAGGGCGTTAGTGTGCGTAGAACGGAGCCCGCGGCGGCGGTGGGAGCCCCGTCGGTCGCTATGTCGGCGGGCGCTATTGGGCTAGCGACGCCGTCCAGCGCTTTAGCGAGGTGCCGTAACCGCAGCGGGGTGTCTGGGAGACGTCGCGCTCTTCGCCTTCGGCGGCGCGGCCGCCGTCGGTGAAGCGCAACGCGATGATCGTGTGCTGTTGCCAGTAGACCGGTTGCCCGTCCGTTTCTCCGCACTGGAAGCTGAGCAGCGGGAAGACGGCGACCCATCCGCCGGGCTCGGCCAGCAGCTTGGCGCGCACCGTCCCTTCGCCCGCGGCTTCGTAGCTGAGCGAGAGGCCGCACAGCCCTTTGGGAGGGCAGCTGCGGCCGATCGTCCACCGCGCCGTGTGGTCCGCTTCGTTCCCGTAGCCGATCGAGCTGATTGTTTGCGAGCTGGCCCGCCAGACACCTTCGACAGGGCTCTGTCGGCCGCCGGCGCCCGCCAGGCCTCCGGCGGCCGCCGACCCGCCGAGGGGCGCGGGGTGCGGCGCCTCAAGAATCGGGATGATGATCGCCAGCGAGAGCAACGTCGCGAGGATCGTGGCGGCCGGGAGCAGCCATGAGGGGGTGCGCAACGGCTTGCCGGCGGGGTCGAGCACGATGGTGGTGCCGGCTGCGACGTCGCCGATCCGTTGTCGCCGTGCTGGGCCGGTGCGGATCATCGAGATCAGGCCGGAGGCGTTGAGGAACGGGAGCGCGTCAACCAGACGCAGCACGTTGCGAACCGCGATTGCTCGCCATGTCGCGGGGGCGCCGCTGCTCGTCGTGACGCGAACGTGAAAGATCCGCTTGCCGATCGTCTGGCCGCTACGCAGCTCCCATACGAAGAAGTAGGAGAACTGGAGCGCGATGAAGGTCACGGCACGCGTCGTCGGGCTCACCGAGCTCCCCAGCGCCCCGACGAGCAGCGTCGAGACGAACCCCACAAGGACCAGGTCCAGGATGATCGCGTTCAGCCGGGCACGAACCGCGGCCTGGGGTGCGTCCACCGCCGAGGCCAGCCGCGCCAGGTCAGGATGATCGAGCAGAGCATCCGTCGTCAACGGGTAGCTGCCCGCGTCGCTCATCGACCCGCAACACTCCTGCACGGCATGCCAGCGTGATCGACATCCGGGCGCGCTGGCTTGACCGCGAGTCCGGGCGACCAGACCAATTCCCCAGTCTCTGCGCCCGTTCCGGGGCCGTGATGTGGAGCTGCCGGCGCAGATGCCCGTCGGGGACGCCCCCGCGACAGGCCGCCGCCGAGAACGCCCTGAAGCGAGACTGTCATCGCGAGCCGGGTAGAGCATTCCCTTGTTGCGAGGCGCACGGCCGGCGTGGTAGCCGGTGAGCGGCGGCGCCCGGCGGAGTCGAGCGGTGCAGAGACCGTCATGAGGTTCTCCTTCCGTCGGTTGACTGATAGAGGCGCTGCTCTATCACCCCCGGAGGCTCACCGGGCGTGAGGTCCATCTCGTTGGGCGCGTAAGCGGCGTGCGTCGCGAGCATGACCCGCTGGCCGAGACGCGCTGTTCTGACCCCGTGTTTGGGTCCCGGTGCCTCAGGCCCTCCACTTGATGGAGCAACCGACCGGTGGCGTCTCGACCGGGTTGGGTTCGCGACCGTCCAGCACCGCATCGAGAGCGCCGCGCAAGAAGGCGGCGTTCTGCGCGGGGTCTTCGTGGTCGGCGTCCGGGGCGCCGCGGTAGCGGAGCACTCGGCCGGCATCGAGCACGAAAACATCCGGCGTCGTCTTCGCGCCATAGGCGCGGGCGACGCTCTGCGACTGGTCGTACAGGTACGGGACTCCTTCGAACTCTCCACACTCAACTCGAGCCCGCATCGCCTCAGGCGAGTCGCGGGGATAGCGCTCGGCATCGTTAGGATTCACCGCCAGCACCAGCACGCCGCGGTCGGCGTAGTCGCGCGCGACCCCAACGATCCGCTCATGCCACGCGAGCGCGTAAGGACAGTGGTTGCACGTGAACACCACGACCGTCGCGGGAGCCCCGCCAGGCTCGTGCATGGTCCCCTCTGTGTCGGGCAGGGCGAACGTCGCGGCATGATCGCCTGTAGCTGTCATCTATCTCCTCTCGGGGGTGGAGGCCCGAGCAGCACGCAGCGCATCACGCACGTCCGCCGGGTCCGGTGTCGGCGATATCCGGCCGTCGCGGCGATGGTAGACGCGGCACGTCAGTCCGACCGGCTCCTCGCCGGGTGGCTGAACATCCACGCCGTCGATACGGATAGTCGGCGACCCGACGAAGCGCTCCAGCTCTGCCTCGGACTGCGTCTCGACCTCGCGCACAACGATCGTGCTCGGGTCGAGCGCAACGTCCACCATCGCCTCCCGCAGCTCGGCGAGCGCCTTGGGATGCGAGGGACAGCCGTCCCAGAACAGAAGCTCGACACGCATCCCTTCAGGCTAGGGCACCTGCAGTTCCGGCTGCGGAAACGGAACACGCCCGCTTGCGGCAGGCGAAGCGGGAGCACTTGTTTCGCGGTCCTCCACGCTCGCTGTTCGTCCAGACCAGTAGCGAGCCGAAGGGTGGGTCGCGCCCGCATTGGCGCGCAATGCGGAAGTGAGTACGAGTCCGGGGATTTCCTCCGGCGCGAGGCCGAGGTCGGCGAGCGCGCGCTCGCGGTCCCAGCCGCGGGTTTGCCCGATCAGCGGCTAACGCGACGGTAGAGGCTTTCTGCGGCGGCCACCAGCTGCGCGCGTGCAGCCGTGGCCGGGGTGCTGGATGGGACCTGGTCGCCGACGAGGTAGTAGTAGGGGCCGACCGAAAACTCGACGTTCGCGTTCCCCTCACTTGAGCCGAAGCCACGGCCGCCGGGGATGCCCTGCACGGCGAACGTGGTTTCGCCACGGCCGGCGGCCTGCTTGACTGTTGACGCGCTTTCGGCACTAGCGCCGTGAGCTGAACGAAACAACTCCACGCTTGAGATCGCTTCCCCGGTGCCGCCATGGGAGGGTGCGAGACGCTGCTCGATGCCCGCGACAAAACCGAGCGCGCGAAGGCTCGCCGCTTCCGCGGCCCTCTTTTCGGGCGGCACCTGCTCCCCCGCGACCCAGCTTTCCGCACTGGTGCCAAGCGTCGGCGTGCCTTGCGGGACGAAACCCGGCAGCTCGCCAGCGACAAGCATGCTCCCGTGCGCGCCGCGCAACGCGGCGGGAGTCCCGGCAGGAACGGCTGCGCTTCTCGTGCTCGACGTGCTGTGACTTCCGCCGCATCCAGAGAACGCGACCGCCAGCACAACCGTCGCGGCCACCACATCCACCCCCTTCATCGGCGACAGCCTACACCCAGCAGTGTCGGCTAACGACGCAGCCAAAGCCGGTGCTGGTTCGATACAGGCGATATGTTCGCGACCGTCATCGGTGGCCAGTCTGGACGGTCGGAGCGTCCACGAAAGCGAGGTAGGGAATGAGCACCTCGGAGGAAGTCATGGAGCGGGTCAGCGAGTCCTACGCCGAAGTCAACGGAGTGCGCCTGCACCATGTCGAGGCAGGCAGCGGCCCATTGGTGGTGCTACTGCACGGCTTCCCCGAGTTCTGGTACGCCTGGAGTCGTCAGATCCCTGCCCTCGCGGACGCCGGCTACCACGTCGTGGCTCCCGACATGCGCGGCTACAACCTCTCCGGCAAGCCCGCGGGCTGGCGAGCATATGACGCCGAGCATCTCGCTGGCGACATCGCCGCTCTGATCCGTCATTTCGGCGTCGAGGACGCGTACGTTGTCGGCCACGACTGGGGTGGCACCGTCGCCTACCTCACGGCCATGGAGCATCCCGACGTCGTCAAACGGCTCGCGGTCCTGAACGCGGCCCATCCAGCACGCATGCTCGAATCGCTTCGGACCATCAGGCAGCTTCGCAAGAGTTGGTACGTCATCTTCTTTCAGATCCCCGCGATCCCCGAGCGGCTGCTGGCGGCAAACGGCTTCGCCTCGACCAAGCGCTCGCTGCGCGGCGCGTCGTCCGGAGCATTCGGTGACGCGGACATCGAGCGCTACGTGGACGCCTGGTCACAGCCGGGAGCGATGACTGGAATGATCAACTACTACAGAGCTGCGCTGCGCGAGTCGCCGCGGACGGCGCTCGCTCGGATGCGCCCGATCGACGTCCCAGTGCTCGTGATCTGGGGCGAGCGGGACACATATCTGGGCAGCGAGCTTGCCCAACCGGACCCGAAGTGGGTGCCCAATGTTCGCGTGGAGCGCGTGTCGGAGGCGACCCACTGGGTCCAGCACGACGCTCCGGAGGGCGTCAACGAGCTGCTCACCGCGTTTCTCGGCGCCGCGGAAGCCTAGGTCGACAGCAGGACAGCGCCGAGAAGTGGGGTTGGGACGGCGCGATCGACCGGATCACGCCACCAACCCTCGGGCGCGGTGGCTGAGGGCTCTGAGCCTCACCGGGACCGAGTGAACCCGATTGCAAGCGCTCCGGTCTAGAAAAGATCGGAAGAAGCCCAAGAAGAAGCCGAACACTCCAAAGAAGAATCGGAAGAAGCGACCAAGAAGGCCGAAGAAGCGAAAGAAGAAGCAGAAGAACACCACTATGGCGCCGTTCCGGCTTGTAAGACAGCGACCGCAGCCCAAGCAGCGGTCGTGGGCGCACAGGGCAAGGTACCAACGCTCTCCGTGCCTAGAGATGGCGGCGAGTCTGGCTCTACAAAGCCAAATCGGCCGGGCGGGCTTCGGCGCTAAAGGGTTCTGTCCGACGCGAGCGCGTACTTCGTGGACCGAGGGTACCCCCGCTCAAAGCACCAGGTAATCGGACAGGTCCAGTTTGGGTCCGGCGGAAACCAGGTTTCCGCCGGGGAGGACCGGGCTGATGGCTAGACAGCCGACCGATACCAGCCAGGCGCCCGGTGAGTATGTGCCGGGCGGCTCCCGGCGATTGGAAGGGCCGCTCCTGACCCCCGACCAGGCCGCCGAGCTGCTCGCCGTCAAGACCAGCTGGGTCTGCGAGGCCGTCCGAACCGGGAAGCTGCCGTGTCTGCGGGTCGGGCAGCACATCCGGTTCACTAGGGGGATGCTCGAGGAGTGGCTCGAGAAGCTGTGATCGATCGGTCCGCTACGCCAGCGCCTTGGCGAGGTCGCGCGCCTGGACGTGGACCTCATGCGGCAACGTGATCGTGAGCTGCCCGTCGCGATCGAGCAGCCAGCGGACGTTGGTGATCGTCACGCCGATCACCTTGCCTTCAGCGTTGTAGCGCACGCCGTGGCCCTCAGGTGTGAGGGCGGCATCGGCTGCCTCGGTCGAGTCACCGCGCGCGAGGTAGAGCACGTCACCGTCCGCGTCGTAGTTCGCGCGGTTGAAGGTGAGTCCGTCGATCTTGACGCTTACGGTATCCATCCGGCTGGTGATCGTCCGTGTCCGTACCCGAGCGCTGTGATGATCCGCGCCGGTTCCTGCTCAAAGGATACGACGACCATTAGCCATTGGCTGGGGCCGATGCCGCGCTTGTAGAGCCGTTCGCGACCGTCGCGCGGGTCGGGGTCGCGGTAGTCGGGTGTGCTGATCGTGCAAAGCACCGCGTCGAGATGGACGGCGAGCTCTCCGTGGCCCTCACCCGGCGCGAGGATGTGCTCACGCCACGTGTCCTCGTAGAGCACGACCCGTTTCCCCTCTGGTGTGGTCGCTTCCGCCAGGATCGGGCGCTCGCTCACGCGAACGCCCGATCCACCGCGTCGGCCTCCTGCTCAGAGGGTTGGTAGTGCGCGTAGATCTGGGTGGTCTTGGCGTCGGCGTGGCCCATCCAGTGTTGGATCGTCCGTAGCGGGACCCCGGCGGCGGCCATGCGGGTGCCGAAGGTGTGCCGCAGCTCGTGGAACGTGATCGGCCGGACCTCGGCCTGGGCGAGCGCCTGCTTGAACCGGCGGATGAGCTTGGACCGGTCGAGCGGGTTGCCGGACTCGGGGTGGCAGAACACCAGCTCGCTGTCGTGGCTGTAGGCGGACCGCTCCCGGAGCTCGGTGAGCGCGTCTACGACGCGGTGGGCGAGCGGTACGGAGCGTCCGGACTCCTCGGACTTGGGGTCGTTGAACTCGCCGCGGACGTAAGGGGAGACGACGCGGAGCTTTCGGGCGTGGAAGTCGACGTCGCGCCACCGCAGCCCGGCGAGCTCGCCCTGGCGTAGCCCTGTCATCGCGGCGGTGAGGTAGAGCGTCGGCTCGACGCGGCCCCATGAGTCGTCGGGGTAGGGGAGGGCGAGCAGCTTCTCGAGTTCGGGCTGGCCGAGGAACTTGATCCTAGTCTCGGTCGTCTTGATCACCGGGCGGTCGGCGAGCGTGACGGGGTTGCTGGCGCACCAGCCGAGCCGCATCCCGATGTCGAAGATCGAGTGCATCGTGTTCAGGTGGTTGCGGATCGTCTTCGGCGCGAGCTTGGTCTCTACTGCGTCTGTCTCGCCTCGTGCCTTGGCCTTCTTGGCCCCCGTCGCTTTCTTGGCGTCAGCGGGCCGCAGCTTGACGGCGATGTAGCGCTCGATGTCCTTCGGCTCGATCCGATGGAGCTCCTTGCCGTCGAAGAAGGGGGCGATGTGGTTGCGGAGGTCCGACTCGACCGTCATGCGGTGGGACTTCTTGCGCCCGCGGATCTCGAGCCGCCGGCAGAGCTCCTGGCCGGCCTCGGCCATGGTCACGCGCTCGGCGACGGCGGGTGGCCGGGTGGTCTCGCGCATCTTGCGGAACCGGGCCTCGGCCTGGGTCTTGGTGAGCCCGTCGCGCTCGCCGGGGGTGCGGGCGGGGCCGACCTTGCGCATGATCTTCCGCCCATCTGCGCCGTACCATGAGCCCACCCAGGACTGGCCGATCACGCGCAGCGAACCGGTGCCGTACCCGCGCCGCGGAGCGCGTCTTGCGACCGCCCGGTTCTGAACCTGGTGGCTGGCCATATTCTGTTCGTATTCTATCTTGCGCTGAGGATACGGAATCGTGGCCCGCCGAAAGCCGCTCTAGTAAGCCAAAGTGGACGCGGCTGGAGCGGTGTTTTACGGCTGGGGGCCGGGCGGTCGCAGGTTCAAATCCTGTCTCCCCGATGACAGACGAGCGAAGAAGCGGCCGGCATTCGATCGCCCAAAGCGAGCACCGCCGGCAAGGGACTCAGATCAAACCGTCGGCGCGCGGGTCGCGCGAGACCCCATCGGTCGAGCCTAACAGCCGCGCCCACTGGCGCTGGATGTCGCCGACCCAGCTCATGTGCCATTGCGGGTCGTCGACCATCGAGCGAGACAACGCGATCGACCAGTCCACCAAATCGGCGGGCGAGGTCCCCGGTTGGCGGCGTGCGCCCGCCGCCCCGGAGAAGAACCGAGGCCAGGCGAGCAGTACCTCCTCCATCGAGCGCACCCAGACCTTGCCGATGAGGTCGAAGGGGCGAATGTCGAGGCCGCCGAAGTAGCTTCCGCCTGTCTCGGCGAAGGCGTTGTCCTGCTGTGCGATCTGAGCGCCACGGGCGATGGTCTTCAGCAACGGCCGCGTGAGATGCCGGTTGCGGAACATCTCGGCACAAAGGTCGAGAAACATCATCGAGGGGTCGAAATAGGCGCGGAATGCCGCCTCATAACGCGCGAGCCCGGCAGCCGTGTAGTCGCCGGACTCGAGTGCGCCGGCAAGGACCGGCGCAGCGAGCAACGCGGACTCCATCGCCGGGGTGATGCCCTCCCCAGTCAGGGGGTCGACGAAGCAGCCGGCGTCACCGACGAGCAGACCGCCGTCGAAGTGGTTTGGTCCCGCGCCCCCGTACATCTTCAGCACGCCGCCGATTGGCTTTGAGTCGAGCTTCAGCGTGGCGCAGCGCGGGTGGTGGCGCCTCAGTGAAACCACGAACTCCTCGAATAGCGTGGAGAGGTTCATATCCCAGCGCTGACGCGCCTCGGAGAGGATCCCCAGGCCGAGGTTCACCCGGCCTTCGGCGGAGGTGAACATCCACCCGAACCCGGGGAACGAGTCGCGGTCGTAGAACACGTCGGCCTCGCCTGTCTCAGACGCGGACTCGTTGATCACCCCATAAGCACGGCGGGCCACAGCGGTACGGCGGGGGTCGTCCATCGAGAGACCCTGGCTGCGTGCGACCACCGAGTTCGCCCCATCCGCACCTGCGATCAGCTTCGCGCGGTAGCGCACCGTGCGCTGCCCTCGTCTGGCGGTGACCTCGACGCCGGCCGGCCCCGCGTCGAGATCGCGAATCGTTGTCTGTTCGTGGACGACTGCGCCCGCCGCGACGGCAGCCTGCAGCATCGCGGCGTCGAGCTCCGTCCTCTGGATCGTGTAGCCGTACGACGGCAGGTCGTCGATCGTGCCGTAGATCGGGATCGGCCCGTTGAAGCGCCGCTCCCAGTCGACGAACGCCGCCGTCGAAGTGAGCTTGACGCGCTGCTGGCGCTCTAGCGCCTCGAGGGCCCCCATCGCGCGCAGGACCGTCAGTCCGCGCGGGTCGACGTAATCGCCGCAGACCTTCTCCCGCGGGAAGCTCGCCCGCTCCAAGAGCACGGGCCGCAGCCCGTCACGCGCGAGGGCCCACGCCAGCGTGCTCCCGGCGGGGCCACCCCCGGCGATCAGCACATCCACCCGCTCTGCGACCTGCACGAGCGCATGATGGCTTGTCTCGCTCTCGGACGCGGTCATGCTGGCTTCGGAGATGCCCGACGCACGCTTGGTGGAAGCCAACTCGCTCGTCGAGCTTCGCCTGCAGCCGGACCGCCTCACCGACGAGATCGCCGGCATCCTGCACGAGCTGTGGGGGCCCCGTCGTCCTGGCCGCGAGGCCGGCCTGCAAAGCATAGTCGTGAGCCTCGCCCGAAAGCTGCCGCCCGCGCGAAGGACTCCGCTGCGACGGCGAACGGCCCCGCCACGAGCTCGTGCGCAACGCCGGCGCAGGCGCCAAACGCCGCGCCCCGCGACGGAATCAGGAGCGCCGGTCGACCATGTAAGGCACGACCGCTCGGATGAAGTCCCTGTCCGGACCCGACTCGGCGGTCGCGAAAGCCGTCTCGAACGCATCCAGCGCCGCTCCCGCGATGCCCTTCGCGTACGCCGCCGCAAACGCGATGCTTCCGTAGTCGTCGAGCAGGCGGCGGACCTCGGTGACGATGGTAGAAGTCCGTTCCGAGCGCTCGAGTCGCAGGTAGCGGTGGACCGCGCGGCGATCGGCGCCGCGGGCGTTGCGCACCAGGTGGATCAACGGCAGCGTCCGCTTGCCCTCATACAGACCTCCGTTGATCTCCTTGCCGTACTCGCGCTCGGTACCGAGCAGGTTGAGAAGGTCGTCCTGAATCTGGAAAGCGGCACCGAGGAAGAAGCCGAACTGAGTCATCGCCCGCAGGTCGGCGCTCCCGGCTGAGCCGATCGGCGCCACCGACGCGCAAGGGATGCACGGTCGTGTACCAGCACGTCTTGTGCATGATCAGATCGAGATAGTCCTCGGGCGCAAGTTCTTCGACTCCGTCCCGTCGCCACCCGAGCTCGGTCGCCTGCCCCTCGAGCGTGCGCATCGCCATGGCATCGGACTCATGTAGCAGCCGATCGGCGAGCTCGGCCTCGATGCAGGCGGCGTGGCGCCGCAGGATCTGGTTCGAGAGCACGGCCAAAGCGTCGCCCGCGTTCAACGCGAGGCCGACGCCGAACTCCGCTGGCAGCGTCGGCCGGCCGCGCCGGCGCTGGCTGCCGTCGACGATGTCATCGTGGACGAGGAACGCGTTGTGGAGCAGCTCGATTGCGACGGCGACCGGCAGGACCTGGGCGTCGCGGCCGCCGAAAGCGCGGCATGTAGCCACGCTGAGTGCGGGCCGAAGCGCCTTTCCCGGCCGACTCGGATATACCCTCGCGACGCGGTATAGCCAGCGATGTGGCTCACCGTCGGGGATCGCATCGAGCATCGAGCGACGTACCAGATGGCTGACGTCCTCGGAGTACGCCTCGACCAGCTCTGCGCCGTCGGTGCTCAGCACTACGGGATCGCCACCTCGATCGGCAGCCAGAGTGCGGGCGCGCCCTCTGCCTGGATAGTGCCGCGGTAGAGCCCGGGGGAAGGCCGGGATCCCACGGCGATCGAGACGACGACGCCGCGGCTCGAGCGGGGTGGGAGCGCCGGAAGCTCGGCCGGCTCGAAATCGACTCGTGCCTCGAGCGTCTCACCGCCGGGCGCGCTCAGGGGCCCGCAGCGCAGCACCAGCGGCCCGACGGCAGCGGAGGTTCCGTTGTGGAGCCAGATCTCACCGGCGGCGCTCTCCAGCTGCCCTGAGTCTTCTAGCTCGAGCCGTACGGGCGGCGCGACTGCGTCGGAGTCGACGGGAACCGTGACCGTGCCCCGCTCCGCCGGGGGAGCCAGTCCGGTGGCGATCCGCTGCAGTAGCTCCGCCCAGGCGTCGACGAGCGCCCCGTAGTCGCCCCCGCCCGGAGAAGAGGGCGCGGGCGAAGGCGAGCGCGCCGTCGGGACCTCTTGATCGGGTCCGAGAACGCGCTCGAGGAGGTCGCTCGCCGCGCGCAGGCCCTCCGCCTGGATGTCGGCCATCGCTCGCACCCCGGCGACCGGGTCGAACATTGGCACCGAGCGCATGCGCCCGCTCGCGCGGTTCGCGTTGGATTCGCCCTTCTCGGACATTTCCCCTTTCCTGTTGTACTCTCGCGAGGAGGTAGAGTACGCGCAGCGACGAGGGGGATCCAGTGCCGGGAACAGAGGCTATCGTCGGGATCTTCGGGGAAGTTGACCGGGCGGTCCAGCTCGATCCGCTCGCGCGCCTGCGCGTGTCGCAGTTTCTGCCGGAGTACCAGACGCCCGGCGTGCGCTGGTACGACGACTTCCTGAAATGGCTGGCTGAAACCCGCGCAGAGCCCGGCGACTTCCCCAGATGGGTGGCTGAAACCCGGGAAGAGCCAAGCTCCGGGGAGGCAAGACTGCCCGGGCCCTTCCCCAACGTGACCGAGGCGCTCGACACGTTCACCGAGAACGGGGCAGAGGGCCGGGAGCGCGCGCGGCTGACGTTCGCAATCGCGGTCGCGGCGCGCGCGTTCCCGCAAGTCAGGGAAGGCGGCCCTCTCCGCGAGGGTGCAGTCCGCGCGCTGGGCACATTCGCCGACGACGCGGAGGAGCTGCTCGAGCTGCTGTCCGACGAGCGACCGAGCGGTTTCGGCATCGGACAGGCCCCCGGGACGAGCTACTGGTGGAACGGCGTGGTCAACTTCTTCGAGGAAAAGGGCATCGACACGACCGGCATGGAACCCAAGCCCTGCACGGCGCGGCTGGTGACGGTCCCCGGCATCGACGGCCCGGCCGCCGCGCTGCGGACCGAATTCGACACCAAAACGCTCGACTTCGAGACGGCCACGAACTTCATGGAGCCGGAGAACTGGAGGACCTGCAGACGAGACTTCTGGTGCTGCATGGAGCGGGAGCCCGACCCGAAGCTGGGGCGCGGACAGTGGCGCTACCACGAGATCGTCAGCAGCAACTGCGACGACGTGCGGGCATTGTTCCGGGCCGAGACCCGGCTCCTCTTCAACTTCATGTGGATCCCCACAGAGGGGGAAGCGCAAGCGGCCGTGGCAAATTACGAGCTGGCCGAACAGCCGCCGCGTCGGAACGACCTCATCCAGGTGGACGAGGGGAGTCTCCTGGTATCCAGGCTGGACTGGAGGCCCAAGCCGGTCGGGGGAGCCAACGTGGCAGGCCGTGAGAGGCTTCGCATCACGACCACGAAGCGGATCAAGTTCAACTATCCCTTCTCCTCGTATGCGCTGGCGCTCATCGTCTGCGCCCTCGGGTGGCTCGACACCGGTGCGCAGCTGGTCGCGTGCGCCGCGAAAATGGGCACGGGTTTCACTGGCACGCCTTTCCCTGGCGAACCGGCTACGGAGGCGATGAAGCCCCGCGGGGAGCGCGCGGCCGGCTCATCGGGCGGCCCGCCCGGCTCACTGATCGACCTCTGCCAGGAAGGCGTCGACATCTGGGCACGGGCCCTGCGGGAAGGCGCGGCGGCACTAGAGCTTCACGGGGGCGGCCCGGAAGGATCAGCGCAAACGCAACCTCGATCTGGGAGCTGACAATGGAAGCCCGCTTCAGCGACGTTCTCCAGAGCTACAACGCACTCTCGTCCTCGTTGCTCGAGCGGTGGAGCACATTGGCGAACAGATCGGCCTCGAGGCTCGATGCGGGCTCCTTCGACCCTGGCAGCGCGGTGCAGGATACCGTCGCCGGCGCAAAGCTCGTCACCGAAGCCGCGTGGCTGTGGACGGGCTGGTGGTGGGAATCTGTCGCGAACCTGTGCGGTCTCGAAGGCCAGCCGAAGATCGCAGAATCGCAGCCCTTCTACTCGCCCGACGAGGGCGCCACGCTGAAGCTGGCCGGCCCGCTCATGAAAGGTCCCGGGATGGCCCAGCTTGCTGCCCCTGTCAGCATCGAGCCGGCGCAACTCGACCCCGAGGACACCGAATTCAAGCTCCGCGTCGACGGCACCGGATGCCGCGCCGGGACATACGTGGGGAAGGTGACGGCGACCACAGAGAAGGGGCCCAAAGAGGTGGTTGTCTGGATCACGATTCCATGACCGAGGCGGTGCCGGTCGGCGGCGACGAGCTGGCGGCTCGCGCCGGCGAGTTGCGCCGCCTGACGATCCTGTTCTGCGACGTGGTCGAATCCACCGAGCTCTCCGGGCGATGGGACCCGGAGACCTACCGCGAGCTGATAAGCAGGTACCGCTCCGCCTGTCGCGAGGTCATCGAGTCCGAATTCGAGGGCCATATCGTCCAGATCAAGGGTGATGGGATCCTGGCCGTCTTCGGGTTTCCCGCCGCGCATGAGAACGACGCCGAGCGCGCCGTGCGTGCAGGCCTCGCCCTGGTGCGCGCGGTTGACGAGCTCTGGCCACGCGAAGCGGATGTCGATCCGTCCGTTGCAATCCGGGTCGCCGTCCATAACGGCCCGATGTACGTCGACTTCAACGAGGACGACATCTATGGTCTCGCCGCCAACGTCGGGGCGCGCCTGCAGGCGATCGCCGCGCCGGGGACCGTCGTCCTCTCGGACGAGGTCCGCGCGCTCGTCGAGCATCGGTTCGAGATAGAGCCCGGCGATCCCCAGATCGTCAAAGGCGTCCAAGACCCGCTGCAGCCGTTCCGCGTGATCGGTGAGCGTCGTCTCCCGATACTGCGCCCCTGGGCGACGCCGCTTGTCGAGCGCGATGCCGAGCTCGAGTGCCTCCGACAAGCCTGGGCTCGCGCATTGGCCGGCACAGCATCGCGCGCCGGAGGTGTGCTGGTCAGCGGCGAGGCGGGGGTCGGCAAGTCTCGCCTGTTGGCGGCGTTCGTCGACGAGGTGTTTCTCGGCGGCGTGGACGTCCTCGAGCTGCACGGTTCGCCGTTCCACACCGACGTCGGGTTCCACCCCGTGCGGAGCCTGATCGAGTATCGCTGCGGGATCACCGACAACGACGACGCCGTTGCGCGCCTGGAGCGCCTCGCCGGAGAGGTGGCGAGCGTCGGGTTGGACACCGGCAGCGCGCTGCCGCTCCTGGCGCCGCTCATGGGGCTCGCCCCCGCCGCCGGCTACGAGCCGGTCGCCGTCGAAGGTCAGCGGCTCCAGGAAGAGATCGCCGACGCCGCGCGCGCCTACATCGACGCCTGCACCGCCGGCGATCCGACGGTCATCCTCGCCGAGAACCTCCACCGGTTCGATGACGCGACCCGCGCTCTGCTGACGACGCTCGCGGAGGACGCACCGCCCGGCGTGCTCGTGATCGGGACCTCGCGTCAGGGCGAGGACGGCCCATGGGAGCGGATCGAGCTCAAGGCGCTCACGCAGCCGGGCCGCCTCGAACTGATAGACGCCCTTCAAGACGGGCTCTCCGAGCAGGACCGCCTCGCGCTGGCCGTTCGCAGCGGTGGCATCCCGCTTTATTTGGAGGAGCTCGTCCGTGCCGGACCCAATTACCGACCCGTCGTGGACGATCAGGTTCCGGTCCCGGGTTCGGTCCCGGCGGCTCTGTACGAGTCGCTCGTGGCGCGGCTGTACGCGACGCCGTCGGCGCTCCCTGTCGCCGCCACGGCTGCCGCCGCGGGCCGAGAGGTCGACCGCTCGCTGCTCGACGCGACGATCACCCTTCCCGCCGGGGAGCTTGATTCGACGCTGCAGAGCCTGGTGGACGCAAAGATCCTCGAACCAGTCGCAAATCGCTCGGAGTGCTACCAATTCCGGCACGAGCTCCTTCGAGAGATTGCATACGAGATACAGCCTCCCTCCTGGCGCCGCAACGTCCACAGCCGTCTCAGCGACGCCCTGACGAGGGCGGAGCCCGGCGATTGGCTGGTGGTTGCGTCGCACTTCGAGCGCGCCGAGCGCTACGAGGAGGCGGCCGACGCGTACCGGCAGAGCGCGGAAGAGGCTCGGCGGCGCGGTTCGCTCCAAGAGGCGCGCTCGCACCTGGCGCGCGCCATCGAGCTGGTCGAGCCGCTCCCTGCGGACGCGGCGCACGTCGACCTCGAGGTGAACCTGCGGCTACGGCGCGGATTCCTTGCGATGTCGCTCGATGGAGCGGGGAGCAGCGACGCGTCCGCCGATTATGACCGCTGCCTCAAGCTCGCCGCCTCGGACCCGCACGGCAATGCGATGACCGGCACGCTCACGTCGCTTTTCGCCTCGCAGTTGGGCCGCGCCGATCTCGACGGGGCTCGCCAGACGCTAACGGCCGTCCGCGCAGGGCTCGCCGGGCCGCCCACCGTCTTCCGCCCGCTGAATCGGGCAGGCTTCGGCATACTGGATTGGTTGGGGGGCCGCTTCAGCAGCGCCGTCGACGCTCTCACAGATGCGAGAGCCGAACTCGCCGAGTTCGGCGATCTGGGCGACCTCTCTCCGACATGGTTCCTGCCACAGGACGCCAGGGCCGCGATGCATGTATATCTCGCCGTCTCGCGTTTCATCGCGGCGGACCTGACCGGGGCGGATGCGAGCCTCGCCGAGTCGCGGGGCGTCGCGGAGCCGCAGGGCTTCCCGCAGGGTCCGTGGAGCATCGATTACGTACGCTGGCTCGGCTCGTGGACCTGGATCGAATCGGGGCGACTCGATGACGCCCGAGCCGCAATCGAGGAGCTGTGCACGTCGGGCGCGTCGCATGGGTTCACGGCCTGGCAGCTGATCGGCGCAACTCAGGCCGCGACGCTCGAGGCCGTCGTAGCGCTGCGCTCAGGCGGCGGCTCGGACAGCGATGCCTTGGCGACCCAGGCAAACGGGCTGAGCGGCTTCATCGATTTTTGGAAGGCGCTCGGCCTGCGGATCTTCCTGCCCTTTTACGTCACCACGTGCGGAGCGCTGCTCGCGGCTTCGGGCGACGCCGACGGCGCGCGCGAGCGCTACGAGGAGTCGCTGGAGCTCGCCGCTCAGACCGGCATGCGCTTCTACGATGCCGAGACCGCGCGGCGCGTTGCCCACCTTGCCTCGGAGCCCGACGCAAAGGCGGCCTCTCTCAGGGACGCGCTGGAGCTCGCGCGATCACAGGTGGCCCGACCGTTCGAGCTGCGGATCGCGCTCGACCTTTACGACGAGCTCGGCGAGGAGGCGCGTCCACAACTCGAGCTTGCGATGGCGGCCTTCCCCGAGGACGCCACGACCGTCGACCTCGAGCAGGCGCGGGCACGCACGTCGATGCCGCGGTGAGCGCGCGGCGGCCTCGCGTCGCGATTCTCGGAGGCGGGATGGCGGCCATGGCGGCAGCGTGGCGCCTCAGCGAGCCGGGCTGGCGACAGGAGCTCGAGTCCATAACCGTGTACCAGAGAGGCTGGCGGCTCGGTGGCAAGGGCGCGAGCAGCAGGGGGTCGAACGGGCGGATCGAGGAGCACGGCCTACACCTCTGGCTGGGCTATTACGAAAACTCGTTCCGCCTGCTGCGCGAGTGCTACGCCGAGCTCGACCGCCCGAAAACCGATCCGACCGCTCCGATCCGCACGTGGCGCCAGGCGATGCTGCCCGCGGGTACTGTCGGGCTCGAGGACCGTCGCCTCGAGGGCTGGCACCACTGGCTCGGACGGTTCAGCTCGAACGAGCTCGATCCGGGCGACCCCGAGATCGGCCGGGAGTTCAGCACCCTGGACGTGTTGCGCCGCTCGCTGCAGCTGATCACGGACTTCATCGAGTCGCTTCCCGACGAGCAGGTGCCCGGAGGCGCGCTCGCCCTCAGCGGTTCCCCCGAGCCCCCGCGTCCGAGCTCGGTCGCGACGGGTCTGCGCGTCGGCGTCCTCGCGGCGATCCTCGAGGCCTCCGCACAGCTCGAGGGGGCGGTCGACCGCACCAGGATCGCGTCCTCGATCGGAGCGCTGGACCGGGCGATCATGGCGACGAACGAGGCGCTGCGCGGCCGCGTCGCGGAGGACCCCGACCTCCGGCGTACCTGGCATCTGGTGGCGGTCTTCGCGGCCGTCTCGCGCGGCATGCTGGCCGACGGCATCGTGGCCGACGAACGCGGGCTCGAGGAGCTGAACGACGAGGATTTCCTCGACTGGATCGAACGTCACGGCGCACCGGAGGAGGTGGCCGACTTCGCCTTCATCCGTGGCCTATATGACCTCGGCTTCGTCGACGGCGGCACGGCGCGGGGCCGCCGCGGCATGAGCGCCGGCGTCGCCGTGTTCCTCACCACCAAGATGTTTCTCGAGTACCGCGGCGCGATCTTCTGGAAGATGGCGGCGGGCATGGGCGACATTGTCTTCGCGCCCCTCTATGAGGCGCTCAACCGCCGCGGCGTCGGCTTCGAGTTCTTTCACCGCGTCGACGACCTGCATCTCTCGCCGGACCGTACCCGGGTCGAGGCGGTGACCGTCGGTCGTCAGGTCCAGCTGGCAGCGGGACGCGAGCGCTACGACCCGCTGGTCCGCTTCGGCGGGCTTCCATGCTTTCCGGCGACGCCTGTGCTCGACCAGCTCGACGCAGGCGCCGAGCTCCGGGGCCAGCCGCTCGAGTCCCATTTCTGCGAGTGGCCTGACGCGGAGCAACTCGTGCTTCGCGATGGGGTCGACTACGACGTGCTCGTGTTCGGGATCTCGCTGGGCATGGTCCCGTTCGTCTGCCGCGAGCTCCTCGACGATCGTCGCGAGTGGCGCGCGATGGTCGACCACGTCAAGACGACCGCGACACAGGCCGTTCAGTTGTGGCTGCGTGAGGACGAGCTGGCGCTCGGGTGGCCCTATCCGGGGACGACCGTCAGCGCGTATGAGCAGCCGTTGCACACCTGGGCGGCGATGCCACAGCTGATCGACGTCGAGTGCTGGCCCGCGGGTGAGCGTCCGGGAGCGATCGCCTATTTCTGCGGAACGCTGGGCGCGCCGTGCCCTCCCGACGGCGACTGGCGCGCGTACGTGGCCGAGCAGAGGGCTCGCGTGCGCGCCAACGCGATCGAGCTCGTGGAGAAGAGGCTCGCTCACCTGTTGCCCGGTAGCTCGGAGGGCGGCTCGTTTCGCTGGGAGCTGTTGTGCGGACGGAACGGCCACAGTGGAACGGACGCAATCGATACCCAGCTGTACCTCGCCAACATCGACCCTTCCGACCGCTACGTCGGGTGCGCGCCCGGCAGCAACGCCTACCGGCTGCGTGCCGAGGAGAGCGGGTACGACAACCTCGTGCTGGCCGGCGACTGGACCGACAACGGCCTCAACGCGGGATGCATCGAGGCAGCGACGATCTCCGGGCTGCAGGCCGCCAACGCCGTGCTGGGACGCTCCCGCAGCTATCGGATCACGGGGCCGCTCCTCGGCTAGATGGTTGATGTCACGCTCTATGCGTGCGTGAACCGCTCCGGTCATTCGGGTCCAGGCTGGCGTCAACCTCTGGGAACGGTATGGGAGGCATGGGAGCTGCGACCGATACCCGTCGCGCAAGGGGGGAACACTCGCTCGTCAACCCCGCTCGATTGGAAAAAAGTGAGACAGCAGCGGTACCGGCAGGTACTTCCGGGAACGGCGAGGCCTGCGAGCCTCGGCCCCGCACCGCCGATTATTTCGAGTGCAGAGCGAGTGCAGAGCGAGTGCAGGAGGCCGGAGGATCCCAATAGACACGGGCTGTTGCAGCCTGTTTGGTCCTGTCTCCCCGATCGCGTCTTCGTAACGCTTAAGCTCCTACCAACCGGGACCAAGGTCGGCTAGCCTTGATCCGCCACTGTTGTCAGACTCGGGGACTCCAAGAATCCCGGGGCGATTCAATGGCCGCGGGATGTTCAAGATCAGGCGCTGGCACAAACACAGTTGGAGCGAGTGGGACCGCTCTTGGGGCAAAGGCAGCCCCAAAGCCTATGTACTCGAGCGCAAATGCGTCATTTGCGGCAAGCTTCAGACCAAGGTGATCCGTTAGGAGCCCGAGCGCCGCTGACGCACGACGGCTTCGACACGCGCGATCAGCTCCTCGGGGTGGCACGGCTTCGCGAGCCAGTCGTCGGCGCACAGGCGCAGGGCGCGGACGCGGTCGTCGGGCGAGGACGCCGCCGTGCAGACGACGATCGCGGGCCGGTCCGCTGCGCGGTCGAGCCGTTCGAGCCAGCTCCAAGGGCTGCGGCCGAGGACCTCGAGGTCGACGACGACCGCGTCGAGGCCCATCTCGACGATCTTGGCGGGAGGGATTGACCGCGCGAACGTCCTGTGCTCCCAGCCGAGGTCACCGATCCGCTTCGCGAGCACGACGCGGAAGCCGGAGTCGCGGTCGAGGACCGCGAGCCTCAGGGCCTCGGGCGCCGGCGTCAGCGCAGCGCGGCCACGGGCCCTCTGACGGGCGGCGGTCCCGTCCTGAGAGTCGGCTGCTCCGCGGTTGAGCGAGCGGGAGGGCGCGGGCGCGCTCAGCCCGGGGGCGGCCGAGCCGCTCGTCATCGTGGGACTTGGTGCAAGCGATTCCCTACTTTGCAAGTGATCTTTATGCTCATTGTTTAGTAGATGTGAAATCCGGGTGGTGCGGTCCGCCGGCGTGACGCGCCGCGGCCCCTCCCGGCGGCCTCGCTACGGCGCGCGGGCACCGTCAGCCTGCGCTCGGGCGCCCGTAGGGCGACGGTCGCTGAGACCCTGTGCTCAACTCCGTCAATCGACCGCTCGAATCCACGGCATGCAATAACGCTTGACAAAGCACAGAATCCTGATAGGGTTAGTCAACAATGGTCGTGCTCTCACGTCACCGTCGGGAGGAAAGTGACGCCGCGCAGTCCGCAGTGAGCGGCGTCGCGTCGGCGCGTGACAGGGTGTTCGAACGTTGTTGTAGCCACTGACGTTTCTCCTCCTCCTCCCGTCCGGGGAGGGTGCCCACCACCTCCCCGGACGCCGCTCTGAGAGGCATCGCTCTAGGAGCGGATGCCTCGCTTAGCACATCACCCCGTCCCGAATGGAGCCACGGATGCCAAGAATCATCGTCACCGCCGATCCATCCCCATTGTCCGCCGGCGCCCCCGTCTGGCTCGACGAGCACGTCGATTCAGTGCATCTGAGCACCGATCACGCGGCGGCGCAGCTCGTCGAGCGGCTCGCCTGGGCGATCAGCGACGCAGAGGACGCCGATCATCGAGTACGACCCAGCCGCGAGCCGCTAAGGGGCAGATCCGCCACCAGCTCCCGCAGCCGACTCCGCGCTCGCGCCTCGACCGACGCGCCGACCCCCTAAGGCGGAGATCATGGTCCTGCTGCTAGTTAGCGCCTTCTGGATTCTCGTCCTCTCGCTGGTCGCCTGCCTGTGCATCACGGCCCGCGACGGCGACCTTCAGCACAGCCGGCCGCCGTCTCCCGGCGTGCGAGAGCCCATGGACCCGAGCGGCGTGGTCACGATCACGCGGGTCAAGCAACGGGAACAGACCGCGCCAGCCCATCCCCCCGCCAACGCGGTGGCCCTATCTCCGCAGGTTTTCGAGACGCCCAGGCGATGATCAAGATCGACATACATCAGCGCCTATGGACGTTGCCGCTCGTGCAGGCGCTTGCACGACTTCAGGCAGCGCCGGCCGACATCCACCGCGTACGCCACGCCGGCTCTGACCCTGCGGTCACGTCCACGTCTACTCTCCGCCACTTCGACGCATGGGCGCCTACCTCGTGGACGACGGCGTCCTTGTCCGTCATCCGGTGTTCCACACCGAAGAGTTGCGCCCGCTGCGTCAGCGGGTCGTCTCCAGCGCGGTGAGCAGCGACTCGAACGTGTTCTCGTGATCGTGGCGAAGACCTTTGACGAAGAAGGTCGGGGTGCCGTTGACGGCGCTGTGAAGTCCCGTTTCGAAGTCTTCGCGGATGCGATAGGCATGGGTGTGCTCTTGCAGCTCGTGCTCGAACCGCGGGATGTCGAGATCGAGCCGCGCGGCGTGCCGGCGCAGACTCTCGGCTGTCGGCGGGTGGCGATCTCGGTATATCCGCCTGTACATGTCGAAGAACCCGCCCTGTGCGCCGGCGGCCTCGACCGCTTCGGCGGCCATCATCGCCATCGGGTGCGCGTCGATGACCGGGAAGTGACGGACGACCAGCAGCAGCTCATCGCCCAACCGTTTGCGAACACGGGTTACCACCCGCATCGCGGCCTGGCAGGAAGGGCATTCGAAGTCGGTGTAGCAGACGAGCTGGCGCGGTGCGTCGGGCGGACCCAGCGTGTGGTCGCGAGCTAAGTCAGGCGGAGCGGAAAGGCCCCTGTCGTCCGCACGTAGGTGCTGCCGCCAGGCCGCCAGCTGAGAGAGCATCGCTCGCTTATCGGCCGTCGACGGGTCGGCGGTTCTCGGCGGGGGCAGATTGCGCTGGCGGCTGGTTGACGTCCCGCGTGTCCATGTCCTAACGTCGACGGTCGGGTCCTTGCCGACGTTCCCGCGTCCGAGCGCTCCGGGGGCGTCGCCGCGGGTGTCACCCCAGGGATGGAAGCGGATTTCGCTGCCGGTCTCGGTGAAGTAGGAGAAGACGAGCGCGACAAACCCGATCGCCAGCACCCCCATGACGATCCAGACGCCACCGGAGAGCGTATAGGCAAGCGGTGCCACCGACAGCGACTCGATCACAACACCCGCCACTCGAACGCATCGCGTCGCGGGAGCGCTCCCGCCAGTGCACCGCTGGACGCGCCTGCGGCCGCCGGCGCGGGCGCTGCTCGCGGTCGCAACGGCTTCGCCTCACTGGCTTTAGGCACCGGCACTCGCCGCCCTAAGAGCTTCGCTTGTCGCCGAGAGCTGAGCGAAGAGCTCGCGCTCGAGCGCTCCGCGCAATGGCAGTTGTGTGCCAAAGACGATCGACTGCTTTGCCGCATTCAGCGCCGTCCTCCGCTGCTCGCAATGTCCCGCGCCCAGCCTAGCGCGCGCAGCCTGAAGTCGTCGCGCGGCAGGACCGCGTTTATCCGCCCCGCCTGGAGCGCCTCCCGGGCGTGAAGGCCAGGGGTTTGCTGAATCCTGGCGGTGCGAGACTTTGCCCGTGACACTGCCGGGCATCCACCGCCCTCGAGCGCCTGTCGGCACCAACCTTTGTGCGCTCTACACGGCAGCCGCATTACTAGCAGTCCTCTCGGCTCTGGTCCTCGGGCCGGTCGGCCTCGCCCAAGCGAACGTAACCGCGCGGGGTCTCATATCGGGACCGAGGGTGGTTGAACACGGGCTTCTATGGTCTGGACCACAGGGCGTCTTCCTGAGCACGACCAGGGGCTCTCGGCTGATTGCGCGCGGTGGCGAACTTGACTTCTCAGACGTGCTCGTAGCGAACGGATGGACGGTCGTCGGCGGCCTTGATCTCTCGGCCGGCAGGACGGGCCAGGCTCTGGAGCAACTGCCCCTGCAGCGCAGGTGTCCGCTGAGCGCTCACAACGGTGCAGAACCCTGGCTCGCCGCGCTCTCTGACGGCGACCTGTACACCGTCGTGCCAGCGTCCTGCCTTGGCAATAGCCGCAGTCACGCGCAGATACTCGTACACGTGAGACTGAGCACGGGAGCCATCCATCCGATCGGTGGAGTGAGACACGGCGCAATCGCTCTCGCCATCGCGGGACATCGCGTCGCGCTTACATACCAAGCCCGCTTCCGTGGCGCCATCACGGTAAGGGTCGTCGATGCCATCAACGCGAAGCTGCTCTACACGATCGAAGAGCCGGCAAACGTGGTGCGTGAAAACCCCGGATTCCAGGAAACCCAGATCGACACCCGCGGTAACGTGCTTGTCAAGAGTGCTGTATTCCACCCGCCGGCCGCGAGGCCGTTCGCTTGGTGGGGCAGCTCACGGAGCCGAGCCGCACACTCACTCCAGGTGGACGACGTCGCGCTCTCCGACGGCCGGATCGCGTACCTGATCGGCGGTCAAATCGAGGTACGGTACCTCGCTACGAGCCAGACTTGGACGGTCGCCGTCTTCCCGGGCAGCCCGGCGGTCGAGACCATCAGCCTAGGAGGCAACCGGCTTGCCTGGGCACAACGAAACTGGCGATTTACCGCGCCTACGCCACTTGCCCAGGGCACCTCGTTTAGCTGCGTCTCGGAAGAAGACGTCGGCTCCTCGGAACTCGTCGAAACCCGCATCGCGGCCCCCGCCTCGCCGATCCTCGTGGAGGGCAGCCCACTAGAACGCCCCACGACCCCCGTCTGCGTGGCAGCTTTGACTCGGGTATGGCGCTGGTCGTCGCTCGACGCCACGTCTGGCCGCAACGTCACTCCCCTGAGATGTCGAGATCTTGCCCGGTGCGCTGGCTTACTTCCAGAGGCGGATCTCGCCGACGTAGTTGCGCGGGCCTTGGGCCCGGAAGAAGTCGACATCCGCCGGTCTGGCATGGAGGAGGGCGAGTGACGAGGCGGGCGTGACGAAGCTCACCCAGCCGCTGCGTGTGGCGTGTGGCGGGATGGGTTCTGGCTGAAAGATGGAGGGCGTCGGGGCGCGCCTGTTGGCGGTGGCGCTGGCGGGATAGGCCATGTCCTCGTCGCTTTCGGGGGAGAACGGGAGCGCGAGTTCGAGTGTCGTGCGCTCCGGGTCTGAGCTGGACGTCGGGTCGAACCGGAGGGGCGTGGTGAGCGCGTTCGTGATCGCGACGCGGTAGCTGACGAGCTGTCCGAGCCCGTGCGGGTAGAGCCTTTCCTCTTCTGGTCCGGCCGCGACGCGGATCGGCGTGATCTCGTCGCCCTGGAGGCTAGCTTCGTATTCGGGCATGCGAACCGTGCGGTTGCCGTCGACGACGTTGACAAGCACCTGGCCGCCGGTTTCGCCGGTTTGGACGCATTCCCCTTCGGCGCCTTCGGTGACTCCTGCCGCCGCACACGTCTGGTAGCGGCCGCCCGCCAGCAGCGCTTCACTTGGGTTTGTGCTGACACCCACGGCAAGCGTGGCGAACAGGACCACGCCCACCCACATGAGCGGGTAGATCCCGACGCGCCAATCCGCCTTGACCGTGGGCTCGTCGGCCGGTATCTCATCGCGTACGACGACCGTGCCGGCCACCCAGTCGCCGATCCGTCGGCGACGTGACCCTGTCAGTAGCGCGACAAGTGTGCCAAGCAGATAGAGAAACGGGAGCACGTCGACGAGCCGCAGCACTGTCCGGGCCGAGACCTGGTTGATACCCGCCGGCCCGCCCGAGGCTGCGCGTACGCGCAGCCCCATCGCCCGCTTGCCGATCGTCTGGCCGCGCAGCGCCTCGTAGATGAAGAAATAGCTGAGGTAGAGCGCGGTGACCAGCAGGAGGCCAGGCAGCCCGAGGGTGTAGCGGCTCGCACCGGACCCTTCGCTGGGGACCGCGACAGCGGACTTGCGGAAGAAGAACCCGTGGTGCGGGAAGACGAGCGACAGAAGCCACGCGATACCGAACACCGGGACTAGCAGGATCAGCCCGTCGATGAAGATCGCGGCCATCCGGGCCCCAAGCAACGACGTCTTTCGTGACGCCTGCTCGCGCGGCGGCACGGGAGCTGCGCGGCTCGTCGCGTCGGCGCCCCAAGAGACCGGATCGGTAGTGCTCATCGCATGTCAGAGCGGGCCACACCGCCCTCTGATCGCTGTTTCGGCCCCAGTCAGCCCGACCATGAGCGCCGTGCGAGCCCGTGGACCACCTGGCGTCGAGAGCTCTGACCGTCAGTTCGTTCCGCCGGCCGACCACGCCGACCAGCGTTGGACGTCGATCGCCAGCACGGGCCCGGCGGCGCGCTGCTGTGGGTAACGCTCGCTCAGCATCTGGACGGCGTGTTGGGCCTCGGGCTCATCGAGGTCGAGGATCCGGGCGGCTCCGTCCGCGCGCACCCACCAGAGCGCGCTCCAGTTGGCGTCGTCGTAGTGATCGACCAGTACCGAGGCGTCTGGGTTTGCCCTGACATTCTGCAGCCGGCGTAGCTCGGTGGTGCGCTTTGGCTTGGTGTCGGTGACGCTGTAGATCGTCTCGCGCGCCAGCACGAAGACGATCGGCACGAGATGAGGGCGACCGTCGCCGTCGACCGTCGCCAAGCGCGCCACCCTGGCGGTCGCGAAGCGGCGTCGAGCTTCAGTGGCAGTCACTCTCCGTGGAGTTCGGCGATCGCGCTCTCCCACCGCTCGAATGCGTCTTCTACCGGTCCTAGCGCCGCAGACGGCATCCAGCGCACGACCCGCCGGATACCGGCCTTCTCGAACTGCTCCAGCACCGCCGGCTTGGCCGGCACGCCCATCACCATCACGTCGATCGGACGCTCCGCCCGCTCCCACAGTTCCCGTGCCCGGCCGAGCAGGTCGTCGGCGTCCCCGAGATAGTTGGGCAGCCATGCGTTACCGAAACGCAGAACGCGGTCGAGCACCGTCGGCCCGTTGCCCCCAACGAGCACGGGAGGGTGCGGCCGCTGGGCGGGCTTCGGCCACGACCAGATGCGCTCGAAGTCGACGTGCTCGCCGTGGTAGCTCGCCTCCTCCTGTGTCCAGATCGCCTTCATCGCTTCGACGCGCTCGGCCATGATCGCCATGCGAACGCGGGGATCCGTGCCATGGTTTCGCATCTCCTCGCGGTTCCAGCCCGCACCGACGCCGAACTCCAGGCGCCCACCGGAGAGCTGATCGACGCTCGCGACCTCCTTGGCCGTAGTGATCGCGTCGCGCTCGACGATCAGGCAGATGCCGCTGCCCACCCGAACCCTCGACGTCGCCCCGGCGGCAGCGGTCAGCGCCACGAACAGGTCGTAGGTATGAGCGTATTTGCGCGGCAACTCTCCACCAGCCGGGTAAGGCGTCTCACGGCTCGCCGGGATGTGCGTGTGCTCGGGGAAGAACAGCGACTCATGGCCACGCAACTCGACAAGACGCGCAAACGCCGCCGGGTCGATGCCATCGTGGGTGGCGAAGTAGCCGATGCCGAACTCCACGCCGCGAGTCTAATAGCTCAGTGCGCCCCGCTGGAGGCGCCTCCGCTTCTGCTCCGAACGACCGGTCCGCCCTCACGCGCAGTCGCCTCTCAAGCCCGCCGATCGAGCATGTACGGCACGGCTGCGCGGACGAAGTCTCGGTCGGGGCCGGGATTGGCGGGCGCGAAGGCCGTCTCGAAGGCGTCCAGTGCAGCTCCGGCGATGCCACGTGCGTAGGCCGCTGCGAACGCGATGCTCCCGTAATCGTTCAGCAGGCCCCGGATCTCGGAGACCATCCCCGCGGTGCGCTCCGAGCGCTCGAGTCGAAGGTAGCTATCAAGGGTCTGGCGATCGCCGCCGCGGACGTTTCGGAGCAGGTGGATCAACGGTAACGTCCGCTTGCCCTCGTACAGGTCGCCGTCTATCTCCTTGCCGTACTCCCGCTCGGTGCCCAGCAGGTTGAGCAGGTCGTCCTGAATCTGGAAGGCTGCACCGAGGTAGAAGCCGAACCGCGCCATCGGTCCCAGGTCGGCGCTGCCTGCCGAGCCGATCAGCGCACCGACCCGTAACGGGTGCACGGTCGTGTACCAGCATGTCTTGTGCATGATGAGATCGAGATAGTCCTCGGGCTCCAGCTCTTCGACCCCATCTCGCCGCCAGCCCAGCTCCGTGGCCTGACCCTCGAGCGTGCGCAGCGCCATCGCATCGAACTCGTGCAGGACGCGATCGGCCAGATCAACCTCCATGCAGGCGGCATGGCGCCGCAGGATCTGGTTGGAGAGCACGGCGAGGGCGTCGCCCGCATTCAGCGCGAGCCCGACACCGAACTCGGCCGGGAGCGTCGGACGACCGCGGCGACGCTCGCTGCCGTCGACGATGTCGTCATGGACGAGGAAGGCGTTGTGCAGCAGCTCGATCGCCACGGCGACCGGCAGGATCTGGCCGTCGCCTCCCCCGAAGGCGCGGCTGGTCGCCACGCATAGCGCAGGCCGGAGGGCCTTTCCCGGTCGGCTCGGATAGACCCGCGCGACACGGTAGAGCCAGCGGTGCGGCTCGCCGTCGGGGATCGCGTCGAGCATCGAGCGGCGGACGAGGCGGCCCACGTCCTCGGAGTAGCTCTCGACGAGGTCGGCGCCGTCGGCGCTCAGCACGGCTCGATCGCCACCTCGACCGGCAACCGGAGGTTTGGTGCGCCGTCGGCTTGGATCGTGCCGCGGTAGATCCCGGGGCGCAGCGGATCGCTCGCATCGAGCGAGGCGAGAACGCCACGGCTGGATCGGGGCGGGAGCAGCGCGACCTCGCCAGGGTCGAAACGCACGTGGGCACAGTCGAGCACCGTGCCGTCGGCGGCCGTGAGCGCTCCGCAACGCAGAGCGAGCGGACCGACCGCCGCGGAGGTTCCGTTGTGAAGCCAGATCTCGGCGACCGGGCACTCGTGCTCGGAGTGCTCGAGCACGAGTCGCACCGGTGGGCCGAGCACGCGTGAGTCGACCGGGACCGTCACCGTGCCGGGTTCCACGGGTCGAGCCAACCCGGCGGCGACGCGCTGCAGCAGATCAGCCCAGGCCTCGAGTAGCGCCGTGTAGTCGCGTTCCGGCGAGCGCGAGCGCGGCACCGGGACGTCGCGATCGGGTTCCAGCATGCGCTCGAGAAGCTCGCTTGCGGCGCGCAGGCCATCGGCCTGGATCTCGGCCATGGCGCGCATCCCCGCGACGGGATCGAACAGAGGGATCGAGCGCTTGCGGTCGCCCATGCCGTCCCCTTCCGATCGAGTTGTCAACGCCGTGCACCCCCGTTTCTGTACTCCTTGCCAGGAGTAGAGTATGCGCACCGAATCGGGGGACGCATGACCGAGATAGACGGAATCGTTGGGATCTATGGAGCGGTCGACAATGCGGTGCAGGCCGATCCTGAAGCGCGGGCTCGGGTGTCGCGACTGCTCCCGCTCTACAGGAACCCGGACCTGCACTGGTACGACGACTTCGAGGCGTGGCTGAGGTTGGAGCGAGAGGACGCCGCCGAAGCGGCGGCGGAAGTGTCCGTGGCGGCGCCTCCGCCCGAGCCCATCACTCAGCTTCACGGAGCGCTGAGCGAGCTCGTCGACGTCGAGCCACGCCGCCGGATGCGGGCGCGGCGGCTTTTCGCGATCGCGGTCGCTGCCCGGGCCTTCCCCGAAATGAATCGCGTCGACAGCGAGCTCTGGTCCCAGGCGGTGAACACGCTGCGTGTGGACTCACTCGCCGAATCAGCAGACGACGCGCAGGCGCGAGCGAGGGAGGGGGCTTGCGATGGAGACGTGGGAGGCGATCACATCACGCCGGGACGTGCGCGACTTCGAGGACCGGCCGCTGCCGCCGGAGGCCCTTGACCGGATCCTCGAGGCCGGACGCCGCGCACCGTCCTCGCGCAATTGGCAGCCGTGGGACTTCGTCGTGGTCACCGACCGCGAGCAGCTGATCGAGCTGGCCAAGGTCTGGCGAGGCGCAGGGCATGTGGCGCGCTCGGCCGCAACGGTCGCCCTGGCCCTCAAACAGACGGAGGACCGCGGCGAGCGCGACCGTGGCCACTACGACCTCGGCCAGGCGACGATGGCGATGATGCTCGCCGCCGCCGACCAGGGCATCGGCTCCGGCCACACGGCCGTCGAAGACCAACAGCAGGCCCGCCGCGTGCTCGACCTACCCGAGGACCGCTACCTCGCCTACCTGCTCCCGTTCGGCTACCCGGCGGGCCGGCCTCTACAGCCAATCAAGAAACCCGACAGACGCCCCTTTGCGGATGTCGTACACAGAGGCCGCTGGTAGACCGCACGCTCACGGCCTGTCGCCGTGGCCTATAGCTGACGTAGCTCGTGGGCGGCGCCTGCGGGAACGAGGCGTCCCCCGTCCCGCGTGAGAAGCACCAGGAATCCCGTCTCGAGCTGCTCGGCGATCTCAGGCAGGTCGTTCGTGGAGCAGATCAGAACACGCGCAGGCGATATCAAATGCTATCGTCTGGATATGTCAGAGACCACGAAGGCGCTGTTCGTCCGGCTGGCCACGCCCGACGCAGACAGGCTGAGCAAGGCCGCCTCCTCGTCCGGCAAGAGCAAGCGCCAGCTCGTCGCCGAGGCCGTGCGTCAGCAGCTGGACGACGACGGCGGCCTCGTGGTGGGGCGGGTCGCCCTCCGCGACGCGGAGCCTGAGGTGATGACCCTCGCTGAGGCGGCCGCGCTGCTGCGCGTCGAAGACCGCACACTCGAGAAGGCCGCAGTAGGAGGCCAGGTGCCTGGCCTCCTACTGGGAGGCGAGTGGCGCTTCTCGCGGGAGGCCCTCCTCGCGTGGCTTACGAAGTCCGACCCGAGCTAGGGACAGACTCGAAGTTGCGCACGTCGTCCTAGCCGCCGAGCACCGTAAACGAGAGATACTGCGCGGCCGACACGCCGGCGGCATCGCGGGCGGTGAAGGCGGCGCGGTAGCCGCCCGGGCCCATCGCCTTGGCGCTGATGCGGCCGCTGAACGCAACGTGGTTGAGGCCGGCGTGTCCTTCGCGCACGAGCGTCGCGACCTTCACGTACAGCGTGCAGCGGCGCGCGCGGTGCTGCAGCTTGCGCGCGCTCTCGCAGCGGTGTCCGACCCTCGCGCCGCTGGCCACAGCGCCGATCTCGATGTCCACCGTGGCCGGCCGGTCAAGCGCGAACGAGAAGAGGGTCCCGCGAGGTCGCCGCCGCGCGGTCGCGGCTCGAAGCTGTGTTGGCTGGCGAGCGACGGCAAAGGCGCGGTTTGACTCGTGCAGGGAGGAGATGCGGGGAATCGTGCCCGCGGAGCCATTCGGCGGTGGAGGGCCTGCGGGCGCGAACGTGGCCCTCACGGCCCGGTCTTCGGACATGCTCAGAGAGCACCCGGAGGCGCCTGCGCAGGCTCCGCTCCAGCCGGCGAAGACGGCGCCGGTGGCGGGCGTCGCGGTGAGGCTCGTCGTGTCGCTCCAGGGATAGTCCACGCCGCACGTGCCCCCCACCAGATGTGTCGGTCCGAGCGTGTTGCCGCACGCGATGCCCTCGATCGGCGCAGGTTCGATCAGCCCCGGGACTTCGTGCAAGCAGGTCAGGAACGGGCACGCGATCGGAGTGCTGCCGACGGAGCCGGTCGCGCTGCCGAGCAGCGACACGGACAGCAGGTGGGCCTGCGTCGAGACGAACTCGTTGCCGAACGGGTCGACGGCGACGCAGTTCGAGGAGGAGATGCAGGAGACCTCGGACATGGGGCGGAAGCCCGCGCCGTCAGCGCTCCAGGACCCGGAGCCGCCGGTGGGATCGTCGGTCGTGATCATCTGTCCGTTCGTGTTGCCGGGGAACGCAACGCAAACGAAGGCCGCATCGCACGAGACGCCCCCGCTGCCGTCGGCGCTGTCGTCCGCTGTCCATGCAGACGCGCCGCCGGCGGGGTCCGCGGAGGCGAAGATCGCCGACTGGCCGGCGACGACGCACAGCCCCCCCTGCACGCACGAGACGTGCAGTCCCTGGACTTCGGGCGGTACGGGCGGTTTGGGCCAGGGCAGCGAGGCCGGCTGCCATTCGTCGCTGGTCGGGTTGGTGCTGCTGAGAACCCGGCCCAGCGCATCGACGGCGACGCACAGCGACGGCGACGCGCACGAGACCGAGTAGATGGCTTCGCTGCCGTCGACGTCGTGAAGCGTCCACGCGCCGGCTCCGGAGACGGGGTTCGTGGACGTCAGGACGTCGCCATGTCCATCGGCGGCCACGCACAACGAGGGTGCCACGCACGCGATGTCGGTGAGCGCGCCCACGTCGATCGTCTCCTGCGTCCATGCGGAGGGACCGCCGAGAGGGTCCGTCGAGGCGAACACGCCCCCGACCGGACCGCCGACGAACACGCACAACGTCGACGATGCACACGACGCCTCGCCACGAGTGAAGTTTTCTGGCTGTTCGGCGCCTTCCAGGTGGGTGCGCGTCCATTCTCCCCCGACACCCGAGGGGTTCGTGGTCGTGAGGAGGTTGCCCGCGGCGTCGAGCGCGACGCAAACCGAGGCGGAGGTGCATGAGAGGCCGGTGAACTCGCCCGTGGAACCGGTGCCGGGGTCGATCGGGATCGCCCCCGACCAGAACGGCGGGCGTTCCGCAGCAGCCGCGCGGCCAGGCCCGGCGCAGGCGAGCGCGAGCAGCGCCGCAAGCGCGAGTGCCGCGCGCAGCGCACGTCCCCGATGTTCCGCGCTACCCGAGCGCCCAGACTCCGCGACCGACACAGCCGCCGCAACCTAGCAAGCGCTCGCGTGGCGCGGTTGGTGACAGCGATCCAGCCGGCGCGCTCGCGTCACTCGATGCGGTCGATAGCCGGTTCGGGGTGCCCTCCGAGATACTCGACCCAGGCTTTCTTGATGCACGAGTGCTCCAGCCTACCCCGGCCCGCCGCCGTGCGTCCAGCTCTCGCGCCGATTTGCGGCTACCGTTGAAGCCGTGGCTCCTCGGCTGCGTGTCGTTGCGTTCGGATCGGCCGCCGTGCTGGTGCTCGCGGGTGGCGCGTGTGCGGCCCTCGTCTCGGGAGTGACGGGCGAAGTGCTGACGATCGTGCTGATGTCGGCCGGCCTGGCGGGGGCACTGCTCCTGGTCTTCCTGGAAGTCGGCCTCAGCGAGGAGCGAGCGCTGCGGCGCGATGAACAACGGCGGCGCAGGCGGGTGCTCGACGCCGGCCGGCGAGCACGGCTGCGTCAGCGACCACGCCGCCCGGGCTAGCTGAGCCGGAGGCGAGCACGGTCAGGCGGACTTTAGAAAGCGTCGCTTAGATGGCATGAGCGTGGACGCGCCGCTGCCGACGAAGGCTGGACCGGTTCCGGACCGTTTGACGATCTGGCCGGTTGACGATGGCCGCTATGGGCTCGACGCGACCTTTCACGGCGGGTCAGGGTATGAACGGGCGCAGAGGCATCGGGCCCAGCTCGAGGCCGAAGGGGTGCCTCATTCGTTCCGACAGGAGCTCGACGGCGCCTGGACGCTGCGCTTCGGGCCGCTTCCCGCGGCGGACATCGCGCTCGCGCTCGGCGCGTTCGTCTACTAAGCCCCGCGCGTTCGCCTGATAAGCCGTCGCCCCGCGGCCCGGCGCACGGCCTGCCCGCGTTCAGGAGGCCCAGGGACCGACGCCGCCGATGCGCTCGACGTGGATGTGCGTGATGTAGCCGGGCGGCGGGTCGTCGATCGTCGGGAACTTGACGTCGGGCCCGATGTAGACGTGGGCGAGCCGCTGGAGCAGCTCGGCGGCGCCGCCCTCCGTGATGCGAGCGCGGCCGTGGAGGACGAGGTACTCGACGAGACCCCGCTCGTCCAGCGTGCCGGTCTCGATCGACATCGCGACTCGCGGGTCGCGGCGTATGTTGCGGACCTTGCGGTGCTCTGAGAGGTGGGCCGCGACGACCTCCTCGCCTTCGAGGCCAACCCAGACGATCGACACCTGGGGGCTCCCATCGGGGTTCAGCGTGACCAGGTGCGCCAATCCCGGGCCCTCGAGCACGGCACGAGCGGAGTCGGGAAGCCTCACTCTTTGGAGGCTCCGGCCACCGCCGGCGAGCTGCGGCGAAATTGCCATAGCGCCTTCTGCTCGGCGAGCGTCAACAGGCGCCACCGTTCGGCCTCTCGCATCCAGACGTAGATGCGAACGTCGATCACGCTGCCGGTGTCGCCGAGCAGGTCGACGGTCTCGCGGGCGCCGACGTCCTCGGCCAGCACCTGCGAGCTCCTCACATCGACGACCTTGAACTTCATCGGCCCCGCCGGCTCGACCGGCTCGGCTGCGCGGGCGGGACGCTCAAGCTGGACGATCGCCAGGTCCTCTCGCGTGGAGGGCCTCTCGGTCGCCTCCTCCAGCGGCACCACGTGCGCTCCGGTGCCCTTCGTCTCCGTGTCTAGGATCCACGTCTTTGCCATCAACTCAATCTAGCGGCCGCCTGGCCCGGTGACGCCCAAGCGATGTGACGCCTGGCGACCTCACCGCGCCAGAGCGACCGGCCGGCGACGAGTCGAGGGACGACCGGCTCGCCCGTCGCCCCGCGGCGCTACCGTTGATTCGATGTCGCACAGGAGGGGAGCGATCGTGCTGGGGCTCGCGCTCGGACTCGCGCTGTGCCTTTCGGCCGCGCCGCGCGCCGCGGGCCCCGCCGAGGCGCTCGCGACCGGCCCGCACGCGCGCTCTCGAGCCGCGCAGCCCGCCGGTGCTGGCGCCGGCCGGCTCGCCCGGGCGAGCGCCAGCCAGCCGACTTCGGAAATCACGCTCGCACCCATCCCCGCGGGGGCCGGCATCGGCGTCACGATGGCGCCGGTCGGCCTCTCGATCGAGTACCCGGTGATGGACGCGGACCTCGGCGCCGAAGCGTGCCCTCCCGCCGCGTTGATCGCGGAGCTGCAGCGGCTTGGATCCCCGCCGGTGGAGCTCGCCGGCGTGAGCCAGGACATGACCGCGCCGGCCGGCGCGCTTACGGGGCCGACGTCGTGGGAAACCGGCACGCTGTTCTCGCTCCCCGCCGCGTTCTGGAGCCAGCTGCACTGCCTCCTGAGCGCTTCGAAAGACGCGCTCACGGTCGGCCTGAACGCGCGCACGGGCAATCTCGCGTGGGCTGCGCAGATGGTCGCGGGCGCGCACAGCGCAGCCTCGAACGGGCTCAGCTTCTCGCTCGGCAACGAGCCGGACCGCTACCCGCTCCCCAACTACTCCTCGCTCGATAAGCCGTTTCCCGGCCAGCAGGAAGCCGCGGCGAACCTCTACCTGCAGCTGGCCAGCTACCTGAGGCCGGCGATCGGCGGCGAACCGCTGATCGGACCGGAACTGTCGCGGCCGGCGACCTGGTTCGGCGAGCTCCCGCGCATCCTCGCGACGCTCCACGAGCAGACGGTCGGCGTTCACATCTATCCCCTCACCGACTGCGTGAGCCCGCGGGCGGTCACGATCGGGGGGCTGCTCTCGAGCTCGGCGGCCGACTCCCCGTCGCGGCTTGCGTGGGTCGTCGCCGACGCCCGGGCGGCGGGTCTGCCGGCGATCGTCTCCGAGGCCAACTCCGTCTCCTGCGGGGGCCGCCAGGGGGTGTCCGACAGCCCCGCCGCCGCAGTGTGGGCGGTTCGGTTCGTCCTCTCCGCCCTCAAGACGGGCTTCGGTGAGGTGCGCTTCCACTTCAGCGGAAACTCCTATGACCCGTTCCTCGTGCGAGGAAACGCGGTGCTCACCCGGCCGATCGAGAGCGCGCTCGTCGCGCTGAACCAGTGGCTCCCCGTCGGCTCCGTGCTGAAGACCGTGCGCGGGGTGCGGGAACTGGGTGCCACGGCTGTGCGAACGCCGGTCGGCGGCGTCACGGTGATCCTCGACAACGAGCGCGCCCAGGCGCGGTCCGTCGTCCTGCATTCCTCTCGCGTCGTCCAGGTGGCCTCTCTCAGCCCCGCGCGGGCGGGGCTGCGCACGCTGAACCTGAGCCCCACCGGCGGCCGCATCCGCGTCTCCGTGCCGGCGAACGGCGTGCTGGCGGCCTCCGTCGCGCCCGTGGTGCCCGCGCCCGCCGGGGCGGCCCCCGCCTCGCCGTGAGCGCCAGCACCCACCGCGGGCGCCCTCTCCGCCGCGCCCTGGGCGGCCCTGCCCGCCGCCGCTCGGGGCCCTGAAGGCCCTAGACGACCGCTTTGATCTCCACCGATTCTTCGTTGAACGGTGTCTGGCTCAACGACAGGCCGGCCTGTTCTTCGCCGACTGTGGTCGTGAACGCGAGCGTGTCTTTCGGCCCGCCTTCGAACCGTTCATAGGTCTGTTTGCCTTTCGCCTCTTTGAATAGCAGTTTGAAGGACGGGGACATTTTGTCCACGACGGTCACCTGGCCTATGACCGATCCCGTCAGCGACACTTCGCTGGCGCCGCAGGCGAAGCTCGCAAGGCTCCGTCCGGACGCCGGCTTGAGATCCCAGCCGACGATCGGGGTGGCCCCGGTTTTGATGATCCCCAGCGTGCCCTGCAGCGGGCTCAAACGGATTTCGCCGGCGCTCGCGCCTTCGCTCTGGCATTTGCCGCTCAGGCTCACCGTGCCTTCGCAGCCGGTGAACGTGACCGACATCGACGCCACCTGCGGGCCGCTGAATTCACCCGACAGCGAGCTGCTGGCGCATTTCACAGTCGCTTTGTGAATCGCTTCGAGCGTCACCGCGCCGCCCGAGGCGCTGAAGCCGTTCTTCACGGCTGGCCACGGCTGCCATTCGTATTTGCCGGTGTTTTCGCCCGCGCTCTTAGTCGTGCAGAACCCGCTGGCGTATCTCCCCGTGGCTTTGGCGAGCGTCACGCAGCGCCCGATTTCGGGCAATACGGGCGTCGCGGTCGTGAGCTGGGCGTCGGCGCCGCGGCCGGTGCCCCCCGAGTTCGTGGCCACGATCCTGTAGTGGTAGATGGTTTTCGGGTTCAGCCCGCTGATGCTGGCGGCGACCGGGACAGGGTTGGTGCCGTTGCCCGGCAGCGAGCTGCAGGCGACGTTCGTCCCGTAGCTTTCGCTGGTGCCGTATTCGAAGTGGCAGTCGCTGACGGTGCCGCCGTTCGGGTTGACGGTCGCGTTGAGCACGGCCGAGACCTCTCCCACCCGCGTCGCAGCTCCCGTGACGGCCGTGGGGGGGGCGAGGGGCGTTTCGAACGTGCCGTCGCTGCCATAGCTGGTGCCCGTGGGGTTGGTAGCGACGATCCGATAGTGGTAGGTCGTCTGCGCGCTCAGTTCGGGCAGTGCGGCCGAGACCGCGACGGGGCTCGCGCCGCCGCCCGGCAGTGAGCTGCAGGGGATGCTCGTCCCGTAGCTTTCGCTGGTGCCGTATTCGAAGTGGCAGTCGCTCACCGCTTCGTCTTCGGGGTTCACGGTCGCGTTCAGGGTCGCACTCGCGTGGGTGACTTCCGTTGCCGGCTTGGTCACGACGGCTGGGGCTCGGCTGGCGGTCGTTTCGAACGTGCGGTCGCTGCCTTCGCTCGTGCCGGTTGGGTTCGTGGCGACGATGCGGTAGTGGTAGGTCGTGCTCGGGCTGAGTTCGTGGAGGTTGGCCGAGACGGCGACGGGGCTCGTGCCGTCGCCCGGCAGTGAGCTGCAGGGGATGCTCGTCCCGTAGCTTTCGCTGGTGCCGTATTCGAAGTGGCAGTCGCTCACGGTTTCGTCTTCGGGGTTCACGGTCGCGTTCAGCGTCGCGGTGCTCTGTGCTACCGACGTCGCGGCTTCGGTCACGACCGCCGGCGGTCGGCTGGCGGTCGTTTCGAACGTGCCGTCGCTGCCGTAGCTGGTGCCGGTGGGGTTGGTCGCGACGATGCGGTAGTGGTAGGTGGTGCTGGGGCTGAGTTCGTGGAGGTTGGCCGAGACCGCGACGGGGCTGGTGCCGTCGCCGGGCAGTGAGCTGCAGGGGATGCTCGTCCCGTAGCTTTCGCTGGTGCCGTATTCGAAGTGGCAGTCGCTGACGGTTTCGTCTTCGGGGTTGACCGTGGCGTTGAGCGTCGCGGTCGTCTGGGCGACAGCGGTGGCGGGCTCGGTTACGACCGCCGGCGCTTGGCTGGCGGTCGTTTCGAACGTGCCGTCGCTGCCGTGCCCCGTGCCGGTGGGGTTGGTCGCGACGATGCGGTAGTGGTAGGTCGTGCTCGGGCTCAGGCCGCTGACGTTCGCCGAGACCGCGACGGGGCTGGTGCCATTGCCGGGCAGTGAGCTGCAGGGGATGCTCGTTCCGTAGCTTTCGCTGGTGCCGTATTCGAAGTGGCAGTCGCTGACGGTTTCGTCTTCGGGGTTGACGGTCGCGTTCAGCGTCGCGGATTTCTGCACCACGCTCGTGGCCGTGCCGGTGACTGCCACCGGGGTGCTGTGGGAGGCGAAGACCCACGCGGCGCCGATGTCTTCGTTGTCGTTGAAGCCGCCGACCACGGCGCTTCTCCCGCCCCCGGCGAGCGCGAGGCTGTGCGCGAACTCAGCTTCGCCGACCTCTTCGCCGCCCGTGAGCTTGGGGCCTTCCTGCGTCCAGGTCGACCCGGAGCGCGTGTAGAGCCAGGCGGCGCCGACACCCGTGTTGTCGGCGTAGCCGCCGATCAGGGCGGTGTTTCCGTCGCTCGAGAGCGCGACCCCGCAGCATCCGAAGTGGCCTTCGCCGACCTCTTCGCCGGACGTGAGCTTCGAGCCGAGCTGGGTCCACGTCGAGCCCGACCGCGTGAACGTCCACGCGGCACCGACGTTCGTGTTGTCGGCGCCGCCGCCGATCAGGGCGGTGTTGCCGTCGCTCGATAGCGCGACGGCGTAGCCGAACTGGCCTGCTCCGGTCTCGCCGCCGCCGGTGAGCTTCGAGCCCTGCTGGCTCCAGGTGGAGCCCGAGCGCGTGAACACCCAGGCCGCGCCGACCTTGCTGTTGTCGGCGCCGCCGCCGATCAGGGCGGTGTTGCCGTCGCTCGACAGCGCGACGGCGTAGCCGAAGTGGGCTGCCCCCGTCTCGCCTGCGGCGGTGAGCTTGGGACCCTGCTGGCTCCAGGTGGAGCCCGAGCGCGTGAACACCCAGCTCGCGCCGACGCTCGAATTGTCGCCGTATCCGCCGATCAGGGCGGTGTTTCCGTCGGCCGAAAGCGCGATCCCGCAGCATCCGAAGTGGCTCGTGCCGGACTCTTCGCCGCCGGTGAGCTTGGAGCCCTGCTGTGTCCACGTCGTCCCCGAGCGCGTGAACGCCCACACGGCTCCGACGGTGTTGTCTTTGCCGCCGCCGATGATCGCGGTGTCGCCTTCTCCGGAGAGCGCGACCGTGTAGCCGAACTGGCCGCTGCCGACCTCGCCGCCGCCGGTGAGCTTGGAGCCCTGCTGGCTCCACGTCGAGGCCGAGCGCACGAACATGAACGCGGCGCCGATGCCGCCGTGGTCGCTGGGAGCGCCGACGAGGACGTAGTTGCCGTTCGCGGACATCGCGACCCCGAGGCCGAAGCTGCCGGTGCCGGTCTCGCCGCTACCGGTGAGCTTGCCGCCCTCCTGGACGAGCGGGTCGATCGTCAGCGGGTAGCGGGCGCCGCGCGCGTCGACGCGCAGCAGCACCGTCTCGCCGCTCACCTGCAGCCAGCTGTGCAGCGCCCTACCGTGCGCGTCGCTCGCGGTCAGGTCGCCGTAGCGGAGCGTCGGCGCGCCTGCGTGCGTGAGCGTCACGCTCTGGCTGTCGGGCGCCAGCGACGCGCGGGCGTTGCCGGCCAGCGGGATCGCGATCGTCAGCGGAGCCGTCGCGCTCTCCGAGGGAGCCCGCGCGATCGTAAAGCCCTGCTCGAGGCCGAGCGGGCCGTTTCGGTACCACTCGGTGACGCCGCCGAGCTGGTATGCCACGCGGTTCGCGCGGGCGGTGGGGTCGGCGGCGGCGAGCGCCCGCGGGGAGGCTCCGAATCCCACCGCGGGAGTGCCCAGGCGCAGGCGAATGGCGCCTGCGCGCACGGACGCGCCCGAGCTCGCGAAGCGAACGGTGAGACCCTGCGCCGCGTTGCGCGCGGCGAGGCTGCCGTGCGAGGCGTTGACGCGGTAGGCGCTGCTGCCGGCGCCGACGGTCGAGGAGACCACGCCGAGCGCCGCGCTCGGCAGGCTCGAGCGCGCCCGCTGCCCGGTGGCCGGTGAGGGCGACGCGACGCTGGCCGCGGAGGCCGGCGCGGGGGAGTGCCCCGGGAGCGCGCCGTGACGGATTCCGAGCGCGACGGTTGCCGCGAACAGGGCGGCGGCGAGGGCCGCGACGTAGACGCGGAGCCGCGCGCGCGGCGCTCTCTCGCTACCCATCGAAGGGTTGGTCACCATCCGTAGAACCCGCATCGACGCCCTCCCCTTTTCCTAGCCGCTCCCCCGTATCGGCACCCAAGCTCTCTCGAGGTCCGGAAGCGACTCGCTGCGAGAAGGTACACGGATCGCGGGCCTCATGCGGCGTCCTCGATGTGAACTTTCGAGCACGATCGGCCGCGGCGGCGACGGCAGTAGGCGCCTGCCGCGACGCTTGGGCGACCCCCGACCGCGCTCGGCCGTTGCGTCGATGGCCGGGACAACAGGCGCTGATCGACCGCGCGCGCGGAATACTTGGACGCGTGCTGCGTGCACCCGACCTCGCCGGCTGCGCCCTCGAGGACCGTTACGAGCTCCACGCCGTGATCGGCGAAGGAGCGTTCGGTCGTGTCTACAGGGGCGTGGACAGGCGCCTGGACCGCTCCGTCGCGGTCAAGGTGATCAAGCCCTGGTGGGCCGAGGACGGCGCCTGGGTGGAGCGGTTCCAGCGCGAGGCACAGCTGCTGGCACGCGTGAACGATCCCGGGATCGTGCAGATCTTCGACTTCGGACACGCCGAGCAGGGGCCCTACTACGTGGCCGAGCTCGTCGACGGCGAGAGCCTCGCAGAGCGCCTGCGTCGCGGCCCGCTTCCGGTCGCGCAGGCGCGGGACGTCGCCGAGCAGCTCTGCAGGGCGCTCGGAAGCGCCCACGCCCAAGGGGTCGTGCACTGCGACGTCAAGCCCGCCAATGTTCTCCTGACGGCGGGCGGGAGGGTGAAGGTGGGGGACTTCGGCGTCGCCCGCTTCGGCGAGGGCACCTCGCAGCCGCTTTCGGCGACCGTCGCGGGGACGCCGCGCTACATGTCGCCCGAGCAGGCCGACGGCCGCGCTCCGACGCCGGCGACCGACGTCTACAGCGCGGGCGTCGTTCTCTATGAGATGCTCGCCGGCGAGCCGCCGTTCGCCGGCCGGTCGGCCATCGAGCTGGGCATACGCCATCTCCAGGAGCCTCCGCCCGCGCTCCCGGCGGAGGTTCCCGCAGCGATCGCGGAAGTAGTGGAGAAGGCGCTCGCCAAGCGCCCGCAAGCGCGCTACCGCGACGGAGCCGGGATGGCGGCCGCGCTGTCCGCCCCGAGCGGCGCAAACGCCAGGGGCGGAGCCGACGACAGCGACGCTAAGGACGACGGCTGCGCCGACGACGGCGACGCCGTAGCGGACATCGGCGCGACGGACGACGGGGACGCTGCCCACGAGGCCGCCGGCGGAGAGCTGGGGGAGCCCGCGACGATCGACCTCGCGGCCGGCACGACCGTCGTCGCGGCGGCTCCGACCGACGTCCTCGTGAGAGCGCCCGTCGCGAGGCAACGCTCGCCGCGCGCTCCGCAGCCGCGCCGTCAGCGGCACGCCCCCCTGCGCGCGCGCACGGCTGTGCTTCTGGCGCTTGCAGTGGGTGCGATCTGCGCGCTGGCGGTGTTCGCGTTGGCGGGGGCGAGCGCGCATACGACGGTGCCGGAACTGCGCGGAATACGGCGCGGGGGGGTGATCGCACGGGCGCAGCGCACGCACGTGCAGCCGGCGTTCTCCTCGCGCTACGCCGAAGCGCCCGCGGGCGTCTCGATCGCCCAGAGCCCCGCCGCGGGAACGCACACGACCGAGGGCGCGACGGTCGACGTCGTGCTCAGCGCCGGGCCGCCCCCGGTGACCGTGCCCGACGTCGTCGGGCAGGCCTCGGGCGCCGCCGAGGGCGTGCTCTCGGGCACGGGCCTGCGCTACGGAGTGACGTTCGTTCCCGCGCCGGGATCGCCCGCGTATACCGTGCTGGCGCAGTCTCCCGGCGCCGGCGCGAGCGTGCCGCACAGGACGGCGGTGGCGCTGAGCATCGCCGAGGCGCCGCAGTGGCGTCCGCTGACGAGCTTCTCGGGCGTCGACGACGGTGAATCGGTGCCGTTCCGCATCCGGGGAAACCAGTGGCGGGTCACATACAGCATGGGCTATGAAGGCACGTGTCTGCTGCTGCTCCTATGCGGAGGGCCGAGCGCCGAAGCGGAGAACGTGCAGAGGGGCGCCGGCTTCGGTGGCTTCGAACTGGGCGAAGGCAGCTCTCAGAGCGAGGTCTTCCACAGCGGCCCGGGCACCTACCGCGTGAAGGTCTCCGGCGGGCGAGACTCGGCTCACTGGTCGATGACCGTCGACGATTACTACTGATTCACCGCAAGGTGTCCGGCCGCGACTCGGCCGTTGGGGCGATGGCGGTCAGCGATTTCTACGGATTTGATTGTCGGTGTGCCGCCGGTCTCGTGCGGCAGGGGGTAGGCGCCGGGGTTAATGAGCCGGCTGTCGTTCGGGCGTGAAGGTTCGCTGCCGGCCTCGCGCTCGGCGGCGAGATCGTGTCTACTTCCTACATGCCCGAACAGGCCACGGATGGCGTGCAAGCTGTCGTCGTCGTACCGAGCGCGCGCGAGGAGAGCCTGACCGGCTTTCTCGAGGCCTGGCGGGAGGAGCTCGCGCAGGCCACCGTGATCGTCGTCGAGGACGGCCCCGAGCGCACCTTTTCGGTGCGGGGCGAGAACGTCCAGCACCTGGCCTGGTGCGACATCGACGAGCAGCTCGGGGACCTCGCCTGGGTCATCCCTCGGCACAGCGGATGCGTGCGCTCGTTTGGCATCTGGCTCGCGAACGAGCTGGGTCCGGACATGATCGTTGCGCTGGACGACGACACCCGACCCGACCCCGAGCACCCGCGCTTCCTCGACGCGCATTGGGCGCGGCTGCAGAGCGCGACCGACCCCGCGTGGGTGAGCTCTCTCGATGAGGCGAGCCCTCGCGGCATGCCCTACTTCAACAGCAGCAGGGAGCCGACCGTGATGCTCAACCACGGCCTTTGGAGCGGCGTGCCCGACTTCGACGCGGCCACCCAGCTCCTGAGCAGTCGCGTCGAGATCTCGGGCGCATGGAGCGATCGCACGATCCCGCGGGGGAGCTACTTCCCGATGTGCTCGATGAACCTCGCGTGGCGGTCGGAGTTCACCCCGGCGATGTACTTCCTGCTGATGGGACCGGCACATCCGTTCGACCGCTTTGGCGACATCTGGGCAGGCGTGCTGGCCAAGCGCGTCGCGGACCATCTCGGCTTCGCGGTGAACAGCGGCGCGCCCGGCGTGCTGCACGAGCGCGCCTCGAACGTGTTCACGAACCTCGCCAAGGAGTCGCGCGGACTCGCGGCGAACGAGACGTTCTGGGGCGCTGTGGACTCCGTCGTGCTCACGGAGGAGTCGGTGGCGGGCGCATACGGGGAGCTGGCCGAGCGGCTTCCCCTCGAGCAGGAGGAGTTCACCCAGCTGCGCCGCGCGATGCGGGCCTGGGCTGAGCTGTTCGCCGCTACCCCCGCGCGATGAGAGGCTCGCGGAGCTCGCGGCACGCTCTCCCACGCCTGCTGATTCTCACCGCCGACTTCCCGCCGGCCCACGGCGGCGTGCAGTCTCTCGTCTACGGCCTCGCGCGTTCGCTGCGCCGATTCGACGTCGAGGTCGTGACGCTCGACGCTCTCGGTGCGCGGTGCTTCGATCGCGACGAGAAGCTGACGACGCACAGGGTGGGGGGGCCGAGGATCGGGTCCCGCCCGGCCCCGCTCGTATCGGCGGGTCGCGCGCGGATGCTGGCGCTGAACGCGGCCGGGCTCACGCGCGCGTCGCGCTCGCGGCCCGACGTCACGCTCAGCGCGCACCTGGTCACGAGCCCGGCGGCGACGCTGATCCGGCGGCTGCTCGGGACGCCGATCGCCCAGTACTTCTACGGCAACGAGATCGCCGGCAAGCCGAGGCTGGCGGCGTTCGCGGCCGCGCGCGCCGATCTCGTGATCGCGATCAGCGACTACACCGCCTCGCTGCTCGCTGCGACGGGAGCCCCGACGACGGCGCTCGAGGTGATCCCTCCCGGCGTCGAGCTGCCCGGCGATCCCTCTCCGCTTCCCGCGCAGCGGCCGACCGTGGTGACGATCGCGCAGCTCAAACACCGCTACAAGGGCCACGACGTGCTCATCCGCGCGCTGCCGGCGGTGCGGGCGAGGGTGCCCGACGTGGAGTGGGTGGTGATCGGCGAGGGGCCGCTGCGGTCGGAGCTCGAGCGGCTCGCGAGCGCAAGCGGCCTGGACGGGGTCGCGCGCTTCCTCGGCGCGGTCTCCGACGAGGAGCGCGACGCGTGGCTGCGGCGGGCCGCCGTGCTCGCGCTGCCGAGCCGCCTCCCCGCCGGCGAGCTCGCGGGCGAGGGCTTCGGGATCGTCTACCTGGAGGCGAACTCATTCGCCAAGCCCGTCGTCGCGGGCGACGTCGGTGGCGCGCGCGAGGCCGTCGCCGACGGCGTGAGCGGCCTGCTCGTCGATCCGACCGACCCGGCGGCGGTGACGGACGCCGTCACGAGGCTGCTGCTCGACCGCGACCTCGCGCGGCGCCTCGGCGCGGGAGGAGCGCGGCGAGCGCGCGCGTTCGCCTGGCCGGCGATCGGGGCGCGCGTGGAGCGGCGGCTGCTCGCGCTCGCCGGGAGGAGCTCGTGAGGGTCCTCTACGTCAACCACACCGCCGAGGTCAGCGGATCGGAGCGCTCGATGCTCGCGCTCCTGGCGGCGCTGCCCGAGGGCGTGCAGGCGCACGTCGCCTCGCCACCCGGTCGCCTCACGCGGGCGGTGCAGGAGCTCGGGATCCCGGTGAGCGAGATCGCGAACACGGCCGGGAGCCTGCGCCTGCATCCGCTCCACACCCCGCGGGCGCTGGGGGAGATGGGCCTCGCCGCGCTGCAGGTGCACCGCGCGGCGCGCCGGCAGCGCGCCGACGTGGTCCATGCGAACTCGATCCGAGCCGGCATCGAGCTCGGACTGGCCCACGTCTCGCCGGCCGCGGGCGTCGTTCACGTCCGCGATTGCCTGCCGCCGGGACACCTGACGACCGCCACGATGCGCGTGATCGCGGCCACGGCGACGACGGTCCTGGCGAACTCCCGTTACACAGCCGCCTCCGTGCGCGCGTCCGCTCCGGGCGCGCCGCTGGAGGTCGTTCACCCTGCGATCGACCTGCAGCGCTTCGATCCCGGGCGCGTGGACGGCGGCGCGCGGGATCGGCTCGGCCTCGCGGGGCGCCGGGGCGTGCTGCTCGGGGTGGTCGCCCAGCTCAGCCCCTGGAAGGGCCAGGAGACCGCGATCGAAGCGCTGAGGCTGCTGCGAGCGGAGGGCGTTGACGCGCATCTGCTGCTGATCGGGTCGGCCAAGTTCGTGGCCCGCTCGACGCGCTTTGACAACGAAGCCTACGTCGCCCATCTGCGGGCCCTGATCGCGTCCGCCGGCATCGAGGATCGCGTCTCCTGGCTGGGCGAGCGCGACGACGTGCCCGAGCTGATGCGGGCGCTCGACGTGCTGCTGCTCCCGTCCGTCGAGGAGCCCTTCGGCCGCGTGCTGCTCGAGGCGATGGCGCTGGAAGTGCCCGTGCTGGCAACGAACGTAGGCGGCCCGGCCGAGCTCATCCACGACGGCCGCGAGGGCTATCTGCTGCCGCCCGGCGAGCCCGCGGCCTGGGCGCAGGCGGTGCGGCGCGTGATCGCGAGCCCTGAGCACGGCCGTGAGCTCGGACGCGCCGGGCGCCGCCGCGTAGCCGAGGCGTTCGACGTCGCGCACCACGTCGACGCGGTGCTCGCCGTGTACGAGCGCGCGATCGCGAGAAAGCGCGGCGGTTGACGCGTATGCGAACATATGTTCGCCATGGGTCCAAGACCGTGGAAGCCCGCCAGGGAGCTCGACGCGGCGCTCGCGCGCGGCGATCTCAGGTACGCGATCAGCCTCGCCGAGCAGCTGCGGCTCGAGCGCGGTCGGCCGATCCCGCTCGAGGTGGCCTCGCGCTTCTTGCCGCTGATCGCCGAGCAGAGCCCCCAAGAGTACGACGCGTATGCGGTCAGGTGGCTCGCGCGCTGGGTCAGCGAGGCTGGCGCGCCATCGATCACGGCTGCAGCCAGCGTCGCCGCCGCGCTCGCCGAGCTCCCGCACGAGCCCTCCTCGCTGCAAGCGCTGCTCGGGTCGAGCCGCTGATCGCGCGAGGCGTCCGGGATCGGGAATTGCGCGAGGCGTCCGGGATCGGGAGGATCATGACTGGATGTCGAGCCCGCCGCAGCAGCAGACGGCCCACGGCGATCCGGCGATCTGGGCGCTTCTCCCGGGCGAGGTGATCGAGCGCCCCACGCTCCAGGACCGCTACGGCGGGCGCAAACAGGCGGGCATCGCTCCGTCGACGACGTCGCCGAACGTGATGCTGTTCTCCGACCCGCCCGCCGGCGAGCCCTTCGGCCAGTTCGACGGCTGGCGAGCCGACGGCTGCTTTCACTACACCGGTGAAGGCCAGCGCGGCGACCACCAGATGAAGTCGGGGAACGCCGCGATCCTCAACCACAGGGCCGAGGGCCGCGCGCTGAGACTGTTCCTCGGCACCCGCTCGATGGTCATCTATCAGGGTGAGTTCGAGCTCGCCGCCGACGTGCCGTACTACACGACCGATGTCTCCGAAGGCGCCAACGGGCCGACGCGCAACGCGATCGTGTTCCGCCTGCGGCCCCTCGACGTGCGCGCGAGGCCGAGCTCCTCGAGCTTGGACGGCGTGATCGCGGCCGCGCTCGAGGACGTGCCGGTGCAGGAGCAGTGGACGGAGACGGCGTTCGTGGCGCCCAGCCGCAAGCATCTGAGGGCCGAGCGGAACGCGCACGCGCTCGTCCTCGCTCTGCGCGAGCGCCTGATCGAGCAGGGGCACGAGCTGACGCGCCTGAAGATCGTGCCGGCCGGGGAGGCCAAGCCGCTGTTCTGCGACCTCTTCGACCGCACCACGAACACCCTCTACGTGGCGAAGGGCACGGTCGAGCGGGGGGCGATCCGGATGGCGATCGGCCAGCTCCTGGACTACCGTCGCTGCCTCGAGCCTGCGCCACATCTCGCCGTGCTGCTTCCGTCGAGGCCGCGTCCCGACCTCTGCGAGCTGCTCGCCGGCGTCGGCATGGAGCCCGTCTGGCGCGCCGGCAAGCAGTTCGCCTCGCTGGACTCCTGACGGTCTCCCTGCGGGGGCGCGTCGATCAGAGCGTGAGCGCCGCGGGGGCGCGTCGATCAGAGCGTGAGCGCGACCGCGGCGTCGGGCTCGAGCACGCGGAAGGCGAAGCTCTCCTCGAGGTAGAGCTCGACCGCGCTCGCGTCGTGGTGGTCGTAGCCGATCGAGAGGTCCTCGCCGACGTCGAGCACGAAGTCGCCGCCGCGCTGGCTGATGAGGACAGCGCCGTGCACGCCGGGCGCCCACACGAGCGGTCCGCCGATGATCTCGCGGAGGTGGTCGAGCAGCGGGTAGCCGCCCTGCTCGCTGCTCTCGAGCACGCGCGTGTAGGCCTCGGCTCCGAGCGCCAGGCCGTAGGGGCCGCCGACGCCCACGCTGAGCAGCGTCTCGACGGCCCGCGTGATGCGACGCGTATAGCGCTCGCAGTCCTCGCCGAGCTCGATCGACTTGTGCGAGGAAGCCTCGACGATGCCGGTGATGCCCGCGGCCTCCCAGCCGTGGAAGACGGCCACGTTCTCGGCGATCGCGATCCGCCGCGCGCTGGCGTCGAGGGCCCCGAGGTCGACGTCGGCGGCGCCGCGATCGGCGTCGCGCAGCTCCTCGCGCGCGAGCGAGAACGACGAGCGCAGCTCGACGAGCGCGAGCACGCGGCGCTGGAGGGCGCTGACCCCGTCTGTGGGGGCGCTCGCGACCGCGGTCGTGCGCCCCAGACCCACCGCCGAATGCTCCCAGCCGTGCGGGCCGGCGAAGTCGACGAGCTTGCGCGCCGCGAGAGCGGGCGTCAGGCGCCCGCGGGCCTCCTCGTCGATCATCTTCCAGCCGAGCTCCGTGATCGGCGCGTGCTCGCGCAGGAGGTGGCTCATCCGGCCGCGCCTCTCAGAGCGCCGATGCCGAGCGAGGTGCCTCCGGCCAGCGGCGCGCCGCGCGCCGCCGCACCCTCGACGGCCTCCTCCTCGGACTCCTCGCCGTGCGCGACGATGTCGCCTTCCTGAAAGAGGATGCCCATGGCGATCTCGCGCCAGAGGGGTGTGCGCCGGAGCAGGAACTCGAGGTCCATGCAGAAGTGCTTGAACTCCTCGCCCTGCGCGTCGCGCATGATCGCCCCCGCCTCGGCGTCGGCCTCCACGTCGAGCCGCTGCTCGTACCAGCCGATCGCCTCGGCCTCCTCGGTGAGCGAGGAGCACAGTCGAGCGAACGTCCGTGTCTGGTGGGAGAGCTCGTCAGGCGGCTCGTGGTACTGGTCGAAGCCCACGCCGGCATCGTGCCACACCTCGGTCCGCGGGCGCTGGGCGCTGGGCGCACGCCGGCTGGCCCTCCGCGCGCTATCTGGCTGCGCCGCTCTTACAAGCGCGTTGCAGAGCCTCGCGCCGACGCCGCTCGCTCACGTCCTCGAGCACCACGATCGTTCCGTGGATGCGGCCCTTGGCGTCGATGGCGGGCTTCGCCCGAACCCCCAGGAGCACGTCCTCGCCGCGGATCCGCGCGAGAACGTCAACGCCGTGCACGATTTCGCCGGCGAGCGCACGCACGGGCGGAAGGTCCTCGCGAGGCATGCGCAGACCGGAGGCGATTCGAGGAGCGAGCTCGTCGATCCAGATCTCGGGGGCGCTGCCCGCAGCGCACTCCAGCCCGACCAGGTGGCGAGCCGCCGCGTTGGTGTGCGTCACGCGGAAGCCCGCGTCGAATGCGACGACGGCCGACTCCACGGTCTCCAGCAGGGCGTCCAGGAGATAGCTGCTCTCGCGCCCCCGCAGGACGGCGCGGCGACGCATGCCGGGAGGGCGCTGCAGGGGCACGGCGGGATCGTCCAACCCGTGATGCCGCAGCGCAATACCGCACACGGGGGATCTTCGGCGCGGGTGCTCCTGCGGGGCATCTCGGCGTCCCCGTCGCACGTGGGGGATCTTCAGCTCGCGTTCTTCGTGCCCTCCCGCGCCACCGCCTCGTGCATGGTTTGGTTCCCGCAGATCGCGACCGCGACGAGCTGCGCCCTCGTGTGGACGTCGAGCTTCGACATCGCGTTGCGGACGTGGCTACGCACCGTCTCCGGCGAGATGTGCAGTTCGGCGGCGATCTCGTTCGTGTCACGCCCGAGGGCGATCAGCGTGACGACTTCCCGCTCGCGGGTCGTCAGCGGCAGTTCCGAGGCCAGCCGCGGGCGGCGGGCGCTCTCGCCCGTCGCCGTTGCCACATACACCGCCAGGCGTCGTCCCGCGACGACCGCCCAGCGCGCCGCGAACTCGACCTCCACGGCCGATCCGTCGGCTCGAAGCAGGTCGCGCGTGCCGGAGTACTCGCCCGAGCGCAGGAACGCTTCCCATTCCCGCACCGCCGCTGCCTGCTCCGCGGGCCGGATGCTGTCGAAGATCGAGAGCCCGACGAGCTCCTCACGGCTGCCGCCCCACAGCGCCACGCCCGCGTCGTTGACCGCGATGATGCGACGGTCGTCTCCGAGCAGCGCGATCGGGTGCGTAGAGCGTTCGAAGACCAGCCAAAACAGCTGTTGCCAGCCGGGCTCCCCCCGCACGCTGCTCATCACGGCCAGCATACGTCAAGCGCCCGTGCGCAGGGCTTTCCTCAAGCGCCCCTGGACGGCAGCTCTTGTCAAGCGTCTGGGGCACCTCTTGTCAAGCGCCCTGCAACGCAGCTCCCGTCAAGCGCTCCCGTGCAGCAGCTCCTGCAGCGTCCTTCCGCTGAGCACCGATGCGGGCGCTTCGACGACGACGTCCGAGCCGGGCCGCGCCTGCTCGTCGCGGCGCTTGAGCAGTAGCCACTGGGCCTTTGGGCCCGATCGCGTGCGCTGCAGCGCAAAGCCGCCGCGCAGCTTCTCGCCGTGGAGCACGAAGACCGCGTGACCGCGGCGGAGGGCCTCGGGCCAGGCCACGCGCCCGCCCTGCTCGTATGAGCCGCGGTCCCAGATCACCACGCCGCCGTGGTCGGTTGCGCCCTCGAAGCTGTTGTGATCGAGATCGTGATCGGGGACCTCCACGGCCAGGCGCTTGACCGCCGGGTCCATCGACGGGCCCTTCGGCACGGCCCAGGAGCGCATCACGCCCTCGACCTCGAGGCGCAGGTCGAAGTGGTGCGTGCTCGCGGCGTGCTCCTGTACGACGAACACGCCCGCGCTGACCCCCCGCACGGCGAACTGCTCGTGTCCCTCGACGGCGGTCTCGCGCACGTCCAGCCCCTGCACCGAGGCGCCCCGCGGGCCCCTGGAGAGGAACGCGGTGAGCGACTCGATCGCGGCGGGCGGTCCCTCGGCGTGCACCTCCACGCTGCCGTCCTCGGCGTTGCGCACCCAGCCGAGCAGACCCAGCTCGCGCGCCCTGCGGCGGGTCGCGTCACGGAAGCCGACGCCCTGCACGGCCCCGGTCACCGTCGCGCGTATCGCGCTCGGCTGTGGCTGGGAGTCCAAGGTTCCCGCACGATCGCACACCGAAGCGCGCCGGAACGGGCGCCGCCGGCGCCCGCATGTTCGTGCCCGGCGCGCCGCCGCCACGGGCGAGAGCGCCGCCGCGCTCCCTGCCCGCCGCAGTCGAGGAGCCCGCCGTCTGGCTGGCGCGGCTCCTCGGCTTCCGTCAGCGCTTGGCCGCGCTCGCGGCGCCGGCGGCGAGCTCGCCCGACTGGCGGCTCCGCCGGCAGGCACCCCCGGCAGCGAGGCCACCCCCGGCCGGGAGACGAGGCGAGCGCGCCTAGGAGGAGCTCAGCGCCTTGGCCTTGATCTGGTTGAACTCGGCCTCGGTGATCGTGCCCTGATCGAGCAGCGACTTGGCCTTGGCGATCTGCTCGGCGGGGTCGTCCTGCGCGGCCACCGACTTCACGTAGTCGGAGACTTCGCTCTGCGCCGCCTGCTGGGCTTGCAGAGCGCGTTCGGACATGCCCTTGTGCTCGGCGATCAGGTAGATGAACACGCCGAAGTAGGGCACGATGATGATGAAGATGAGCCACGCCACCTTGGCCCATCCGGACGTGTCGTGCCGGCGGAAGAGGTCTGCGATCACCGTGAAGAGGATCCACAGCCAGATCACGAACGCGAAGAAGATCAGGATCGTCCAGAAGACTTCGAGGAAAGGATATTTTTCGGCTGTTGCTATGAGCATTGCGCCCCTTTCTCTGAGTTGCGAGCACTGCGTCGCGTGTGCTCACCCGATAGGTCGGGCAGCGCTCAGCGAGTCGAAGCCCTCCGCGCGGCATGCTCGCCCCGCGCCGCCGAGGCCGCATCACCCCAAACGGATGACGGTTTCTCGGCCCTCTCGAGCGTGGCGATCGGGTTAGCCGGTCGCCGCAGGCCGGACTGCGCAGAGGCGCAGTTCTGCGATCACGCTCGCCGAGCAGAGGATCAGTTCGAGCGTCCTGCAGTCCTCCAGCTCGATGATCAGCTCGCCGTCGCGCGGGTCGCGTATCGAGTGCGCCACGCGATAGAGCGAGGCCCCGTCGGTGACGTACGAGCCCTCGGGCGGAAGCCGCGAGCCCGTCGGCTCCGCCGCGTCGAGCAGCCCCACGCCGCCTGGCTCGGGGACGGGCGCAGCCTCGCCGGGCGCAGCCTCGTCAGGCGCAGGGGGCTCCTGTCGGGGTCTGCGGCCGAACAGCCTCATAGCGCCGCCTCGCTCGCGTGGCGCTCCGGAGCTCTCGCATATTGCGCGACCCTCGGGATCCAGCCCACCGGCAAATGATGACGTTCTTGGCGCGCCCGCGCCTCATCCCTAAGGGGTGAACGTGGAGGGGCCCGGGCTGCAGCGTTGAAATCCGGGAACACCGACCCTCGCGCGCTGATGCCGGCGAGGCCGATCGCTCCGAGCGCCAACATGAATGGCACAGCGCAAGAAACCGGACCACCAAGCCGCGCAGGGCTCGATCGCGCGCTGCTCGGCCGCTACGCGATCCTGCTCGGCGGGATCACGGCGGCGTTCGCGATCGAGGGCGTAGCCGAACCCGGTCGCTGGGAGCTCGTGCTGATCAGTGCGCTGCTCGGCTTCACGCTGATACTCTCGCTGCGCATCGCCGAGGCTCGTCCGGTGCTCGTGCGCGCGGCGTTGATCGTCGTGGTCCTCGTGGTCGCCTTCGGCGTCGCCCAGGCGCTTGCCGGCGAAGTCGACGAACGCGCCTCGAGGCTCGCAACCTGCCTGCTCGTGGTCTTCGCCCCGCCCGCGATCGTCATCGGCGTCGTGCGCAGGATGCGCGAGACGCAGTCGGTCACCGTCGAGGCCGTGATCGGCGTGCTGTGCGTCTACCTGCTCGTCGGCATGTTCTACTCGTTCATCTACGGCGCGCTGGATAACCTCGGCGGGCAGCCGTTCTTCGCCGGTGGGCAGGCTGCGAGCGTCGCGCACTGCATGTACTTCAGCTTCACCACCCTCGCCACGGTGGGCTACGGCGACTTCACCGCGCGCACCAACCTCGGCCACACGCTGTCGGTCTCGGAGGGGCTGCTCGGGCAGGTCTACCTCGTCACCGTCGTCTCGCTGATCGTCGGCAACCTCGGCCGCCGACGCGTGCGCTAGGGCGCGTCGTTAGGCGTCGCGAATGATCGGGCAGGTCAGCCGGCGCCCGCCCCGCTCCCTGCCCCGCCCGAGCTCCTGGGCGGCGATCGTATGGACTTCAACGCCGGCTCGCGCGAGCTCGTAGTTGGTCGTCTCGTTGCGCTCGTAGGCGAGCACCGAGCCAGGCGCGAGCGCGAGCACGTTGCTCCCGTCGTCCCACTGCCTTCCGTCCGCGCGCAGCTGATCGCCCCCGGTGCACACCACGGTCAGCGTGCTCACGCCGAGCGCCTCGCCGACCTCCTCCAGGAGCGAGCGCTCGGAGGTCCGAGCGGCCACGCCGCCGGCGCCGTCGGGCGAGTAGAGGACCGGCACGATCCTCGATATATCCGGCTCGCGCACGAGCACGAGGTCCCGGTCGCAGAAGGTGAGGATCGTCTCCAGACGCGGCGCGGGCGGCCCCCGCAGCGCCGCGCCGATCACCAGCCGGGCCTCGCCGGCCTCGAACAGCGTCTGCGCGAGCATGCTCGCCGCCGCCGCGGCGCCGCGCTCGGAGTGGCCCACGAGGACCACGCCCGCCCCCACGGCCATTACATCGCCGCCCTCGAGCCTCGCCTCGCCCCAGTCGTGATCGGCGCCCCCGAACCACACGGGCGCCTCGTAGTCACGGAAGCGGGGATGGAATCGGTAGATCGCCTCGACGTTCAGCGCCTCCATCCGGCGCGCCGGCGCGTGCATCGCGGAGATCAGCACGCCGCCGTAGAGCCACGCGCTCGCATCGCGCGTGAACAGCTGGTTGGGGAGCGGAGCTAGCACGAAATCCGTCCCGGGCAACGCGGCGCGCGCTAGCGCGCCGATCTCGGCCGGCAGCTCGTGCACGAGAATCCCGCCCGTGAGGCTCCTCGCGAGCTCATCCGGGGCGATCTCCTGCGCCCACGCGCTCACCTCCCGCGACAGCACCGAGGTCGTCTCCTCGCAGCACAGCCGGCGCGAGAGCAGCCACTCACGAGCGTCGCGATCGGCGAGCGTCTGCTCGAGCAGCTCGTGCAGCAGCAGCACCTCGACCCCCTCCGCCCGCATCAGCTCGAGCAGCTGGTCGAACTCCTGGCGCGCGCGCCGCACCCATATCACCTCGTCGAAGGCCAGCTCACGGCAGTTCGCCGCACAGAGGCGCTCGTGCGCCAGATCCGGGCGGTGCACGATCGCCGCGCGCAGCGTGCCGACCTCCGAGTGCACGCCCAGAGCCGTCGCGGGGGCGGTGCTCACGGGGGGACTCCTTCCTCTCGTTGCGACAGAATGGGGGGGAAACGCCGCCGCGTCGCCCGCCCTCCGGGCTCGCGGCTGCGCCGATCGCTCGCCCCCGCGGTGATCAGCGCGATGCCGCGGGACCGGACGGCCGGGCGGGCGACAACGGCAGGTGCAGGTCAGGCTTCTTCGAGGCTGCCTCCGTATGCGACCAGCCCGTAGTTCGCGAGCAGATCGGGGGTGAAGACCGCCAGCGCGAGCCACGGGTAGTCGTCGGAGCGCGGTTGCGCTCCCACGTGCTCGCTGGCCTGCGTGCCTGCTACCGACGGTCCAGTGCGCATGAGGGTCTGCCTCCTGTCTTCTCGGCCGCCCGGGGGCAGGCCACCTTCGCCGATGCTAGGCGCCAGCGGCTAGCGCGCATCACTCCAAACGGATGATGTGACCGCCTCCTCGCGAGCGATACTGCGCCCCGTGAGCGCCGTCGCCCCGAGCGCATCCGTCAGCGGGCGCGTCCACCTCCACCGCCACCATCGCACGCTCGTCACGGGGCTCCTGACAGTGGCGACGATCCTGGGCTTCTGGGCCTGCTTCGCGGTATGGGTCAACCGGCAGGCGCTCAACACGAGCGACTGGACCAACACGAGCAGCCTGGTGCTGGCCAACGCGCAGGTGCAGGAAGCGCTCAGCACCTACCTCGTCAACGAACTGTTCGCGCACGAGAACGTACCCGCGCGGCTGGAGAACGCGCTCCCCTCCGAAGTGCAGGGTCTCGCGGGGCCGCTGTCGGCGGGGCTGCGCGCGGTCGCCGACCGCGTGGTCCCGAAACTGCTCGCCTCGAACCAGGTCCAGGAGCTGTGGCAGCGCGCCAATCGCGCCGCCCACACAGAGCTGCTGGCGATCCTCGAAGGCAAGAAGAAGGTGGTCGCCACGAACGGGGGCGTGGTCGCGCTCAACCTGCATGAACTCGTCACGGATCTCGGGAACCAGCTCGGGATCAGCACCCAGGTCGCAACCGTCCGCTCGAAGCTCTCGGGCAGCACCGGCGCCTCGGCGCGCAGCACGGTGCAGGAAACGTTCGGCGTCACGCTGCCCGCGAACACGGGCCGGATCGTGATCCTGCGCAACAAGCAGCTCAAGACCGCGCAGGACATCGCCGAGGCGATCCGCGGTCTGGCGCTCGTGCTGCCGATCCTCACGATCGCGCTGTTCGCGCTCGCGATCAGGCTCGCCGACGGCTGGCGCCGGCTCGCGCTCCGCGCGACGGGGGGCTGCCTGTTCGGGATCGGGGTCGCGCTGCTGCTGCTGCGCCGCTTCGCGGGCGAAAGCATCGTCACGAACCTCGTCGCCGACCCCGCCAATCGCCCAGCCGCGCAGGCGGTCTGGTCGATCGGGACCTCGCTCTTGTACGACATCGCGACCGCCATGGTGCTCTACGGCATCGTGCTCGTGTGCGCAGCGTGGCTGGGCGGCAGCACCCGCCCGGCGACCTGGCTGCGCCGCGCGGCGGCGCCGCGGCTGCGGATGCATCCGGTCGGCTCCTACGCCGCCGCGGGTGTGCTGCTGCTGATGATCGTCCTCTGGGGCCCCACTCCCGGCACCCGCCAGATCCTCCCCGTGCTCGGGTTCGCCGCGCTCGGCGCGCTCGGGGTCACGGTCCTGCGCCGCCAGTCCGCGCTCGAATTCCCCGATGCGATGCCAGGGGAAGCGCTCGCACAGGTGCGGTCCTGGTGGCCGTTCGGACGCGCTTACGCGGGCGCAGAGGCCGGCGTGCAGGTCCCCGTCGCCCCGAGTACGCCCATCGCGCAGGAGACTCCTGTCGCGCCCGAGACTCCTGTCGCGCCCGAGACAACCGTCGCCCCGGCGGCGTCGAAGCCCAACGGCGCGCCGTCCGCCGCCCCGGTGGCGACAGCGCCGCCTGCGCCGCCCTCCGCCCCCGAGCCGGACGAGTAGACGCGCCTAAGCGGCGTCCTCTGCCGGCCGGCGCAGCAGCGATGCGATAACGGTCTCGCGCTGTGAGGGACACGCGGGCGTCGCGGTGCTCGCGCCAGAGGTCCGCTCGTGCGGATGCGAAGCCGCGGTGGCGACGGCGTGGGCGGTGTCGCCTCGCCGGGCGCGGGCCGCCGACGACCGGCCCGCCGCCTCGTGAGCTGGTGCCTGCTGGGATGAGCGGATCGTCGCGAGCGCTGGGTGCAGCGACGTCTCGACCCGGCGGACCGCGCGCTGCTCGGGTGCGCTGTGCACGCGCCAGCCGAGGAACCAGGTCCCGGCGCGCTGCTCGACGGTCTCGTCGATCGCGGACTGCCGCTGGGCGATCTCGGTGGCGCTGAGCGCAAGCGGCTCCGTTGTGAGCTGCAGCAGCCAACCGGCCGCGCTGCTGCGCTTCAGGGGCGAGGACTGCACGCTCACACGTACGCCGGGGAGCTCTCTCAGCTCCCCGGCGACGCTGACCGCTTCGCGCGCCGTGGCACAGTGCAGCGCGCAGGTGAGGACCACATCGTGATCGTCGTGGTCCAAGCGGTTGTGGTTAAGGACACCCACACCCATATCTTGGCTGTGGAACGCGCCCAGCCCAATACCACGGCTGGGGGATTCGCAATGCCGGCTCAGTCGAGGATCAGTCCCTCGCCGAGCGCCTTCGCGACGAGCTGGGCGCGAGAGCGCGCGCCCGTCTTGATCATCGCGTTGCGCGCATGGGTGCGCACCGTGTCGTGCGCGATCTGCAGCTCTTCGGCGATCTCGCGGGCGGTGCTGCCGAGCGCGACGAGCCGCACGATCTCGCGCTCGCGGCTCGTCAGCTCCATCTTGCTGAGGCGCTCCTGCCGGGGCGTGCGCCGGAACGATCCGCCCCAGCGGGAGGTGTTCAGGGCGACGAACAGGACCAGGCGCCGCCCGGTCACGACCTCCGTCGTCGCCGCCCACTGCACCCCGACGCTCTGGCCGTCCGCGCACCGTAGCCGTGCCTCTCCCGTGAAGTGCCCGGCCTCGAGCGCTTCACGCCACTCCTCGGTGCTCGCCAGCGGGCCGCCGATCACGAGCTCGTAGAAGGGTCGCCCGATCAGCTCCGCCCGCGGGTAGTGCAGCATGGCGAGGTAGGCGCCGTTGACGTCGACGTGGCGGCGCCGCTCATCGAGCAGCGTCATCGGGTTGCGCGACTGCGTGAACGCGGCCGAGAACAGCGTGCCCCATTCCTCGCCGGACGGCTTCGATCCCTTCGATCTCGCTTCAGACATACGCACGCCAGAGCGCACACTAGGCGCGCTCCCGCAGGCGCGGATCACCCGCTTCGGGTGAGGAGCAGCACCAGCGCGCGCGCAGGCTCACACGACGGGCGGGTCGATCAGGCCGAGCGCGGCGGCGTGTGCGACGGCCTCCGTGCGCGATCCCGCCCCGAGCTTGGCGTAGACGGCGTGGGCCTGGCTCTTGACGGTGTTGCCTGACACGTGCAGCCGCTCGCCGATCTCGCGGAACGAGAGGTGGGTGGGGAGGAAGCGCAGGACGCGCAGCTCGGCCATCGTCAGCGCGCCGGGGCCGTTTAGCGCCGCGGCGCTGACCTCGTCGATCTCGCCCCAGGCGTCGTCGAGCCAGGCTACGAAGCACGGCACCGGGCGCGGCCGGCGCGCCCAGCGCGAGGCCTGCGACAGCAGCGTGCGCGCGCGGGCGACGTCCGCCAGGCGCGTGCTCGCGCGAGCCATCGCGATGCGCGTCTCGACTTCGTACCAGGGCATGTACTCGCCGAGCGCCTCGAGCAGTCGCGTCGCCGAGGTGAGCTCGCGCTTCGCTTCGTCGGCCAGGCCGCGGTGGCTCAGCACGAGGGACGACAGTGCGAGCGTCAGGGTCGCAGCGGGGCGGTCCTCCAGGCCAGCGAGCTCAAGGCAGGCGACCGCGCGCGCGGCGCCGTCCTGCGCTTGCTCCCAGTCGCCATCCTCGATGTCCAGCAGCGCCAGCTGGGTAATGCTCAGCGCCTCCACCAGCGGCATCGTCCTCGCACACGCATCGATGCCCTCGCCGAGCAGCTCGCGGGCGCGCTCGCGCTCGCCGAGCAGATGCTGCGCCACGCCGCCGAGCAGGCAGCAGACCGGCCGCAGGAAGCTCGCGTCTCCGAGCAGCGGACGGGCGCGCTCGGCGGCCGCGGCGACGTGCTCGATGCCGCCCGAGCCGGTTGCGGCCTCGATCAGCAGGATGCCCGCCTGCAGCGAGGGCGCCTGCTTGGCGTCCGCCCCGGCCTCCAGCGCCTCGCTCGCCAGGGAGGCCCAGTGCCTCGCGGTGGGCAGGTCCCCGACCGCGAGATGCGAGTGCGCCGCGGCGAGGGCGAGCGGAGCGCTGCGGGCGAGCTCCTCGGCCGTGAACGAGCTCAACCACCGCTGCACGCGCTCGTCGCTGCCGTAGAGGAAGCGCGAGCCCTCGTCCCACAGCAGGCGCCCCGCACGGGCTGCGTCTCTGGCGGCGACGGCATGCTCGACCGCGCGGTCGATCTCCCCGTGCGCCGCGAACCACTCGCTCGCTCGCGCGTGCAGTCGCGGTACCTCCGCCGGCTCGCATATCTCGAGCTCCGAGCGCAGCACGTCGCGCAGCAGCGTGTGGCAGCGATACCAGGCGTGCCCGGGATCCTGCGGGATCAGCAGCAGCGTGTCGGCCGAGAGCTCCCGCAGCATCTTGCCGCTGCCGCTCACCTCAAGCACCGCATCGCACAGCTCACCCGAGAGCTCATCGAGGATCGACGCGCGCGTGAGCAGCGCACGCGAGCCGTCGTCCAGCGGCGCGAGCGCCTCCTCGCGGAGGTACTCGGCAACGAGGTGGTCGTCGCCGGTGGGATGCGCGTCGTGCTCTCCCGCGTCGGCACGTTCATTCAGCGACAGACCCGCGAGGTATATGCCCGCAGGCCAGCCCTCGGTGCGCTCCACGAGGCGCTCGAGCGACCGTTCGTCGAGCTCGATGTCGACCGCGGCGAGCAGCAGGTGCGCCTCGTATGCCGTCATCGCGAGCGCGACCGGATCGAGCTGGAGCAGTCTGTGCGCGGCGCGCAGGCGCCCCACCCGCAGCGGCGGTTCACTGCGCGAGGCGAGCGCCATCCTGACCCCCTGCGGCAGGCCGTCGGCCAGCGCCGCGAGCAGCTCCCTGCTCTCCGGCGAGCGCAGATGGTGGGCGTCGTCGAGCACGAGCACGAAGTCGCCCGCGTTCGCCGCCGAGCGTTCGGCCAGCTCGATCAGCGCGGAGGTCCCCCCGGGATCGCGCTCGGTCCCATCGCCCGGCGTTGGGCCGCGCGCGTCAGCCGGCTCGGCGACCTGCCCGCTCGCCTCGAGCCCGTGCAGCGCGTCTGAGATGCAGGCGAGCAGCCGCCCCGGAGCGTCCTCCCGCGGGCTCAGCCGCAGCCACGCGAACGGTCTGCTCTCGTGCGCGGCCCACTCGCAGAGGAGGCTCGACTTGCCATAGCCGGCGGGAGCGGTGAGCACGACCGTGCTCACCTCGCAGTCGTCCTGCAGGCGTCCCACGAGATGGGGGCGCGGGATGTAGCCGCTGGGAAGGGCCGGAGGCGCCAGCGTCGCTGACACGGCCGCGGCCGCGTCGGAGGGGCGTTCGCCTTCGGCGCCGGAGCTTCGTGCGCGGGCCACCTCGACGGCTCGACGGGCCGTACGCCGGCGCGCGCCGTGCCGATTCTCCGACTGTGTCGCGTCGGAGTCGAGGGTCTGCATCGATCACCACCTCCAGGTACCGCATTAACACGCATACAGGAGAGGCCATCCCCCGTATCCACCCCGTCTGAATCTAAGCTGCCGCCACCTCATCTCAATCGGATTAAGCCGCGCGCGCAAGCGGTTAACTACGCACCTAGACCCGCGAAAAAACCATCATGCAGGAGGGCCTTGTCGAGCATGGGTTAATCCCAAACGGAGGATCGCCTCACACCCTAGCGCTTGTGAGAGCGCGCAGCGCGTGCGGCAGGATCCTGAAGCGAAGCGGGGGGTTGAACACGCGCGCGAGGCCGTCGACCTCGGCGTGGATCGCGCCCTCGGCGGCCAGCTCCAGGCGCGTCGAGGCGCGCTCGCGCCAGGCCCGGCGCGCCGAGCCGCGGCGCCGATCCTCGGGACGGATCGAGAGGATCGCCACTCCGAGCACGCCTGCGTCGATGCGCGGACGCGCGCCGATCCCGAGCCGGTGAAGAGCAAAGCGGTTGTTCGAGACCAGCAGCGCGGGCGCGCCGGCGCGGTCCTCGACGTGGCCTACGGCACGCAGGCCCGAGGGGCGAGCGCGCCTGACGCGCGCCCGCCGCGTGCCGCGGCCGTGGTGGAGATCGGCGTGCGCCTCGTCGCTCGCCGCGGGCGCGATCTCCAGGCCGAGGGCCACATAGTTGACGAACGCAACGCCGTTGACCTCTGCGAGGTCGATCCGCCGCTCCGGTGCGTCGAGGAGCCCCGCGAGCGCCAGCCGCGGATCGGCGCCGTCGGCGCCGATGTCCTGCGCGAGCAGGTCCCCGGGAGCCGACGGGATGCAGCCGAAGGGCAGGTCTCGACCTGCGGCCACCGCAGCCACCGTCGCCTGCAGCCAACCGTCGCCGCACACGGCGATCGTGTCGGCGCGGCACTCGCTCGCGGCCGTGTCGACGGCCGCTAGGCGCTCCTCGCGCGCGATCGCCACGACCTCGAAGCCACGCCGGCCGGCCTCGGCGATCATGCCGACCCTCTCCGGGCCGGCGTCGCGAGCCTCGCTCGAGAGGATCAACAGCGGACGTGGCTCGCGGGCTGCGCCCAGCGCGGAGCTCACGCCGCTGCGCTCCCCGGCGCTTGGTCCCCGAACCGGCGCTCCCTGCAGACCACGCAGCCAGCGTGACCGCTCGCGCGCCCGAGCACATCATTCACATCGCATGACGCCCGCTCCGGCGTGGTCGCGATGCTTGCTGCGCCGATGCGAGACCGAAGCGCTCAAGCGCGCCCTGCTGTGGGCGTCGGCGTTCGCGCTCGTCGGGCTGTGGTTCGCGCGCGGCCTGCCCGGCGTTCCCCTCGGGGCTGGGGTGGCGGGCGAGGGCGAGGGCGAGGGCGAGGGCGAGGGCGCCGATCGTCTCGCGCCGGCGTAGGCCGCGGCGAGGCGCCGAGCTCAGCCCTCGGCCGGGAGCGTCGCGGGCGGGTGCGCCGCGGGCGTGTGCGGCTCGGCCGGGTGCGCCTCGGCAGGGTGCGACTCGGGGCCCGGAGGCGCTAGCACGGGGGCGTATTCGCGGTGGCCCAGCTCGACCAGCCAGCGGCGAAGCTCGCGGTGGACGGCCTCGGCTCCGACGAGCTCCTGCGCCGGGAGCGCGAGCTCGACCGGGTGCAGCAGGAAGGGATAGGACTGGCTGCCGCCGAGCCCGCCGTGGGAGCCGACGAGCTCCTCGAACGCGGCGACCTCGTCCGATTGCGACCAGTAGGTGCTGTTGACGACGATGTCCGGGCAGTGGGGGAAGCCGTCGGTGCGGCTGACGTGCCGCGCTGCGTTCTCGCCGAAGGGCGCCAGCGGGTCATCGCCCTCGACGCGATCGCGATCGAGCATGCGGATCCCGTCGCGCCCGAGCACGACCGCGCCGTGCTCCTCTGAGCGCACGAGGATGAAGCCGATCCCCGGGTGCTCGCGCAGGGCGGGGATCAGGCGCGGGTACAGGCTCTCGATGCGCTCTAGCGTCACGCGGCCGGGCTCGCGCGGGAAGCTCACGAGGCCCAGGCAGCCCGAGGCCATCACCACCAGCTCGGGACTCTCCCCGCCGGCCGACAGCTCGGGCTTGGCTCTTGGCTCGCCGATGTGCACCTCGCCCTCCTCGGCGTGGCCGCGCGAGAGGCGGCGCACCATGCGCGAGGGCATCGCCTCGCCGCCGGAGACCTCGGTCAGCGACGCGCCCACGAAACCCAGCGCCTCGCTCGAGGCCCCCTCCACGCTGACGGTGCCGGCGTCGACAGCGCTGTGCACGAGCTGTTCGAGCGTGATCCCGTAGCGATCGAGGAACGTCGCGCCCTGCGACTGGCCGTGGTCGGAGAGCACGACCAGCTTGTAGGCACGGGGCGCGAACTGCGCGGCTTTGGCGATGCGCCCGATCTGGCGGTCGAGCGCTCGCAGCGTCGTGAGCGTCTCGGGGCGCTCGATGCCCGAATGGTGGGCGACCTCGTCGTAGGCGAGGAACGTCGTATAGACGACCGGGCGCCCCGTGTACATGTCGCCGATCACCGAGTTGACCTGCAGGTCGCGCTGGATCACCGTCGCCCAGGCGCGCACGAGCGCGTACATGAAGGAGCGCGGCACGCGCGGCTGCACATCGAGGCGGCGCTGGCGTGATGCGCTCCACAGCTCGCTGAAGACCTCGCGCACGACGAGCAGGAACGTGCGCGTGCAGTTGTATGGGTCGGCGAAGTAGGCGAAGTAGTCCTGGCCGATGCGCGAGTGCCGGTCCCGGTTGAGAACCGTGCTCATCGTCAGCAGGCTGTGCGGCGCGTCGCCCGAGACGATGTTCGCGCGGCTGGCGCCATCGGCGAAGAGCAGGCCGCGCCCGTCGGAGTGGCGGCGCTCGAGCTCGGCCGCGTCGCGGGGGTGGTTGGTGACGATCGCGGTGTCGCGGTCCTTCTCCCACCAGCGAAACGCCGGCATATCGTCGTTGTTGCCGTGCAGCAGGCCTGCCTGGCAGGCGCCGGTCTGCGAGGACCAGTCCGTTTCCCAGCGCGCGAGCTGGTGCGAGCCCACGCGCAGCCAGCGCGAGAGGTTGGGTGCGTTGCCGTCGCGGATCGCGCGCAGCAGCACCGAATGCGCGAGCCCGTCGATCTCGAGGAACACGATCCCGGGAACGTCGAGGTCGCGCGCCGGCGCGGTGCGCTTGCCGTAGCGCGCTACGACGTGGCGGTACCAGAAGCCGTCGTCGTCGATCGCCAGCACGCTCGAGGCCACGGTCGTGACGAGCGTGACCGCGAGCGTTACGACGATTCCCGCGAACAGCGAGGAGACCTCAAAGCCGATGTCGATCTGGGAGGCGAGCAGGACGATCGCCCCGTTGAGGACGATCGCTCCAAACCCGAGCGTGAGCACGGTCAGGGGGAGCGCGAACCGCAGAATCAGCGGCCACGCGAGCGCATTCAGCAGCCCGATCACCGCCGCCGCCGCGAACGCCGCTCCGACGCTGTCCACGTGCACGCCGCTCAGCAGTCCGCTGAGCGCGCCGAGCGTGGCCGCCGAGAGCACCCACACAGCGAGGATGCGCCAGATCGGAGATCGACGGCTCTGCTGCTCCGGTACGCCGCGCGCTGGCGCCTGCTCGCGGCTCATGCGCGCGCGTCCCCGATCCTGCCGGGGCGAGCCCCGGGCGCCAACGCCAGGCGCTCCCCCGGGGCCAGCACGTGCACCTGCACCTGCGGGGCCTGCCGGCGGGCGAGCTCGGCGAACAGGCGCGCGGGGGCGCCGCGGTCGGCCCCCCGCTGCGCCGAGAAGGCCCGCACGAGCGTTCCCCAGTGGATCGGCACCGCGACGCGGGGGGCGATCAGCGCGGCCGCGGTCGCGGCGCTGGCCGGGTCGAGGTGACCTGCCCCCAGCCGCGGTCCCCATCCCCCGATCGGTAGCAGCGCCAGGTCGACCACGCCCGAGAGGGTACGCATCCCGGCGAACAGGTCGGTGTCTCCGGCGAAGTAGCACGTCTGCGAGCCGGTGGCGATGAAGCCGCTCGGCGCGACCCTCGCGGCGCGGTGCAGGACTCCGCCATGCACCGCCGGCGTGAGGGAGATCGCGACCTCGCCCACCCGCGTCCACTCGCCCAGGCTCAGCTCCTGCACGTTGCGAAGCCCGCGCAGCGCGAGCCAACGGCGCGCCCCCGCCGGCGCGATCACGCGGGTCTCGCGCCCCACCCACCGCAGCGAGCGCCCGTCGGCGTGGTCGCCGTGCAGATGCGAGAGCAGCACGGCGTCCACGGCCTCGTAGTCCGCCTCGGAGATCGGGGGGGCGATCCTCACGAGCGGGCCCGCGCGCGCGCCGAGCACGGGGTCGGTCAGCAGCCGGCTCCCGTCGAGCTCGAGCAGCACCGTCGAGTGGCCGAGCCACGTGACCGCGAGCTCGTCCCCCGCGCGGCCGGCGTGCGAACGCTGCAGAGGATCGCTCATCGCCGGCCGTGGGGCCCGACCAGCGGCGCCAGCCCCCCGCGCTAGGCGCGCGCGGGGGGCATGATCGCCCCGATCACCCAGAAGACCGGCAGGAAGATCCCGGCGATGAACATGATCCAGTGGCCCTTGCGGATCGACATCAGCCCGAGCACGAGGAATAGGACGATATAGAGCACCGACAGTCCAGCTATCGCGAAAGCGGGCATCGCTCTCAGCCCGCCAGGATGCGCTGCTTCTGCTGTTCGAACTCCTCATCGGTGAGGATTCCCTGCTCGCGCAGCTGGCCGAGTTCCTTGAGCTGCTGCACCGCGGCCGGGGACATGCCGGCGCTCGGCGGCGGCGGTGCCGCCTGTTCGGGTGCCGCCTGCTCGGCTGCCGCCATGCCTTTGCTCTTTCCCGCGCTGTAGGCCGCAGTGCCCACAGCGGCCGCGCCAGCTGCCCTGAGCAGCGGCCTGCGTCGTCTCATCATTGGCATTTCGGTGTCTCCTCTTTAGTCTTCGTCGGGGAGCGTCAAGCCGAGCGCGAGCATGATCTCGGGGGCCGCCGCGATCACGCGGGGTCCGCCCACCTGCGGGGCGACCGCCATCAGCACCCCAACGATGTCCTCGGGCAGCACGTCTTCCTCCAGCGCGTTGGCGATCTGCCACACGTAGGACGCCGGGGGGGCGTCCATCGCGATCAGCGCGGCTATTTTCACGAGCGCGAACGTGCGCGCGTCCAGGCCGGTGCGCTCCTGCGCCAGCTCGCGAAGCCCGATCGCCGACTCCAACACGTCGACGTCGCCCGTCGCGATCCCGGTGAGCGTGTTCTGAGTTTCCTGTGCGACGGTTGCCATGGTGCGTGTTCCTTTCGCTTTTCGGTTGTTCTCGAAGATCTTCGAAGCGAGGCTACGTCTCGGAGCGGGTCGCGGCATCACCCCAAGCGGATGAGCGACCGGCTCGCCGCGCGCCCGCGCTGCCGGCCCGGGCCAGCTTACGCCTCAGCTGCACTTGATCGGGGCGAGCGCCTGGGTGTATGCCGCCTTCACCGTGTCCAGCGCCGTCGTCACGGCGGCGAGCGCCTGCGAGGCCGACGAGGTGCCCTTCGTGACGCCCGATATCGCTTCCTCGATCGACTTCTGGAACTCTTCCGTGGCGTGCTTGACTTCTTCCTTGCGCGCTGGGGAGAGCTCTTTCTCGGCTTCGGTCATCTTCTTCAGCGAGGCCTCGATCTTCGTTGCGCCTTCTTTGAGTTCGTTGAGCGAGGACGTTGACGGCGTCAGCGTGCTGAGGTGTTCGAGCTCGCTCTTGATTTCCGTTCGCGCCGCGCAGACGGTCTTCTCGGCCTTTTCTTCCTTCGATTCGCCGCATCCTCCCAACGCCAGGAGCAGCAGGCTCGCGCCGAGCAGCGCTGCCCCACGGCTGGCGCGGGTGATCGGACCGCGACGCTTGGCGCTCGGGAGGTCCTCGGTGGACATTGCTTGCACCCTAGGCCCGTCCGCGAGCCGGGCATCACCCGCTTGGGATGACGCGAGCCAGCTCGCGCTGCGCGATCGCGCGCTCGGTGCGGCGGCCGGCCCCGTAGGCTCCAGGCGATGCCCTCGAGCGAGACGCAGCGCGCCGTAGAGCAGCTAGCCGCGATCGCGCGCGGCTCGGCGAGTGACGGCGAGGCGCAGGCCGCGGGCGTGCTCGCGCGGATGCTCAGCGAACGGGGGCTGGGCGCGAGCCTCGAGCGCGAGCGGGCCGTCGGCGGCTTCTGGCAGGCGGCCTCGCTGGCCGCCGGCGCGGGGGCGCTTGCGGGCGCGCTCGGCGGGCGCCGCCCCGCCGCCGCGACGCTGCTGGCGGGCGCGGCCGCCGCGCTGATGGCCGACGACGTCGACAACGGCGAGCAGCTGCTGCGGCGAGCGCTGCCCAAGCGGGAGACCACGAACGTGCTCGCGTGGGCCGGCGACCCGGACGGGGCCGAGACGGTCGTGCTGGTGGCCCACCACGACGCCGCGCGCACTGGGCTGATGTTCCACCCGGGCCTCGTGCCGCTCATCAACCGGCTCGCGCCCCGCTGGTACGGGCGCCAGCAGACGTCCACCCAGACGGGGTGGCTGCTCGTCGCCGGCCCCGCGCTCGTCGCGCTCGGCTGCGCGCTCGGGCTGCGCGCGCTGCGCCGCCTGGGGTGCGTCTGGAGCGCTGGCACGCTCGCGCTGCTCCTCGACGTCGCACGCTCGCCGGTCGTGGCGGGGGCCAACGACAACCTCAGCGCCGTCGCGGTGCTGCTCGATGTGGCCGAGCGCCTCGCCGAGAGCCCGGTCGCGGGCGTCCGCGTGCTGCTGCTCTCGACCGGCAGCGAGGAGTCGTTCATGGAGGGCATGCGCGCGTTCCTCGCGCGCCACCGCTCCGAGCTCGACCCCGCGCGCACCCGCTTCCTCGCGCTGGAGTGCGTCGGTTCGCCCCACCTGATCCTGCTCGAGGGCGAGGGCATGCTGCGGATGCGCGACTACGACGCCGCCCTGCGCGAGGAGCTGCAGGCGGCCGCGGAGGACGCCGGCGTGTCGCTTTGGCGGGGCCTGCGCCTGGGCGCCGGTGCCACCGACGCGCTGCCGCCGCTGCGGGCGGGCTACCGGGCGGCGTGCCTGGCGGCGTGCACCGAGCTGAAGATGCCCGCCAACTATCACTGGCACAGCGACGTGCCGGCGAACCTCGACTGGCAGACGATCGAGCGCGCCACGGCGGTCACGCTCGGGTTCATCCGGCGCACCGGCGAGAGCGCCTACTCGACGTGGACGAGCGTCCCGATCGGCGTGTAGGGCCAGACGCGCCCGGCGGTCGCCGGCGGCATCTCAACGCAGCCGAGGCTCTGCGGGAAGCCGTACTGGGCGCGTTCGAAGCCGTGCAGGGCGTCGCCGCCGTTGAAGTAGCTGATCCAGGGGATGCCCGGGTCTTCGTAGTGGCTGCCGTCGGGGTTCGTGCCGCTCATCGTCCCCGACGCGATGTGCTCGTAGACGGGGAAGGTGCCGAGTTCGGTCGGCCTGGAGGCGATGCCGGTGTTGACGGGCGTCGTCAGGCGCACGCTCCCGTCGTGCCATACGGAGAGGCTCTGCGAGCCCTCGCTGACCGAGACGTAGGTGTAGCCGAACGTCGAGCGGCGATTCGCGATCGTCGCCGCGATCAGCGCCCGCCACACCGCCGGCCCGAGGACCCCGTCGGTCGTCATTTCGTGTTCGCTCTCGAATGCCATCAGCGCACCGCGCGTCATCACGCCGTTCGCTCCCGGGCTCCACGTCGCCCGCAGCGAGCCCGGGACGGCGCCGTAGCGCCAGCTGAAGCTCCCGCTCGGCGGGTCGACGGCGGCGCGCTCCTGCGCGCCCGCGCTCGCGGTGAGGGCGTGCGTGGCGTTGAAGTCGAGCGGCAGGTAGCCGAGCTGCGCGAGGATCTGCTGGACGCGCAGCGTGGAGCCTGGCGGGACCGTCCAGCTGGCAACGCTCGAGGAGCCGTCGTCGTGGCCGGCGACGAGGCGCACCGTGTGCGGGAGCGCGATCCCCACGCCAGTGTCGAGGCCGAAGCCGTAGCCGGTCGGGCGGAAGACGATCGTGTGGCTGTCGATCGTGTGCCACGAGCCGGCGCTCGCCGGCTCGAGGTGCGGCAGCGAGCGGTCCAGCACGGCGCTGACCGGCTCGGAGAAGGTCACGTACAGCGGCGTCGTCGGAGTGATCCGCGTGCCCGGGTGCGGGCTGAGCACGGCGCTCGCGCGGGCGCCGGCCGGGAACCAGCTCACGAGCGAGGCCGCCGGTAGGCGCTCCCACGAGCGTGGCGCGGCGGCGACTTCGATCGAGCCGGCTTCGCCGACGTGGGTGAGGGTGACCATGTCGCTCGGCTGCGCCAGCGTGCTGTGCGAGAGGTGTTCCGGCTGGCCGTATGCGAGTCGCTGGACGGGCTGATCGAATGCCAGCCGAAGTGGCGAGCGCGCGGCGAGCGTCACGTAGCGCTGCTGCAGGCTCGCGCTGGGTGTCCGCAGCGATAGCTGCTCGCTGACGCGATTGCCCGCAAGCCACGCGATCCAGCCGGGTCGGCGCAGCACGACCTGCACGGATACCGGCTCGCCGGGCGCGAGCGTGACGAGCGGCCACAGGCGCCCGTCGCGGACCGCTATCGGGATCGGTCGCCCGTGCGGCCCGGTCACCGTCGCGCTTTCGATCGTGCCGCCGGTCAACGGCAGATCGACGAGTGTAAGCGCCGCGCCGTCGGCGACGATCTTCGGGCTCGAGCCCAGGAGCGCGAGCCCGGCGAAGGCCGCGACCACGAGCGCGAGCGTGCCGGCGACGATCAGCAGCGCGACGCGCGCGCCGCCGCGGCGCTCGGGCGCGGCGGGGCTGCCTTGGATGTCGATGCCGCGCCGAGCGCGGCGGGGAAGTGTGTCCGATCTCACCGTCGTGCCTCCAGTGACCGCGGCCACGTCGCCAACGCCCACATTATTCCCCCAAACGCGGTATCCGCGCGCCACACCCGCGCGTGGCCCGCCCGGCGGGCGCCCGCCCGCCCGCCCACGGCAGCCCGGCTATCGCCACCAGGGCCGGCGCCGGACCTCGGCCACGGTGCGCGCCGGTCCGACCAGCTCGCACGTGTGCTCGGCGAGGTGGTCGAGGTGCTCGCACAGCCACACGCCGTAGTGGGAGCTGGTGGACGCGTCCACCTTGTCGGTCGGGTCGAACAGCGGCGGACCGAGCGTGGCTATGCCCTTGCCGTGGGGCTTGTCGACGAGATCGGCGAGGCGGCCATACCACGCGGCGAGCGTCTGTGCGCGGTTCTCGAGCGCGCCGCCGGCGGCGGGCGACCCGGTTGCGTCGCGCGGCAGCTGGGCGACCGCGTGCGCGGTCAGGCGCAGGCGCAGAGAGCCGCCGACGAGGTGCCAGAGGTCGCCCTTGGGGATGCGCTTGCTGCCCTGCTCGGCGAGGAAGCCGCGCAGCGCGTCCTCCAGGCGCGATGCGGTGGCGACCGCTGCCATGCCGTTGGGGGTGCTCGTGCGTGCTCCGCCCGCCCACTGCACGGCGGCGAGGAGGTAGCCGGCGCCCGCGCGGAACGCGTCGGCGAGGTCGTCGCCGACGACGGAGGACACCCCTCGCGGCCAGAACAGACTGCCGACGACGACGCTCACGGCGCAGCCGATCGCCACGTCCTCGATGCGCACGACGCCCACTTTCCAGCCGACCGGCACGAGCAGGTTGAAGAGCACTGCGATCGTGACCGTGAACGCGGCCTGCCCGAGCGCGAACGGCGCCGTCCCGGGGGTGTAGGCGGCGACGAAGACCGCGACCGGAAGCGCCACCCACAGCTCCGCCGAGGCGGTGCCGATGACGAGCAGCAGCGCGCCGCCGATGGCGAAGCCGAGCGCGGTCCCGAGCAGCGCGCGGAGCGCGGTCGCGCCCGTGGCGGCTGCGTTCGTGCGCAGCACCGAGAGCGTCCCGAGCACGACCCAGAAGCCGTGCTGAACGCTGCTCAGGTCCGCCACGGTCACCGCCAGCGATAGCGCCACCGCGGCGCGCGCGCTGTTGACGAACCACACCGAGCGCACGCTCGCGTGGCGGGCGGCGACGGTCGCCGCCGCGCTCGCGCGCTGGCGCGCCGCGGTCGCGGTGCTCGCGTACCAGCGGCCGCGCTCGCGTTCGAGCTCGCGGCGATCTCCGAGCCGGCAGGCGATCAGCGCGGCGGCGCCGAGCGCGAGGACGGCGACGGCGATCGCGTGCGCGTGAAATGACACCTGTGCCGCGTCGTGGAAGCCGTCCTGCTGGGGCCTTACGCGCCCGAGCTGCGCGAGGCTCTGCGTGCGGGCGTTCTCGAGCCGCTGCAGGTCCGGGCGCTCCGTGGCGCCGGCGAACAGGCGCCCGACCTCGCGCAGGACCTCGACGGTGCTCTGCAGCAGCCGACGCTCGTCCTCGGCGGCGTCGCGGAGGTCGTCGCGCTCGCGCACCGTGTCGGCGACGAGCGCCGTGCACCACTCGAGCAGCTCGACGCTGTTCGCGAGCGCCTGGTCGGGCGAGGCGAGGCCGGTCGGCCTGTAGGGGGTCGCGGTGAAGCGGGCGAGCAGCTCGCTCTTGGCCTCAAGGCACGCGTCCAGGCCCGTCGCCTCCGCGGTGCCCTTGAGCGCGCTAGCGAGCTCGTCGGCGAGCGCGTCGGCGAGCTTGCTCAGCGCGGCGCGCAGGCCGTTGTCGGCGGCGGGCGGGGAGAACGCCAGCACAGCCGCCGTGCCGACGATCGACGCCAGCCACCAGCCGGCTAGGCGGTCGGGGACCATGCTGATCGTTCCCGGCGAGGCCGCGGGCAGCACGAAGGGCAGCAGCGCGCCGATCGACCCGGAGGCGGCGTTCGGCCCCATGACGCCGGCGAAGAACACGCAGAAGGTCACCGGCAGCGTCACGATCGCGGCCAGCGCCGTCGAGGAGTTCACGGCCGTGCCGATCGTCAGGAGCACGCTGCCGGTGACGGCGAGCGCGGCGTGCGCGAGCAGTTTTTCGCGCCGGTTGCCGGCGAAGGAGCTCAGCACGAGGGTCGCAAACGAGCCGAAGGCCGCGAACAGCGCCATCTGCAGGTTGCCGATCACGAGGTCGGTCAGCGCGAACAGCCCGGTCACCACGACCGTCGCGCGCACGGCCCGCATCGCGGCCGCCTGCGACCACACGAGCTTCCACGGGGCCGCGGCGGGCGGGCTCGGCGCCGGCGCCGGGTTGCGCTGGCCGGGGGCGATCCTCGGCGGGCTGACGTTGGTCGTCACGCTCATCGGCCCGCGTGCGCCTTCCGGTCCACGCGTTTGTTATACACCTCGCGCTCACGCCGATCGGGGGCGCGCCGTAGCGTTTGCCACGCGGGCCTTCGCGACCTACGAGCGCTTGCTGTGAGGCGCCGCCTGCTCGCGTCTGTGAGCGCGCTCGCGCGGGGGCGTGGCGAGGGCCATCAGGGATCGCACGGCGAGCCCCGGGTGCAGCTCGCCGAGCGCCGCTAGCAGCGTGCCGGCCGCGTCGGGCCCGAGCACGGGCTCGGCGAGTGTCGCGAACTTCGCCGTCAGGCGTCGCGACTGGAGCGCGAGGTCGTGCTCCGGGGTGGCCACGTCCACGGCGGCCTCCGCCACGGTCCCGTCGCCCAGCCGCACCTGCACGAGCGTCGGAGCGCCCGGCCGGCCGTCGTCGGCGAGCTGCACCCTGCAGCGCAGCTCGAGCGCCTGCGGGTCGTGCGCGTACTCGTCGGGGATTGCCGCCGTGCTGCGGTCCAGCAGCGCCAGCGCCGCAAGGTGGGCGAGGCTGAACTTCACCTGCAGGCCGTCGGCCGGGGAGGCGATCGATGCGGCCCCGAGCTCGATCTCGCCGACGTGGACGGTCACGCTCTCGATGTCCTCGGCGCTCACGCGCCCTGAGCGGCGAAGCTCGCCGATGCCCTCGAGCATCGAGTGGGTGAAGTAGCAGGCGGCGTGATACTTGAACAGGTTTCCGCGGATGTGCCAGCCGTCCGGCGGATCGCCAAGAGCGGCCTCTGCGTCGCAGCCTCCGCCGACGATCGCGGCGAAGCCCTGCTCGGCCTCGATCGCATCCGCGTTCGCGGTGAAGCCGCGGGCGGCGAGCAGCGCCGAGAGCAGGCCGTTCTCGCAGGCCTTGCCGGCGTGCAGCGACTTCGTCATCGTGCCGAGGTTCGCCTTCGCGCCGGCCGCCTGGCTGGCTGCGAGCCCGAACGCCACCGCGGTCTGAGCGGGGCCGAGTCCCAGCAGCCGGGCGCAGGCTGCGGCGGCGCCGAAGGTGCCGAGCGTGCCGGTGGCGTGAAAGCCGCGCAGGTAGGGCTGCGGGCCGACCGCGGCCGCGACACCGCAGGCGGTCTCATAGCCGGCGACGAATGCCGCGACCAGCTCGCCGCAGTCCGCGTCGAGCTCCTCGGCGAGCGCTAGCGCGGCGGCGCCGACAGCCACCGAGGCGTGCCCGAGGAACGCGAGGTTGACATCGTCGAAGTCGAGCACGTGCGAGGCGGTCCCGTTCACGAGCGCGGCGCGCAGCGGCGCCAGGCGCAGGCGGCGGCCGACGACCGAGACGCCGCCGTCGTGCGCGTCCTCGCCCGCAAGCGTGGCGAGAAGGATGCGAGGGGCCTCCTCGCCGCTGCCGCCGAGTGTGACCGCGAACCAGTCGAGCAGGCACTGGCGCGCGATCTGCACGACGTCCTCGGGCAGCGCCTCATAGGCGAGCGCGCTGGAGATCCCGGCGAGCTCGCGCGTGAGGCCGGCGAGCGGCTGGTCCTCGTGATCGAGCGACATGCGCGTGTATGAGAGCACGCAGAACGCGCGGGCGGCGCGCGCGCTGCCCTAGTAGGAGCCTTCGTCTTCGGCGGCGACGGAGCGCTCGATCTCCTCGAGCACGATGTCGGTGCGGCGATCGTCGACCATGCTCGCCAGCGCGGCGTCGATCGTCGGAGCCCATACGCGGCGCGCCACGGCGATGTGACCGTCCTCCTCGTCGAACTGCTTCCATTCGAGCTCGACGAGCGGCGCGCGGGCGGGCGGCGCGTTGGCCGGGACGGGCGCGCCCCAGCCGTAGAGCGTGATCTGGGCCTGCCAGCCGTGCGGGCACAGCTCGCCCATCACGGTGAGCGCCTGCCACTGGTCGCCGACCTGCTCGGCCCTGCGCCGACGGCGTCGCATGAACAGGAGCATGAGCACGCCGAGCAGCGCCATCAGCGCGATCAGGCCAAGCACGATCGACGTGTCGTGCGCGATCTCGTCGCCGCCTCGGTTGGCGAGCACCGTCACGATCGCGCTCACGCCATCCCCGTCAATCCGCTTGACCCGATTGAAGGACGCCGCTGCGATCGCCGCCGAGCATCGCCTTCACGGTAGCGCGCCGGGCGCGCCCGCGCACCGCTTGCGGTGGGTCGGCTCGGCGCAGCGCCCCGCGAGTGGCTGTGGACGCGCGCGGAGGAGCCCGCACGAGCTGGGGGGGATCGTTCAGACTTCCGTCCATGCTCACCCTCACCGGCCTCGACGAGGTGCGTTCCCGCGTCGGCAGCGAGCTCGGCGTGAGCGATTGGCATCTCGTCACCCAGGAGGCAATCGACGAGTTCGCCGACGTGACCGGCGACCACCAGTGGATCCACGTCGATCGCGAGCGCGCCAAGGAGAGCCCCTTCGGCGGGACGATCGCGCACGGCTACTACACACTCTCGCTCGCGCCGCGCTTCTCCTACGAGATGTTCAAGTTCGAGGGCTTTGCCTTCGGCGTCAACTACGGGCTCAACCGCGTGCGCTTCCCCGCGCCGATGCCGGTCGGCGACCGCGTGCGCATGCGGGCGACGCTCAAGGAGGTCCAGGAGATCCCTGGCGGAGCGCAGATCACGACCGAGCTCACGTTCGAGCGCGAGGGCGGCGAGAAGCCGGTCTGCGTGGCCGAGTCGCTGGCGCGCGTCTACAGCGGCTAGCCGCCCGGCGATCGGGCGGTCCCGCGCGCGTCGCCAGATCGGAGCCGCCGCCGTCCGCGAAGCGGGACAGCCGCCGCGGACGCTGACGCTCGCCGCGGGCGCGAGCGCGAGCGCCACGGCGCTGCTGCGGATCGTGGACGGCGCGAACTTCCCCGCCTGCGCCTGCGCTCAGGTGACCGCGGTGGCCCTGCGCCTCTACCCGACGGGGCAGGCGAGCTCGCGGATCGTGTCCGTGTCATCTCCGCGGGCATTCCCGCCCGCGCCTCCCTCGATCGCTACCGCGTCCACGATCATAACCGCGCAACTAAGATCGGAAACGGCATGGACTCTGTTGGCCAGCTCGGTCCGACGGACGTAGCGGAGCTGGGCTCGCGCGTGGCGGCGAGCGTCACGCGCGCGGTGAAGGTGCCGGCCGACTCCCTGCGCGACCTGCTGGTCGCGCTGCTGGCCGCGGGCCATGTGCTGATCGAGGACAACCCGGGCGTCGGCAAGACGGCGCTGGCGCGTGCCCTGGCGGCCTCGATCGACGCCGAGTGGTCGCGCATCCAGTGCACCTCGGACATGCTGCCGTCGGACATCGTCGGCACGAACGTCTTCAACCAGCGCGACGGGCGCTTCGAGTTCCGCCCCGGCCCGGTGTTCGCGAACCTCGTGCTCGTCGACGAGATCAACCGTGCCTCGCCGAAGACGCAGTCGGGCCTGCTCGAGTGCATGCAGGAGCGCCACGTGAGCGTCGACGGCGCCACGCACGAGCTCGCGCGCCCGTTCATGGTGATGGCGACTCAGAACCCGGTCGAGTACGAGGGCACCTATCCGCTGCCCGAGGCGCAGCTCGACCGCTTCATGGTGCGCATCGCGCTCGGCTACCCCGCGCCCGGCGAGGAGGCCGCGATGCTCTCCGAGCACGCCGCGCGCGATCGCGTGCTCGACGTCGGGGCGGTCGCGGACGTCGCCGAGCTGCTCGCGGCTCAGCACGCGACGGCGCGCGTGCACGCCAGTGAGGCGCTCTGCCGCTACGTGGTCGCGGTCGTCGAGCAGACGCGCGAGGACCCGCGCACGGAGCTCGGCGCGAGCCCGCGAGCGGGGCTGTGGCTGCTGCGCGCGGCGATGGCCCACGCGGCCCTGCAGGGCCGCGACCATGTGCTCCCCGACGACGTCCAGGAGCTGGCCGAGCCCGTGCTCGCCCACCGCCTGCTGCTGGCGCCGACGAGCGTCGGCGCCGAGCGGGCCGAGGTCGTCGCCGACGCCCTGCGGAGGGTCCCGGCGCTGTGAGGCGCGCGCCCGGCGTGGCCGCGCTGGGTGTCTGCTTGTGCCTGCTCGCGGCCGCGTTCGCAGCGCGCTCCCTGTACGTGCCCGGCCTCGCCCTGGTGCTGCTCGCGGCCGCCGCGGAGAGCACGACGCGGCTGGCCACGCGGCGCGTTCGCCTCGAGCGCGAGCCGCAGATCGCGAGCGTGCAGGAGGGTGAGGAGGTGCGTCTGACGCTGCGCATCCGCGCGGGGCGCCTGGCGCGCGCTGGCGAGCTGCGGCCGTCGCCGGATGCAGCGCCGGTTGCCCTTCGGCGCGCGCATGATGGCAGCCTGCAGCTGACGGCGCGCCCGGAGCGCCGCGGCGGGTATCGGCTCGGGCCCTCGAGCCTGCGGCTGGGCGACCCGCTGGGGATCAGCCGGCGCGTAGTGCGCTCGCCGGCCACCGACGTGCTCGTGCTGCCGCGCATCGTGCCGGTCCAGACGCGGCGGCTGGCGCAGCTCGCGGGGATCGGCCGCGAGCGTCGCGCACACAGCCGCTACGCCGCCGCGGCGGAGGCGGACGGGCTCGGTCCCTATCGGCCGGGCGCGCCCGCCACCCGCATCCACTGGCCCTCGGTCGCGCGCACGGGCACGCTGCTCGAGCGACGCCTGACAGGGGAGAGCGAGCGGCTACCGCTCGTCGTCCTCGACACGCGCGCTCCGGCCGGCGTGGAGGCGCTCGACAGCTGCGTGCGCGCGGCCGCGTCGCTGTGCGTCGCGCTCGCGCGGCTCGGCGGTGCGGCGGTGCTGCTCCCGGACGAGCAGCGCCCTTACCCCCTCGACGCCAAGCTCGGCGCCTGGCCGGCGCTGCACACGCGTCTGGCGCTGGTGGGCGCCGGCGGACAGGTCGCGGACGCGGTCGTCGAGCGGGCGCCGATCGTGCTCTGGGTCAGCGCCGCCACGAGGCCCGAGATGCGCCGGCGCGGAGGCGGCGGCGTGCGCCTGCTCGTCACCCCCTTTCCGGCGCCGGGCCGCCAGGTGCTGCTGGAGGTCGCCGGCTGTGCCGTGCAGGCCCTGCACGCGACGGCCAGGAGCGCGGCGTGAGCGCCGCCGTCGCGGGACCTTCAGGAGCAGTCCCGAGGCTCGCGCCCGCCGGTCATTCCGAAGGGAGGGCGGCGGTGCGTCGGTCCGCTGCGCGTCAGAGCCCTCGCGCGCGCGCGCTCGCCGCGTTCTTCGGGCTCGCCGCGCTCGTCTCGCTCGAGTACGCAACATTGATCCAGCACCCGCCGGCTGGGCGGGTGCTCGGCGTGGCTGCGATCGCGACCGCGGGCGGCGCAGCGCTCGCGGGCAGCGCGCGCATGCGTGGTCCGGCGCCGCTGGCGGCCGCGTTGCGTGTGCTGCTGCTGCTCGCTACCTTCGCCGGCGGGCTGCTCGCGATCGGCGTCCCGCCGGCGCTGCTGCTACCGGGTCAATGGGCGGCGCTCGTGCGCGACCTGCGCGGCGGCTTCGACGGCCTGGAAGGCTGGCTGTGGCCGTTCCGCGGACAGGAGCGGTGGCCGCGCGTGACGGTGCTCGCGGTCCTGCCGGTGGCCCTCATGACGGCGTCCGCATCCTGCTTCTGGCCCTCGTCGCGCCGGCTCGGAGCGCGCCGGGCGCTGGCGCTCGCGACGCTGATCGCGCTGCTGCTGGCGGGCGTCGTCAACCAGACAGCGCCCGCGTGGCGCGTGCAGGGGCTCGCGCTACTGCTCGCCCTCGCCGCCTGGCTGTGGCTGCCCTCGCTGAGCTCCGCGCGCCTGTCTCGCGCGGCGCTGTGGCTGGCTGCGGCCGCGGCCGGCGCGCTCGCGCTCGTACCCGTGCTCGACGGCCGCATGCCGTGGATCGACTACCGCTCGTGGGACCCGCTGGCGACGGAAGTCGCCTTCGACTGGGATCAGACCTACGGACCGATCTCCTGGTCGCGCTCGACCGCGACGATGTTCACGATCGCGGAGCCGCGGCCGGAGCTGTTGAAGGTCACGGCGCTGGACCGCTTCGATGGCGTTCGCTTCCTTCGTTCTGACGCGCCCCCGGGCCGGGTCGCGCTGGACCTCGCCGGCGCCGGCGGCGCCAGCGGCCCGGCGTGGGGGCCAAACGCGAGCGCGGCCGCCGGTCTGGCGGAGCTGCGCGAGGAGTTCACGCGCACCGCGACGAGCACCGCCACGCGCACCGCGACGGTGACGCTCGCGGGTCTGCGCTCGACGCAGCTCGTCGACGGCGGCGGCCTGGCCACGGGCGTGGAATGGCTGGGCGGCGCGGCGCCGCAGCTGCGCAGGGCGGCCGACGGCACGCTTGCGCTCGCCTCCGCGCCAGCGAGCGGGACGCGCTACCGGGTCAGCTCCTATGCGCCTGCGCCGGCGCCGGCCGTGATGCGGGCGGCGGGGCGGGCGTTTCCTGGCGCTTACCTGGCCTACGCGCGCTTCGAGCTGCCGGCCGCGGACGCGTCTGGATTCCTCGCCCCCGACCGCGCCGCGGAGGCGCGCGCCGGGGCCGGCGCGGCGAGACTCGTCGGCGCGCCCGCGCCGGGCGTCTCCCCGGCGTCTGACCCCGCCATCGCGGCGCGCATCGAAGCCTCTCCGTACGGTCCGATGTTCGCGCTCGCGCGCCGCCTCGCGGCCGGGGCTGCGAGCAGCTTTGACGTCGTCGAGCGGACCGCGCGCTACCTGATCGAGGGCTATCGCTACAACGAACACCCCAGACAGGCGCGCTATCCGCTCGAGGCGTTCCTGTTCGGCCGCGCCGGCGGCTACTGCCAGCAGTTCTCGGGTGCGATGACGCTGATGCTGCGCATGGACGGCATCCCCGCGCGTGTCGCGGTCGGCTTCGCGCCGAGCGTCTATGACCCCGCGAGCGGCGGCTGGGTCGTGCGTGCGTTGGACGCCCACGCTTGGGTGGAGGTCTACTTCGCGGGCATCGGCTGGGTGCCCTTCGATCCCACGCCGCCGAGCACGACGCCGCTCTCGCTGCAGGGCACGATCGCGCCGTCCCAGCGTCCGGAGCCGGCCGCGGGCTCCGCGCGCGGGTCACGCGGGGCACGCTCGGGCCCGGCGGCGCGCCGCGCCGGCGCTCTGCCCGCCGGGCGCGGGGGCGCTCTGGCGCCGTGGGCGCTCGCGCCCTTCCTTGCGATCGCACTGGGCGCTCTCGCGCTCGGCTGGCGCTGGCTCGCGGCCGCAGGGCGGCTGCGATGCGACCTGGAAGGCGACGCCTCGGGGGCCGTCGCGGAGCTCCGCGCGGCGCTCGCGCGCGTGGACTTCCCGGTCGCGCCAACGACCACGCTGGCCCAGCTCGAGGCGCGCCTGTGCGCGGCGGGGCAGAGCGCCGCCGGGCGCTACGTCGGGCTGCTCGCCCGCGCGCGCTACGCGGCCGCGCCCGGCGCCCGCGCGACCCCGCGCGACCGCCGCGAGCTGCGGCGCGCGCTGGCCGCGGGCAGGGGCGTGGCGGGCGCGCTGCGTGCCGTGCTCGCGTTGCCGCCGGGCGTCGAGCGCAGGGCGTAGGGTTCGGCTCGATGGCGGCGGGCGGGTCCACGGCGGGCGACGGCAGAGAGCCCTA